>NZ_JANUEW010000001.1:0-734108 GCF_024807515.1 Pseudomonas sp. BIGb0558
TTAAAGAGCGGTTGGTTAAGATCTTTCGTCTCAACCGAGGCGCGCATTCTACAGCAGCCTCATTTGCTGTCAAGTGATTATTTTCAGAAGTTTTCGAGGAATTCCTCAACAACTTCAACCACTTGCGCTTCCGATCTCTCGTTAGCGGGAGGCGAATTCTACAGCGTTACACGCTGCTGTCAACACCTCTTTTTCTCCGCTTTCGACCGAGAAGATCGAATCGTTAACAGGGCCAAACTACACGACCTTATCAACTCCTTCTGGGCTTCGATGACCTGAAGCAACTCGCTGTCGAAACCTACATAACTCTTTGTTTACCAAGGAGTTTTCCGTTTCGACTGCGCCGGAAGTGGGGCGAATTATAGACAGATATAAAACGCCGTCAACAGTTAATTTCAGGTTTATTCGGATTTAAGCGTAATACGCGCAAATGCCTTCTTGCCGGCCTGGCAAACGTGGGTCGCGCCCAGTTCGTATATAAAGGTGCGATCGACAACCTCACCATCTATACGCACACCACCGGAACCCAGAAGGTCGCGCGCCACTGCCGAGTTCTTCACCAGGCCCGCCTTATTAAGGACAGCAGCGATTGGCATTGCCTCGCCAGCAGTCAATTCGATCTCAGGCAAATCATCCGGCAGCTCGCCATCCTTCATACGGTTACCCGCAGCACGATGAGCACTGGCAGCAGCCTCTTCGCCATGGAAACGCGCCACGATCTCTTCAGCGAGCTTGATCTTCACGTCCCGCGGATTCGCACCCGCCTCTACATCGGCACGCAATGCATTGATCTCATCCATCGAGCGGAAGCTCAACAGCTCGAAGTAACGCCACATCAGCGCATCAGGAATCGAGACGAGCTTGCCGTACATCACACCCGGCGCTTCCTGGATACCTACATAGTTACCCAGAGACTTGGACATCTTCTTGACGCCATCCAACCCCTCCAGCAACGGCATGGTCAGAATGCATTGAGCTTCTTGCCCATACGCACGCTGCAGCTCACGCCCCATCAGCAGGTTGAACTTCTGATCGGTACCGCCCAACTCGACATCGGCACGCAACGCCACCGAGTCATACCCCTGAACCAGCGGGTACAGGAACTCATGGATAGCGATCGGCTGATTGGTGGAGTAGCGCTTGTCGAAGTCATCGCGCTCAAGCATGCGAGCAACGGTGTACTGGGACGTCAGACGAATGAAGTCCGCGGGCCCCATCTGATCCATCCAGGTGGAGTTGAACGCCACCTCGGTCTTGGCCGGATCAAGAATCTTGAAGACCTGGGTCTTGTAGGTCTCGGCGTTATCGAGAACCTGCTCACGAGTCAGCGGCGGACGCGTCGCGCTCTTGCCGCTCGGGTCGCCGATCATCCCGGTGAAGTCACCTATAAGGAAGATCACCTGATGCCCCAGCTCCTGGAACTGACGCAGCTTATTAATAAGCACGGTATGCCCAAGGTGCAGATCCGGCGCCGTCGGATCAAAGCCAGCCTTAATACGCAGGGGCTGGCCACGCTTGAGCTTTTCGATCAGCTCAGCTTCAACCAACAGTTCTTCCGCACCACGTTTGATCAGCGCTAGCTGCTCTTCAACCGACTTCATAACAGACCCGCAAGGCTCAGATTCAAAAGGGAACCAACCATACAAGATCAGGGACTAATTACAAGTTTTGCCCTGCGCACGGACACCGTTCAGCAAGCCTAGCGTTCGCAAGCTTGCACCACAGATGATTTGGTTATATTTTATACAGTTATTTCATCTTCATCATGTCATTCATCTTTTCCAATTCATCTTTTCAAAGTCAAAATTACTTATGACCACAGAACCGTCTAAAGCGCCGCCGCTTTACCCGAAGACCCACCTGCTCGCCGCAAGTGGGATCGCCGCCCTTCTGAGCCTGGCACTCCTGGTATTCCCTTCCAGCGATGTAGAAGCCAAACGAACGACACTGAGCCTTGACCTTGAAAGTCCGGTTGAGCAACTGACACAAGATCAAGACGCTTCCGACGCACTACAAGCCACAAATGGCGCCGCAGAATCGCCGTTTGCCCAGATCGAAAACAGCGCCGAAGACACCCCAGAGACCGCACAGGCCACGCCGGCGGTAGAAGCACCGAAGAACCCGCTACACCGGGAAGTCATTGTTGCCAAAGGCGACACCCTGTCGACCCTGTTCGAAAAGGTCGGTCTTCCCGCCGCGACAGTTAACGATGTACTGGCAAGCGACAAGCAGGCCAAGCAGTTCACCCAGCTCAAGCACGGCCAGAAGCTTGAATTCGAGTTCACCCCCGACGGCCAGTTGAACAACCTGCACAGTAGCGTCAGCGACCTGGAAAGCATCACGCTGACCAAGGGCGCCAAGGGCTTTGCGTTCAATCGAGTCACGACCAAGCCAGTCATGCGCTCTGCGTATGTACACGGAGTGATCAACAGCTCTTTGTCGCAATCCGCCGCCCGCGCCGGTTTGTCCCACAGCATGACCATGGATATGGCCAGCGTGTTTGGCTACGACATCGACTTCGCCCAGGACATTCGCCAGGGTGACGAATTCGACGTGATCTACGAGCAGAAGGTCGCCAACGGAAAGGTCGTAGGCACTGGCAACATCCTTTCGGCGCGGTTCACCAACCGTGGCAAGACCTACACCGCAGTGCGCTACACCAACAAACAAGGCAACAGCAGCTACTACACCGCCGACGGCAACAGCATGCGCAAGGCTTTCATCCGTACTCCGGTTGACTTCGCCCGTATTAGCTCGCGTTTCTCGATGGGTCGCAAGCATCCAATTCTGAACAAAATTCGCGCACACAAAGGCGTCGACTACGCCGCGCCACGTGGTACGCCAATCAAGGCTGCCGGTGACGGCAAGGTATTGCTCGCCGGTCGCCGTGGTGGCTATGGCAACACCGTGATCATCCAACACGGCAACACGTACCGTACGCTGTATGGCCATATGCAAGGTTTTGCCAAAGGTGTGCAGACGGGCAGTAACGTCAAGCAAGGCCAGGTGATCGGCTACATCGGCACCACCGGCCTGTCTACCGGCCCGCACCTGCACTACGAGTTCCAGGTCAACGGCGTGCACGTCGACCCACTGGGCCAGAAGCTGCCAATGGCCGATCCAATCGCCAAGGCCGAGCGCGCACGCTTCCTGCAGCAGAGCCAGCCACTGATGGCCCGCATGGATCAGGAGCGCTCCACTCTCCTGGCCTCGGCGAAACGCTAAGCCATGTCGCTCTATATAGGTGTGATGTCCGGGACCAGCCTTGATGGCCTGGACATTGCGCTGATCGAGCAGGCGCCGGCGATCAAGCTGATCGCCACCCACTACATCCCCATGCCTGAATCCCTGCGTTCCGAGCTGCTTGGCCTTTGCGCCAGCGGCCCGGACGAGATTGCCCGTTCGGCAATCGCCCAGCATAACTGGGTGACACTCGCCGCCCAGGGTATTCATGCCCTGCTGGATCAGCAGAAACTCAAAGCCCAGGACATTCGTGCGATTGGCAGTCACGGGCAAACCATTCGCCACGAACCTGCACGGGGCTTTACCGTACAGATCGGCAACCCGGCGCTGCTCACCGAGTTGACCGGAATCACCGTCGTCAGTGACTTCCGCAGCCGCGATGTCGCCGCCGGCGGGCAAGGCGCTCCGCTGGTGCCCGCCTTTCATGAGGCATTGTTTGGCGAGCGTACGGGCAACCGCGCCGTGCTGAACGTCGGCGGCTTCAGTAATCTCAGCTTGATCGAGACTGGCAAACCGGTCGCCGGCTTTGACTGCGGCCCGGGGAATGTCCTGCTCGATGCCTGGATCCTGCAGCAACGCGGCGAGAACTTTGACCGCGATGGCCAGTGGGCAGCCGGCGGAAACGTTGAGCCACAGCTACTCCAGGCATTACTCGGCGACCCATTCTTCGTGACCAAAGGGCCAAAAAGCACTGGGCGCGAAGTCTTCAACCTGGGATGGCTGGAACATCACTTGGGCCGATTACCGTCATTCGCGGCCCAAGACGTGCAGGCCACGCTGCTTGAGCTCACCGCCCTGACCATCGTCGAATCCCTGAAAACCGCCCAACCACAGACCGAAACCCTGCTGGTCTGCGGCGGTGGCGCCCACAACGCAACCTTGATGAACCGCCTGAGCACCTTGCTGCCCGCCACTCAAGTGAGCAGCACCGCCACCTACGGCGTAGACCCGGACTGGGTCGAGGCCATGGCCTTCGCCTGGCTGGCCCATTGCTGCCTCGAAGGCATCGCCGCCAACCGCCCCAGCGTCACCGGCGCCCGCGGGCTTCGCGTACTCGGCGCGATCTACCCCGCCTGAACCCCACACAGCAAAACGCCGCTTGGCCCTATCAAGGCCAAGCGGCGTTTTCACATCCGCTGTCGATCAGATCGAGAACGAAGACCCGCAACCACACGTGGTGGTTGCATTCGGGTTCTTGATCACGAAGCGCGAACCTTCCAGACCTTCCTGATAATCCACCTCGGCTCCTGCCAGGTACTGGAAGCTCATCGGATCCACGACCAGGCTTACGCCCTCGCGCTCAACGATGGTGTCGTCATCGGCCACGTCTTCATCGAAGGTGAAACCGTACTGAAACCCTGAACAACCGCCGCCCGTAACAAATACGCGCAGCTTCAAGCGATCATTACCCTCTTCATCGACCAGGCTCTTCACCTTGTGCGCAGCACCGTGGGTGAATTGCAAAGCCGTGGGGGTGAAGGATTCAACGCTCATGCTGATAATCTCCCGGCGTAGCGCCGCCATATGCGTGATGGCAGGCATTATCCGCTTCTCCTAGAAAAGCGGTCAACTATTGTTACGGTATATCAATCTGCGCAGCGGCCATTAAAAACACGAAAGGCCCGATCAACGGGCCTTTGCGCAACAGCAGAAAACTTACGGCAGCATGCCCGCGTGGGACAGGCCCAGCTTCTCGTCCAGGCCAAACAGGATGTTCATGTTCTGCACCGCCTGGCCCGAAGCACCCTTCACCAGGTTATCGATCACCGACAACACCACCACCAGGTCACCATCCTGTGGGCGGTGCACTGCAATACGGCACACGTTGGCACCACGCACGCTGCGGGTTTCCGGGTGGCTGCCCGCCGGCATCACGTCGACGAACGGTTCATTGGCATAGCGCTTTTCAAACAGCGCCTGCAGATCCACCGAGCGATCGACGACCGTTGCATACAGCGTGGAGTGGATCCCGCGAATCATCGGCGTCAGGTGCGGCACAAACGTCAGGCCGACATCCTTACCCGCCGCGCGACGCAGCCCCTGGCGAATTTCCGGCAAGTGGCGATGGCCTTTGACTGCATAGGCTTTCATGCTTTCCGACGTCTCGGAGTACAGCGAACCTACCGCTGCACCCCGACCCGCACCACTGACACCCGACTTGCAGTCAGCAATCAGGCGCGATGCATCCGCCAACCCGGCCTCCAGCAATGGCAGGAAACCCAACTGCGTGGCGGTCGGATAGCAACCCGGCACGGCGATCAGACGTGCTTGCTTGATCTGCTCACGATTGACTTCCGGCAGGCCATACACCGCCTCTTCCAGCAACTCCGGCGCGCCGTGAGGCTGGCCGTACCACTTGGCCCACTCATCGGCGTCCTGCAGGCGGAAGTCTGCCGACAAGTCGATCACCTTGGTGCCAGCGGCCAGCAACTCGCCCGCCAGGGCGTGGGCCACACCGTGGGGCGTGGCGAAGAACACCACATCACACGCGCCCAGGGTCTTGATGTCCGGAACGCTGAACGCCAGGCCGTCATAGTGGCCTCGCAGGTTCGGGTACATGTCGGCCACAGCCAGGCCGGCCTCGGATCGGGAAGTGATCACCACCACCTCAGCTTGCGGATGCTGAGCCAACAAACGCAGCAATTCGACACCGGTGTAACCCGTGCCGCCGACGATACCGACCTTGACCATAAACCTGCCCTCAACGAACCCACTGGAAAGCCGTCGATAATAGGGTCCGTATCGTCCTGCGACAACCGTCAACGTGACGTGTAGACGCTTGAGCCACTACTATCTTCAGCTACCGTGAACCTGGGAATAACTAAAAATGCTTTATCTATGGGTCAAAGCCTTCCATATCATCAGCATCGTCTGCTGGTTTGCCGGGCTGTTCTACCTTCCGCGCCTGTTCGTCTACCACGCTCAAAGCGAGGACACCGTCAGCAAGGAACGCTTCAGCGTCATGGAGCGCAAGCTGTACCGCGGCATTATGGGCCCGGCAATGATTGCCAGCCTGGTGTTCGGTGGCTGGCTGATCTACCTCAACCCGGCCATCTTTCAATCCGGCGCCTGGATCCACGCCAAGTTGACCCTGGTAGTACTGCTGATCGGCTACCACCACATGTGCGGCGCACAGGTAAAACGTTTTGCCCGTGGCGAAAACACCCGCAGCCATGTCTTTTATCGCTGGTTCAATGAAGTGCCAGTTCTGATATTGCTGGCTATCGTAATTTTGGTCGTGGTCAAACCGTTCTAATTTCTATTACTCGGGGTACTTCCAATGTCGCTGCCCGCTTCGCTCGAACAAAATCTGCGCCTGCCTGTAGTGGCTGCGCCGATGTTTCTGATTTCCAACCCGCAACTGGTACTGGCCTGCTGCCGCAACGGGATCGTCGGGAGTTTCCCGGCGCTCAACCAGCGCGAAAGCAGCGGTTTCAAGGCGTGGCTGGAAGAGATCGAAGCGGGCCTGGCGCTGCTGGACAAGCCGGCGCCCTATGCGGTCAACCTGATCGTGCACAACAGCAACCCGCGTGTGGAAGCTGACCTGGCGATCTGCGTCGAACACAAGGTGCCGATCGTCATCACCAGCCTGGGCGCGGTGAAAGAATTGGTGGACGCCGTGCACAGCTACGGCGGCCTGGTATTCCACGACGTCACCACCCGGCGCCATGCCGAGAAAGCCGCTGAAGCCGGCGTCGACGGCCTGATCGCCGTCGCGGCGGGCGCCGGTGGCCACGCCGGTACCTGGAGCCCGTTTTCGCTGATTGCAGAGATTCGTCAGTTCTTCGACAAGACCCTGCTACTCGCCGGCTGCCTCAACCACGGCCACGAAATCCTCGCGGCACAACTACTCGGCGCCGACCTGGCCTATTTCGGCACCCGTTTTATCGGCACCACCGAAAGCCACGCCCCGGATGCTTATAAAGAGATGCTGCTCACATCGCGCGCCGCCGACATCGTGCACACTCCAGCCGTCTCCGGTGTGCCCGCAAGCTTCATGCGCCAGAGCCTGGAAAACGCCGGTTTCGACCTCGCTGCGCTGCAAGGCAAGGGCGAAGTCAATTTCGGCTCCAAGCTCAAGCCACTCAACGACGAGGCCAAAGCCTGGAAGACCGTATGGTCTGCCGGCCAGGGCGTCGGTGAGATAGATGATTTGCCCAGTGTCGATGAACTCGTGGCCCGCCTGGATGCCGAATACCGCAAGGCGCTCGAGCACGCGGCACAATTGCCTGAACGCTGGCCACGCTGACCCGCGATGTAAAGCCTGCTGATCGAAGCAGGCCTCCCCTATTTCAGTGACAAGGATGCCCGCATGAGCGACAACCGTTTCAAGATTGTGTTTGATGGCGCATTGCTCCCGGGCGTCGAGAGCACCACCGCCAAGCTGAACCTCGCCGAGCTGTTCAAAAGCGAAGTTGACGCGATCGAAAAACTCTTCACCGGCCGCCCTGTCGCCCTGAAACGCGACCTTTCCCGCGCCGATGCCGAAACCTACCTGCAAGCGCTGAAAAATGCCGGTGTCGACGCGCGCATAGAAGAAGAGCAGCCCGTCGCCTTCAGCCTTGCCGAAACCCACGAAACGGGCTCCGGCAGCTCGACCGATTACACAACCCCCGCCGCATCACCTTACGCCCCGCCCCGGGCCGCCGTAGGCGAGAACCTGCCGGAGTTTTCCACCCTTAACGTATTCACCGTCAACGGCCGTATCGGGCGCCTGCGCTTCCTGGCGTGGACACTGGTGTTGAGCGTGGTGATGCTGCTCGTCTCGGGCGCGTTCTTTACTGTCGGGCTGGGCATCGCCGCGGTGTCTCCGACGATTGCCATGGTCATTGGCTTTCTGGTCGGGATCGCCCTACTCGTGGCCGCCGTGTGGGTCAGCGTGCAGATCACCGTACAGCGCCTGCATGACCTGGGTTGGTCCGGCTGGCTGTGGTTCCTGCACCTGGTGCCGTTCGTAGGCAGCATCTTCCCGATTCTGCTGATGGTTCTCCCGGGCAATACCGGCGCCAACCAGTACGGCGCGCCACCGCCGCGCAACTCTACCGCGGTAAAAATCCTGTCCGCCCTGTGGCTGGCATTCATTCCGCTGATCTTTGCCGGCGCTGTGCTGGTGGGCATGAGCGGCTACCTGGATCAACTGGAAAGCGACGTAGGCGCCAGCTACGAAAGCAGCTCCATCAATTCCGATGACGACAGCGACCAGGCCACCGCCGTCGATGAAGTCGATGTGCAAAGTGCTGACGACACAGCCGAACCTGTAGACTCTACGCAACAGTGAAAAACGCCCGACGCCTGTGACGCCTCTGTCACAGGCCCGGTAGCGTTGCGATGGAGAAACGCATGACCCGTTACGCTCTGATCACCGGTGCCTCCAGCGGCATCGGCCTGGCCTTGGCCGAAGCACTGGCCCGTCGCGGCCGCAGCTTGATTCTGGTGGCCCGCCAGCGTGATCAGTTGGAAAGCATTGCAATCGAATTGACCCAACGCTTTGGCGTCGAGGTGCTGTTCCGCGCCTGCGACCTGGGCGAGCCCTTGCGCCTGTCCGGGTTCCTGCTGGAGCTTGAGGAGGGCGAACGGCAGATCGACCTGCTGGTCAACTGCGCCGGCATCGGCACCAGCGGCCCGTTCCTGGCACAGGACTGGATGACCGAGCAGGACCTGATGGAAGTCAACATCCTAGCCCTGACCCGCATGTGCCACGCTCTCGGCAATGCGATGGCCCTGCACGGCGGTGGGCAGATTCTCAACGTCGCATCGGTTGCTGCCTTCCAGCCGGGCCCCTGGATGAGCACCTACTACGCCAGCAAGGCCTACGTGCTGCACTTTTCCGAAGGCTTGCGCGAAGAACTCAAAACCTGTGGCATCAAGGTTTCCGTCCTCTGCCCCGGCCCGACCCGTACCGCGTTCTTCGGCACCGCACAAATGGACACCGCCAAACTGGACCGCAGCCAACAGCTGATGAGCCCGGAGGAAGTTGCGCTCTATACCGTGCGCGCCCTGGCCAAGAACAAAGCCATCATCATTCCCGGCCGGCGTAATCGCTGGCTGGCGTTCAGCCCGCGCTTCAGCCCGCGCTGGCTGACGCGCAAGATTGCCGGCGCCATCAACAAGGCCTATTGCCCGCGCTGACCCGCTGAGTACACTCACCTTGCACTTTCACAATGGAGAAACAGCTGTGGATACTCTGTTCACCAAGATCATCAACAGAGAAATACCCGCGAGAATCATCTACGAGGATGACCAGGTCCTGGCCTTCCACGACATCGCGCCAATGGCACCCGTGCATTTCCTGGTGATTCCGAAAAAGCCGATCCGTACCCTTAACGACCTCACCGAGGAAGACAAGGCGCTGGCCGGGCATATCCTGTTCACCGCCCAACGCCTGGCCGTTGAACAAGGCTGCGAAAAGGGCTTCCGTGTGGTGATGAACTGCAATGAAGATGGCGGGCAGACTGTTTATCACATCCATATGCATGTTCTGGGTCAGCGCCAGATGAACTGGCCGCCGGGCTGAGCACCATCTGTGGCGAGGGAGCTTGCTCCCGCTCGGTCGCGTAGCGGCCGCATAAAACCGGGAGCGCTGCGCACTCCAGCGGGAGCAAGCTCCCTCGCCACACAAGCAATTTGACCCAGCGCAAACGCTTCACCCTCTCTTGCGGTAAACTGGCCGCCGAGATTCTTCCCGGAGGTCAGCATGACTACCCAACGTCACTACTCGCCGATTGACCGTCTGTTGCTGCAAGCCGACACGGCCATGCGCACGCTGCTGCCATTCAGCGGCCAACCGCACCGCCCGTCGCCAGCCATCGTGCAGCCCGAAGCGCAAATGAGCGAGAGCGACACCCGCCACGTCGCCGGCCTGATGCGCATCAACCATACCGGCGAAGTCTGTGCTCAGGCGCTGTACCAGGGCCAGGCCCTGACCGCCAAGCTGCCGCAAGTGCGCGCCGCGATGGAACACGCCGCCGAAGAAGAAATTGACCATTTGGCCTGGTGCGAACAACGCATCCGCCAGTTGAACAGCCATCCCAGCGTGCTGAACCCGCTGTTCTACGGCCTGTCGTTTGGCATTGGGGCGGTGGCCGGGTTGATCAGCGACAAAGTCAGCCTGGGTTTTGTGGCCGCCACCGAGCATCAGGTGTGCAAACACCTCAACGAACACCTTGAGCAACTGCCGGCCGAGGACGAAAAATCCCGGGCGATTCTTGAGCAGATGCGCATAGATGAAGAGCATCACGCCGAAAGCGCGCTGGACGCCGGCGGCTTCCGCTTCCCGGCACCGGTGAAATTCGGCATGAGCCTGCTGGCCAAAGTCATGACCAAGAGCACTTACCGCATCTGAGGCCGGCCCTGTAGGAGCGAGCTTGCTCGCGAAAAAAGCAAGGGCACCGCATTCATTCAGGATGTCCGCGTTATCGTTAACGCCCATCGCGAGCAAGCTTGCTCCTACAAAAAACCAGAAAGGGCGCTTTTTAGCGCCCTTTCTTTTTGCCTGCTGATTGAGGAATCAGTCCAACTCAATGATCTCGTAGTCATGAGTAATGGCAACGCCCGCAGCGCCCAGCATGATCGAGGCCGAGCAGTACTTCTCGGCCGACAGCTCAATGGCACGCTTGACCTGGGCTTCTTTCAACGACCGGCCCTTGACCACGAAATGCATGTGGATCTTGGTAAACACCTTCGGGTCTTCGGTGGCACGCTCGGCTTCCAGGAACGCTTCGCAGCTTTCCACCGCCTGTCGGGACTTCTTCAAGATGCTGACCACGTCGAAATTGCTGCAACCGCCTACACCGAGCAGGAGCATTTCCATCGGGCGTACGCCCAGGTTGCGGCCACCGGCCTCCGGCGGGCCATCCATGACCACCACGTGGCCACTGCCCGACTCACCGAGGAACATGGCTTCGCCCGCCCATTGGATGCGTGCCTTCATCGCCCAGACTCCACTGCTAAAAAAGGGTCGCCAGCTTAGCACAGGGTTTTGGGGCGGCAGAGTTTCCCATGAAAGCGATCAACAGCAGGGTTTGCCGGGTAAATTCCCTAATGTAGTCAGAATGTGTCTGTTAAGCTGGCGCCAAATCAATGGCGCATTGCCATCCATTGGATGATGTAGCTTAGCCGTTGATCGCGCTGGATAAAAAAACAAGCTCAACAACACCGTGCAGTCTTTTCGGGATACAACCATGGTTGCTATTACTCCCACACCCAAAATCAAGAACCTCGACAAACTGCTGATGCATTGTCAGCGCCGGCGTCATCCGGCCAAGCACAACATCATCTGCGCGGGCGAGCGCTCGGAATCCCTGTTCTTCATTATCAAAGGCTCAGTCACCATCCTGATCGAGGATGACGATGGCCGCGAAATGATCATCGCCTACCTCAACACCGGTGATTTCTTCGGTGAACTCGGACTTTTCGAACAAGCCGGCAAGGAACAGCAGCGCAGTGCCTGGGTGCGGGCCAAGGTCGAATGCGAAGTCGCCGAGATCAGCTATGCGAAGTTTCGCGAATTGGCCCAGCAGGATCCCGACATTCTGTATGCCCTGAGCGGGCAGATCGCCCAGCGCCTGCGCGACACCACGCGCAAGGTCGGCGACCTGGCGTTCTTTGACGTCACCGGCAGGGTCGCCCGCTGCCTGTTGGAACTGTGCAAGCAACCGGACGCCATGACCCATCCCGACGGGATGCAGATCAAGATCACCCGCCAGGAAATCGGCCGGATCGTGGGTTGCTCAAGGGAAATGGTAGGCCGGGTGCTCAAGGACCTGGAAGAACGCAACCTGGTCCATGTCAAAGGCAAGACCATGGTGGTGTACGGCACTCGCTAAACCGGCAGGAAGCTCGCCAGCATCTGCCGGTACAACGCATCGAGCCGGGCAATCGCGTCAGGCGCAGCGAAGGCTTCGTGCAAGGCAATGTGGCTTTCGGCGCGCACCCGCTGTTCCAGGCCACACGCTTCATTGAAGCGATTGACCGCAGCGATCAGCTCGACGCGATCGTCATCCAGCAGTAACGCACCGTGCACCAATCCCACCGGGCGCCCGCCACTTTGGCGCCAGCGTTGGGCGGTACCGACCATTTTGCGGCCATCGAGGTTGACGTTATAGCGACCGTCGCAAAACGCACCGTCAATCTCGCCCACCGAGGCATTGCCACCCAACTCGATCAGCAGGTCGCAAATCGGTTGGCACAAACGCTGGTAACCGGTTTCGATGCGACCTTGGTCACCTTCACTGCGCGGCGGCGCATAGACCAGCGCGATGTTGACCGTGGCCGCCGATTGCGGAACCGGCTCGCCGCCGGTTTCCCGCAACAGCACCGGCCAACCGGCGTCGGCCGACACCTGGCTGGCCGTCTCGAATGCCGGAAGCCGGCTCAGGCGACGGGGCATCACCAAAGCCTGATCATTCGGTTGCCAGAACAATAGGCCGAACGGCTGCTCACCCGCGCAGACCGCGGCGAGCAAATCCTGCTCGGCCTTAAGGCCGGCCTCGACCGTCATCGCCACCGGCTGGGTCATCATCAATCCAGGGTCGAGCCGCTGACGGCGACGCCACGTTCCGGGAAGAACAGGCGCTGCAGTTCAGCCCCCGGGTTCTCGGCGCGCATGAAGGTTTCGCCCACCAGGAACGAATACACGCCGCTGATTTCCATCAGCTCCACATCCGCACGATTGACGATGCCGCTTTCGGTAATCACCAACCGGTCACGCGGGATACGCGGCAACAGGTCCAGGGTATTTTCCAGGCTGACTTCAAAGGTGTGCAGGTTGCGGTTGTTGACGCCCACCAACGGTGTGTCGAGGGTTTTCAGCGCGCGCTCCAGCTCATCACCGTCATGCACTTCAACCAGCACGTCGAGGCCGACGCTTTTGGCCACGGCAGCCAGTTCGGCCATCTTCACGTCATCCAGTGCGGAGACGATCAGCAGCACGCAATCGGCGCCCAGCGCACGGGCTTCGATGATCTGGTACGGGTCAACCATGAAGTCCTTGCGGATCACCGGCAGCGAGCACGCCGCGCGGGCTTGCTGCAGGTACAGGTCGGAACCCTGGAAATAGTCGATATCGGTCAGCACCGAAAGGCATGTGGCGCCGCCCTTCTCATAGCTCTTGGCAATGTCTTCAGGGACGAATATCTCGCGAATCACGCCCTTGCTCGGCGAAGCTTTTTTGATTTCAGCGATGACGGCCGGCTGCTTGTCCTTGGCCTGCTTGATCAGCGCATTGGCAAAACCGCGGGGCGCATCAGCGCTTTTCGCCAGGCCTTCCAGCTCGGCCAGGCTGACACGGGCACGGCGCTCGGCGACTTCCTCTGCCTTGCGGGCGAGGATTTTTTCCAGAACGGTCGGAACACTCATCCTTCATTCTCCACTTTGAACACCGCAGTAAACGCACCCAGTTCTTCGAGCTTTTCACGCGCCAGCCCGGTGTGCAACGCATCATGAGCGAGGGCGACGCCCTCTTTAAGACTGTAGGCGTGATCTGCGGCATACAGCGCCGCACCGGCGTTGAGCACAATCATTTCTGCGGCTTTCTGGCCGTTTTCAGTCTTGCGACGCCCCAGGGCATCGCGAATCAATTCAAGGGAGGCCGCCGGGCTTTCCACCGCCAGGCCGTGCAGGCTCTGGCTTTTCATGCCGAGGTCTTCAGGCTCGACCCAATACTCGGTGACCTGGTCGTCCTTCAGCTCCGCCACGAAGGTCGGTGCTGCCAGGCTGAATTCGTCCAGGCCGTCCTTGGAATGCACCACCAGCACGTGCTTGCTGCCCAGGCGCTGCAACACTTCGGCCAATGGCCGGCACAACGCCTGGCTGAACACGCCCACCACCTGATGCTTCACGCCGGCCGGATTCGTAAGCGGGCCGAGCATGTTGAACAGGGTGCGCAAGCCCAGATCTTTACGTGGGCCGGCGGCGTGTTTCATAGCCCCGTGATGGGACTGGGCAAACATAAAGCCGATACCGACGTTATCAATGCAACGCGCCACTTGTACCGGGGTCAGGTTCAGGTAGATGCCTGCTGCTTCCAGCAAGTCGGCGCTGCCGCTTTTACCCGACACCGCACGGTTACCGTGCTTGGCCACAGTGCAGCCGGCAGCTGCCACCACGAAGGAAGAAGCCGTCGACACGTTGAAGATATTCGCACCGTCGCCGCCGGTGCCGACCACGTCGACCACACCGTCGAGGGTCTTGAGCTCGACCTTGTCGGCCAGCTCGCGCATCACCGACACGGCGCCGACGATTTCGTCGATGCTCTCACTCTTCATGCGCATTGCCATCATGAACGCGCCAATCTGTGCGTCGGTGCATTGACCGGTCATGATCTCGCGCATCACATCGCTCATTTCAGCGGTGCTCAGGTCCAGATGGCCGACGATACGGCTCAGGGCAGTCTTGATATCCATGAAAAGTCCTTAGCGCGTGCCGCCGCTCTGCTTGAGAAAGTTAGCGAACAGCTCGTAGCCCTGCTCGGTCAAAATCGATTCCGGGTGAAATTGCACCCCTTCCACGTTCAATGTCTTGTGACGCAGGCCCATGATCTCGTCGACGGAGCCGTCTTCCAGTTGGGTCCAGGCCGTCAGCTCAAGGCACTCGGGCAGGGTTTCACGCTTGACCACCAACGAGTGATAACGGGTCACCGTCACCGGCAGGTTCAAGCCGTGGAATACGCCTTGGTCCTTGTGAAATACCGGGCTGGTCTTGCCGTGCATCACCTGGCGGGCGCGAACCACGTCGCCGCCGAATGCCTGGCCGATGGACTGATGGCCCAGGCACACGCCCAGGATCGGCAACTTGCCGGCGAAGAACTTGATGGCTTCCAGGGAAATACCCGCTTCGGTCGGGGTGCACGGGCCTGGGGAAACGACGATGCGTTCAGGGTTCAACGCGGCGATCTGGGCCACGGTCAATTCGTCGTTGCGCACCACCTTGACCTCGGCGCCAAGCTCGCCCAGGTACTGCACAACGTTGTAGGTAAAGGAGTCGTAGTTATCAATCATCAGCAACATGTGGGTTAAAACCTCTTGAATTCACTGACTTCTAATGACGGCCTTCCAAGGGAGTGACCCGCTGCCAGACGCACTTTCCGGTTGCCGGGGTTGGCCGGCAAGGGGCGTCGAACAAAGGGTGAAGAAGGCAAATCGGTACAGGTCCGGCGTGGCCGGTAGAGAAAAGTTAGGCGCGCCAACGCCAACGGGCGTGTGCCTTGACTACTCGCATCAAGAGTTTGCTGATGATCAACACGGGGAGGGTCTCATTCATACGTCCAAGCACAGTAACGTAGCCTCGCCAGCGGTGCAATATGGCGCCGCAAATACGGGGGAAACTGCCTGCCCGATAATTGGCGTCAATTTTTTCAGAACCCTTGGGAGGTCGCTACAGTCATAGTGCAGACAAAAAAATAAAATCATGGACGGACTCATGACCAAAAAGCCCTACTTCGCCCCACTCGTCGGCTGCCTGTTAACTCTGGCTTGCTCCCAGGCGTTCGCCGCACCGTCGCCCTACTCGACCATGATCGTGTTCGGCGACAGCCTGGCTGATGCCGGGACTTTCGCAGACCCTGGCGCCCCCGGCTCAACCTATCGCTTCACCAACCGCACCGGCCCGCAATACTTTGACGGCAGCGGCGAAAGCACTTCGCTGATCTCCTCGACGTTATTGGGCGGCAAGCTGGGGGTTGCCCCGGGCGACCTGAATGCCTCCACCTCCCCGGAACGCGCTGCGCAGGGCCAGGCAGACGGCAATAACTGGGCGGTCGGCGGCTACACCACTCAGCAGATCTACGATGCCATCACCGGCAACTCCACCGTCACCGACAGCGACACCGGGCAGGTGCTGCGTACACGTCCCGGATACCTCGCATCAACGGGCGGCCGAGCCGACCCCAACGCGCTGTACTTTCTCTCCGGCGGCGGTAATGACTTCCTCGACGGCCTGGTGCTCAGCCCCGATCAGGCGTCAGCCGCCGCCGGACGCCTGGCCAACAGCGCCCTGGCCCTGCAACAGGCTGGGGCCCGTTATGTGATGGTGTGGATGCTGCCGGACCTGGGCCTTACACCTGCCGTCAATGGCACGCCGCTCCAAGGCACCGTCAGCGCCCTGGCTGGCGTCTTCAACCAGACATTGGTCCAGCGCCTGTCACAAATAGATGCACAGATCATCCCGCTGAACATTCCGTTGCTGCTCAAGGAAACCTTCGCCGACCCCGGGCGCTTTGGCTTTGCCACCGACCAGAATCTCAACCAGACCTGCTTCAGCGGCACCACCTGCCGGAACCCCGTGTACGGCGTCGGCGGCACCAACCCAGACCCGACCAAGCTGATTTACAACGACACCGTCCACCCCACCGAAGCCGGCCAGGTATTGATCGCCGACTACGCCTATTCGCTGCTCGCCGCCCCCTGGGAAATCACCCTGCTGCCGGAAATGGCCCAAGGCACCTTGCGTGCCCACCAGGATGAATTGCGCAGCCAATGGCAAGCCGACTCCGGCAACTGGCAGGCCGTGGGCCAATGGCGGGCAATTGTCGCCGCCGGCGGCCAGCACCTGGACTTCGACGATCAAAACAGCTCGGCCAGCGGTGACGGCAGCGGCTACAACCTGAACATCGGCGGCAGTTACCGCCTCAACGAGGCCTGGCGCGTCGGCGTGGCAGCGGGCTTCTATCGCCAGACTCTTGAGGCCGGCGCCAGCGATTCGGACTACAAGCTCAACAGCTATATGGGCACGGCCTTCGCCCAGTACCAACAGAATCACTGGTGGGCCGATGCCGCGTTGACGGGTGGCAAGCTGGACTTCGACAACCTCAAGCGCAAGTTCGCCCTGGGCGTCAGCGAAGGCACCGAGAAAGGCGACACTGACGGCTGGCTATGGGCATTGAGCGCACGGGTTGGGTACGACATCGCCGAGCCGAACAGCGAATGGCATTTCTCGCCCTTTATCAGCGCTGACTATTCGCGGGTCGAGGTGAATGGTTATTCGGAGAAAGATGCCCGTTCCACCGCGCTGACCTTTGATGACCAACAGCGCGACTCCAAGCGCCTGGGAATCGGATTACAAGCCAACTACCGCTTCACCCCGCAAACCCTGGTGTTTGGCGAAGTGGCCCACGAGCACGAGTTTGAAAACGATACGCAGCGAGTGGGCATGTCCCTCAACAGCGTGCCGGGGATTGATTTCAAACTGGACGGCTACACGCCACGCAGCAATTCGGATCGCTTGAACCTGGGGATTACCCACAAGGTGACCAAGGACCTTGCGCTGAACGCGGCCTATAACGTGAGAAAGGATGACAACTTTACCCAGCAAGGGCTGAGTGTCGGGGTGAGCCTGGATTTCTGAGGCGATCTAACATCCCCACAAAACAACTGTGGGAGCTGGCTTGCCTGCGATAGCGGTAGATCAGTCAACTAATCTATCGACTGTCACACCGCCATCGCGGGCAAGCCCGGCTCCCACATTTGGATCGAGATCAGCAGTCAGCCCTGCGGCGTTTGCTCAGCCAGCGCCACCGCCCGGAACATCGCCCGGCGCTTGTTCAGCGTCTCTTCCCACTCCAGGGCCGGCACCGAGTCGGCCACAATCCCGCCGCCCGCCTGCACATGCAGTTCGCCGTCCTTGATCACCGCCGTACGGATCGCGATGGCGGTGTCCATGTTGCCGTTCCAGGCGAAATACCCCACCGCACCGCCATACACACCACGCTTGACCGGCTCCAGTTCGTCGATGATTTCCATCGCGCGAATCTTCGGTGCGCCCGACAAGGTGCCCGCCGGCAGGATCGCCCGCAGCGCATCCATCGCGGTCAACCCGGCCTTCAGCTCACCGGTGACGTTGGACACGATGTGCATCACGTTGGAATAACGCTCGATCACCATCTTCTCGGTGAGCCTCACCGAACCGATTTCCGAGACACGCCCGGTGTCGTTACGACCCAGGTCGATCAGCATCAAGTGCTCGGCGATTTCCTTGTCGTCGCTCAGCAGGTCCTGCTCCAGCGCCAGGTCAGCCTCTTCGGTCGCGCCGCGAGGGCGCGTGCCGGCAATCGGGCGCACGGTGATCAGGTTGTCTTCGACCCGCACCAGCACTTCCGGCGAACTGCCTACCACGTGGAAGTCGCCAAAGTTGAAGAAGTACATGTACGGCGTCGGGTTGAAGCAGCGCAGCGCCCGGTACAAATCAATCGGCGCAGCCTTGAAGTCGATGGACATGCGCTGCGACGGCACCACCTGCATGCAGTCACCGGCAAGGATGTATTCCTTGATGGTATCGACGGCACGCTCGTAGTCATCCTGGGTAAAGCTTGAACGAAAGATCGGATCGGCCGCCGGCGGACGGCTGAGGTCCAGGCCGCGACGCGGAGTGATCGGCTGGCGCAGTTTTTCCAGCAGCGCTTCCAGGCTGGCCTGGCCTTGCTCGAACGCATCGGCCTGGGAAGGATCCGCCAACACAATCGCGTGCATCTTGCCGGCGAGGTTGTCGAACACCACCACCGCGTCGGAGACCATCAGCAGAATGTCGGGCACGCCCAACGGATCGGGGTTCGGGCATTTGCCCAGGCGTTTTTCCACGTAGCGCACGCAGTCGTAGCCGAAGTAGCCCACCAAACCGCCGTTGAAGCGCGGCAGGCCGGCGATGGTCGGCACGTTGTAGCGCGCCTTGAAGTCTTCGACGAAGGCCAGCGGGTCTTCAACGTCGTGGCTTTCGATCTCGACGCCGTCCAGGGTGATGCTGACATGGTGATCATGTACACGCAGCACCGTGCGGCACGGCAGGCCGATGATCGAATAACGGCCCCACTTCTCGCCGCCCTGCACCGACTCCAGCAGATAGGAGTTGGGCTCGTCGGCCAGTTTCAGGTAGATCGACAGCGGGGTGTCGAAGTCGGCCAGGGTTTCGCAGGCCATGGGGATACGGTTGTAGCCGGCAGCGGCCAAACGCAGGAATTCTTCGCGGATCATGAGGTGCCTCGTGGCATGAGGGTCTAACGGTCAGGTGTGCAAACGTGCCGCAGCGCGGCCAGGATCAGTCAGGCGCGCCAACGCCAGCGGGCCAGGGCCTTGATGACTTTCATCCAGAGTTTGCGAGTGACCACCACGATGGGATTTCCAGAAGGGGATGGAACAGCGTCGGGCAACGTTATCTCAGCGCCCGCTCCCAAGCAACCTGGGATTAACAGCCGCAGGTCATCTATCACCAGCGCCGGGGATTCTTCGGCAATCGGCCGGCCATGGTTGTAGCCGTAACTCAAGGCCACGCACTTGACCCCCGCCGCCTTCGCCGCCAGCACATCGCTGCGCGAATCGCCGACAAACAGCGATTGGGACGCCGGGATATTGGCCATTTTCATCACGAAGAACAGTGCCGCCGGGTCCGGCTTCTTCTGCGGCAAGGTATCGCCGCCGATGATCCAGCGGAAATAACGGCCGATCTTCATCTGGTCCAGCAGCGGCGCGACGAAGCGCTCCGGCTTGTTGGTGATCAGGGCCATTTCCACGCCCTGCTTGTGCAGCCACTTCAAAGTGTCCCGCACGCCGGGGTAGACCACGGTCAACTCGTGGCCGTTTTCATAGGCCACGTTGAACAGCTCAAGGGCGTGCTCGGCTTCCACCTCGTCCACGCCCTCGGCATCGATGTTGTTGGCCAGGGCCCGGCGCACCAGCATCTGCACACCGTTGCCGACCCACTCGCGCACCGACTCGACACCCGCCGGCTTGCGCCCCAGCTTGAGCAGCATCTGGTCCACCGCCGCTGCCAGGTCCGGCACCGAATCGATCAACGTACCGTCCAGATCGAACATCACCAGCCGTGGCAGTTTGCCGGGGAACAACTGCTCAAAGCCACTCATGGACGCGCCAGCGCCAGTTCTGCACGCATCTTGGCGATCACTTCCTGATAGTCCGGGGCATTGAAGATTGCCGAGCCGGCGACAAAGGTGTCGGCACCGGCCGCCGCGATTTCGCGGATGTTGTTGACGTTGACGCCACCGTCGATCTCCAGGCGGATATCCCGGCCCGACGCATCGATCAGCGCCCGCGCTTCACGCAGCTTGTTGAGGGTGCCAGGGATGAACTTCTGCCCGCCGAAGCCCGGGTTGACGCTCATCAGCAGGACCATGTCGACCTTGTCCATCACGTACTCGAGCACACTCAGCGGAGTGGCCGGGTTGAACACCAGGCCGGCCTTGCAACCGCCCTCACGGATCAACTGCAGGGTGCGGTCCACGTGCAGCGTGGCTTCCGGGTGGAAGGTGATGTAGGTCGCGCCGGCTTCGATGAAGTCACCGACGATGCGGTCTACCGGGCTAACCATCAAGTGCGCATCGATGGGCGCGGTCACGCCGTACTTGCGCAGGGCGGCGCAGACCATCGGACCAATGGTCAGGTTCGGCACATAGTGGTTGTCCATGACATCGAAGTGAACGAAGTCGGCACCGGCGGCCAACACGTTGTCCACTTCCTCACCCAGGCGGGCGAAGTCGGCGGAGAGAATCGATGGAGCAATGACGAAGGGCTGCATGACGCACCTTTTTTGAGCTAAATCACGATGGCGCGCATTGTATACCTCATGCTTTGCCGCGCGCACCGTGACCTCGCTCAATGGTTAGAACGCCGCCCGGTAGATTTTCTCGATATCCGCCGCGCTCAGCTTGCGCGGATTGTTGCGCATCAGGCGCTCGATCCCCGCCGCCTCTACCGCCATCGCCGGGATGGCGTCTTCGGGCACACCGAAGCTGCGCAGGCCGGACGGGATCTCCACTGCGGCACACAGTCGCGTCATCGCATCCACGGCCTGGTCGGCGGCATCCACCGCACTCAGGCCCGTGACATTTACGCCCATGGCCTGGGCAATTTCCTGCATGCGCTCCACGCACGCCAGTTTGTTCCAGTGCATCACGTAGGGCAGCAGCAAGGCATTGCTCACGCCGTGGGCGATGTTGAAGCGCCCGCCAAGCGGATACGCCAACGCATGCACTGCACCGACGCCGGCATTGCCGAATGCCATGCCGGCCATGAGGCTGGCGGTGGCCATATCGTCACGGGCCTGCAGGTTCGCCGGGTTGGCGTAGGCCTTGGGCAAAGCCTTGGCGATCAGTTTGATCGCACCCAGTGCCAGCGCATCGGTGATCGGCGAGGCATTCAGCGACAGGTAGGATTCGATGGCGTGCACCAGCGCGTCCACGCCACTGGCGGCGGTGACGCTGCGGGGGCAGGTCAGGGTCATTTGCGGGCTGATCAGGGCCACGTCCGGCAGCAGGTAGTCGCTGACGATGCCTTTTTTCAATTGCGCGACCTTGTCCGACAGAATCGCCACATTGGTCACCTCCGAACCGGTGCCGGCGGTGGTGGGAATCGCGATCAGCGGCGGGCCTTTGCGCGGTACCTGGTCCACGCCGAACAGGTCGGCCAGGGCGCCGTGGTAACCGGCGTAGGCTGCCACGCTCTTGGCGATGTCGATGGCACTGCCGCCGCCGACGCCAATCAGGCCGTCATGCCCGCCTTCGCGGTAGACGCGCATGCAGTCCTCGACGATGGCGATTTCCGGGTCGGGCAGCACGCGGTCAAAGATTTCGTAGGTCCGTTCGCCCAGATGTTCCAGCGCCAGCGCCACGGTGCCGGACTTGACCAGCGCCGCGTCGGTGACAATCAGCGGGTTGTCGACATCCAGCCGCGTCAGCTCGGCGGCCAGTTGCTCGATGGCGCCTGGGCCGGTGAGCAGTTTGTGGGCGATCTTGAATGAGGAAGTACTCATGTGCGCGGCCTCTTATCAGTTATGGGCTGGCACAAGAGTAGCTTGGGATTCGAGGTTGTCTCCCATTCATGGGGTGAATGGTACGTTCCCTGTGGGAGCAGGCTTGTGTGGGAGCCGGGCTTGCCCGCGATGCAAGCACCACGGTGTGTCAGTCACACTGCGGTGATGCTATCGCAGGCAAGCCAGCTCCCACACAAGCCAGCTCCCACATTTGATCGCGACTCGGTCTTTAGACTTGTGCGGTGCGCAGTTTCTCGCTACGCCCGCGCAGCCATTCCAGGGTCAGCAACAGCACCACCGAGAAGGCGATCAGCAAGGTCGCCGCCGCCGCGATGGTCGGGCTGAGGTTTTCACGGATGCCGCTGAACATCTGCCGGGGCAAGGTCGCTTGCTCGGGCCCGGCGAGAAACAGCGTCACCACCACTTCATCAAACGAGGTGGCAAAGGCAAACAGCGCCCCGGAGATCACCCCCGGCGCAATCAGCGGCAAGGTCACCCGGCGAAACGCCGTCAGCGGTGACGCACCCAGGCTCGCCGCCGCCCGCACCAGGTTGTGGTTAAACCCTTGCAAGGTCGCCGACACGGTGATGATCACAAACGGCACACCCAACACCGCGTGCACCACGATCAGCGAGAAGAAGCTGTTGCCCAGTCCCAGCGGCGCGAAAAACAAATAACTGGCCACGCCGATGATCACCACCGGCACCACCATCGGCGAAATCACCAGGGCCATCACCAGCGCCTTGCCGGGGAAATGCCCGCGGGTCAGGCCAATCGCCGCCAGCGTGCCGAACACCATCGCCAGCACCGTGGCCGCCGGGGCAACGATGATGCTGTTCTTGAGGGCACGCATCCATTCCGCGGAGCCGAAGAAGTCCTGGTACCAGTGCAGCGAGAAACCTTGCAGCGGGTAGACCAGGAAGCTCCCACTGTTGAACGACAGCGGGATGATCACCAGCACCGGCAAGATCAGGAACAACAGGATCAGGCCGCAGAGAATCCGCAAGCTGTAGAACCAGACCCGTTCCACGGGCGACATATAAGGGCTCAGCATCGCATCGGTCTCCTCAGCTCAGGCGCAGGCGGCTGGCGCCTACCAGCCAGTTGTAGATCAGGTACAGCACCACGGTGGCCAGCAGCAGCAAACCGCCCAGGGCCGTGGCCATGCCCCAGTTGATGCTGGTGTTGGTGTAGAAGGCCACGAAGTAGCTGACCATCTGGTCGTTCGGGCTGCCCAGCAACGCCGGGGTGATGTAGTAGCCGATCGCCAAAATGAACACCAACAGGCAGCCGGCGCCGACGCCCGCGTAGGTCTGCGGGAAGTACACGCGCCAGAAGCTGGCGAACGGGTGGCAGCCCAGGGAAATCGCCGCCCGCATGTAGGTGGGCGAGATGCCTTTCATCACGCTGTAGATCGGCAAAATCATGAACGGCAGCAGGATGTGCACCATCGAGATGTAGACCCCCAGCCGGTTGAACACCAACTCCACCGGTTTATCGATCAGGCCCATGCCCATCAGCGCGCTGTTGATCAGGCCGCCGGACTGCAGCAACACAATCCAGGCCGCCACCCGCACCAGCACCGAGGTCCAGAACGGCAGCAGCACCAGGATCATCAGCAGGTTGCTCTGCCGCGCCGGCAAGTTGGCCAGCAAGTACGCCAGCGGGTAGGCCAGCAGCAGGCAGCACACGGTGATCACCAGGCCCATCCAGAAGGTACGGGCGAAGATATCGAGGTAGATCGCCTGGTCCGGGGTGGCCGGGGCGATTTCGCCGAGGTCGTCGATACGGTGATCGACGGCGGCCAGCAAGTAGTACGGCGTGAGGCTGCTGGTGTTGCGCCGGATCGCCTGCCAGTACGCCGGGTCGCCCCAGCGTTCGTCGAGGTTTTCCAGCGCTTCTTTATAGGAGGCAGGCGCTTCGGTAAACGGCAGCGCCCGCGCGGTTTTCGTCAGCAGGCTGCGATAGCCCGCCAGTTCCATGTTCAAGCGTTTTGACAGATCGCCCAGGGTCGAGTTTTTCCGGGCTTCGCCCAGGTCTTCGCTGATGGCCTGGTACACCGGCTCGCCGGGCAGGCCACGACCGTCCCAGGCCGTCACCGCCACCACCGTGCGCGGCAGGCCGCCCACCACTTCCGGGTTGCCGACGCTTTTGTACAGCAGCGCCACAATCGGCACCAAAAACACCAGCAGCAAAAACACCACCAGCGGCGCGATCAAGGCCTGGGCCTTCCAGCGATTGAGCCGCTCGGCACGCGCCAGGCGCTGTTTCAGGGTGGGGCTGGGAATGGCGAGGGCCATGGCGAACTCCGGATTCTTAAACATAAATGCACAACGTGGGTGTAGCGCTTGTCCTGTGGCGAGGGAGCTTGCTCCCGCTGGGGTGCGAAGCGGCCCCAAAAGATGGGACTGCTGCGCAGTCCAGCGGGAGCAAGCTCCCTCGCCACAGGGGTGGTGTCACATTGGCGACCGGGTTACTTGGCCGCCCACGCGTTAAAGCGCTGCTCCAGTTGCTCGCCGTTATCCGCCCAGAAGCTCACGTCGATCTGCACCTGGTTGGCGATGTTTTCCGGTGTGGTCGGCATGTCCTTGAGGATGTCCTTGGCCAGCAACGGTACCGCCTGGGTATTGGCCGGGCCGTAGGCGATGTTTTCCGAGTAGGTCTTCTGCTGCTGCGGCTGCACCGAGAAGGCGATGAATTTCTTCGCCGCGTCGGCACGGTCTTTCGCCAGGCCTTTTGGAATGGCCCAGGCGTCGAAATCGTAGATCCCGCCGTTCCACACCACTTTCAGGTTGCTTTCCTTCTGCACGGCCGCGATCCGGCCGTTGTAGGCAGAACTCATCACCACGTCACCCGAGGCGAGGTACTGCGGCGGCTGGGCGCCCGCTTCCCACCACTGGATGTACGGCTTGAGCTCATCGAGCTTCTTGAACGCACGGTCCTGGCCATCTTTGCCGGCCAGCACTTTGTACACATCCTTCGGTGCCACGCCGTCAGCCATCAAGGCGAATTCCAGGGTGTACTTGGCGCCCTTGCGCAGGCCGCGTTTGCCCGGGAATTTCTTGGTGTCCCAGAAATCTGCCCAGCCGCCTGGCGGTGCTTTCAGTTTGTCGGCGTTGTAGGCCAGCACGGTGGACCACACAAAGAAGCCCACGCCACACGGCTGGATCGCGCCCTTCACATAGTCGCCCGGGTTGCCGAACAGTTTCGGGTCCAGGGGTTCGAACATGTCTTCGTCACAGCCACGGGACAGTTCCGGCGACTCGACTTCCACCAGGTCCCAGGACACGCTCTTGGTGTCGACCATCGCCTTGACCTTGGCCATTTCACCGTTGTACTCGCCGGCGACGATCTTGCCGTTGCCCGCGCTTTCCCACGGGGCGTAGAAGGCCTTGACCTGCGCCGCCTTGTTCGCGCCACCGAAGGACACGACCGTCAAATCAGGGCCTGCCATGGCCTGTGTCGCGCCCATCAAGCTCAACGCCAGGGCCGAATATTTCAGGGATCTCAACATTGTTGTTCTCTCCACGTGCGAGGTTGGTGAAGCAAGGGGGCGATCAATTCGCCTCTAGAAGTGGGTCGAGTGCGCGAACGTGCTCGACTTGCCAGCCAATCGGTACCACGTCGCCGACCGCCAGGGCTGTGTCCAGCTCGGCGATCGGTTGTTTCACAAAAAAATCGGACTTGCCGCAGACTTCCAGGCGCACGCGCACGTGGTCGCCCAGGTAGATGAATTCGGCCACCCGCCCGGAGAAGCGGTTGACGCAACTCTCGCTGGAGCCATTGAGGCTGACACGCTCGGGGCGCACCGACAGAGTCACCGGCCCGCCAACCTGGCCGACGTTCACCGCCAGCGCCTCGACCTTCTCGCCGCGCGCCAGCTCGACCACGCAGCGGTCGCCGGTGTGGCTGTGCAGTCGGCCATTGAGGCGGTTGTTCTCGCCGATGAAGTTGGCGACGAAGGTGTTTTTCGGCTCTTCATACAGGGTGCGCGGTGCGGCGATCTGCTGGATCTCGCCCTGGTGGAATACCGCCACCCGGTCGGACATGGTCAGCGCTTCGCCCTGGTCGTGGGTCACGTACACCACGGTGACGCCGAGGCGTTGATGCAGGTGCTTGATCTCCATCTGCATGTGTTCGCGCAGTTGCTTGTCGAGGGCACCGAGGGGTTCGTCCATCAGCACCAGCTGTGGCTCGAACACCAATGCACGGGCCAGGGCAACCCGCTGTTGCTGGCCGCCGGAGAGTTGCGCCGGGTAGCGCTGGGCGAATGCATCGAGCTGCACCATGCTCAGCACACGCTTTACGCGCTCGCTGATGTCGGTCTTGCTCAAGCCGCGCACCGAGAGCGGAAACGCCAGGTTCTCGGAGACGGTCATGTGCGGGAACAGCGCGTAGTTCTGGAACACCATGCCGATGTCGCGCTTGTGGGGCGGCACGTTGTTGATGGAGCGGCCGGCCAACTGGATCTCGCCAGCGGTGGGGGTTTCAAAACCGGCGAGCATCATCAGGCTGGTGGTCTTGCCCGACCCGGACGGCCCGAGCAAGGTCAGGAACTCGCCCTTGCGAATTTCCAGGTTGAGGTCTTTGACGATCAGGTTCTCGCCGTCGTAGCTCTTTTGCACGCCACGGAAGCTGACCAGCACATCATTTGAATCCACCTCGCTCATACCCGCACCTTTTTGTTTTGGACTGCCATGGAACAAGCGTAGTCCTACCGCGAAGCCCCGCAAATCGGGGGCCCGGAGAGATTGGCATCAGCAGGATGGAAGGTTTGGGGTAGGGATCGCCCTACACGGATGGCGGGCATAGAACAGTGCGAGCGCTACAGGTGGCAGGAATGGGTCTGCCAGGGCTTGCGGGTGGTCGCAAATGGATAAGCGGCTATAGAAGCTTGTGCTCCATCGCGTACTTCACCAGTTCCGCCAGGGAGGTGATGTTGAGCTTTTGCATCAGGCGCGCTTTGTGAGTGCTGATGGTCTTGCTGCTAAGCGCCAACTGCTGGGCGATGTCGTTGACGTTGGCGCCCTGGGCCAGGCGCTCGAATACCGAGAACTCGCGCTCCGACAACAACGAGTGCAATGGCCGGGAATCGGTCAGGCCGACTTCGAAGACCATGCGGTCTGCCAGGTCCGGGTCGATGTACCGTCCGCCCGCCGCGACCTTGCGAATCGCCGTCAGCAGCAGCGCCGGGTCGCTGTCCTTGGTGGCATAACCGGCAGCACCGACCTTCAGCGCACGGGCGGCCATTTGCGCTTCATCGTGCATCGACAGCACCAGGATCGCCGGGGGATTGTTCAGCGCACGAATCCGCGGGATGGCTTCCAGACCGTTGACGCCGGGCATCGAGATGTCCAGCAACACCACTTCGCAGGGCACATGGCGCAGGGTTTCCAGCAATTGCTCGCCATTGCTCGCCTCGCCCACCACCAGCAGGTCCTTGGCCAGGCCGATCAGTTGCTTGATGCCTTCGCGAACGATGGTGTGGTCTTCGGCTACCAGTACACGGATCACAGTGGATGTCCTCTTCTTTTGGTTATCAATCCAGCGGCACCGTCACGCTCAGGGTGGTGCCTTCGCCCAATTCGCTGTCCAGGCTCAATTGCCCGCCCATGATCAGCACCCGCTCGCGCATGCCTACCAGGCCAAACGACACCGGACGCCCGGGGGCCTGGACGAAACCGGTGCCATCGTCGCTGATGGTCAGCCGCAGATGCGCGCCCTCCACCACCAGTGTCAGTTCGACAGTATGCGCCTGGGCATGGCGCATCACATTGGTCAGCGCCTCCTGCAGGATGCGGAACAGGCCGATGGCCTTGGCGTCGCTCAGGGCCGGCAGGTTGTCCGGCACCTGCACGAGGCAGGGAATCTGGGTGCGGGCTTCGAAGCGCCGGGCCTGCCATTCGATGGCCGAGGCAATCCCGGCGTCGAGAATCGGCGGGCGCAGGGCCGTGGCCACGTCGCGCACCAGTTGGAACAGTTGGGCGATCAGGCGCTTCATGCTGTTCAGCCGCTCGTGCAGGCCGGGGTCCAGTTGTGCGTAGGTCAGCTCGCACATCGAGGTTTCCAGCTTGAGCACGGTGAGCATTTGCCCCAGCTCATCGTGCACTTCCCGGGCGATGCGGGCCTTCTCTTCCTCGCGCACGGTTTCCAGGTGGGCGGACAATTCCCGCAGTTGCGCGCGGGAGGCGTCCAGTTCCAGCTCGATGCGCTTGCTCTCGCTGATGTCCCAGACAATCCCGTCCCATACCACCACGCCATCCGCAAGGCGACGGCTGACCGCCTTAATCTCGGTCCAACGTTGCTCACCCGTGCGCGTCAGCAGGCGACCTTGCCATGTCCAGTTGCTTTCCGTGTCAGTGGCCTGGTCCTGGGTGCGGTGGTAGCTGGCCCGATCCTCGGGATGCACCAGGTTGCGGATGCCCATTTCCCGATGACTGAGGACGGCCGGGGAGTAGCCCACCAGGCTCTCGCTGCCCTGGCTGATATAGGCGAACTCGATGTCATCGCTTAACGGCAAGCGCTCCAGGCGAAACACCAGCCCCGGCACGTTGGCGGCAATCCCCTGCAGGCGCGCCTCACTTTCCTGCAACGCTGCCAGGGCCCGGCGCCGCTCAGTGACGTCGTTGAGGTAAACCACCAGATACTCGCCGTCGGCAAACCGCAGGAAACTCAGGGACACATCCGCCGGCAACACACTGCCGTCGGCCCGCAGGCAATTGGTAGCAAAGCTCTGCGGCCCGTCTTCACTGGCCCGGGCGCGCTTCCACAGGTTGAGCCAGCGGTCCATGGTCAGCGTCGGGTCGAACTCGATCAGCGGCCGCTCGATCAACGCACCGGGGCCGTAGCCCAGCATGGTTTCTGCCGCGAGGTTGGCGTAGCGCACATGGCTGTCCCAATTGACCCACAGGATGCCGACGGTGCTTTGGTCGATGGAGAACTGGGTCAGGCGCAACGCTTCGGCACCGGCGGCGCGGGCGGCGCTTTCTTCCCGGGCGGCCAACAGGTTGTGCTCCAGGCCGCGTTGCTGGCGGCGTTGCCAGAACACTACGGCCAGGCTGGCCAGCAACAGCAGGCCCAGCAGCACTGTGAGGTTTTGCCAGAAGCCTGGCGACTCGGTTACCCGCGGGTATTTGGGTTGCAGCCAGCGTGTGTGCAGTTGGTCCAGATCCCGGGCGGGGATCGTGCGCAAGGCGCTTTGCACGATGTCGGCCAGTTCCGGCCAGTCGCGCCGCGTCGCCACCCGCAGCAATTGCGGCAGGCCGATATCGCCCACCACGGCCAGGCCAGCGAACTCGGTCTCGCCCGACAAGCGGCTCAATTGCGCTTCATCCACCACCGCATACCGCGCCTGCTGGCTCACCAGCAATTGCAGGGCCTGGCGCTCCATGGGCACGCCCTGCAGGTTGAGACTGGGGTAGGTGCTGCGCAGGTAATCCGCGACCGCGCTGGGCATGCGCACGGCGACGCGGGATTGGTCGTCGAGCTTTTCCAGGTCCACGGCGGTGCCGCCATCGCGGATACCGACGATGTGCTGGGGCACGCGCATGTACGGGTCGGAGAACAGCCACAACCGCAGGCCTGCCGGGGTTTGCAGCAGGCCGGGAGCGAGGTCTACCTCGCCGTCACGCACTGCCGCCTCCAGTTGTTCCTGATTGGGAAAGTTGCGCCAGGTCAGCTCGATATTCAGCGCCTTGGCCAGCCACTGCATCAACTCGACGTTGGCTCCGGACAGCCGCTGCAAGCGCCGATCGTATTGGGCATAAGGCGCCTGCAACACCAGGCCGACCCGCAGGTCCGGGTGCTGGCCCAGCCATTCACGCTGGCCGGCATCCAACTGCGCCGGGTGAGGAGCAGGCGCAGGCACCGCGCCCGCGATCAAGGGAAAGCATAAACAGCCGATAACCAGCAGGAAGCGAAAACCCATGATCCACGTCTCATAGCACTGACAAATACTGACCAACCCATTAGGCTGCCGGAATCACTTCTGGCCGGAAATCAACGATGCCACTTCTCCACCGCTCGGCACTGCCAGCATTGTGCCTGTCGCTGCTGTTTACCAGCGCCTTTTGTGTCGAGGCCGCCGACACTCCCGCTCCCGCCCCGGAAAAACCGGTGGTGCGCCAGCCTTTGCCGGAGCGCAGCCAGGAAGAAGCCAACGCCCTGGAGCGGCAAATCCCGCAACAGGAGCAGCAACAGTTGCAGGCGGGCAGCGACTCTTTCCTCGCCCTGTGGAAACCGGCCAACACGGGTGAACCGGAAGGCGTGGTGATTATCGTCCCGGGCAACGGCGAAAGTGCTGACTGGCCTCAAGCAATCGGGCCATTGCGCCAGAAATTGCCGGACGCGGCGTGGGGCACCCTCAGTTTGTCACTGCCGGACCTGACTCTCGACACCCTGCCGCCACGGGTCATCGAATCGCCAAAAGCCGCTGTGGACACCAGCAGCAAAGACGCCAGCACCGTCGCCAAACCCGTGGAACAAGCCGCCAGCGCCGAAGCCGAGGGCACCGACCCGGCCGTGGTTCCCGGCAGCGATGAACAAGACAAGACCGACGCCTCGCGAATCTTCGCCCGCATTGATGCCGCCCTCGCCTTCGCCCAGACCCAGAACGCCCGCAGCATTGTGCTGCTTGGCCACGGCACCGGCGCCTGGTGGGCGGCGCGTTACCTGAGTGAAAAACAACCGGCGCAGGTGCAGAAATTCGTCATGGTTGCCGCGCAAACGCCGGCGGGCCGTGAACCGGACCTGCAACAACTGGCCCCCAAGCTGAAGCTGGCGACGGCGGACCTGTTCTATCAGGACGACGGGCAGGCGCGCAAAACCGCCCTGGAACGTTCCCAGGCCAGCAAGCGCTTGAAGAATGACAACTACAAGCAGGTGTCCCTGAAGGCGTTCCCCGACAACAGCCCCGCCGGACAGGAGCAACTTTACCGGCGGGTTCGCGGTTGGTTGAGCCCACAGGCCAGCGGGAGTTGAGCGCAGTTTTTGAAACTGATGAAGATCAACTGTGGCAGCTGGCTTGCCTGCGATGGCATCACCTCGGCGCATCGGTGAGACCGAGTTGCCCGCATCGCAGGCAAGCCAGCTCCCACAGTTAGCGAAAGTCCCGCCGCTCGCGAATCAACGCATAGGCGTTATGCAGCTCGCGGGTTCTTTCAGTCGCCTCGCGCACTTGGGCCGGGCTGGCACCACTGCCGGCAATCTTGTCCGGGTGGTGCCGGCTGAGCAGGCGGCGGTAGGCACGCTTGATCACTGACGGCTCCGTCGTTGACGTCACCCCCAGAATTCGCAGCGCCTCCTGATACGCCCCGCCACGATTGGCCAGCGGCTTGCGCTCAGGCTCGTAGTCAGCCGCCAGCGCCTGGATCTGCTGCACAGTCCAGCCCAGCCACTTGCCCCATTGTTCAATCAACTCGCGCTCGGCCGTACTGGCCTTGCCGTCCGCCCAGGCCATGCGCCAACAGGCACGCAGCACACCTTCCGCCGCATGGGGCTGAGCCTTGAGCACGCCCAAATAACTGCGCACCCGGTCCGAGCCGGACTTGCCGCGATTGAACGCGGCAATCGCACGGCGCTGGGCCGGCTCGGCCATGTCCAGCGAGCGCATTTCCTGGCGCGCCTGCTGGATATGCCCGTCCACCACCCGGCCGTTGCTCTTGGCCAGGCGGCCAAGCAACACGAACAGCAGTTCGTCATTACGCAACGCCGCCCGACCGCCAAGACGCTCGCGCAGTTGCGCCCAGCTTTGCAGCTCCAGGCGCCGGTCCAACGCCTGGCCCAGCAGCGCGCCCAACATGGCCCCCGGAATGCTGGCAATGGCAAAGCCCGCCCCGGCTCCGATCAGAGTCCCTGGCCACAACATCCTAGTGCCCCGCTGTCAGCAGGGTTTCGACTTGCGCCAGGCGCTCCAGCGTCCCGACATCGATCCAGCGTCCGCTCATGTGCTCCCCCGTCACCAACCCTTTGGCCATGGCGTCACGCAACAGCGGCGCCAGCTTGAAGGCACCCGCACTGCAACCCGCGAACAACTTCGGGTCGAGCACGGAAATGCCACTGAAGGTCAGGTTATCGGCATCGGGGGCGGCATCATGAAGCGCGCCGTCCTTTATGTAGAAGTCACCGCCGGACGGGTGATGCGCCGGATTGTCCACCATCACCAGGTGGGCCAGGCCGTTCAATGGCCGATCAAGGCTGGCGAAGTCGTAGTCGGTCCAGATATCGCCATTGACCACCAGGAACGGTTCGTCCCCCAGCAGCGGCAACGCCTTGAAAATCCCGCCGCCGGTTTCCAGCGGCTCGCCTTCGGCCGAGTACTGGATGCGGACGCCATACTGGGAGCCGTCGCCCAGGTAGCCTTCGATCTGCTGGCCGAGCCAGGCATGGTTGATGACGATATCGGTGAAGCCGGCTTTCGCCAGCGCCTCAAGGTGATATTCGATCAGGCGCTTGCCGCCAGCCTGGATCAGCGGCTTGGGTGTGTGCAGGGTCAGCGGACGCATCCGCTCACCTTTGCCGGCGGCCAGGATCATGGCTTTCATACGGCCGCCTCGATACGCAGGCTTGCCAGCAACTCACCCAGTTCGCTCAACTCTGGCCGGTCTGCGAGCACCGCCTCTATATAAGCAAAGAAGCGCGGCACGTCGGCCAGGTAGCGTGGCTTGCCATCTCGATGGCAGATGCGCGCGAAAATGCCGATCACCTTGAGATGGCGCTGCACGCCCATCAGGTCGCTGGCCCGCAGGAACTCTTCGAAGTCCGCCTGCACCGGAATACCCAACGCGCCGGCACGCTGCCAGTAACCGCGCTGCCATTCCCTCACGCGGGCCTTGGGCCAACTGAGGAACGCATCCTTGAACAGGCAGGTGATGTCGTAGGTCACCGGGCCGTAGACCGCATCCTGGAAATCCAGCACGCCGGGGTTCGGCTCGCTGATCATCAGGTTGCGCGGCATGTAGTCGCGGTGCACCAACACCTTGGGCTGGGCCAGGGCGCTGTCGATCAGGTGCTCGCTGACGCGCTGCCACAGGGCAAGTTGCTTGGCGTCGAACTCGATGCCCAGCTCCCGGCTCACGTACCATTGCGGAAACAATTCCAGCTCGCGACGTAACAGAGCGACGTCATAGCTGGGCAACGGCGCTTCCATCGGCAATTGCTGAAAAGCCAGCAATGCGTCGATGGCATCGGCGAACAATTGATCGGCATTTTGCTCGTCAATTACGTCCAGATAGGTTTTTTTCCCCAGGTCGTTCAGCAAAAGAAAGCCGCGAAGCAGATCTTGCGCATAAATTTTCGGAACATTTATTCCCGATTGTTCGAGCAAATGAGCGATATCGACGAAAGGTTTGCAGTTTTCCTGGGGGGGTGGAGCGTCCATTACGACGAAACTGCGACCTCCTCCCTCCCAACGGAAGTAACGCCTGAAACTCGCGTCACTGCTGGCCGCAGTCAACGTGGCCGGGGGTACGACGCCCCAGCCCTGGGCGGTAAAAAGGCGAGGCAATTGCTCATCAAGCCAGACTTGCAGCTGTTGCAAACGTAGATCTTGGTCGGGCATTACAAGGGTCTCCGACGGCGCTAGCCGTCAAGCGGGTCATGCTTTATTATCACGCATCTTTTTCAGACCATCGAGAGGCGTGCGGCCCACACCGCGGGCAGATGGCACGCAGGAAGCCCGGACTAATAAGATGGCATTGAAATCCCCCGCGTTTCGTAGAAAATTTCCGTTGCTGGTAACCGGCAGTCTGCTGGCCATGCAACCTTTCGCCACCTCATTCGTGGTCGCCGCGGAACAGTATGACTGCTCAGTCTCTGCTTCGGGTGCCTGGAATTGCGCGCCGAAGACGGCCGCAGCCCCGTTGCCACCGCGCCCGGTGCATGACGGCAGTGCCGTCACCTCCGCCAATGGCACGCCGCAAGGCGAGACCGGCGGTACTGCCGAGGCCGTGCCACAGACCACGCTGGTCACCGAAGCCAAGGGCCGGGGCCTGCGTTCGCGCAGCGCCGACTACAGCCATCTGGACTGGGTCCCACGCGAGAAGCTCACCGCTGCGCAACTGGCCGAGACCGGCCCGTATTGCTCCGGCGCGTACATCGAGCCGATTCGTCCTGGCATGAACGACAAGACGAACAAGAGCGACGCGCCGACCTTCATCGGTGCCAAAGCCTCTCGTTACGAGCAGGATCAACAGATCGCCTCCCTGGCCGGTGACGTCGTCATGCGCCAGGGCAGCATGCAGGTCGAGGCCGACGAGGCCAACCTGTACCAGGCCGAGAACCGTGGTGAGCTGAACGGCAACGTCCGTCTGCGCGACAACGGCGCCCTGCTGGTGGGCGACCACGCTGAAGTCCAGTTGGACACCGGCGCGGCCAAGGTCGACAACGCCGAATACGTGATGCACAAATCGCGCATCCGCGGCAACGCGCTGTACGCCAAGCGTGCCGAGAACGCGATCATCCGTCTCAAGGACGGTACGTACACCACCTGTGAGCCGAACAGCAACGCCTGGCAGCTCAAGGGCAACAACATCACGCTCAACCCGGCCACCGGTTTCGGTACCGCGACCAACGTGACGTTGCGCGTGAAGGACATTCCGATCCTTTACACCCCGTACATCTATTTCCCGATCGACAACCGTCGTCAATCCGGCTTCCTGCCGCCGAGCTTCAGCACCGGTGGCGAGACGGGCTTTACGCTGGTTACGCCGTACTACTTCAACCTGGCGCCGAACTACGATGCCACGTTGTATCCGCAATACATGACCAAGCGCGGCCTGTTGATGGAAGGCGAATTCCGCTACCTCACCAAGTCCAGCGAAGGACAGTTCGGCGGCGCGTACCTGAACGACGACAGCAGCGAGCGTAAAGGCCAGACCGATTACGAAAAAACCCGCTACATGCTCAACTGGCAGCACAAGGGTGGGCTGGATACGCGTGTACTGACCCAGGTCGACTACACCAATATCAGCGATCCTTATTACTTCCAGGACTTGAAGTCCTATCAGGAAGGGATCAAGAGCCAGGACTACGTGAACCAGCAGGGTTCCGTGACCTATCGTGGCGATACCTACCAGGCGCGGCTGAACCTGCAGGCTTACCAGTTGGCGACGATCTCCCAGATCACTCCGTACGACCGGCTGCCGCAGATCACATTCAATGGTGCGCTGCCGTACCATCCGGGTGGGTTGAACTTCACTTACGAGACCGAGGCCGTACGCTTTGATCGGGATCTTGAGAAAGGCACCTTTACCGATGAAAACGGCCTGGTGTCGCCTCGCCTGGACACTTACGTAACAGGTCTGACCCGTGCAAACGGTGACCGCCTGACTGCTGCGCCAGCCGTCGAATACCCGATGAACTGGACCTACGGTTTTGTTACGCCGAAGTTGAAGTACGTTTACACCAAATACGATCTTGACCTGGATAGCACGGGTAAGGACCAGATTGTTGCAGCCCAGCTTGCTGCGACTCAGCCAGGTGCTTCTCCGTATGCAGGCGGCGTCTTTAAAAGCTCACAAGACCGCGCCATCCCGATTGCCAGCATCGATAGCGGCCTTTACTTCGACCGCAACACCAACCTGTTCGGCAAAGACTACCGCCAGACCCTGGAACCTCGTGCGTACTACCTGTATGTACCGAACAAGGACCAGAGCGATATCCCGGTATTCGACAGCGGCGAGTACTCGTTCAGCTACGCGTCGCTGTTCCGTGACAACCGCTTCAGCGGCACTGACCGTATTGGCGACGAGAACAAGCTGTCCCTCGGCGTAACCAGCCGCTGGATTGAAGAAAACGGTTTCGAACGTCAGCGTGTCAGCATCGGCGAAGCGGTTTACTTCAAGAACCGCGAAGTTCAACTGCCGGGCATCCTAGCCTCGGACCGTGCAGACGCACAGTCTGATGTTTCGCCAATCGCCCTGGACTACGAGTTCCGCTTCAACCGTGACTGGCGCGCTACTGCCGACTACAACTGGGACCCGGAAAGCCACAGCCCACGCTCTGGCAGCGCAATGTTCCACTACCAGCCGGAAGACAACCCGAACAAGGTTATCAACGTTGGTTATCGCTATCGCAACGACCAGGTGGTCTACAACCAGCTGACCGGCAAATGGCAGTTCGGTGGTGACTACGGTACTCCAGGCACTGATAACTTCGTGAAGGATTACTACAAAATCCAGCAACACGACTTCTCGATGATGTGGCCGATCGTTCCCCAGTGGAACCTGATCACCCGCTGGCAGTATGACTATGCCCGCAACCGTACCCTGGAAGCCTTCGGTGGTTTCGAGTACGACAACTGCTGCTGGAAACTGCGCGTCATCAACCGTTACTGGGTTTCCAACGACGAATACAGCCAGATCGCCCCGCTGAACGAAAAGGGTGACCACGGGCTCTTCTTCCAGATCGTCCTTAAAGGACTCGGCGGCCTGACCGGCGCCAAGGTAGAGAGCTTCCTCGACAAAGGCATTGAAGGTTATCGTGAACGTGAAGACCAAGCTTTCTGATTGTCTGCGCCCGCTGATGCTGGGCGCACTGTTCCTGGGTACTGCCGCCGCTCACGCGGCGGTCCAACCGCTGGACAAGGTAGTGGCCATCGTCGATAACGACGTGATCATGCAGAGCCAACTGGACCAGCGGGTCAAGGAAGTTCAGCAAACCATCGCCAAGCGTGGCGGCGGCGTGCCGCCGACCAGCGTGCTGGACCAACAGGTGCTTGAGCGCCTGATCGTTGAAAACCTGCAATTGCAGATCGGCGATCGCTCCGGTATCCGGATCAGCGACGAAGAATTGAACCAGGCTGTCGGCACCATCGCCCAGCGCAACAACATGAGTGTTGATCAGTTCCGCGCCGCCCTGGCTCACGACGGCCTGTCCTATGAGGACGCCCGTGACCAGATCCGCCGCGAAATGATCATCAGCCGTGTGCGTCAGCGCCGCGTGGCCGAACGGGTTCAGGTGTCCGAGCAGGAAGTGAAGAACTTCCTGGCTTCCGACCTTGGCAAGATGCAGCTTTCCGAAGAACTGCACCTGGCCAACATCCTGATCCCTACGCCAGACAGCGCCAACGCTGAACAGCTGAATGCTGCGGCGGCGAAAACCCAGGCTATCTATGACCGCCTCAAGCAAGGTGCTGACTTTGCCCAGATGGCCATTGCCCAGTCCGGCAGCGACAACGCCCTCGAAGGCGGTGACATGGGCTGGCGTAAAGCTGCGCAACTGCCACCACCGTTCGACCGCGAGCTGAGCGCCATGGAAGTGGGCGGCATCACCCAGCCTGCCCGTACCCCTGGCGGCTTCATCATCCTCAAGTTGCTCGGCAAGCGCGGCGGCGAAGAAGCCCAGATGAAGGACGAAGTTCACGTTCGTCACATTCTGGTCAAGCCAAGCGAGATCCGTACCGAAGCACAGACCAAGGAACTGGCCCAGAAGCTCTATGACCGCATCGAAGCGGGCGAAGACTTCGGCGAACTGGCCAAGAGCTATTCCGAAGACCCGGGTTCGGCGCTTAACGGCGGCGATCTGAACTGGATCGATCCGAAGGCACTGGTTCCAGAGTTCCAGGACGTGATGGCCAAGACCCCGCAAGGTGTACTGTCCAAGCCGTTCAAGACCCAATACGGCTGGCATGTGCTGGAAGTCCTTGGCCGTCGCGCCACCGACAACACCGCCCAGGCCCGCGAGCAACAAGCCCTCACCGTACTGCGTAACCGCAAATACGACGAAGAGCTGCAAACCTGGTTGCGTCAGATCCGTGACGAAGCCTACGTAGAGAACAAGCTGCCAGGCGCCGACCAAACAGGCACCGACCAGGCACCTCAGTGAAACCCAAGCGTTTCGCGTTGACACCCGGCGAGCCGGCCGGCATTGGTCCTGACCTGTGCCTGCTGCTCGCCTCGCAACCCCAGCCACACCCCCTGATTGCCATTACCAGCCGCGACCTGCTCCTTGAGCGGGCCGCGCAGCTGGGTGTGGTCGTCGATCTGCTGCCGGTAGGCCCGGGCAACTGGCCTGAACTGCCGGCGCCGGCCAACAGCCTGTACGTGTGGGATACCCCGCTGCCAGCCAAGGTCGTCGCCGGGCAACTGGACAAGGCCAATGCTGCCTTTGTTCTGGAAACCCTGACCCGGGCCGGCCAAGGCTGCATCGACGGGGATTTCGCCGGGATGATCACCGCCCCCGTGCACAAGGGCGTGATCAACGAATCGGGCATCGCCTTTTCCGGCCATACCGAATTCCTGGCTGAGCTGACCCACACCGAACAAGTGGTGATGATGCTGGCAACGGGCGACCTGCGGGTGGCGCTGGTGACCACTCACCTGCCCCTGCGGGAGATTGCCGACGCCATCACCCCCGAGCGCCTGGAGCGCGTCACGCGCATCCTGTACGCCGACCTGCAACAAAAATTCGGCATCGCCCAACCACGCATCCTGGTCTGCGGGCTAAACCCCCACGCCGGTGAAGGTGGCCACCTGGGCCATGAAGAAATCGACATCATTGAACCAACCCTGGAGCGTCTGCGCCTTGAGGGCATGGACCTGCGCGGCCCATTGCCTGCCGACACTCTGTTTACCCCCAAATATCTGGAGCACTGCGATGCAGTGCTGGCGATGTACCATGACCAGGGGCTGCCCGTGCTGAAGTACAAAGGCTTCGGCGCCGCAGTCAACGTGACACTGGGCCTGCCGATCATCCGCACTTCCGTCGACCATGGCACCGCCCTGGACCTCGCCGGCAGCGGCAAGATCGATACCGGCAGCCTGCACGTGGCCCTGGAAACCGCCTATCAGATGGCCGAGACCCGTATATGACCGAGCATTACCAACACCGGGCGCGCAAGCGCTTCGGGCAAAACTTCCTGCACGACGCTGGCGTGATCGATCGCATCCTGCGCTCCATCCATGCCAAGCCCGAAGACCGCCTGCTGGAAATCGGCCCGGGCCAGGGTGCCCTGACCCAAGGCCTGTTGAAGAGCGGCGGCCAACTGGACGTGGTTGAGTTGGACAAGGACCTGATCCCGATCCTCAACCAGCAGTTCGCCGGCATGCCCAACTTCAACCTGCACCAGGGCGACGCGCTGAAGTTCGACTTCACCAGCCTCAACGCCGCGCCCAACAGCCTGCGTGTGGTCGGCAACCTGCCGTACAACATCTCCACCCCGCTGATTTTTCACCTGCTGAACAACGCCGGCATCATCCGCGACATGCACTTCATGCTGCAAAAGGAAGTGGTCGAGCGTTTGGCAGCCGGTCCTGGCGGCGGTGACTGGGGCCGCCTGTCGATCATGGTTCAGTACCACTGCCGCGTAGAGCACCTGTTCAACGTCGGCCCGGGCGCGTTCAACCCACCGCCGAAGGTCGACTCCGCCATCGTGCGCCTGGTGCCTCACGCAGTGTTGCCACACCCGGCCAAAGATCACAAATTGCTGGAGCGCGTGGTGCGCGAAGCGTTCAACCAACGCCGCAAGACCCTGCGCAATACGCTCAAGGCCTTGCTCAGCAACGCCGAAATCGAAGCCGCCGGCGTCGACGGCAGCCTGCGCCCCGAGCAACTGGACCTGGCTGCCTTCGTGCGCCTGGCTGATCAGCTCGCCATTCAGCCAGCGCCAGCGGCTGAATAAAGCAGAGTCGGGCACGGCCAGACAGCATGTCTGGCCTAGTGCCCATCAGTTGGCCTAGACTGACCGGCATCCGCTGTTCCCCCGCTTTTGCTTTTAAGGCCTCTTGCATGTCCGATCCTCGCTATCAGATCGACGTCAGCGTCGTCACCCGCTTTCTGGCGGAACAATCGCAACCCGAGCAGAACCGTTTTGCGTTCGCCTACACCATTACCGTGCAAAACAACGGTGAACTGCCCGCCAAGCTTCTGTCGCGCCACTGGGTCATCACCGACGGTGACGGCCAGGTCGAGGAAGTGCGCGGCGCCGGCGTGGTTGGCCAACAGCCGCTGATCGCCCCCGGCAAGAGCCACACCTACAGCAGCGGCACGGTCATGACCTCTCGCGTGGGCAACATGCAAGGCAGCTACCAGATGCTCGCCGACGATGGTAAACACTTCGACGCCATCATCGCCCCGTTCCGCCTGGCGGTGCCCGGAGCCCTGCACTGATGACGACGTACGCCGTCGGCGACCTGCAAGGCTGCCTGGAACCGCTCAAGTGCCTGCTCGAGCGCGTTGCCTTCGACCCGGCCAAGGATCGCCTGTGGCTGGTAGGCGACCTGGTCAACCGTGGCCCGCAATCCCTGGAAACCCTGCGCTTCCTTTATGGCATGCGCGATTCCCTGGTGTGTGTGCTGGGCAACCATGACCTGCACCTGCTGGCAGCCGGCAATAACATCGAGCGCCTGAAAAAGGGCGACACCCTGCGGGAAATCCTCGAGGCGCCCGACCGTACCGAGTTACTTGACTGGCTGCGCCGGCAAAAAATCATGCACTATGATGAAAGCCGCGACATCGCGCTGGTGCATGCCGGCATTCCACCCCAGTGGACGCTGAAGAAGGCGCTCAAGTGCGCGAGTGAAGTCGAGGCCGCCCTGGCCGATGACAACCTCTACACGGCTTATCTGGATGGCATGTACGGCAACGATCCCGTGAAGTGGGACAACGAACTCACTGGGGTCGCCCGCCTGCGGGTGATCACCAACTACTTCACCCGCATGCGCTTCTGCACCGCCGAAGGCAAGCTGGACCTCAAGAGCAAGGAAGGCGCCGAAACCGCCCTGCCCGGCTACAAGCCCTGGTTCGCCCACAAGGAGCGCAAGACCCGGGACACGAAGATCATCTTCGGCCACTGGGCAGCCCTGGAAGGCAAATGTGATGAACCCGGCGTGTTCGCCCTCGACACCGGCTGCGTGTGGGGCGGCGCCATGACCCTGTTGAACATCGACACCGGCGAGCGTATGAGCTGCCAGTGCGAAGCCCCCATTCCCGAACAACTGCAGGCCGCGGCAAAGCGCTGAGCCGCGCTTTCATACAGGCCAAAGGAGCCCGCCATGACTGAATTCAAACGTATTCCTCCAGAACAAGCCCAGGCCCTGCGCGAACAAGGCGCAGTGGTTGTCGACATTCGCGACCAGCCGACCTACATCGCCGGCCACATCAGTGGCGCCCAGCATCTGGACAACCACAACATCGCCGACTTCATCCGCGCCGCCGACCTCGACGCGCCGGTGATCGTGGCGTGCTACCACGGCAACTCCAGCCAAAGCGCGGCAGCCTATCTGGTGAGCCAGGGCTTCTCCGACGTCTATAGCCTGGACGGCGGCTTTGAGCTGTGGCGTACGACCTATCCTGCAGAAATTGCCGCAGGCGACGCGCAATAATTTTTTTCAAACCCCTCTATCCCGCGTGACGCTTGGCCTCGCGCCGTTTCTGACGAACGGCGCGGCCAAACTAATTTCGTATCGCGCCTTGACCTCCCTGATTCCGAACTATCCTTAAGCGCAGGCCATCCAAAACAGGGGAGAGCCGGTACACCGGCGTGCGGGTCATCGGTAGCGTTTCAGGGTGTTCTGGGGGGAAAACGGCCATTGGTGTCCACCAATGACTGCCAGCATCGACTGATTGATCCGGCGTCGGCTCCACGTATCGAGCGAGGTGACGACGTCATGAGTATTTTTAGCCACTTCCAACAACGCTTCGAGTCCACACGCCAGGAAGAGCTCTCGCTTCAGGAGTATCTCGAACTGTGCAAAAAGGACCGCAGCGCCTACGCGTCTGCCGCTGAACGCCTGCTACTGGCGATCGGCGAGCCGGAGCTGGTAGACACCGCAGCCAATTCGCGACTGTCGCGGATTTTCTCGAACAAGGTGATCCGCCGCTACCCGGCCTTTGAAGACTTCCACGGCATGGAAGAATGCATCGACCAGATCGTCTCGTACTTCCGCCATGCCGCCCAAGGCCTGGAAGAGAAGAAGCAAATCCTCTACCTGCTCGGTCCCGTCGGCGGCGGCAAGTCGTCCCTGGCCGAGAAGCTCAAACAACTGATCGAGAAGGTGCCGTTCTACGCCATCAAGGGCTCGCCGGTGTTCGAGTCGCCCCTGGGGCTGTTCAACGCCACGGAAGATGGCGCGATCCTCGAAGAAGACTTCGGCATTCCACGACGCTACCTCAACACCATCATGTCGCCCTGGGCGACCAAGCGCCTGGCCGAGTTCGGCGGCGACATCAGCCAGTTCCGGGTGGTGAAGCTGTATCCGTCGATCCTCAACCAGATTGCCGTGGCCAAGACCGAGCCGGGTGACGAGAACAACCAGGACATTTCGGCGCTGGTGGGCAAGGTCGATATCCGCAAACTCGAAGAATTCCCGCAGAACGACGCCGACGCCTACAGCTACTCGGGCGCGCTGTGCCGGGCCAACCAGGGCCTGATGGAGTTCGTGGAGATGTTCAAGGCACCCATCAAGGTGCTGCACCCACTGCTCACGGCAACCCAGGAAGGTAACTACAACAGCACCGAAGGCCTGGGGGCGATTCCGTTTACCGGGATCCTGCTGGCCCACTCCAACGAATCGGAGTGGCACACCTTCCGCAACAACAAGAACAACGAAGCCTTCATCGACCGGATCTACATCGTCAAGGTGCCGTACTGCCTGCGGGTCAGCGATGAAATCAAGATTTACGACAAACTGCTGTTCAACAGCTCCCTGGCCAAGGCCCACTGCGCGCCTGACACCCTGAAGATGCTGGCCCAGTTCACCGTCCTGTCGCGCCTCAAGGAGCCGGAAAACTCCAACATCTACTCCAAGATGCGGGTGTACGACGGAGAAAACCTCAAGGACACCGATCCAAAAGCCAAGTCGATCCAGGAATACCGCGATACGGCGGGCGTGGATGAGGGTATGAACGGCCTGTCGACACGTTTCGCGTTCAAGATCCTGTCCAAGGTCTTCAACTTCGATCCGCACGAAATCGCCGCCAACCCGGTGCACCTGCTCTACGTGCTGGAACAGCAGATCGAACAGGAACAATTCCAGGCCGAAACCCGCGAGCGCTACCTGCGCTTCCTCAAGGAATACCTGGCACCGCGTTACATCGAGTTCATCGGCAAGGAAATCCAGACGGCCTACCTGGAGTCCTACAGCGAATACGGCCAAAACATTTTCGACCGCTACGTGCTGTATGCAGACTTCTGGATCCAGGACCAGGAATACCGCGACCCGGAAACCGGCGAAATCCTCAACCGCGTGGCCCTCAACGAGGAACTGGAAAAGATCGAAAAACCCGCCGGCATCAGCAATCCGAAGGATTTCCGCAACGAAATCGTCAACTTCGTGCTGCGCGCCCGGGCCAACAACAACGGCAAGAACCCTACCTGGCTCAGCTACGAGAAGCTGCGGGTGGTCATCGAGAAGAAAATGTTCTCCAACACCGAGGATCTGCTGCCGGTCATCAGCTTCAACGCCAAGGCCAGCAAGGAGGATCAGCAAAAACACAACGACTTCGTCACACGAATGGTCGAGCGTGGCTACACCGACAAACAGGTACGGCTGCTCTCCGAGTGGTACCTGCGGGTCCGGAAATCGCAGTAAGGCAGCGACAAGCGTGAAGTGCCAGGCTCCCGGTACGCCGGACAGCCTGGCAATCGACCGCTTGTTTTTAAGCTTCCAGCTTGCCGCTTGAAGCTTGTAACTTGAAGCTGCCCGGAGGGCTCCCACATGAGCTATGTGATCGACCGACGTCTCAATGGCAAGAACAAGAGCACGGTAAACCGCCAGCGTTTCCTGCGGCGTTACCGTGACCACATCAAAAAGGCCGTCGAAGAGGCCGTCAGCCGCCGTTCCATCACCGACATGGAGCATGGCGAACAGATCAGCATTCCCGGCCGTGACATCGATGAACCGGTGCTGCACCACGGCCGGGGCGGCAAACAGACGGTCGTGCACCCCGGCAACAAGGAGTTCACCAGCGGCGAACACATCCAGCGCCCCCAAGGCGGCGCGGGCGGCAAAGGCCCGGGCAAGGCCGGCAATTCCGGCGAAGGCATGGACGAGTTTGTGTTCCAGATCACCCAGGAAGAGTTCCTGGAGTTCATGTTCGAAGACCTGGAGCTGCCCAATCTGGTCAAACGCAACCTGACCGGTACCGACACCTTCAAGACCGTGCGCGCCGGGATCAGCAACGAGGGCAACCCGTCACGGATCAACATCATCCGCACCCTGCGTTCGGCCCATGCGCGGCGAATCGCATTGTCTGGCAGCAGCCGGGCAAAACTGCGGGACGCCAAGGCCGAACTGGAACGCTTGAAACGCGAAGAGCCGGACAACTTCGGCGATATTCAGGAAATCGAGGCCGAAATCGCCAAACTCAGCGCGCGAATTCATCGCGTACCGTTTCTCGACACCTTCGACCTGAAGTACAACCTGCTGGTCAAGCAACCCAATCCCAGTTCCAAGGCGGTGATGTTCTGCCTGATGGACGTGTCCGGCTCCATGACCCAGGCGACGAAGGACATCGCCAAGCGCTTCTTCATCCTGCTGTACCTGTTCCTCAAGCGTAACTACGACAAGATCGACGTGGTCTTCATCCGCCACCACACCAGCGCCCGGGAAGTCGATGAAGAAGAATTCTTCTACTCGCGGGAAACCGGCGGCACCATCGTTTCCAGCGCCTTGAAGCTGATGCAGGAAATCATGGCGGAGCGCTATCCGGCGAACGAGTGGAATATCTACGCCGCCCAGGCCTCCGACGGCGACAACTGGAACGACGACTCGCCCATCTGCCGCGACATCCTGATCAACCAGATCATGCCCTTCGTGCAGTACTACACCTACGTCGAAATCACCCCGCGCGAACACCAGGCGCTGTGGTTCGAGTACGAGCGCATCAGCGAAGCCTTCGCTGACACCTTCGCCCAGCAACAATTGGTCTCGGCCGGCGATATCTATCCGGTCTTCCGTGAACTCTTCCAGCGCAGGTTAGTGACATGACCGCCAAAGAGCATAAGCGCCAACCCATATCCACGGGGTCCGAATGGACCTTCGAACTGATCCAGGCCTATGACCGGGAAATCAGCCGCATCGCGGCGGGTTATGCCCTGGACACCTACCCCAACCAGATCGAAGTGATCACCGCCGAACAGATGATGGACGCCTATGCGTCCGTGGGCATGCCCCTGGGCTATCACCACTGGTCCTACGGCAAACACTTCCTCAGCACCGAAAAGTCCTACACCCGCGGCCAGATGGGCCTGGCCTACGAAATCGTCATCAACTCCGACCCGTGCATCGCCTACCTGATGGAAGAAAACACCATCTGCATGCAGGCGCTGGTGGTGGCCCACGCGTGCTACGGGCATAACAGCTTCTTCAAGGGTAACTACCTGTTCCGCACCTGGACCGATGCCAGCTCGATCATCGATTACCTGGTCTTCGCCAAGCAGTACATCATGCAGTGCGAGGAGCGCCACGGCATCGATGCGGTGGAAGACCTGCTGGACTCCTGCCACGCCCTGATGAACTACGGCGTCGATCGCTACAAACGCCCTTATCCGATCTCCGCCGAAGAAGAACGCCTGCGCCAGAAGGATCGTGAAGAGCATCTGCAAAAGCAGATCAACGACCTGTGGCGCACAATTCCCAAACGCGCTGGCAAGAACAGCGACAAGGACAATGCGCGCTTCCCCGCCGAACCTCAGGAAAACATCCTGTACTTCCTCGAAAAACACGCGCCGTTGCTGGAGCCCTGGCAGCGGGAAATCGTGCGGATCGTGCGCAAGATTGCCCAGTATTTCTACCCGCAACGCCAGACCCAGGTGATGAACGAGGGCTGGGCCACGTTCTGGCACTACACCCTGATGAACGACCTGTACGACGAAGGCTTGGTTACCGACGGCTTCATGATGGAGTTCCTGACGTCCCACACCAGCGTGGTCTTCCAGCCGGGCTTCGACAGTCCTTACTACAGCGGCATCAACCCGTACGCCCTGGGCTTTGCCATGTACCGGGATATCCGACGCATGTGCGAGCACCCTACCGAAGAAGACCGCCGCTGGTTCCCGGACATTGCCGGCAGCGATTGGCTGTCGACCATCAAGTTCGCCATGAGCAGCTTCAAGGATGAGAGCTTCATCCTGCAGTACCTGTCGCCCCAGGTGATTCGTGACCTCAAGCTGTTCAGCATCATGGACGACGACCTCAAGGACGACCTGTTGGTGCCAGCGATCCATGACGAACCGGGTTACCGCACCATCCGCGAAACCCTGGCGGCGCAGTACAACCTGGGCAACCGCGAACCCAACGTGCAGATCTACAGCATCGACGTACGCGGCGATCGCTCGCTGACCCTGCGCCACCAGCAGCACGACCGCAAACCCTTGGGAGAGTCCACTGACGAGGTCCTCAAGCACCTGCACCGGCTCTGGGGGTTCGATATCCACCTGGAAACGCTGCAGGGTGACCATGTGATGAAAACCCACCATGTTCCGCCCCGCAACGAACACAGCGACAACGACTACGGTCGCCTCGACCTGGCTGTCGTGCATCTGTGAAATCGCAAAGCCTCCATTGGCGGGCCGCAGGCGTTATCCTGTGCCGCTAATGGAGGCTTTTTCATGCAAATCTACAAAGTCGGTGGCGCGGTACGAGATCGCCTGCTGGGCATCCCCGTTACCGATATTGATCGCGTCGTAGTTGGCGCTACCACTGAGGAAATGCTCGCCCTGGGCTACAAGCCTGTGGGCTCGGACTTTCCCGTGTTCCTCGATCCAAAGAACGGCGACGAATACGCCCTCGCCCGCACAGAGCGCAAGAGCGGCCGGGGTTATGGCGGCTTTGTATTTCACGCCAGCCCCGAAGTCACCCTGGAAGAAGACCTGATCCGCCGTGACCTGACCATCAACGCCATGGCCGAAGATGATGACGGCAACCTGACCGATCCGTACCACGGCCAGCGTGATCTGAAAGCGCGCGTTCTGCGTCACGTTTCACCGGCGTTTGCCGAAGATCCGCTCAGGGTGCTGCGCGTTGCACGCTTCGCCGCACGCTACGCCAGCCTTGGTTTCACCGTCGCACCGGAAACCCTCGAGCTGATGCGCGACCTCAGCAACTCCGGCGAACTGGAAGCCCTCACGCCCGAGCGCAGCTGGAAGGAGATTTCCCGCGCCCTGATGGAAAATCAGCCACAGGTGTTTATCCAGGTACTGCGCGATTGCGGCGCCCTGAAAACCCTGATGCCGGAGATCGATGCCCTGTTTGGCGTACCGCAGCCCGAAGCTCACCACCCCGAAATTGATACCGGCGTGCACACCCTGAGCGTGCTGGAACAGGCTGCCCTACATGCCCAACCGCTGACCGTGCGCTGGGCCTGCCTGCTGCACGACCTGGGCAAGGGCCTCACGCCTGTGGATAAGTTACCGCAGCACATCGCCCATGAGCATCGCGGCTTGAAGCTGATCAAGGCGGTGAACGAGCGCTTCAAGGTGCCAAGGGATTGCCAGGAACTGGCGCTGCTGGTGGGCGAATACCATACCCACGGCCATCGCGCACTGGAGCTGAGGCCCTCGACCTTGCTGGAGTTGCTGCAAAGCTTTGACGTTTACCGTCGTCCGCAGCGTTTCGAGGAGTTTGTGGTGGCGTGCGAGATGGACGCCCGTGGCCGCAAGGGCCTTGAGCAGCGAAGTTATCCACAGGCGGATTATTTGCGCGGCGCAGCGCTGGCGGCCAGAGGTGTGGCCGTCGCGCCGCTACTGGAACAAGGCTTCAAAGGCCCTGAATTGGGTGAAGCGCTCAAACGCGAACGGCTCAAGGCGTTGAAAGCCTATAAGAGCGAATCCGGCGTCAGCGACTGATCTCGCCACTGGAACGCAACGGGCGCCAGTACCTGATCAATGTGTGCATCCCGCCACAGCGCGGCAAATGTCTTGCCCGCCTCGGGGTGCACACGCTCCGGCGCCATCAACGACAGCGGCCACAGCACAAACGCGTTCTTCAGGATTTCGGCCCGGGGCAGGACCAGCCCGTCGAAGTTACCCACCAGCTCGCCGTACAGCAGCACGTCGATGTCCAGCGGCAAACCCTTGCGATCCGGGGCGTAGCGGCCATTGTCGGCCTCGATGAATTTCAGCCGGCGGTCCAGCTCCATCAACGGCAGGTCGGTATAGGCCGACACCACGAGATTGAAGAAAGGCCCGCTCTTGATGCCCACCGGCTGGCTTTCAAACACCGGCGAACAGTGCATATCCGTCAGGAAACCCGCCAGCGCATCGAGGCCGGCGCACAAATGCGTCTGGCGCTCGATATTGCTGCCAAGACCAAGGTAAACCTGAGTTAGCGACATCCGCGCTCGATCTCCACGCCCACGCCCTTGGCCGCCGAAACGGCGCCGGGCTTGGTCAGCTTGAGGTGCAGCCAGGGAATCTGGAATTCACTCATCAATACTTCGGCCAAGCGCTCGGCGAAGGTTTCCACCAGCTGGAATTGTGCCTGCTCGGCAAAGGCCTGGATGCGGGCAGACACGCTGGCGTAATCCAGGGCCAAGGTCAGGTCGTCACCGGCCGCGGCCGGGCGGTTGTCCCAGGCGAAGCTCAGGTCCAGACGCAGGCATTGCCGGATACCGCGCTCCCAGTCGTAGGCCCCGATCACGGTGTCGACTTCCAGGCCTTCGATAAACACTCTGTCCAAGCACTCTTCTCCGCTGCACGACAAGGGCGCGATGCCCCGTTAGAATCAGGGCGTCCTCGCCCGGAATAGTTAGCATGTTTTGGTTACTGGCGACTCTCGCCTACCTGCTCGGCTCGCTGTCCTTCGCCATTTTGCTCAGCCGCCTGACGGGAAATCCCGACCCGCGAATGAGTGGCTCAGGCAATGCCGGCGCCACCAATATGTTGCGCCTGGCCGGCAAGAAACTCGCCGTACTGACGCTGTTCGGCGACGTCTGCAAGGGCCTGCTGCCGGTGTTGATCGCCGACCTGGCCGGGCTTTCGCTGCAACAGCAAGCCTGGATCGGCGTCTGCGCCGTGCTCGGCCATCTGTTTCCGCTGTACTTCCGCTTTCGCGGCGGCAAGGGCGTCGCGACGGCAGCCGGCATGCTGCTGGGGATCTACCCACCGGCGGCGCTGCTGGCCCTCCTGGCCTGGCTGCTGACGTTCTACCTGACCCGCACCAGCTCACTGGCCGCACTGATCGCCACACCCCTGACCCTGCCATTGCTGGCCTGGCAGGAGCCGGCGGCGCTGGTGCCGATGAGCGTGCTTACGCTGCTGATCGTCTGGCGCCACCGGGGCAATTTACGCGACCTGTTTGCCGGGCGCGAACGGCATTTTTAAATACGCCCGCTGAACATGGCTCACGTTCGCCGATTACAGCGGCGGCAGTTGCTCCATCGGCCAGCGTGCCTGCACGCTGATGGCCAGGCTCTCATGCTGACCGGCCTGCAAACGCTGGCAGCCGGCATAGGCGATCATCGCGCCGTTATCGGTGCAGAATTCGGGACGGGCATAAAACACATCGCCCTTCATGTCGCCGAGCATTTTCTCCAGTGAGCTGCGCAATGCCTTGTTGGCGCTGACGCCGCCGGCGATCACCAGGCGCTTCATACCCGCCTGCTTCAGGGCACGCTTGCACTTGATGGTCAAAGTCTCCACCACGGCCTGCTGGAACGCCAGCGAGATGTCGCAACGGGCTTGCTCACTGTCGTCTCCGGCGCTGACGCTCTGCTGCCAGGTGTTCAGGGCAGAGGTTTTCAGGCCGCTGAAGCTGAACATCAGGCCAGGGCGATCGCACATCGGACGCGGGAAGGTGTAGCGTCCCGGGATGCCTTTTTCCGCCAGCCTCGCGATTTCCGGGCCGCCTGGGTAATTGAGGCCCATCATCTTCGCGGTCTTGTCAAAAGCTTCACCGGCCGCATCGTCCAGGCTTTCGCCCAGAAGCGTGTATTGACCGATTCCATCCACCTGAACCAGCTGCGTATGGCCACCTGAAACCAACAAAGCGACGAACGGGAACTGTGGCGGGTTTTCTTCCAGCATCGGCGCCAGTAAATGGCCTTCCATGTGGTGCACGCCGAGGGCCGGAATGCCCCAGGCAAAGGCCAGCGCCTGGGCGCAAGAGGCCCCAACCAGCAGGGCTCCGACCAAGCCGGGGCCCGCGGTGTAGGCAATGGCGTCGATCTCGGTCGGCACGCAGCCAGCCTCGTCCAGCACCTGGCGAATCAAAGGCAGCATGCGTTTGACATGATCACGGCTGGCCAGCTCCGGCACCACGCCACCATAGGCGCGATGCAGGTCGATCTGACTGAACAGTGCGTCGGCCAAAAGCCCGCGTTCACTGTCGTAAAGTGCGACACCGGTTTCGTCGCACGAGGTTTCTAATCCCAGAACTAGCATGGGTTTGCGCCTTGTAGAGGCTGAATTCGAAGGCGCGCATAATAGTCGCCGCTCCCCCTCCCGACTAGCGGTTTTCGATCAGAGGCTTTGCATTCCGGGCAATGAGGGGTTAACATCCGCAACCCTTAAAAACCGACGACCTCAGCCGCGAATTTTTTGCGACGAGAACGTTGATTCCCGGTAATGAAAGAAGGTAGCTCTGGATGCCAGCCGTCAAAGTAAAAGAGAACGAACCCTTCGACGTAGCTCTGCGTCGTTTCAAGCGCTCCTGCGAAAAAGCCGGTGTTCTGGCTGAAGTTCGTAGCCGCGAATTTTATGAGAAGCCAACTTCTGAGCGTAAGCGCAAAGCAGCAGCCGCTGTTAAGCGTCACGCCAAGAAAGTTCAGCGCGAGCAGCGCCGCGCCGTTCGTCTGTACTAATACACAGACGTTCGTAGCAAGCTTCTGCCAAGCCCGGCCCTCAGCCGGGCTGTTGGCATTTGCGGATATCGCTTGATGCTTCACCGTTGACGCCGCACACGCGACTGAAACGAACCGCTTCACACGTCAGGACTGGCTCTTTTGCCAGCGGTGCACGTCTCTTCTGACGAGCCTAACAAGGCTACTGACGAGCACACTTATTTTTCAACAGGCGATCAACAGGTCGGCTGCGCCCACAGACGAGCTTCCGAGGCCCCCACATGGCCAAGACCGGACTCCCGGGCAACATTTCTACGCCGGGCACTGATCGGAACTAACGTCAGTGAATGTTCGGCAGATACACTTCCTGACAGACCAAGCAGACGACAGATTATCGAGCCGCACGATACGCGCGCCTTGAACACTTTGCGGGCCCTCTTTTACACGCAGTGATGACGAGAACGCCATGGCCGGGCTAATTCCCCAGAGCTTTATTGACGACCTTCTGAACCGCACCGACATCGTCGATGTTGTCAGCTCGCGCCTGCAGATGAAAAAGGCCGGCAAGAACTACACCGCCTGCTGCCCGTTCCACAAGGAAAAGACTCCGTCGTTCAGCGTCAGCCCCGACAAGCAGTTCTACTACTGCTTCGGCTGCGGCGCTGGCGGCAATGCCCTCGGCTTCATCATGGACCACGACAACCTGGACTTCCCCCAGGCCGTCGAGGAACTGGCGAAAGCCGCCGGCATGGAAATCCCCCGCGAAGAAAGTGGCCGCCCGCACAAACCGCGGCAACCCACCGATTCGCCGCTATACCCGCTGCTCACTGCCGCCGCCGACTTTTACCGCCAGGCACTGAAAAGCCATCCGCAGCGCAAAGCCGCCGTCGATTACCTCAAGGGCCGCGGCCTGACCGGTGAAATCGCCCGCGACTTCGGCCTCGGCTTCGCCCCGCCCGGCTGGGACAATCTGTACAAACACCTGAGCAGCGACACCCTGCAGCAAAAAGCCATGATCGACGCTGGCCTGCTGGTGGAAAACGCCGAGACCGGCAAGCGCTATGACCGCTTCCGCGACCGCGTGATGTTCCCGATCCGCGACAGTCGCGGCCGCATCATTGCCTTCGGCGGCCGAGTGCTGGGGGACGACAAACCCAAATACCTGAACTCACCGGAAACCCCGGTGTTTCACAAAGGCCAGGAACTCTACGGCCTGTTTGAAGCGCGCAAGAACAACCGCAACCTCGATGAAATCATCGTGGTTGAAGGCTATATGGACGTGATCGCCCTGGCCCAGCAAGGTTTGCGCAATGCTGTGGCCACCCTGGGTACTGCCACCAGTGAAGAGCACTTGAAGCGGCTGTTTCGTGTGGTACCCAACGTATTATTCTGCTTCGACGGCGACCAGGCCGGCCGCAACGCTGCCTGGCGCGCTCTTGAATCGACCCTGTCGAGCTTGCAGGACGGGCGGCGCGCACGCTTCCTGTTCCTGCCCGAGGGCGAAGACCCGGACACCCTGGTCCGCTCCGAAGGCACCGACGCGTTCCGCGCGCGCATCAACCAACATGCACAACCGCTGGCCGATTACTTTTTCCAGCAACTGACCGAAGAGTCCGACCCGCGCTCCCTCGAAGGCAAGGCCCATATGGTCACCCTCGCAGCGCCGCTGATCGACAAGGTCCCGGGCGCCAACCTGCGGACCCTGATGCGTCAGCGCCTGCTGGAAATTACCGGTTTGAGTGGCGAGGCCGTCAGCCAGCTGGCGCGCAGCGCGCCGCAAGAGGCGCCGCCGGCCTACGACCCGGGCATGGATTACGACGCCATGCCGGACTATTCGGACTTCCACCAACCGCAGGAGGCCTACACGCCCCAGCAGGAGTGGACACCGAAGAAACCCGGCGCTGGCGGCAAGAAATGGGACAAGAAACCCTGGGACAAAAACGGCAAACGTGGCGGCGACCGTGACGAACCGCGCGGGCCACGCGTCCCAGCAGCAGTAGAGCCGCCCACCATGGCGGCCCTGCGTACGTTATTGCACCACCCGCAACTGGCACAAAAAGTCGAGGATGCGGGGCACTTTGCGGCCGAAGACCACACCAATACGCAACTGTTGGTGGCCCTGCTCGAAGCCGTACAGAAGAATCCTAAGCTAAACTCATTCCAGCTGATTGCACGCTGGCACGGCACCGAACAGGGCCGCTTGCTGAAGGCATTGGCAGAAAAGGAATGGCTGATTGATGGCGATAACCTTGAACAACAGTTTTTCGACACCATTACTAGCTTGGTAGCTCGTCAACGCGAGCGAAACCTGGAACAACTTCTTCGAAAAGCGCGTCAGAGTGAATTGACCGCCGAAGAGAAAAATCAACTGCGCGACCTTTTAAGTCGCAATGTTTCCGCATCAAACCCGACCTCAGCTGGCGTGTGAGGTCATAGCTCGGGTATAATCCTCGGCTTGTTTTTTGCCCGCCAAGACCTTCAGTGGATAGGGTGTTATGTCCGGAAAAGCGCAACAGCAGTCTCGTATCAAAGAGTTGATCACCCTTGGTCGTGAGCAGAAGTATCTGACTTACGCAGAGGTCAACGACCACCTGCCTGAGGATATTTCAGATCCAGAGCAGGTGGAAGACATCATCCGCATGATTAATGACATGGGGATCCCCGTACACGAGAGTGCTCCGGATGCGGACGCCCTTATGTTGGCCGACGCCGATACCGACGAGGCAGCCGCTGAAGAAGCAGCCGCCGCGTTGGCAGCGGTCGAGACCGACATCGGTCGCACGACTGACCCTGTGCGCATGTATATGCGCGAAATGGGTACGGTAGAGCTGCTGACACGTGAAGGCGAAATCGAAATCGCCAAGCGTATCGAAGAGGGCATCCGTGAAGTGATGGGCGCAATCGCGCACTTCCCAGGCACGGTTGACCACATTCTCTCCGAGTACACTCGCGTCACCACCGAAGGTGGCCGCCTGTCCGACGTCCTGAGCGGTTATATCGACCCGGACGACGGCATTGCGCCACCTGCGGCTGAAGTTCCGCCACCGATCGATGCCAAGGCTGCGAAAGCAGACGACGACACCGACGATGAAGAAGCTGAAGCCAGCACCGATGACGAAGAAGAAGTCGAAAGCGGTCCGGATCCGATCATCGCAGCCCAGCGCTTTGGCGCGGTCTCCGATCAGATGGAACTGGCTCGCAAGGCCCTGAAGAAGCACGGTCGCGGCAGCAAGCAGGCAACTGCTGAACTGCTGGCCCTGGCTGAACTCTTCATGCCGATCAAACTGGTACCGAAGCAATTCGAAGGCCTGGTTGAGCGGGTTCGTAGCGCCCTTGAGCGTCTGCGTGCACAAGAGCGTGCGATCATGCAGCTCTGTGTCCGTGATGCGCGCATGCCGCGTGCCGACTTCCTGCGCCAGTTCCCGGGCAACGAAGTCGACGAAAGCTGGACCGACGCACTGGCCAAAGGCAAAAGCAAATACGCTGAAGCCATTGGTCGCTTCCAGGCCGACATCGTTCGTTGCCAGCAGAAGCTGACTGCATTGCAGACCGAAACCGGTCTGACGATTGCCGAGATCAAGGACATCAACCGTCGTATGTCGATCGGTGAGGCCAAGGCCCGCCGCGCGAAGAAAGAGATGGTTGAAGCGAACTTGCGTCTGGTGATCTCCATCGCCAAGAAGTACACCAACCGTGGCCTGCAATTCCTCGATCTGATCCAGGAAGGCAACATCGGCTTGATGAAGGCTGTGGACAAGTTCGAATACCGTCGCGGCTACAAATTCTCGACTTATGCCACCTGGTGGATCCGTCAGGCGATCACTCGCTCGATCGCCGACCAGGCCCGCACCATCCGTATTCCGGTGCACATGATCGAGACGATCAACAAGCTCAACCGTATTTCCCGGCAGATGTTGCAGGAAATGGGTCGCGAACCGACCCCGGAAGAGCTGGGCGAACGCATGGAAATGCCTGAGGATAAAATCCGCAAGGTATTGAAGATCGCTAAAGAGCCGATCTCCATGGAAACCCCGATCGGTGATGACGAAGACTCCCATCTGGGTGACTTCATCGAAGACTCGACCATGCAGTCGCCAATCGATGTTGCTACCGTTGAGAGCCTGAAAGAAGCCACTCGCGACGTACTGTCCGGCCTCACTGCCCGTGAAGCCAAGGTACTGCGCATGCGCTTCGGCATCGACATGAATACCGACCACACCCTTGAGGAAGTCGGTAAACAGTTTGACGTTACCCGTGAGCGGATCCGCCAGATCGAAGCCAAGGCGCTGCGCAAGCTGCGCCACCCGACGAGAAGCGAGCATTTGCGCTCCTTCCTCGACGAGTGATCACAGAACCCCCGGCCCAGGCCGGGGGTTTTGCTTTCTACAGTTTAAATTCCCCCCGCCTCACCTCCCCCGAAATGCCCGTCTACACTCGAAACATTCCCCGTGCCATAACGAGACCGTTATGCCCAGATTGCCGACTGTGTTACTGCTGTCGCTGCTGACCTGGACCGCAACGGCTGGCGCGTTGACTCTCACCGATGAAGAGCGTGGCTGGCTGGCGGACCACCAAGAGTTGCGCCTGGGCGTCGATGCGTCCTGGCCGCCCTTTGAATACCGCGATGAAGAAGGTCGTTACCAAGGCCTGGCCGCAGACTACGTGCGCCTGATGCAGGACCGCCTAGGGCTCAGGATCAAACTGATCGAGCCGGTGAACTGGAGCGCGGTACTGGAACAGGCCCGCAACAACCAGCTCGACCTGCTGCCGGGCATCATGTCCACCCCCGAACGCCAGGGCTTCCTGTCGTTTACCCGGCCGTATCTCGACTTCCCCATCGTCATCCTCGCCCATGAAGGCGGCCCGCAACCGCGCAGCCTCAAGGACCTGTACGGGTTAAAGGTGGCCGTGGTGGAAAACTATGCGCCCCACGAACTGCTGCGCACTCACCACCCGGACCTCAACCTGGTGGCCATGCCCAACGTCAGCGCAACGCTGCAGGCCCTCGCCACGGATAAGGTCGACGCCGTGGTCGGCGACCTCGCTTCCAGCGTGTGGAGCCTGCGCCAACTCAAGCTGGAAGGCCTGTACATCAGCGGCGAAACGCCCTATCGCTATCAATTGGCCATGGGCGTGCCCAAAGACGACAAGATGCTGGTGGGCATCCTCGACAAAGTCCTGGCCGACATCAGCCCGGCCGAGACCGAAGCCATCCAGCAACACTGGGTTGGCAACGTCATCGACCACCGCACCCTCTGGACCGATGTACTGCTCTACGGGCTGCCGGCGGTGCTGTTGCTGAGCATCGTGCTGGCCGTGGTTATCCGGATCAATCGCCGGCTCAGTTCGGAAATTTCCCGCCGTGTAGCCCTCGAACAGGAACTGCGCAGCAGCGAATACCATTATCGCGGCCTGGTGGAGAGCCTTTCAGCGATCGCCTGGGAAGCCAGCATCAGCGATTTCACCTACAGCTACGTGTCGCCCCACGCCGAGGAACTGCTGGGCTATCCGCGGGCCCATTGGCTGATCCCGGGCTTCTGGCGCAACATCATTCACCCCGCCGACCTGACCCGCACAGAATCCTATTGCTACGCAGAAACCCGAGCCAACCGCGACCACAGTGTCGACTACCGCGTGATCACCGCCGATGGCCGCTGCCTGTGGGTGCGAGACATCGTCAGCCTGATCGAACACGGCCACGAACCGGTGCTGCGCGGCCTGATGATCGACATCAGCGAAGCCAAGCGCACCGAGGAAGCGTTGCAGCTTTCGGAGCAGAAGTTCGCCTCCGTGTTCCAGCAATGCCCGGACATCCTGGTGATTGCCCGGCTGTCCGACGGCTGCCTGATGGAGGTCAACAAGGCGTTCGAGGATCAGATCGGCCTGAGCGCTGAAGAAGTCGTAGGAAAAACCGCCACCGAACTGAATATCTGGGGCATCCAGGGTGTAGGCCCCGGTCTTCTGCAACGGGTGCAGACCACCAGCATCCGTAACCTGGAAATGCCTTTCCTGCGCAGCAACGGCCAGGCCTTCACCGGGCTGATTTCCGCCGAACCGTTTCAACTCGACACCACCGAAGCCCTGGTGGTGGTGGTGCGTGATATCACCCAACTGAAAGAAACCCAGCAGCGGCTGCAAACCTCCGAAGAGAAATTCGCCAAGGCCTTCCACGCCTCCCCCGATGGCCTGCTGCTGTCCCGCCAAAGCGACGGCTTGCTGATCGAAGTCAACGAAGGCTTCAGCCGCATAACCGGCTTCAACAGCGTGATGTCACTGGATCAGTCCACCCTGGACCTCGGCATCTGGGTCGACCTGAACGAACGCAAGGACATGCTGGAACTGCTGCAACGGGACGGATTCGTCCGCGACTTTGTCTGCCACATCCGCCGCAACGACGGCGAGATTCGCCTCTGCGAGGTCTCCAGTCGCCCGCTGCCCATCGGTGACGAAGACTGCATGCTGACCATCGCGCGGGACATCACCGAGCGCCAACTGATGCAGGAAAAACTGCAACAGGCCGCCACCGTCTTCGAGAGCACTGCCGAAGGCGTACTGATCACCGATATCCGGCAAAACATCAGCGCCGTGAACCGCGCCTTCAGCGAGATCACCGGCTACAGCGAAGCCGAAGCCCTCGGCCAAACCCCGCGCCTGCTCGCCTCCGGCCTGCACGACAGCGCCTTCTACGCAGCCATGTGGCATCAACTGACGGCCAACGGCCATTGGCAGGGCGAGATCTCCAACCGGCGCAAGAACGGCGAGCTGTACCCCAGCTGGCTGACCATCAGCGCGGTGCGTAACCGCGAGCAGTCGATCACCCACTTTGTCGCCGTGTTTGCCGACATCTCCAGCCTCAAGCACGCCCAGGCGCGCCTCGATTACCAGGCCCACCACGACCCGCTGACCGGCCTGCCCAACCGCACCCTGTTTGAAAGCCGCCTGCAGGCTGCCCTCAACCATCAACAGGAAACCGGCAGCCAGGGTGCTGTGCTGTTCCTCGACCTCGACCGCTTCAAACACATCAACGACAGCCTCGGCCACCCGATTGGCGACCTGCTGCTCAAGGACATCGCGGTACGCCTCAAGGACCAACTGCGGGACGTCGACACCGTGGCGCGCCTGGGCGGCGACGAATTCATCATCCTGCTGCCCGGCCTGCAACAAGCCAGCGACGCAGAACACCTGGCCAATAAACTGCTGGCCTGCTTCACCCCGCCGTTCCAGGCGGGCGAGCACGAGTTCTTTATCAGCGCCAGCATCGGCACCAGCCTGTACCCACGGGACGGCGTCGACGTCGCCACCCTGGTCAAAAACGCCGACGCCGCCATGTACCGCTCCAAGGCCAAAGGCCGCAACCGCGTCGAAAGCTACACCCAGGACCTGACTGCCCAGGCCAACGAACGGGTGGCCCTGGAGCACGAACTGCGCCGGGCCATCGAGCGCGACGAATTGCGCCTCTACTACCAGCCGAAACTGAGCCTGGACACCCAACAACTGATCGGCGCCGAAGCACTGATCCGCTGGCTACATCCCACCTTCGGCGAAGTGCCACCCGAGCACTTCATCGCCCTGGCCGAAGAGAACGGCATGATCCTGCAAATTGGTGACTGGGTACTGGACCAGGCGTGCCGGCAAATGCACGACTGGAGAGAAGTCTTCGATGACTTCGGGCCGCTGTCCGTCAACCTCGCCGGCGCGCAACTGCGCCACCCCAACCTGCTGGCGCGCATCGAACAACTGCTGCGGGACAACCACCTGGAGCCCGGCTGCCTGCAACTGGAGATCACCGAAAACTTCATCATGAGCCAGGCCGAAGAAGCGCTGGAGGTGCTGCACCAACTCAAGCGCCTGGGCGTGCAACTGGCCATTGATGACTTCGGCACCGGGTATTCGTCCCTCAGCTATTTGAAGCGCCTGCCGCTGGATTTCCTGAAGATCGACCAATCCTTCGTGCGTGGCCTGCCGGATGATCCGCACGATGCCGCCATCGTGCGCGCCATTATTGCCCTGGGGCACAGCATGCAATTCACCATCATCGCCGAAGGCGTGGAAACGCCTGCCCAGCAAGCGTTCCTGGCGGCTGAAGGCTGCGAACAGATGCAAGGCTACATCGTCAGCCTGCCACTGCCGCCGGACCTTTTTGCAGCTACCTTCCTTCGTATGAGCGTTTCGGACTTTTCGGATGGCACAGCGAAGAAACCATCGCTATAATCCGCGGCCTACTGAGGGCCTATAGCTCAGTTGGTTAGAGCAGGGGACTCATAATCCCTTGGTCGTAGGTTCGAGTCCTACTGGGCCCACCATCTTGAAAGCCGCGCATTGCGCGGCTTTGTCGTTTCTGGCGTGCCGCAATGAAACATTAGTTAGTTGTCCCGAACGGCTACGGCGAAGACCATGATTCCCAATCGCCGCCAATCCAACACGAGGGAAACTTGCTCCATGCATCAGAAGAAACGTACGCCGCGCCCTGTAATCCACCGCCTGGGCCTGCGTGCCGCAGCCGCTGCCGCAATCACCCTCGCCACCTTAAGCTGCGCTCACGCCGCCCCCGCTGACACCATCAAAGCATTCAAGCTGTGCACGGGCGCCGACAACAACTCCCACGTGCTGGAAGGCACCATCGACCAGAGCATGCGCAATGATGTGACCGCCATCCACTTCAAGCAAACAGCGGCGCACTCTTCCTACAGTTGGCATAACGACCCAGAACCCCAGTACGTCATGACGCTGTCCGGCACCCTGGCGTTCGTTACCCGCGGCGGTGAGAAGTTCACGCTGCATCCGGGTGAAGTGCTGGTCGCCGAAGACAACACCGGTACAGGCCATCGCTGGAATCTGGTGGACGATCAGCCGTGGCGGCGCGGGTACGTGGTGTTGAAGCCCGGCGCACCGGATTCGTTTATCCCGAACGACCCTGCCGCTGCGAAGGTGTGCAAAGCGTCTTAGGCTTCCGAATCAGACGGGCGTCTCCTCGGCGACGCCCTCACTTGGCAAACAACTGCCCAATATCCTTGAACGCCTTGAACTCCAGCGCATTGCCGCACGGATCAAACAGGAACAACGTCGCCTGCTCACCCACCTGACCTTTGAAACGAATATGCGGCTCCAACACAAACCGGGTATTCCGAGCCTGCAACCGCTCCGCCAGGGCATGCCAATCCTCCCAACTCAGCACCACGCCAAAATGCGGCACCGGCACATCGTGGCCGTCTACCGCATTGGTGTGCGCCGCCTCTTGAGAAGCGGTTTTCGGATGTTCATGAATCACCAGTTGGTGGCCGAAGAAGTCGAAGTCGACCCAGTGATCACTGGCCCGCCCCTCCTCCAGGCCAAACACTTCACCGTAAAACTGCCGCGCAGCCGCCAAGTCGAATACCGGAATTGCCAGGTGAAAAGGAGCCAGTGCCATCAGGTCTAACCTCTATGGGTATTAAGTCCTTGCGAGTCTAGCCTTGCCGTAACCGATGGAAAGACGATAGTTTTCGCAGCGAGCTCAAATTATTTCGATCAATCGAGAAGCCCATGCTGCGGGAACTGAAAACCTTTATCGCGGTTACCCGCCACGGCACCTTCGCCGCAGCGGGCATGCATATCGGGCTGACGCAGTCGGCGGTCAGCGCGCAGATCCGCCAGTTGGAGCAGGTGCTGGGCGTGCAACTGTTCGACCGCACCGGGCGCCAGGCCACGCTGAATGCGGCGGGCATCCGCGCGCTGCCGCTGGCCAAGGAAATTCTCGAGACGTTCAATCGCATGGCTGTGCCGGTGGACGCCAATGAATACCGTGGCGAGTTGAAAGTCGGTGCCATCACCACCGCCCAGACCGGCCTGCTACCGCAAGCCCTGGTGCGCCTGCGACAGGCTGCGCCGACGGTGGAGTGCAAGTTGGTGCCGGGGGTTTCCCTGGAGCTGCTCAGCCAGGTGGACTCAGGCGAACTCGACTCGGCGATCATCATTCGCCCGCCCTTTGATTTGCCCAAGGAGCTGCACGTGCAGGTGCTGCGCAAGGAGCCGTTTGTGCTGATCGTGCCGCAAACGGTCAAGGGTGATGACCCGCTGCAACTGCTCGCCGCTCATCCCCATGTGCGTTACGACCGTGCTTCGTTTGGCGGGCGGCTGGTCAGTCGCTTTCTGCGGGATCAGCGGTTGGACGTGCAGGTTGCGCTGGAGCTGGATGAGATCGAAGCCCTCGTCAAGATGGTTGAATGCGGGCTGGGCGTTTCACTGGTTCCCCACGCCGGGCTATGGCTGGACCGATCCCCGCAGGTGCGCGTGATCCCGCTGGGCGAGCTGACCTTTTATCGGGAAATCATCCTGCTGAGCCGCTACAGCCAACGCAACCTTCCGGTGCCGCAACTCTTTGCCCGGTGCCTGCTGGCGGACGTGAGCTAAGACGCCAAAAAAAGCCGCACATCCGTGCGGCTTTTTCACGCCCTATTTCTTGGGCAACGCGTAGGCAATCACGTAATCCCCGCGGTCCGGCGACTGTCGCGCGCCGCCGGCGGTGAGCACGATGTACTGGGTGCCCGTCTTGGGCGACACGTAGGTCATCGGCCCCGATTGGCTGCCGACAGGCAAACGGGACTTCCAGATTTCGTTGCCGTTGCCGGTATCGAACGCGCGCAGGTAGAAGTCCTGGGTGCCGGCGAAGAACAACAGGCCAGACTGGGTCGCCAGAGACGCGCCAAGAGTCGGCATGCCAATCGGAATCGGCATGTGCATGCGGATGCCCAGCGGCCCGGTGTCTTCAACCGTGCCCACCGGTACTTGCCACATCAGCTTGTGGGTTTTCAGGTCGATGGCCGACATGGTGCCAAACGGCGGTTTCTGACACGGAATGCCCGCCGCCGAAAGGAAGCGCTCGCGCATGGCGCCAAACGGCGTGCCGGCCTGCGGCACCACACCCATCTCGATGCCGCTGGCACCGGCGGCGATCTTGTCGCGCGGGATCATGTAGTTGGCCAAACCCAGGCGCATGTCGTTGACGAACATGTAGTGGGTGTTCGGGTCCACCGACACGCTGCCCCAGTTCATCCCGCCCAGCGAACCCGGGAACTGCAGCGCGCGGTCCAGGCCTGGCGGCGTATAGACGCCCTGGTGACGCATGCCCTTGAACTGGATGCGGCACATCAGTTGGTCAAACGGCGTGGCGCCCCACATGTCGGATTCGGTCAGTTGCTGATTACCGATCGAAGGCATGTCTACCGAGAACGGTTGGGTCGGCGAATAGCGCTCGCCGGGCACATTGCCTTGAGGCACTGGCCGCTCTTCGACCCGGGCGATGGGTACGCCGGTTTCGCGGTTGAGCAGGAAGATTTCACCTTGCTTGGTGACTTGAGCCAGGGCCGGCTGCACGCCGCCGTTACCATCAGGAATATCGTAGAGCAGCGGTTGCGCCGGCAGGTCGAAGTCCCACAGGTCGTGGTGAGTGGTCTGGAAGTGCCAGCGCACCTGGCCGGTCTTCACGTCGATGGCGACGATGGAGGAGCTCCACTTGTCGTCATAGGCGGTACGTTCACCGGCGAAAAAGTCCGGGGTGGCGTTACCGGTGGGCAGGTAGACCAGGCCGAGCCTGGCGTCGTAGGACATGGCCGACCACACGTTCGGCGTGCCACGGGTGTAGGTCTCGCCTGCGGGCGGCCGTTTGGTGGTGTTCGGGTTGCCCGGGTCCCAGGCCCACACCAGTTCGCCGCTGCGCACGTCAAAAGCGCGCACCACGCCTGGCGGTTCGCCGGTGGAGAAGTTGTCTGCCACACGGCCGCCGACGATCACCACATTGCCCGCCACCAAGGGTGTCGAGGTTTGCTGGTAATAACCGGGCTTCACTTCGCCCATGTCGGTTTTCAGGTCGACGGTGCCGTGGTCGCCGAAGTCTTCGCAAGGCGCGCCGGTCTCAGCATTGAGCGCAATCAACCGGGCATCGCCGGTCGGCAGGAACAGACGTTTCACACAGGCTTTGGCGCTGGCGGGTTGCTCGCTGACGCTGCTGTCGAAGTAACCCAAGCCCCGGCAACGCTGCCAGTTTGGGCCGCTGCCCTGGGGGTCGAATTTCCAGCGCTGGGCGCCGGTGTCGGCATCCAGGGAGAAGACTTTGCCGTAGGCGGTGCACACGTAAACGCTGTCACCGATCTGCAGCGGGGTGTTCTGGTCTTCGGCGCCGGCGCCGTTGCTCTCGGGGATGTCGCCGGTGTGAAAGGTCCAGGCCACCTGCAACTTGTCGATGTTGCCTTTGTTGATCTGGTCCAGCGCGGCAAAACGGTTGCCGGCGGTGGTGTTGCCCCAGTGGGCCCAGTCCTTTTGCTCGGTGCCAGGTGTCACCGGCGTCACCGCAGGCTCACTGCTGGCCTTGACCACGTGGGTCGGCACAAACATGTACGCCAGGGTGGCGACCACGCCCAGGCCCAGCAGCCCGGCCACACCATAGGCGCCACGCCCGGGTGTCGAGCCCGACGCACGGGCGAGCTGTGGATAAATCAGCGCGACCACCAGGCCGATGACGGCAAAGGTCAGCACCCGCGATACCAACGGCCAGTATTCCAGCCCGGTGTCCCACACCGCCCAGATCGCGGTCAGCACCAACGCCACGGCGTATAGCCATGCACCCTGAGGCCGGCGCTTGGCGATCAGCACGCCGGAGACCAGCATCGCCAGGCCCATCAGCAGGAAATACCAGCTGCCACCCAGCGCCACGAGGTAACCACCACCGCCCGCCAGGCCCAGGCCGATCAAGGCGATCAGCAGGCCCAGGCCAACCAGCAACCATCTGCTGCCGGTGGCAGCCCCAAAGTTATTCATCTCGCAAACGTCCTTCCTGTATACCCAACGAGAAATAATGTACCAAACAGTTACTTTTAACAATCTGGCACAAACTAATGTGTTCGATCAGCGGCGAAAATAAATTTCAGCTCTCGCTTGAAGTGGAATTTTATTTCCAATAATGTCCACTTCAGAATCTTTGTCGCACCAGAACAATAAAAAGGAAACTCCCATGAAGCGCCTGCTTGGCTGTGCCTGTGCCCTGCTGCTGTCCACCGCCGCCCATGCCGAATTGCGCATCGGGGTATCGGTCGGGCAGTTCGATAACTACGTGTCCTACCTGGTGCAGGCCATGCAGGACCGGGCCAAGGCCTCGCCCGATGGAGTCAAGCTGCAGGTGGAAGATTCCGCCAGTGATGTAGTCCGCCAGTTGAACCAGGTGGAAAGCTTTATCAGCCAGAAAGTCGACGCGATCATCGTCAACCCGGCCGACACCGCGGCCACCCGCAAGATCACCGAAAAAGCCAACGCCGCCGGTATCCCGCTGGTGTACATGAACAGCCGCCCAGAGGTGGAAAGCTTCCCGCCGGGCGTCGTCTTCGTCGGCACCGACGAGCGCGCCATCGGCCGGATGCAGATGGAGTACCTGGCCGAGAAGATGGGCGGCAAGGGCAACCTGGCGATCATCCTCGGGCGCCTCGCCCACAGCGATACCGGCAAGCGCACCAGCGGGGTGAAGGATGTGCTGGCCAAGTACCCCGAGATCAAAGTCGTTGAAGAGCAGTCCGGCGACTGGCAGCGGGAAAAAGGCATGGACCTGATGAATGACTGGCTGACCAAGGGCCAGACCATCAACGCCGTGGCCTCCAACAACGACGAGATGGGCATCGGCGCCGCCATGGCTTTGCGCCAGACTGGCCGCCAGGACATTCTGGTAGGCGGCATCGACGGCACGCCGGACGGTTTGCAGGCGCTGAAAAAAGGCCAGTTGGCAGTGACCGTATTCCGCGACCCGGTGGCCATCGGTGCCGGCTCGGTGGACGCGGCGCTGATGCTGATCAAGCACGCCGCCCTGCAAGGCGATGTGTGGGTTCCGACCCAACTGGTTACCCCGGAAAACTACCAACAGTTCCTGCGCAACTAAGCGCGGCGGCGTCGCGAGCATCAAGGGGAACGAGCCTGTAACATGCTTGCCCATTGATGCCCGTGCCGGAGAACACCTTGTCCGCCTCTCACCCTCCCGTCCTCGATGAAATCGATCGCCAGTTGATCGCCGCTTTGCAGATCAACGCCCGCGAAAGCGTGGCCATGCTTGCCCGGCAACTCGGCATCGCGCGCACCACCGTCACCTCGCGCCTGGCACGCCTGGAAAAAACCCAGGTGATTACCGGCTACGGCGTACGCCTCAGCCAGCGGGTGGTAGATGGTGGTTTACAGGCCTACGTGGGGATTACCGTGCAACCGCGCTCCGGCAAGGAAGTGTTGCGTCGGATCAGCGCCATGGCGCAGGTCCAGCAACTGTGTGCGGTGAGCGGTGAGTTCGACTACGTGGCCTGGTTGCGCACCGATTCGCCGGAACAGCTGGATCAACTGCTGGACCAGATCGGCAGCGTCGACGGTGTGGAGAAGACCACCACCTCGATCATCCTTAGTAACAAACTGGATCGTGGGCAACCAATCTGACCACCAACTTCGTCACTCTGACTAAAAACAATTCAATCCGACGACACATTGCGTCTTATTAACGAACGCTACGCTCCCTAGAATGGCTGCCATCTTTTCCTATACTCAGCGGGTCGCGCCCCGCCGAGTCGCCAGCAAGGTCAGCCATGAGCATTCCTTCCAGCACCATCAGCAAGCCCAACCGCCACCCTGCCACCGGTAAAAAACCAATCACCATCTTTGGCCCGGACTTCCCGTTCGCCTTCGATGACTGGATCGAGCACCCGGCGGGTCTGGGCAGTATTCCGGCGGCCAACCACGGCGCCGAAGTGGCGATCGTCGGCGCCGGGATTGCCGGGCTGGTGGCCGCCTACGAGCTGATGAAGCTGGGCTTGAAACCGGTGGTGTATGAAGCCTCGAAAATGGGTGGCCGCCTGCGTTCCCAGGCCTTTGAAGGCGCCGAAGGCATCATCGCGGAACTCGGCGGCATGCGCTTCCCGGTGTCCTCCACTGCGTTCTATCACTACGTGGACAAGCTCGGGCTGGAGACCAAACCGTTTCCCAACCCGCTGACGCCCGCTTCCGGCAGCACGGTCATCGACCTCGAAGGCCAAACTCATTACGCACAGAAACTCGCCGACCTTCCCGCACTGTTCCAGGAAGTGGCTGACGCCTGGGCCGACGCCCTGGAAGCCGGCTCGCAGTTCGCCGATATCCAGCAAGCCATCCGCGACCGTGACGTACCGCGCCTTAAAGAGCTGTGGAATACCCTGGTTCCGTTGTGGGACGACCGCACCTTCTACGACTTCGTCGCCACCTCCAAGGCGTTTGCCAAGTTGTCGTTCCATCATCGCGAAGTGTTCGGCCAGGTCGGCTTCGGCACCGGTGGCTGGGACTCGGACTTCCCCAACTCGATGCTGGAAATCTTCCGCGTGGTGATGACCAACTGCGACGATCACCAACATCTGGTGGTCGGCGGCGTCGCCCAGGTGCCCATGGGCATCTGGCGTCATGTGCCGGAACGTTGCGCTCACTGGCCCGAAGGCACCAGCCTCAGCTCCCTGCACCACGGCGCGCCACGGGCCGGGGTCAAGCGCATTGCCCACGCGCCCGACGGCCGTTTCGCCGTCACCGACAACTACGGCGACACCCGCGAATACGCCGCCGTGCTGACCACCTGCCAGAGCTGGTTGCTGACCACCCAGATAGAGTGCGACGAAACCCTGTTTTCGCAAAAGATGTGGATGGCCCTCGACCGCACCCGCTACATGCAATCGTCGAAGACTTTCGTGATGGTCGACCGGCCATTCTGGAAGGACAAGGATCCGGAAACCGGCCGCGACTTGATGAGCATGACGCTGACCGATCGCCTGACCCGTGGCACCTATCTGTTCGACAATGGCGACGACAAGCCGGGTGTGATTTGCCTGTCCTACTCGTGGATGAGCGACGCCTTGAAAATGCTTCCGCAGCCGATCGAGAAGCGCGTGAAACTGGCCCTCGACGCGTTGAAAAAGATCTACCCGAGAGTCGACATCGCCGCGCGGATCATCGGCGACCCGATCACCGTGTCGTGGGAAGCCGACCCGCATTTCCTCGGTGCCTTCAAGGGCGCGCTGCCGGGCCACTATCGCTACAACCAGCGGATGTACGCGCACTTCATGCAGAAGGACATGCCGGCTGAACAACGCGGGATTTTTATCGCCGGTGACGACGTGTCCTGGACGCCTGCATGGGTTGAAGGCGCTGTGCAAACTTCGCTGAATGCGGTGTGGGGCATCATGACTCACTTCGGTGGCAGCACTCACCCGCAGAACCCGGGGCCGGGGGATGTGTTCGATGAAATCGGGCCGATTGCACTGCCCGAATAAGGAGTTGCCCATGCGTGTCGCCCTGTATCAATGCCCGCCTTTGCCGCTGGATGTGGCGGGCAACCTCAAGCGCCTGCATCAGTTGGCGCAAGAGGCCAACGACGCCGACCTGCTGGTGCTGCCGGAGATGTTTCTCACCGGCTATAACATCGGCATGGAAGCGGTCGGCGCGCTGGCTGAAGCCCAGGACGGCCCCTCGGCGCAGTCCATCGCCGCCTTGGCGAAAAACTCAGGCGTGGCGATCCTCTACGGCTATCCGGAACGCGGCGCCGACGGGCAGATCTACAACGCCGTACAGTTGATCGACGCTAACGGCCAGCGCTTGTGCAACTACCGCAAGACGCATCTGTTTGGCGACCTCGACCACTCGATGTTCAGCGCTGGAGACGACGATTTTCCGCTGGTGGAATTGAACGGCTGGAAGCTGGGTTTCCTGATTTGCTATGACCTGGAATTCCCGGAGAACACCCGGCGCCTGGCGCTGGCCGGTGCGGAGTTGATCCTTGTACCGACCGCCAACATGGTGCCGTTCGATTTCGTCGCCGACGTCACCGTGCGGGCGCGGGCCTTTGAAAACCAGTGTTACGTGGCCTACGCCAATTACTGCGGCCAGGAGGGCGAGATCCAGTATTGCGGGCAGAGCAGCATCGCCGCGCCGGATGGCCAGCGGATCGCCCAGGCGGGTCTCGATGAAGCGTTGATTGTCGGCACCCTGGATCGACAGTTGATGGTCGACTCTCGTGCGGCCAACCGCTACCTGCTGGACCGTCGTCCGGAGCTTTACGGTGCGTTGCACAAGCACTGATCCGGCAGGTTTGCGCTAGCATAGGCACTTCCTACGTTTCGGAAGTGCTCATGCCTGCGCCGGCCCACCCTCATCACCTTCAATTGACCCTGGCCAACGGCCTGCGGGTTTCCTTGCGTCATGCACCGCGTTTGAAGCGCTGCGCGGCAGCCTTGCGCGTGGCAGCGGGCAGTCACGATGTGCCCTTGGCGTGGCCGGGGCTGGCGCATTTCCTTGAGCATCTGTTGTTCCTGGGCACCGAGCGGTTTCCTGCAAGCGAAGGGCTGATGGCCTACGTGCAGCGCCACGGTGGACAGGTCAATGCCAGCACCCGCGAACGTGCTACCGACTTTTTCTTTGAAGTGCCTGTTTCGGCATTTGATGCCGCGCTGGATCGCCTTGGGGATATGCTCGCCCATCCGCGCCTGGCCCTGGAAGATCAGTTGCGCGAGCGCGAAGTGTTGCAGGCGGAGTTCATTGCCTGGTCGCAGGATGCCGTGGCGCAACAGCAACAGGCGTTACTGCAAGGCGTTGCGGCGGACCATCCGCTGCGGGCGTTTCATGCGGGCAACCGGGATAGTTTGCCGGTAGAGCGTGAGGCGTTTCAGCAGGCGTTGCGGGATTTTTATGAAGGCTTCTATCAGACCGGGCAGATGACCTTGAGCCTTGCCGGGCCTCAGCCGCTGGAGGAACTGCAATCCATCGCACAGCGATTCAGTGAAATGCTCAAGCCGGGGCAACTGCGTGCACAAGCACCAGCACCCGCCTTGATGGCTGGCAGCCAGATTACTTATCAGCATGCCGATAAACACCACTGGCACCACGTGGTGACAGGCGACGCGTCGCCTGAGGCGGCGGATTTCCTGTGCTTGTGGCTCAACGCTTCGGCACCCGGCGGGCTGCTCGCCGAGTTGCAGGCGCGGCAATGGGTCAGCGCCATTCGCGCAACGGCGCTGTACCAGTTCAACGGCCAGATGCTGCTGGATATCGACTTCACTCTGGATGCCCAAGGTGCACAGCAGACGGCAGCAATCGAAGAACTGTTGCACGACTGGCTGAGCTTTTTCGCACACAGCGATTGGACAGCGCTACGGGAAGAGTACGCCCTGCTGCTCGCCCGCAGACAACAGGTCAGCGGAGCCCTGGCAATGGCCCGGCAGGAAAACGAGCCAGTCCTGTCCGACCAAGGCGCCGCGTCCCTCAAGGCCTTGCTGGACTCCCTGCACCTGGAGCCGTCCCGGCACGCCTGGCAACTGCCACCCAGCAATCCGTTCCTGCGCCCGGCCGTCAAGGAAGAGCGCCCGGGACTGATTCGTGGCCAGACCAGCGCACATCGCGGCTTGCGCACTTTCGCCCAGGATCGCTCCCGGGGACGAAAGGACCTCTCGGCGTTGACCTTCAGTCAGGCGTTGCCAGGCGACACCGACGAGGGTGCGATTTACCTGCGTTGGCAGCTGGATTCGCCTCTGCGCGCAGACCTTTTCCCACGGCTGCGGGAGAACGCCAGCCAGGCGGGCGTCGAATTATCCTTCGAGGCGGCTGGCAATCACTGGCAGCTGAAAATGGTCGGGCTCCATGAGCCGATGCCCGCAGTGCTGGAGGAAGTTGCTCGCTGCCTGACACAGCTCGACGAACAAGCCCAGGCACCCGCAACCGCACCGACGATGGCGATCCGGGAATTGCTCAAGGCATTGCCCGGGTATTGCGCTGGTATCACTCCTGAAAACCAGACTGCCGGGCAAGACCGATGGTTGACCGCTCGCTGGCAAGGGCTTGCCGTCGGACTCCCCGCCGCCTGCGAGACGGCGATCAAAAGTGCAGCGGCGAAACTGCCAGGCCTTCCGGAAACGGCTGTCAGCGAATGCCCATCCATCAGCGGCCAGCATCTGTGGCACGAGGTGAGTACCGATTCCAGCGACGCGGCGTTGCTGCTGTTCTGCCCTACACCCACCCAATCCCTGGCCGACGAGGCGTGCTGGCGTTTACTCGCCCACCTGATGCAAGCGCCGTTCTACCAGCGCCTGCGTGTCGAGCTGCAATTGGGCTACGCGGTATTCAGCGGCATCCGACAACTCAACGGACAAACCGGCCTGCTGTTCGGGGTGCAATCTCCCACCGCGTCCCTGGCGCAAATTCTGGATCACCTGCAAACGTTCCTGAAACAGCTGCCCGAATTGATCAATTCCAGCGAACTGCCGGGTGATCTGGCCCGGCAATTTTCCCTCGACACCCTCCCCACCGCTCAAGCCGCCGAACTGCTCTGGCACGCGCACTTGGCAGGCCACCCGTCGGATTACATCCAGCAGTTGCAAGATTTCATCCAGGCCCGCACCCGCGAGGATTTAATGGGAGCTGCACAGCAACTCAACACTGCCGCGGGCGGCTGGCGTTGCGTGGCCAATGGCGCGCGCCTCCCGACGCCCTGGCAGTGATCAGCCTGATCATTGCCGCTACGGTAAAAGGCTTTTTCCCACAGGACAGCGCTATCTTTCGCAGAAGTACGTAACATTCATATGCACACCTCTGAACATCTGCGCCCGGAGGTGGACTATATGTATTACTCGGTAGTAAACGTCCCATCCCTTCGTAGGAGTAAGAATATGACCTGGTCCAAACCTGCTTACACTGATCTGCGTATCGGCTTTGAAGTCACCATGTACTTTGCCAGCCGCTGATTGGCTTTGTATCGCAATGCAACGCCTCGGCTCGCCCGGGGCGTTTTTATTTTTGAGTTGTGTGTAACGGAGCGGCCATGTTTGTCCAGATTCTAGGTTCCGCCGCGGGCGGTGGTTTCCCGCAATGGAACTGCAACTGCGTGAACTGCGCGGGTTTTCGCGATGGCAGCCTGCGGGCCGAGGCGCGTACCCAATCGTCCATCGCGATTTCCGATGACGGCGTGAACTGGGTCCTGTGCAACGCCTCGCCAGACATTCGCGCCCAGCTTCAAGGGTTCGCTCCGATGCAACCCGGCCGCGCCCTGCGGGATACCGGCATCAGCGCAATCATCCTGATGGACAGCCAGATCGACCACACCACCGGCCTGCTGAGCCTGCGCGAAGGCTGCCCGCACCAGGTGTGGTGCACCGACATGGTCCATGAAGACCTGAGCACCGGTTTCCCGCTGTTCACCATGCTGACCCACTGGAACGGCGGCCTGGCCTGGAACCGCATCGAGCTGGACGCCAGCTTCACGATTCCCGCCTGCCCCAACCTGCGCTTCACGCCATTGCCTCTGCGCAGCGCGGCGCCGCCCTACTCGCCTCACCGATTCGACCCACACCCAGGCGACAACATCGGCCTGATCGTCGAAGACCTGCGCACCGGCGGCAAGCTGTTCTATGCGCCGGGCCTGGGCAAGGTCGACGAGCCGTTGCTGGAGATCATGGCCGGCAGCGATTGCCTGCTGGTGGACGGCACGATGTGGGACGACGACGAAATGCAGCGCCGTGGCGTGGGCACCCGCACCGGCCGCGAGATGGGCCACCTGGCGCAGAACGGCCCCGGCGGCATGCTGGAAGTGCTGGAGCAGTTGCCCAAGCAGCGCAAGGTGCTTATCCACATCAACAACACCAACCCGATCCTGGATGAGGACTCACCCGAGCGAGCCGAGTTGCTGCGGCGCAATGTGGAAGTGGCGTACGACGGCATGAGCATTGAATTGTAGGAGCGAGCCAAATGACTGACACACCGCTGACCACCGCCGAGTTCGAACAGGCCCTGCGGGCCAAGGGCGCCTTCTACCATATCCATCACCCGTATCACGTGGCGATGTATGAAGGCCGCGCCACCCGCGAGCAGATCCAGGGCTGGGTCGCCAACCGCTTTTATTATCAGGTGAACATCCCCCTCAAGGACGCCGCGATCCTGGCCAACTGCCCGGACCGGGAAATCCGTCGTGAGTGGATCCAGCGCCTGCTGGATCACGACGGTGCCCCTGGCGAAGACGGCGGCATCGAAGCCTGGCTGCGCCTGGGCCAAGCGGTTGGCCTGGACCCGGACCAACTGCGCTCCCAGGAATTGGTACTGCCCGGCGTACGATTTGCGGTAGACGCCTACGTCAACTTCGCCCGCCGCGCCAGTTGGCAGGAAGCCGCCAGCAGTTCGCTGACTGAGCTGTTCGCCCCACAGATCCACCAGTCGCGCCTCGACAGCTGGCCCCAGCATTACCCATGGATCGACCCGGCCGGCTACGAGTATTTCCGCACCCGCCTGGGCCAGGCTCGCCGGGATGTGGAGCATGGTCTGGCCATCACCCTGCAGCACTACACCACCCGCGAAGGCCAGGAGCGCATGCTGGAAATTCTCCAGTTCAAACTGGACATTCTTTGGAGCATGCTCGATGCCATGAGCATGGCTTACGAACTGAAACGCCCGCCGTATCACAGTGTGACTGATCAGCGTGTATGGCATAAGGGGATCACCCTATGAGCTTCGATCGCAGCAAAAAACCGACCTGGCGCCAGGGCTATCGCTTCCAGTACGAACCCGCGCAAAAAGGCCATGTGCTGCTGTACCCGGAAGGCATGATCAAGCTCAACGACAGCGCCGCATTGATCGGTGGCCTGATCGATGGCGAGCGCGATGTCAGCGCGATCATCGCCGAGCTGGACCAGCAATTCCCGGGCGTACCCGAACTCGGTGAAGACATCGAGCAATTCATGGAGGTTGCCCGTGCTCAGCACTGGATCGAACTTGCCTGACCTGCCACCCAAGCCGGAAATCGGCCTGCCGCTATGGCTGCTCGCCGAGCTGACCTACCGCTGCCCGCTGCAATGCCCGTATTGCTCCAATCCGCTGGATTTCGCCGAGCAGGGCAAAGAGCTGAGCACCGAACAGTGGATCAAGGTATTTCGCGAAGCCCGGGAAATGGGCGCTGCGCAGCTGGGGTTTTCCGGCGGTGAGCCGCTGGTGCGCCAGGACCTCGCCGAACTGATCGCCGAGGCGCGCAAGCTGGGTTTCTACACCAACCTGATCACCTCCGGCATCGGCCTCACCGAGCAGAAGATCAGCGACTTCAAGAAGGCGGGCCTGGACCACATCCAGATCAGCTTCCAGGCCAGCGACGAGCAGGTGAACAACCTGCTGGCCGGCTCGAAAAAAGCCTTCGCGCAGAAACTGGAAATGGCCCGGGCGGTGAAAGCCCATGGCTATCCGATGGTGCTGAACTTCGTTACCCATCGGCATAATATCGACAAGATCGACCGCATCATCGAGCTGTGCATTGCGCTGGAAGCGGACTTTGTGGAACTTGCCACCTGCCAGTTCTACGGCTGGGCCCAGCTCAATCGGGTCGGCCTGTTGCCGACCCAGGAACAGCTGGTGCGCGCCGAACGCATCACCAACGAATACCGCGCCAAGCTCGAAGCCGAAGGCCATCCGTGCAAGCTGATCTTTGTCACGCCGGATTACTATGAGGAGCGCCCGAAAGCCTGCATGAATGGCTGGGGCAGTATCTTTCTGACGGTGACACCGGACGGAACCGCGCTGCCGTGCCACGGCGCCCGACAGATGCCGGTGCAGTTTCCCAACGTGCGCGAACACAGCATGCAGCACATCTGGTACGACTCGTTCGGCTTCAACCGCTTTCGCGGCTATGACTGGATGCCCGAGCCATGCCGTTCATGCGACGAGAAGGAAAAGGACTTCGGTGGCTGCCGCTGCCAGGCGTTCATGCTGACCGGAGACGCCAGCAATGCCGACCCGGTGTGCAGCAAATCGGAGCATCACGGGATGATCCTCCAGGCCCGCGAGGAAGCGGAGCACGCCACCCAGACCATCGAGCAACTGGCCTTTCGCAATGAGCGCAACTCTCGGCTGATCGCGAAAGGCTGAGGCCTGTTAACGTTTGGCGATGATATACACGGCGTGCACGATGCCCGGAATGTAACCGCACAAGGTCAGCAGAATATTCAGCCAGAACGCGCCGGCGAAACCCACTTGCAGGAACACACCCAGTGGCGGCAGCAGAATGGCGATGATGATGCGAATGATATCCATGGGTTCAGCTCCTGAAAATCGGCTCGTGTGAGCCGTACAAGCTAATCGACCTTGGGCGCTCTTGAGGGTTCAGTGGGATCTGGCACGAGGCCATCCTCTAATCAGCAGACAAAAAAACGCCCCCAGCCAAAAGAATCAGGCTGGAGGCGCCGCGTATACCGCGAGACGGTTCAGGAAATAAGGGGTTAAACGGCAATGCCCTTGCGGCATTGCAACTGCGCGGTGCGCACCCGGGAGAAGGCACGCGCCAGGCGCAGGAGCATTTCGTCGACGTTGCTTTTGCTCAACGTCAGCGCCGGGGTGAAGCGCAGGCAGTCGGGTTGTGGCGCACTCAGGATCAGTCCTTCACTGAGCGCGGCCTTTACCACGGCATCTGCCGAATCTTCCGACAGGGTCAGTCCCCACAGCAGGCCCTGGCCACGCAGTTCACCCTGGTCATAGCGGTGCGCCAGACGTGCCAGCCCTTCGCCCAGATACGCGCCGACCTCGCAGACGTGCTCAAGAAAGCCATGGTTCAGCACCGTATCCAGCACTGCCACGCCAGCGGATGCCATCAACGCATTGCCGTGGTGGGTGCCGTCGAGCTCACCGAGCTCAAAACAACACGCCTTGCCCCGCGCCAGCAACGCCGCCAGCGGCACACCGCCACCCAGGCCTTTGCCCAGGGTGATGATGTCGGCGCGCACGCCATAGTGCTGTTCGGCGAGTAAGGTGCCGCAACGGCCGGTGCCGGTTTGCACTTCATCGAGGATCAGCAGTATCCCCAGCTCGCGGCACAGGCGCTCGACGCCCTTGAGGTAATGCTCGGTCGCGGGAATTACGCCGGCATCGTTCTGGATCGGCTCCAGCATAATCGCCACGGTTTGTGCATCCACCGCCGCATGCAGTGCCGGCAGGTCGTTAAACGGTACGTGACTGAAACCCGGCAGTTGCGGCTCGAAGCGGTTTTCACTGACGGCGGCCGAAGCCGACATCGCGGCAAAGCTGCGGCCATGGCAACCGTTGCTCGCGGTGATGATGCGATAGGCGCCACCGCGATGCAGTTGGCCCCATTTGCGCGCCAGCTTGATCGCCGCTTCGCAGGCTTCGGCGCCGCTGTTGAGCAGGTAGGCCTGGTCGCTGGCGGTGCGATGGCACAGGCGGTCGGCGAGGTTCAGTTGACCGCGGTTGTGCAGGCCGTGGCCGGGATTGATCAGTGACTGGGCCTGATCGGCCAATGCCTTGGTCAATACCTGCGGGCTGTGGCCCAGACTGTTGGCGCCGCCGCCCTGATTGAAGTCGAGATAGGCGCGGTCTTCGCTGTCCCACAGCCAGGAACCCTGGCCGCGCACGAACACCTGGGGCGGCCGGGCCACGCTGGGCATCAAGCAGTCGCTGGAAAGGTCGTCGCGCAGTGTCGGGGTTTTCGCGTCGAGAATCAGATCATCCAGACTGGGGACCGGGCGACGCAGGTTGAACAGGTTCATGGATGAACCCCGCTGGCAATCACACCTTGGTCGATATCACCGAGCAACCCATGACCGAGGTTTTTTGCCCTGCCTATGCAAACGCCGTCAACATAAACACTACTCATCGCACTTTCCGGCCCTGTAAGCCCTGTGAATAGGCGCTAGACTAGGCGTCTCGGGGGCACTCGGCCATTTCGATTTTCCAGCTTTTTCGATAAGCGTTACTTATGGATTTCAAGCAACTGCGTTATTTCGTCGCGGTGTATGAAGAAGGCCACGTCGGGCGGGCTGCAGAGCGCCTGTCGATCTCCCAACCGGCCTTGTCGCAGCAGATTCGCCAGCTCGAGCAGAACCTCGATGTGAGCCTGTTCGAACGCAGCAGCAAGCGCCTGCTGCCGACCCTCGCGGCCCACACTTTGTACAACCATGCCCTGCCCCTGCTCGACGGCATGCAGCATGCCGTAGAAGCGCTGCGCAACTTCAAGGGCCAGGCGTTGCGCACCTTGGCCATCGGTGTGCTGCAAACCGTGCACACCAGCCTGGTGCCGCAGATGCTCGAACGGGTGCGCAAGGCCCAGCCGCATCTGGTGGTGCAGATCTACGAGTTGACCGGCATGGAAATCGAACGCCGGCTGCTCAACGGCTCGCTCGACATCGGCATCAGCTACCTGCCGCCGCGCCAGCCGGGATTGCACGGCGTGCTGCTGTACGAAGATGAACTGAAGGTGGTCATCCCGTCTGATCACCCGCTGCGGGAATTCAAGAAAGTCTCCTTGAAGCAGGCAGCCGAGTTGCCGATGTTGCTGCTGGGGGAAGAGTTTCAGGTGCGCCAGATATGGCAAGGTCAACTGGCCAACCTGGGCCGACGCCCGCAAGTGCAGGCAGAGTTGAATACGATGGTGGGGATTCTCGACAGCCTGCCCCACACCAAGCTCGCGACAGTGCTGCCCGGGCGGTCGCAGGACGAACACAACAGCAAGGCGTTGCTGTGGAAACCGTTGAGCGAACCACGGGTGCCGTTGAAAGTGGGGTTGGTGTGCCGGGATGTGCAGCGTCAGCAGGCGACGCTGGAGTTGTTGCGCACGCTGCTGGAAGACGTGATGAACGCGCCTGTCTGACTTTTTCGCAGGCAAAAGAAAACCCCGCCGAAGCGGGGCTTTGCAGACTGTTTCCCTGACATCCATTTCACTCCGCCTTCCTGGCAGAATCCTACGTGTCCGTGTTGTTGCTTTGCGCTTCCTGCGCGACGTCCATGTGAAGTAGATTATCCGTGGATCCAATATGGCGATAGAGGACGATTAGCAGCACGTCACGTAAGAGAATGCTTACACGCCCTCCTAGCCCTTAGAACTGGGCCTCATCCAGCAAAAACAGCGATTCGCTACCGGCTTTTACCGAAGCACTCAGTGACGCTATCCGTGGCAGCAAGCGGGCAAAGTAGAAACGTGCGGTGCCCAGTTTGCTGGCGTAGAAGTCTTCCTGGGCCTCTTTGCCCAAGGCTGCCTTGGCCATCAGGGCCCACATGTAGGCATAGGCCATGTAGCCGAAGGCATGCAGGTACTCCACCGACGCCGCGCCGATTTCATTCGGGTTGGACTTGGCGCGATCCAGCAGCCAGGCGGTCAGCTCGTCCAGGTCATCCACCGCCGCGTCCAGCGGCTTGGTGAACTCGGCCAGCTCGGCGCCAGCAGTGCGGGTGAAATGGCGGATCTCGTCGGCAAACAGCTGGTAGAACGCCCCGCCGCTGCCGACGATCTTGCGTCCCACCAGGTCCAGGGCCTGAATGCCGTTGGTGCCTTCGTAGATCTGGGTGATGCGCACATCACGCACCAGTTGCTCCTGGCCCCACTCGCGAATGTAGCCGTGGCCGCCGAAAATCTGCTGGCCGTGTACGGTGGTTTCCAGGCCCAGGTCGGTCAGGAACGCCTTGGCAACCGGGGTCAGCAGGGCCACCAAGTCGTCCGCGCGTTTGCGGGCGGTGGCGTCTTCGCTGAACTTGGCGGTATCCAACTGCATCGCGACGTAGGTAGAGAATGCGCGGCCACCTTCGTTCGAGGCTTTCATGGTCAGCAGCATGCGCCGTACGTCCGGGTGGACGATGATCGGGTCGGCCACTTTGTCCTTGGCTTTCGGACCGGTTGGCGAACGGCTTTGCAGGCGGTCGCGGGCATATTCGATAGCGTTCTGATAAGAGCGCTCGCCGGAGGCCAGGCCCTGAATGCCAACGCCCAGGCGCTCGTAGTTCATCATGGTGAACATCGCCGCCAGGCCACGGTTGGGCTCGCCCACCAGGTAACCCACCGCTTCGTCGAAGTTCATCACGCAGGTCGCGGACGCCTGGATACCCATCTTGTGTTCGATGGAGCCACAGGTCACCGGGTTGCGCGCGCCCAGGCTGCCATCGGCATTGACCATGAACTTGGGCACCAGGAACAGCGAGATCCCTTTGGGACCCGCCGGCGCGTCCGGCAGCTTGGCCAGCACCAGGTGGATAATGTTGTCGGTGAGGTCGTGCTCGCCACCGGTGATGAAGATCTTGGTACCACTGACCTTGTAGGAACCGTCTGCCTGAGGCTCAGCCTTGGTGCGGATAATCCCCAGGTCGGTGCCCGCATGGGGCTCGGTCAGACACATGGAACCGGCCCACACGCCCGAGTACATATTCGGCAGGTAAGTGGCTTTGAGTTCTTCGCTGGCGTGGGTGTTGATCGACACGCAGGCGCCGGAGGTCAGCATCGGGTACAGGCCGAAGGCCAGGCCCGAGGAGTTGATCATCTCTTCAACCTGGGCCGACACCGCCTTGGGCATGCCCATGCCACCGTAGGCCGGATCGCCGCCTACACCCACCCAACCGCCTTCGGCGTAGGTTGTGTAGGCGTCCTTGAAGCCCGCCGGGGTGAAGACCGCGCCATTCTCCCAGCGGCAGCCTTCTTCGTCGCCGCCGCGGCTGAGCGGGGCGACGGTCTTGGAGGTGACTTTGCCGGCTTCTTCGAGGATTGCCTCAACGGTCTCTGCGTCGACGGTCTCCGCCAGCGCGGGCAGTTGGGCCCAGAGTTTGGCGACCTCAAAAACTTCGTTGAGGACGAAGCGCATATCGCGCAGCGGCGCTTTGTAGTCAGCCATGGCAAACCTCGTGAGAACTTTAACGTTATTCGGGTGGGGTCGGTTTTACAGACCCCGAGTGTAACCGAACAACTTTTGTGACACATAGGGTCTGCTTGTGACCAACAAGTATTTTACGGTCATTAAAGCGCAAACAGCTCCGCCGGCAGACTCATCAGGCATTCGCTGCCCGCCTCTACGGCCGCCCGATGGGCTGCCGTGCGTGGCAGCAGGCGCTTGAAATAGAACTCGCAGGTGGCCAGCTTGCCTCGGGCGTAATCGGCATCACCGCTGCCGCTTTCCAACTGTTCTTGTGCCACCAGCGCCATGCGCAACCACAGGTAAGCGAGGATTATGTAACCGCTGTACATCAGGTAATCCAGCGCGGCAGCACCGACTTCGTCGGGATTTTTCATGGCGGCCATGCCGACCTTCATCGTCAGGTCGCCCCACTGCTGATTCAACTCATTGAGCTGAGCCACATGGGCCTTGAGCTGTGGATGTTCGGCGTTGGCTGCACAGAATTTGTGGACGATTTTGGTAAAGCCCCGCAACAGCTTGCCCTGGCTGCCGAGCACCTTGCGCCCCAGCAAATCCAAAGCCTGAATCCCGTTGGTGCCCTCATAGATCGGCGCAATCCGGCAATCGCGCACCAACTGCTCCATGCCCCATTCACGAATAAAGCCATGACCACCGAATACCTGCATGCCATGGTTGGTCACCTCCAGCCCGGTTTCGGTCATGAAGGCCTTGCAGATCGGCGTAAGGAACGCCAGCAGGTCTTCGGCTTCCTGGCGTTGGCCTTCGTCGCTGCTCAGGTGCGCCGTATCGAGCAACTGTGCGGAGAAATAGGTCAACGCCCGGTTACCTTCGTTGAAGGCCTTCATGGTCAACAGCATGCGTCGTACGTCGGGGTGCACGATGATCGGGTCAGCCGCCTTTTCGGGTGCCTTGGCACCGGTCAGCGAGCGCATCTGCAAGCGGTCGTTGGCGTACTTGATCGCGCCCTGGAAACTTGCCTCACCCAGGCAAAGGCCCTGCATGCCGGTGCCCAGCCGCGCATGGTTCATCATGGTGAACATGCAATTGAGGCCCTTGTTCGCCTCCCCGATCAGGAAGCCCCGGGCGCCGTCGAAGTTCAGCACACAGGTGGCCGAAGCCTTGATGCCCATCTTGTGCTCGATGGAACCACAGCTCACCCCGTTGCGCTCGCCAGAATCGGCGTGGAACTTGGGCACGATAAACAGCGAAATCCCCTTGGTCCCGGCCGGCGCATCCGGCAGCTTGGCCAACACCAGGTGGATGATGTTTTCACTCATGTCGTGCTCGCCGGCCGAGATGAAAATCTTGCTGCCGGTGACCGCATAGCTGCCGTCAGCCTGAGGCACGGCGCGGGTCTTGATCAGCCCCAGGTCAGTGCCGCAATGGGCTTCGGTCAGGCACATGGTGCCGGTCCACTGGCCTGCCGTGAGCTTGCTCAGGTAGGTGTTTTTCTGTTCTTCGGTGCCGTGGGCATGGATCGCCGACATCGCGCCGTGGGTCAGGCCCGGGTACATGCCCCAGGACGTGTTGCTGGAGGCAATCATCTCGGCCAGCACCAGGCCCAGGGACAGCGGCAAACCTTGCCCGCCGTAGGCCGGGTCTGCCGCCAGACCGTGCCAGCCGCCCTCCACGTACTGGGCGAAGGCTTCCTTGAAGCCTTTGGGCGTGGTCACCACACCGTTGTCGAAATGGCAGCCTTCTTCATCACCGGAGCGATTCAACGGCGACAGCACGTTTTCGCAGAACCTGGCGCCTTCTTCGAGGATCGCGCCGACCATGTCCGGGCTGGCGTCGTTCGCCCCGAGTGCCGCGTAGTGGCCGTGGAAATCAAAGACGTGATCGATCAGAAAGCGCATGTCGCGCAGGGGAGCTTTGTAGTCAGGCATGGCAATGTCTCCGGCAGCAGATGCCTTCAACCTACTGCCGCAGGGCCCGCCGGACAATCATTGTAGGGCCGCTGAATACAGCGCCATCACTCAACCGGCAGCGCTTTCCCGTACCGCGCCCCGGCGGGTTTGCCCGGAGGCCACCACGCAGTTACGCCCGGCGCCCTTGGCGCTGTAAAGCGCCTGGTCGGCAGACTTGAGCACCTCTTCAGGGCTGCGCTGCTCGGCCTGGCGCTCGGCCACGCCGATGCTGACGGTCACCGACACGCTGGACGCTCCACTGCCCGTGCGACGCTGGCGACCTTGCTGGTCGTCCTGGGGACGGTCCAGGTTACGCAGCTTGATGTCGTAGTTGGCGATGATTTCGCGGATCTCTTCCAGGTGCGGCAGGCATTCATCCAGGGTCTTGCCGGCAAACACCACGGCAAACTCTTCACCGCCGTAGCGGTAGGCCCGGCCACCGCCATTGACCTTGGACAGCTTGCTGGCCACCAGGCGCAGTACCTGATCGCCCACATCATGGCCGTGGGTATCGTTGAAGCGTTTGAAGTGATCGACGTCGCTCATGGCCAGTACGTAGTTGCGCCCCAGGCGCTGCATGCGCTCGTTGAGCGCGCGGCGGCCCGGCAGCCCGGTCAGCTCATCACGGAAGGCCATTTGATAGGCCTCGTGGGCCACACCGGCAGCAATCATCAGCATCACCTGGCTGCACATGATGTTCAGGGTAAACGGCAGGATGAACGTTTGCGGCAACATCCAGAACAACCCAAGCAGCCCCACCAGTTGCGCGGCGTGCAGCGGCCTGGGCTGGTACCAGTACTGCGCGGCCAGGGTGACAAAGCCGATCAGGAACATCGGATACGACAGCTGGATCAGGCTCATCCAACGGCCATGCAAGGCAGGCCAGCGAATCTCGGCGAGCCAGCTCAACAAGGCCTGTGGGAAACTTTGTTCAAGGGCCAGCGCCACGCAGCCCACCGCAAACAGCACCGCGCACCGTGCGACAAAGTCGCGAAACAGGTGGGTTTTTTCCTGCCAGAGCGCATAGATGCTGAACAGCAGCGGCAACAACAGGCAACACAGATGGAAGACCACGGCGGCGTCTTCACGAACACGGCCGTGGTCGCGGTAGTAATCGGTCTGGGTGTCCAGCAGGAAATAGACGACGTACACCGTAATCATCAGGAACAGCTCGCGCTGCCTGCGGTAGACCGCGCAGTACGAGCCGCCCAATAGCAACACCAGGGTTGGCAGCACGTTGAACAGTGAAGTGAAGAACACATTGAGATCCTTCACGTACGCAGCCGACAGCCCCGCCAGCAACAACAGCAGTGAAGGTAAAAAATGACTGAAACGTACAGCAGACGCGCGAGACAAGGGTAAAGCTCCGACCCACTAAAAAAAGATGGCACAGTGCCTTCACTGATCACAGTTAAGCACATTCGATGTGATGCGTATCACATTGCCATCACTTTAACGGCCGCGCGGCGCAATCCCTGAGTGCTGCGCTGTGGTTTTTTATCGCGCATAAAAAAACCGCCGCTCCCGAAGAAGCGGCGGCTTTTGAAATGAACCCGCCGAGGCTTAGTAGCCCAGGTCGAAGTTCTCTTCTTTCATGTCCATCAGGTTGTTGGCGCCCGACAGCATGGTTGCAACGTGGGTGCGGGTGCGCGGCAGGATGCGCTGGAAGTAGAAGCGCGCGGTCTGCAGTTTGGCGGTGTAGAAGCCTTCTTCGGTAGTGCCGGCAGCCAGTTTCTCGGCGGCCAGGCGGGCCATGTCGGCCCAGAAGTAGGCCAGGCAGGCATAACCGGAGTACATCAGGTAATCCACCGAAGCGGCACCGACTTCTTCACGGTCTTTCATGGCTGCCATGCCGACCTTCATGGTCAACTCGCCCCACTCTTTGTTCAGTGCAGCCAGCGGTGCAACAAACTCTTGCACGGCTGCGTTGCCCTCGTTGGCCTGGCAGAACTTGTGGACGATCTTGGTGAAGCACTTCAGCGCTTCGCCTTGAGTCATCAGCACTTTACGGCCCAGCAGGTCGAGGGCCTGGATGCCGGTGGTGCCTTCGTACAGCATCGAAATGCGGCTGTCGCGAACGTTCTGCTCCATGCCCCACTCGGCGATGAAGCCGTGGCCGCCGTAGATTTGCACGCCGTGGTTGGCGGATTCAAAACCGACTTCGGTCATGAACGCCTTGGCGATCGGGGTCATGAAGGCCAGCAGTGCGTCAGCCTGTTTCTTGGCTTCGTCGTCGGTGCCGTACTTGACCACGTCAACCTGCTTGGCGGTGAAGTACACCATCGCGCGGTTGCCTTCGGCGAAGGCTTTCATGGTCAGCAGCATGCGGCGCACGTCAGGGTGCACGATGATCGGGTCGGCTGCCTTGTCCGGCGCTTTCGGGCCAGTCAGGGAGCGCATTTGCAGGCGGTCACGGGCATATTTCAGGCCGCCCTGGAAGCCGATTTCAGCGTGGGACAGGCCTTGCAGCGCGGTACCCAGGCGAGCGGTGTTCATAAAGGTGAACATGCAGTTCAGGCCTTTGTTCGCCGGGCCGATCAGGAAACCGGTGGCCGCGTCGAAGTTCATCACGCAGGTGGCGTTGCCGTGGATACCCATCTTGTGTTCCAGGGAACCGCAGGACACCGCGTTGCGCTCGCCAATCGAACCGTCGGCGTTCGGTACGAACTTGGGAACGATAAACAGCGAAATGCCTTTGGTGCCAGCCGGTGCGTCCGGCAGGCGGGCCAGCACGATGTGGACGATGTTGTCGGCCATGTCGTGTTCACCGGCCGAGATGAAGATCTTGGTGCCGGAAACCTTGTAGGAACCATCAGCCTGAGGTTCGGCCTTGGTGCGCAGCATGCCCAGGTCGGTGCCGCAGTGCGGCTCGGTCAGGCACATGGTGCCGGTCCACTCGCCCGACACCAGTTTGGTCAGGTAAGCCTCTTGCTGCTCGGGAGTGCCGTGCTCGGAAATGGTGTTCATCGCGCCATGGGACAGGCCCGGGTACATGCCCCACGACCAGTTGGCTTCGCCAACCATTTCGCTGACGGCCAGGCCCAGGGACTCCGGCAAGCCTTGGCCACCGTGCGCCACGTCGTGGGCCAGGCTTGGCCAGCCGCCTTCAACGAATTGTTTGTAGGCTTCTTTGAAACCGGTAGGGGTCTTAACGCCTGACTCGCTCCAGGTGCAACCTTCGATGTCACCCACGCGGTTCAGCGGTGCCAGTACCTGCTCACAGAACTTGGCGCCTTCTTCGAGAATGGCGTCAACCATGTCCGGGGTAGCGTCCTGGCAAGCCGGCAGGCTCTGATAGTGCGCTTCATAGCCAAGCAGTTCGTCACGAACGAAGCGAATATCACGCAAGGGGGCCTTGTAGTCAGGCATAGCGATAAACCTCTGCTGATGTATCTGGGATGAACAACCGCGTGGATGTGTTATGGCGGTCAAACAGTTGTTTGAAACATACGTTTACGACCAATCCTTGTCAAGCGTCGCGCAAATGCCGTTTGTCATGACGTGGGTCAACGTCAGGCACGGCAAGGCCTGCAGCGAAATGCCGCATGAAGATTCAAAACCTGAGGGAGATGGAGATCAATGTGGGCGCTGGCTTGCCTGCGATGCAGGCGCCGCGGTGTATCAGGAGGGCTGAGGTGATGCTATCGCAGGCAAGCCAGCTCCTACAGAGAAGCTGGAGAGCGCAACATTCAGGCGTAGGTATCGATCAACGTGCCGAGCATTTCGTCGGAAGCCTTGGCGACTTTGGCGCCCAGTTCGACCTGGAACTTGCCTTGGGCCATCTCGACCATATTGCTGGCCGAGTTCGACGCCTGATTGGCATCGGCTGCACGCAAGCGATCGTTCTGCGCATCCGAAGGCTGGGTAGTGGCGGCGCTGGCGATCTTGCCGGCGGCCTGGTCGACACGGTTCTGCCCGGTCTGAATCGCGCTCAGCCCCGAGTAAAACGCACTGCTACCAGAGATTTCCATGGCGTGAACCTGCCTATAAGAGAATCGTGAACCGTTATTGAAGCAGACATACCGGCAAAACGCCCGTCAAAAACACTAATGGCATAATGCCTTATTGATAGGCAAAACTAGTCAAGCAGGTCCAGTTGCAAGTACTCCGCCACCGCTTCAGCGCCGGGATGCTTGAGCTTTGGCACCCTGCCCAGGCATGGCGCGGGCAGCCGTTCAGCCAGGGTGGCGAGGTTTTCTTCCAGACGAGAGGTCTTGGGGTCGATGATATTCGCCACCCAACCTGCCAACGGCAAACCGTCCCGGGCGATGGCTTCGGCGGTCAGCAGCGCGTGGCTGATGCAACCCAGCCGCACGCCCACCACCAGGATCACCGGCAGCTTCAGCGCCTGGGCCAGGTCCGACAGGTTGTCCTGATCCGCCAAGGGCACACGCCAGCCGCCCGCACCTTCAATCAGGGTGAAGTCGGCCTGCTTGGCCAGAATATGCTGCATGGGTTTGAGCAACGACTGCACCGTCAGCGCCACTCCGGCTTCACGGGCCGCCAGATGCGGTGCGATGGCCGGCTCGAACGCCACCGGGTTGACCTCGGCATAGGTCAAGGGCAAAGAACACTCGGCCAGCAACGCCAGGGCATCCGAATTGCGCAGGCCCTTGGGCGTCAGCTGGCAGCCCGAGGCCACCGGCTTGCCCGCCGCGGTGCTTTTGCCGGCTTGACGCGCGGCATGCAGTAAGCCGGCGGCGATGGTGGTCTTGCCGACGTCGGTGTCGGTCCCCGTGATGAAGTAAGCAGCACTCATAGAGGTTTCTCCAGGACGGCGTACACCACTTGATAAGTTGCCGGCAGGCCCTGGGCCTGCCGGAACTGCTCGTAGGCTTGCACCAGTGCAACAATCCGCGCCCGGCCCGTCAAGCCTCCGGGGCGCCCCGGGTTCAGATTGTGTGCACCCAAGGCTTTCAATTCGTGGGTCAGGCTGCGCACGTCGGGGTAATGCAGCACCTGGGGACGCTGCTCCAGGCTGCGCACCCGCAAGCCACTGGCGGCGCAAAGTTGCTGATAAGCACTGAATGGTCGGAAGCGATTGACGTGGACCATGCCATCCGCCGCACGCCAGCTTTCGCGCAACTCATCCAGCGTACCCACGCACAGGCTGGCAAACGCCAGCACGCCGCCAGGCTGCAACACCCGCCGCGCCTCGCTGAGTACGGCGGCAAAGTCCGAACACCACTGCACAGCAAGGCTCGAATAGATCAGCCCGCAACTGGCGTCCTGCAACGGCAAGCGCTCGGCATCGCCAGCGATAAAATGTTGCGCACCACCCAACGGCCGGGCGTGGTTGAGCATGCCTTCGGCAATATCCAGGGCCACGCCTTGGCTGTCCGGAAATGACTGGCCCAGCACACGACTGAAATAACCCGTGCCGCAGCCCAGGTCCAGCCAGCGTTGCGGCGAGATATCTGCCGGCACACGCCGCAGCAGCTCACTGCCCACCGTACGCTGCAACTCGGCAACGCTGTCGTAACTGGCGGCTGCGCGGGAAAAGGAGGCCGCTACCTGGCGCTTGTCTGGCAAGCCGCCCGGCAGCACCGGAAGGGATAAATCAGTCATCACCGCACTCATGCAAAAAAGCCTGGATGGCCCCCGCCACACCGTGGGGGTCCTCCAGTAGAAAAGCGTGACCGGCCTGTTCAATCAGGCCGATTTCAACATCGGGCAGCAACGTCAGCAAGTCGCTGGCCGCCTCGGCGGGCACCAGGCCGTCCATGCCGGCAAACAGGTGCAACTGTGGGCCACGAAAGGCCAGCAACGCCTCACGGGTATCCAATTGAGCGAGTAATTCAAGGCCATTCATCAGGACCGGAGAAGGCGTATTCGGCGCCCCACTGACCAACAAGCGCGCCAGCCCGCGAGGGTCTTCCGCGCCCTTGGCACACAGCAGGCCGAAGCGCTTGAGCGTGACCTGGGAATCGGCATTGCACCCGGCGAGAAACGCATCGAAGGTTTCACCGGGCATTGCGCTCGGCCAGGCGTCATGGGCGACAAAACACGGATTGCTGGCCAGGGTCACCAGGCCACAGCAACGATCGCTGCGGCGCGCTGCCAGCTCAGAAGCCAGCATCCCGCCGAGGGACCAGCCGCCCAGCCAGGCGTTGTCCGGCAGGCTGGCGTCCAGCTCGTCCAGCCATTCGTCGAGGTTGCCGGAAGCCAGCACCGGCAAGGGTTCGATATGCACCCGCAGGTGTTCATCCAGCCCTTGCAGCGCCGCCGCCAGCGGTTCCAGCGGCGAGATGCCAAGGCCCCAACCGGGCAGCAGTATCAGTCGATCACGCATGGTCGGGCTCCTGGCCTAACAAGCGGAAACACTCTTCCAATGCGTTTAACAATAGCTGCACCTGAGCTTCGCTGTGGGCCGCCGTCAGGGTCACCCGCAGGCGGGCGCTGCCGGCGGGCACGGTTGGCGGGCGGATCGCCGTTACCATCAGCCCGCGCTCGCGGAGCATCTGCGACAAACGCACGGCACGGGCGCTGTCGCCAATCATGATCGGCTGGATCGGCGTGAAGCTGTCCATCAGTTCCAGGCCGATCTGCTCGGCGCCTTGGCGGAACTGGCGGATCAGCCCGTTGAGATGCTCACGCCGCCAATGCTCGGTGCGCAGCAGTTCCAGGCTCTTCAACGTGGCGCAGGCCAGCGCGGGCGGTTGGCTGGTGGTGTAGATATACGGGCGGGCAAACTGGATCAGGCTTTCGATCAGTTCCTCACTACCCGCCACAAATGCCCCGGCAGTACCGAAGGCCTTGCCCAGGGTGCCCACCAATACCGGCACGTCTTCCTGGCTCAAACCAAAGTGCTCGACGATCCCGCCACCATTGGCGCCCAGAGGCCCGAAGCCATGGGCGTCATCCACCATCAGCCACGCGCCCCGGGCCCGGGTTTCACGGGCCAGCGCCGGCAGGTCGGCCAGGTCGCCGTCCATGCTGAACACGCCATCGGTCACTACCAGCGTATTGCCGGTGGCCTTCTCCAGGCGCTTGGCCAGGCTGGCCGCGTCGTTGTGCAGATAACGATTAAAGCGCGCTCCCGAGAGCAAACCGGCATCCAGCAACGAAGCGTGGTTGAGACGGTCTTCCAGCACCGTATCGCCCTGCCCCACCAGCGCCGTGACCGCGCCGAGGTTGGCCATGTAACCGGTGGTGAACAGCAGCGCCCGCGGGCGGCCGGTCAGGTCGGCCAGGGCTTCTTCCAGTTCATGGTGCGGCGTGCTGTGGCCGATCACCAGGTGTGAAGCGCCACCGCCCACACCCCAGCGTGCCGCGCCAGCGCGCCAGGCTTCAATCACTTGCGGGTGATTGGCCAGGCCCAGGTAATCGTTGTTGCAGAACGCCAGTAACGGCTGGCCATCGACCACCACTTCAGGTCCTTGAGGGCTCTGCAGCAGTGGACGTTGGCGGTACAGGTGCTCGGCACGACGGGCCGCAAGACGCGCGGCGAGATCGAAAGGCATGCAGACCTCGATTAGCGCTCAACCCTGTGGGAGCTGGCTTGCCTGCGATGACGGCGGCACATTCAGCATCAATGTGCCTGACAGACCGCTATCGCAGGCAAGCCAGCTCCCACACTGGACCGCACTTCGACAAGAGATATGGCTTAAACAGCCGCGTTGTAGAACTGCTCGCTACTTTTCTGTTCTACCAGCGCCTGCTCGATCGCCGCCTGGTGCACTTCATCGGCATGCTCTTCACGGGCCTCCGGCAAGATGCCCAGGCGCGAGAACAGCTGCATGTCTTTATCCGCCTGCGGGTTGGCGGTGGTCAGCAGTTTGTCGCCGTAGAAAATCGAGTTGGCACCGGCAAAAAACGCCAGGGCCTGCATCTGCTCGTTCATCGCCTCACGCCCGGCCGACAGCCGCACATGGGACTGCGGCATCAGGATGCGCGCCACCGCCAGCATGCGGATGAAGTCGAACGGGTCGATGTCTTCGGCGTTTTCCAGCGGCGTACCCACCACTTTCACCAGCATGTTGATCGGCACCGATTCCGGATGCTCCGGCAGGTTGGCCAGCTGGATCAGCAGGTTGGCGCGATCGTCCAGGGACTCGCCCATGCCGAGGATGCCGCCGGAGCAGATCTTCATCCCCGAATCACGCACGTACGCCAGGGTTTGCAGGCGCTCGCCGTAGGTGCGGGTGGTGATGATCGAACCGTAGAACTCCGGCGAGGTGTCGAGGTTGTGGTTGTAGTAGTCGAGGCCGGCCTGGGCCAGGGCTTCGGTCTGGTCCTGGTCGAGGCGGCCGAGGGTCATGCAGGTTTCCAGGCCCATGGCTTTCACGCCTTTGACCATCTCCAGCACGTAGGGCATGTCTTTGGCCGACGGATGCTTCCAGGCGGCGCCCATGCAGAAACGGGTCGAACCGATGGCCTTGGCGCGGGCGGCCTCTTCGAGGACCTTCTGCACTTCCATCAGCTTTTCTTTTTCCAGGCCCGTGTTGTAGTGGCCCGACTGCGGACAATATTTGCAATCTTCCGGGCAGGCGCCGGTCTTGATCGACAGCAGCGTGGAAACCTGGACGCGGTTGGCGTCGAAATGCGCGCGGTGCACGGTCTGCGCCTGGAACAACAGGTCATTGAAGGGCTGCACAAACAGCGCTTTGACTTCGGCTAAAGACCAATCGTGACGCAGGTTGGCAGTGATGCTGGCGCTCATGGGCGATTCCTTGATTATGCTTTGGCAAGCCCTGCGGGGAGTAATACCCACAGGCACGACACGGATGCTCGGCATATTTAAGGAAGATTCATGCACTGTCAACTTGATAACAAGCACGAGGTTTACATCTGGTTAAAAAGCAACCAGCCCTGTTTGGTCTGCGATGAACTCAGCGAAACCGCCCATCCTGTCTGCAACGTCTGCGAAACCGAGCTGCCCTGGCTGATGGACCACTGCGAAGTGTGCGCGCTGCCGTTGCCCATGGCGGGCCTGGTGTGCGGCCAATGCCTGAAGCGACCGCCGGCGTTTAAACACGTCGTTGCGCCCTGGACCTACAGTTTTCCCGTCGACAGCCTGATCAGCCGTTTCAAGCATCAGGCCCGCTGGCCGCTGGGGCATTTGCTCGCGCATCTGCTGGGGCAATTTCTGCAACACCGGTATGACGATGCCGAACTCATGCGCCCCGACTGCCTGCTGCCCGTGCCTTTGGCCCGCAAACGCCTGCGGGAACGGGGTTTCAACCAGGCGGCGATGCTCGCCCGCTGGCTGAGCAATGACCTGAATATCCCTTACGATGAGCACCTGCTGTTACGGCCTCATGAAACCGTGGCGCAGCAGGATCTGGACGCCAAAACCCGCCAGCGCAACCTGCTCCAGGCCTTCGCCCTGGCAGAAGGTGCCCAAGTCAAAGGCCGGCACCTGGCGCTGATCGACGACGTGCTCACCACCGGCGCCACCGCCAACAGCCTCGCCCGACTGCTGATGGACGCCGGCGCCCGGCAAGTCGACGTGTATTGCCTGGCGCGCACGCCCAAACCGGGCACATGACTTGACTCAGGGCCGCCCTGCCCGCAACGTCTGCCCATTCCATCGAAGCGTGTAGCCATGTCCCTGCCAACCCTCTTGAGCCAACACATCGTCCGTCGCCCCCAGCGTATTGCGTTGCTGCAACACATTGCCGAACAGGGCTCCATCACCCGCGCCGCAAAAAGCGCGGGCTTGAGTTACAAGGCCGCGTGGGACGCCATCGACGAGCTGAACAACCTGGCGCAAAAGCCCCTGGTAGAACGCAGCGTGGGCGGTAAGGGCGGCGGCGGCGCCAAGCTGACGGCCGAAGGCGAACGGGTATTGCGCCTTTACCAACGCCTGCAGGTGCTGCAAGCCCAGGTGCTGGACTCCGCCGAAGACGCCAGCGACTTCAACCTGCTGGGCCGCCTGATGCTGCGCACCAGCGCCCGCAACCAATTGCACGGCCGGGTGATTGCCATCGACAGCCACGGTCGCAACGATCTGATTCGCCTGGAGCTGGCCGCCGGGTTGAGCCTGGAGGCGCAGATTACCCACGACAGCACGTTGCGCCTGGAGCTGGAGATCGGCACCGAAGTCGTCGCCCTGATCAAGGCCGGCTGGCTTGAAGTGCTGGCCGTCTCGCAGCCAGCAACACCTGGACACAATTGCCTGGAAGGGAAAATCGAGGCCATTCTCGACGCCGAGGATGGTCCCAGCGAGGTGCGTATCACCCTGCCCAACGGCCAGGTTTTGTGTGCCCTGGCCCGGCCCGAGGCGCTTGCGCAGATGAATGCCGCCGAAGGCCACCCGGTGAAGGTGCAGTTCTCCCCCAGCAACGTGCTGCTGGGCACACCGGTGTAGCGCTTCAAACTGCAACAATTTCGTCACGACCGCTCCCTAAGGTGTCTGCAAAAACCCGCAGGGAGCCTGAAATGAGCCTATTAGAAGAAAACCAAGCCACCGACCTGGAACAGATGGTCGGCCTCACCCGTCGGCGTTTTATCGGCGCCGGCGCCCTGTGCGGTGCGGCGATGTTCCTCGGCGGCAACCTGCTGACCCGCAGCGCCCTGGCCGTGAACGCCGCCTCCAACAGCCCATTGCTGGGTTTCGCCAGCATCGCCTCAGCCACCAGCGACGCCATCACCCTGCCGCCCGGCTACAGCGCCTCGGTGCTGATCAGCTGGGGCCAGCCGCTGCACAAGAACGCGCCGGCCTTCGACCCCAGCGGCAACGGCACCGCCAAGGCCCAGGAACAGCAGTTCGGCGACAACAACGACGGCATGAGCCTGTTCGCCTTCCCCGGTGACGACAACCGCGCGCTGATGGCGATCAACAACGAATACACCAACTACCGCTACCTCTACGCCCACGGCGGCGCGCCGCAATCGGCCGAAGACGTGCGCAAGGCCCAGGCCAGCGAAGGCGTGTCGGTGATCGAAGTGCGCCGCAAAGGTGATACCTGGCAGTTCGTCCAGGACTCGAAATACAACCGACGCATCCACGGCAACTCACCGATCCGCTTTGGCGGACCTGCGGCGGGCCATGCCTGGCTGAAAACCAGTGCCGACAAAACCGGCAAGAAAGTCCTCGGCACCTTCCAGAACTGCGCCAACGGCAAGACGCCGTGGGGCACCTATCTCACCTGCGAAGAAAACTTCACCGACTGCTTCGGCAGCAGCAATCCGCAACAAACCTTCGACGCCGGGCAGAAACGCTACGGCGTGGTGGCCGCCAGCAAAGACATCAACTGGCACCCGCATGACCCGCGCTTCGACATGGCCAAGAACCCCAACGAACTCAACCGCCATGGCTGGGTGGTGGAAATCGACCCGTTCGACCCGCAATCCACGCCGGTCAAGCGCACCGCCCTGGGCCGCTTCAAGCACGAAAACGCTGCCCTGGCGGAAACTCGCGACGGCCGCGCCGTGGTGTACATGGGCGACGACGAGCGCGGCGAGTTCATCTACAAGTTCATCAGCCGCGACAAGATCAACCACAAGAGCCCCAAGGCCAACAAGGACCTGCTGGACCACGGCACCTTGTACGTGGCGATCTTCGACGCGGGCGACGGCAATGCCGACCATCCCAAGGGCCAGGGCCAATGGGTCGAACTGACCTACGGCAAGAACGGCATCGACGTCAACAGCGGTTTCGCCAGCCAGGCCGAAGTGCTGATCCACGCACGCCTGGCGGCCAGCGTGGTGAAAGCCACCCGCATGGACCGCCCGGAATGGATCGTGGTCAGCCCTGCCGACGGCCAGGTGTATTGCACCCTGACCAACAACGCCAAGCGCGGCGAAGACGGCCAGCCGGTGGGCGGCCCGAACCCGCGGGAGAAGAACGTCTACGGGCAGATCCTGCGCTGGAAGGCCAATGCCAACGACCATGGCGCGCCGGACTTCAGTTGGGATTTGTTCGTGGTGGCCGGCAATCCGACCGTGCACGCCGGGACGCCCAAGGGCGGCTCATCCAACATCAACCCGCAGAACATGTTCAACAGCCCGGACGGCCTGGGCTTCGACAAGGCCGGGCGGTTGTGGATCCTCACCGATGGCGACTACAGCAACGGCGGCGACTTTGCCGGCATGGGCAACAACCAGATGCTGTGCGCCGACCCGGCGACCGGGGAAATTCGCCGGTTCATGGTAGGGCCGGTGGCCTGTGAAGTGACCGGGATCAGCTTCTCGCCAGACCAGAAAACCCTGTTTGTAGGGATTCAGCATCCGGGGGAAACCGGTGGCTCGACCTGGCCGGAACATCTGCCGAATGGCAAGCCACGCTCATCGGTGATGGCGATTCGTCGGGATGATGGCGGGATCGTCGGCGCCTGACAGGGCCTCATCGCGGGCAAGCCCGGCTCCCACAGTTGACCGAGTATTACCGTGGGAGCCGGGCTTGCCCGCGATGGCGGACTATCAGCCACCACCTATCTCGACCCCGGTGCGTTACCATACCCGGCCGGACGCGGCGCCCTGCTGCGCGCAGGAGTTCGCATGGCACACCCGTTTGAAACACTGACCCCTGATCTGGTGCTCGACGCTGTCGAAAGCATCGGTTTCCTCAGCGACGCCCGCATCCTCGCGCTCAACAGCTACGAAAACCGTGTCTACCAGGTCGGCATCGAAGACTCCGAGCCCCTGATCGCCAAGTTCTACCGGCCCCAGCGCTGGACCAACGAAGCGATCCTCGAAGAACACAGCTTCACCTTCGAATTGGCCGAGTGCGAAGTGCCCGTGGTGGCGCCGATGATTCACAACGGCGAAAGCCTGTTCGAACACGCGGGTTTCCGCTTCACCCTGTTCCCACGCCGCGGTGGCCGCGCGCCGGAGCCGGGTAACCTCGACCAGTTGTATCGCCTGGGCCAACTGCTCGGCCGTTTGCACGCGGTGGGCTCTACTCGCCCCTTCGAACACCGCGAAGCCCTGGGCGTGAAGAACTTCGGTCACGATTCCCTGAACACCCTGCTGGAAGGTAATTTCATTCCCAAGAGCCTGCTGCCGGCCTACGAGTCCGTGGCCCGCGACCTGCTCAAGCGGGTGGAAGAGGTCTACAAGGCCACGCCCCACAAGAACATCCGCATGCACGGCGATTGCCACCCCGGCAACATGATGTGCCGCGACGAGATGTTCCACATCGTCGACCTCGACGACTGCCGCATGGGCCCCGCCGTTCAGGACCTGTGGATGATGCTCGCCGGTGACCGTCAGGAATGCCTGGGCCAGTTGTCGGAATTGATGGACGGCTACCAGGAGTTCCACGACTTCGACCCGCGCGAACTGGCGTTGATCGAACCACTGCGCGCCCTGCGCCTGATGCACTACAGCGCCTGGCTTGCACGCCGCTGGGACGACCCGGCGTTCCCCCACAGCTTCCCGTGGTTTGGCAGCGAACGTTATTGGGGCGACCAGGTGCTGGCGCTGCGCGAGCAGTTGTCGGCGCTCAATGAAGAACCCTTGAAACTGTTCTAACCCACACCACCACCCTTGTAGGAGCCGGGCTTGCCCGCGATAGCATCACCTCGGTATTCCTGCAGAACCGAGGCGCCTGCATCGCCGGCAAGCCAGCTCCTACAGAAAAGCAGATCCCACTGGCTGACAAATATCCTTACAATCGCGCCTTTGTCAGCTGCCCAAGCAAGGATTCTGCATGCAAGCCGCCAACCCGCGTCGCGGGTACATATTGGGCCTGAGCGCCTACGTCATCTGGGGCCTGTTCCCGCTGTATTTCAAAGCCATCGCCAGCGTTCCCGCCGCAGAAATCATCGTCAACCGCGTGCTGTGGTCGGCGCTGTTCGGCAGTTTGCTGCTGATGGTCTGGAAGCACCCCGGCTGGTTCCAGGAACTGCGGGACAACCCCAAGCGCCTGGCGATCCTGGCCCTGAGCGGTACCTTGATCGCAGGTAACTGGCTGACCTATGTGTGGTCGGTGAACAGCGGCCGCATGCTGGAGGCCAGCCTGGGTTACTACATCAACCCGCTGGTGAACGTGCTGCTGGGCATGGTGATCCTGGGCGAGCGCCTGCGCCGCCTGCAATGGGTGGCCGTGGGCCTGGCGGCAGTGGGTGTGGCGCAACAGGTGTGGCAGGTCGGCAGCTTGCCGTGGGTGTCTCTGGTACTGGCGGCCACCTTTGGTTTCTACGGTTTGATCCGCAAGCAGGCGCCGGTCAAGGCGCTGCCCGGGCTGGTGGTGGAAACCTGGATGCTGGTGCCGATTGCCATCGCGTGGCTGCTGTTCAACCCGTCCGCCCACAGCGCACAGATGGAATTCTGGAGCACTTCCGAAGCCTGGTGGCTGGTGGCCGCAGGCCCGGTGACGCTGATCCCGCTGGTATGTTTCAACGCCGCCGCGCGGCATTTGCCCTACACCGCCCTGGGCTTCCTGCAATACGTGGCGCCCACCCTGGTGCTGCTGGAGGCCGTGCTGCTGTTCAACGAACACCTGGCGCCCGCCACTTTGATCGCCTTCTGCTTTATCTGGGCCGGCCTGGTGGTTTACAGCCTCGACGCCTGGCTGACCGTGCGCAAAAGCTGATCAAATAACGTACAAACCTCTGCAAGCCACAGCCGGCGTGGCTTGCAGGCATTAACCCCAAGGTTATCCACAGCCTGATCCCCGGCGTTTGTGCACAAGCCCTTGAAACTGTTCGTTTTTTAGCCAGCCGGCGAAGAACCACGGCCCGCTTGGGCTGGACGCGGGTCTCTACAGGTTATCCACAGGCCCATGCAAGATTTCCATGCATAACCTTGTGGGCAACTATTCCTCGCTGCGTAGCTCCAGTTCCACCATCAAGTCATCCGCCAGGGTTTCCAGGGCGGCCTGCAAGGTCTCCAACGGCAGCGTCAGTGGCACCGCCAGCAGGGCGTCAGCGTGGAACAGCGGGTCGCTGCTCATGGGCGCAGGGCGCACGTCGGTTATCAAGCGCTCCAGGTTGACGCCCTGCTTGCTCAGCAGCGCGGTGATGTCACGGACAATCCCCGGCCGGTCATTGCCCACCAGCGCCATCGCGATCGGTTGCGACTCGCTGGCCGCCACCGAACTGCTTTCCCCCAGCAGCACGCGAATGCCATGGGTGGACAAGTCCTCCAGCGCCCCAATCAGATCCAGACGATTTTCCGCCGGCACGCTCACGCGCAAGATCCCGGCAAACTGCCCGGCCATGTGCGCCATGCGGCTTTCCAGCCAGTTGCCCCCGTGTGAGGCGATGCATTGGGCGATGCGTTCAACCACGCCGGGTTTATCCGGGGCGATGACAGTCAGTACGAGATGGTCCATGGTGTCGTCCTCTTCTTATGAAAATCAGGTAGGAACCCGGCGTTCCCCTCGCACCTACCAAGGTGGACTCAGGTAGGCACGAAAACAAATCGTGTACCATTTTTATATTTATCTGGAACAATCTAATAGTTTTTTGAGAACATCCTGTACCCCACTGTGACCGTACGACCAAAGTGGGTCGCTAAACGACGTATTTAGTCTAATTTTCACAACCGCAACTCATCATGTAGTATGCCCAATCGCGCACTACATAACGTTAGGTCGATGTCTGCCAAGGCAACCACGCACCGCGACGCAGCCCGCCCAGCCGCCTTCAACGGCATGTACTGGTGCGGCGTGTTCGCGGTTTACATGGCCAGAGGCTTCATTGGTAAATTGAAAAGCTGAAAAGCGCATAAGCTCCGCAGAGTGAGGCAAGCAATGACTGAACACGTTCAAGTCGGTGGCCTGCAGGTCGCCAAAGTCCTGTTCGACTTCGTGAACAACGAAGCCATTCCTGGTACCGGCATCACCGCCGACCAGTTCTGGGCCGGTGCCGACAAGGTCATCCACGACCTGGCGCCGAAGAACAAAGCCCTACTCGCCAAACGCGACGATTTTCAAGCGCGGATCGACACCTGGCACCAGGCACACGCCGGCCAGGCCCACGACGCGGTGGCCTACAAAGCCTTCCTTCAAGATATCGGATACCTGCTGCCAGAAGCCGCGGATTTCCAGGCATCGACCCAAAACGTCGACGAAGAAATTGCCCACATGGCCGGCCCGCAGCTGGTAGTGCCGGTGATGAACGCCCGTTTCGCCCTCAACGCCTCGAATGCACGTTGGGGCTCGCTGTATGACGCGCTGTATGGCACCGACGCCATCAGCGAAGCCGACGGTGCCGAAAAGGGTAAAGGCTACAACAAGGTCCGTGGCGACAAGGTCATTGCCTTCGCCCGCGCCTTCCTCGACGAAGCCGCGCCACTGGCTGCCGGCAGCCATGTGGATTCCACCGGCTACAAGATCGTCGACGGCAAGCTCGTGGTCAGCCTTAAAGGCGGCAGCAACAGCGGCCTGCGCAGCGATGCACAGTTGATCGGCTACCAGGGCGATGCCGCCAAGCCGACCGCAATTCTGCTCAAGCACAACGGCCTGCACTTCGAAATCCAGATCGACGCCAGCACCCCGGTCGGCCAGACCGATGCCGCCGGCGTGAAGGACGTGCTGATGGAAGCCGCCCTGACCACCATCATGGACTGCGAAGACTCCGTCGCCGCCGTCGATGCCGATGACAAAGTGGTGATCTACCGCAACTGGCTCGGCCTGATGAAGGGCGACCTGTCGGAAGAAGTCGCCAAGGGTGGCAAGACCTTTACCCGTACCATGAACGCCGACCGCGTTTACACCGGCGCCGACGGTAAGGAAGTGACCCTGCACGGTCGTTCGCTGCTGTTCGTGCGCAACGTTGGCCACTTGATGACCATCGACGCGATTCTCGACAAAGACGGCAACGAAGTGCCGGAAGGCATTCTCGACGGCCTGCTCACCAGCCTGTCGGCGATTCACAGCCTCAACGGCAACACCAGCCGCAAGAACAGCCGCACCGGTTCGGTCTACATCGTTAAACCGAAGATGCACGGCCCGGAAGAAGCCGCGTTCACCAACGAGCTGTTCGGCCGCATCGAAGACGTGCTGAAGCTGCCGCGCAACACCCTCAAAGTCGGGATCATGGACGAGGAGCGCCGCACCACGGTCAACCTCAAGGCCTGCATCCAGGCGGCCAGCGAGCGCGTGGTGTTTATCAACACCGGCTTCCTCGACCGTACCGGCGACGAAATCCACACCTCCATGGAAGCCGGCGCGATGGTGCGCAAGGCCGCGATGAAGGCTGAAAAATGGATCGGCGCCTACGAAAACTGGAACGTCGATATCGGCTTGAGCACCGGCCTGCAAGGTCGCGCGCAAATCGGTAAAGGCATGTGGGCGATGCCCGATCTGATGGCCGCCATGCTGGAGCAGAAGATTGCTCACCCGCTGGCCGGCGCCAACACGGCGTGGGTTCCGTCACCGACGGCAGCTGCGCTGCACGCGCTGCATTACCACAAGGTTGACGTCTTCGCCCGCCAGGCCGAACTGGCCAAGCGCGAGCGCGCTTCGGTGGACGACATCCTGACCATTCCCCTGGCCCAAAATACCGATTGGTCTGACGAAGAAATCCGCAACGAACTGGACAACAACGCCCAGGGCATCCTCGGTTACGTGGTGCGCTGGATCGACCAGGGCGTGGGTTGCTCGAAAGTGCCGGACATCAACGACGTCGGCCTGATGGAAGACCGCGCCACCCTGCGTATCTCCAGCCAGCACATCGCCAACTGGTTGCGCCATGGCATCGTCAATGAGGCCCAGGTGATGGAAAGCCTCAAGCGCATGGCGCCGGTGGTAGACCGCCAGAACGCCGGGGACGCGCTGTACCGTCCGCTGGCACCGGATTTCGACAGCAACATCGCGTTCCAGGCGGCGGTGGAGTTGGTGATTGAAGGGACCAAGCAGCCAAATGGTTATACCGAGCCGGTGTTGCACCGTCGGCGTCGGGAGTTCAAGGCCAAGAATGGCTTGTAACTAACCGCTGAAAACGAAAAAGCCCTGATCAATAAATGATCAGGGCTTTTTTTGCATCTCGTAGCAGCTGACGAGCGCCAGCGAGGCTGCGTCGGGCGCGACTCGGTTCGGTGCCTGGCTCATCATCGAGAGGATCCGTTACTGCACCATCCCCAACTCCCGCTTCACCATCTTCGCCAGCTTCACGCTATCAATCGGCTTGAGCAAAAAGTCCACCACGCTCAAATGCATCGCATCAATCACGTCCGGCGCCTCAGCGTCTCCCGACATGATGATGATCGGCAGCGCCGCCCGGGTAGACCCGCGCACCTGGCGAATCAGTTGCAGCCCGTTGCTCGGCGTCATGCGCAGGTCGGTGATCAGCAAGCCGATGGAGCTGCTGGAGCTCAACAAGTCCCACGCCGCCTCGCCGCTGTCGGCGGTCATGCAGCGAATGCCGTCCAGGCCAAGAATTTCCGCCAGCAGTTCGCGCGCGTCCTTGTCGTCATCCACGATCAGTACACGTTGTGGCGGCAAATCCGGCTCCTGCATAACAGCGCTCAGGGCCTCGCGCTCGGCATCACTCAAAATATCGTGGTCGGACATACGTTTCTCGGCAGTTCTAATCAATCTCCCAGCACAGAAGTCAGACATCGCCGGAAGGGCGAACAATGTGCACTTCGTCGGAAAGTTTGCCTAGTGGGCGTTCTACGGGGTTTGGACGATATTCATGTAAGGTTTTTCCCTAGTAGTTGAGGGCAATTCGCTACCTAGACTTACGTCCAATGGGCACCTGCAGCGCAGGAGTCGACCATGAGGCACGATAACGACAAAAAAACTGCGGTCATAGGTATGAGTAAAGCTGATGCTTTCACACAAGCGGGGAAAACCGCTGTGTTGCAGAACATCCACGGCACCCTGCAATTCCTGCAACGTTTCCCGCCGTTCAACCAGATGGAAAACGCCCACCTGGCCTTTCTGGTAGAGCAGTGCCAATTGCGCTTCTACGGCCCCGGCGAGAGCATCCTCAAGCCGTCGGGCGGGCCGGTGGAACACTTTTACATCGTCAAGCAGGGCCGCGTGGTGGGCGAGCGGCCGGATTCAGCAGAAACCACCTTTGAAATCACCACCGGTGAATGTTTCCCGCTGGCGGCGCTGCTGGGCGAGCGGGCGACCCGCACCGAGCACAAAGCCGCCGAAGACACCTTCTGCCTGCAATTGAACAAGCCGGCCTTTATCAAGCTGTTCGCCCTTTCCAGCGCGTTTCGCGACTTTGCCCTGCGCGGGGTGAGCAGCCTGCTGGATCAGGTCAACCAGCAGGTCCAGCAAAAAGCCGTGGAAACCCTCGGCACCCAGTATTCGCTCAACACCCGCCTGGGCGAGTTGGCCATGCGTCACCCGGTGACCTGCAGCCCGCTGACGCCGCTGCGCGAAGCGGTCACGCAGATGCACGAGCAGCAAGTGGGCAGCATCGTGATCGTCGATGAGCACAAGGCACCCCTGGGGATTTTCACCCTGCGGGACCTGCGCCAGGTGGTGGCCGACGGCACCAGCGATTTCAGCCAGGGCATTGAGCGTCACATGACCCAGGCGCCGTTCTTCCTCACGCCGGACCACAGTGCCTTTGATGCTGCGATTGCCATGACCGAACGGCATATTGCCCACGTGTGCCTGGTCAAGGATCAGCGCCTGTGTGGGGTGGTGTCCGAACGTGACCTGTTTTCCCTGCAACGGGTCGACCTGGTGCACCTGGCCCGCACCATCCGCAATGCGCCACGGGTGGACAACCTGGTGGCGATCCGCGGGGAGATCGGCCAGTTGGTGGAGCGCATGTTGGCCCACGGGGCGTCGTCCACTCAGATCACTCACATCATCACCTTGCTCAACGACCACACCGTGTGCCGCGTCATCGAGCTGACCCTGGCCGACAAGGGCGACCCCGGCGTGCCGTTCAGCTGGCTGTGCTTCGGCAGCGAAGGCCGCCGCGAGCAAACGCTGTATACCGACCAGGACAACGGCATTCTGTTTGAAGCCAAAGACGCCGCTGAGGCTGCCGAGATTCGTGGCCGCCTGCTGCCCCTGGCGCAACAGATCAACCAGAGCCTGGCGCTGTGCGGCTTTACCCTGTGCAAGGGCAACATCATGGCCGGCAACCCGGAGCTGTGCCTGTCCCGGGCCGAATGGGCGCGCCGGTTTGCCGGGTTTATTCGTGAGGCCACGCCGGAGAATCTGCTGGGCTCGAGCATCTATTTCGATTTGCGGGTGGTGTGGGGCGACGAACAAGGGTGCGAGCAATTGCGCCAGGGCATTCTCGATCAAGTCGCAGACAACCGCCTGTTCCAGCGCATGCTGGCCGAGAACGCGTTGCGCCAGCGCCCGCCGGTGGGGCGTTTCCGCGATTTCGTGCTGACGCGCAAAGGCGCCGACAAGGCGACACTCGACCTCAAGGTGCAAGGCCTCACGCCCTTTGTCGACGGTGCCCGGCTGCTGGCCCTGGCCAATGGCATCCACGCCAACAACACCCTGGAGCGCCTGCGCCAACTGGTGGCCAGGGAAGTCATCGAACGTCTCGACGGTGCGGCCTACGAAGAGGCCTACCACTTCATCCAGCAAACCCGCATGCAGCAGCACCAACTGCAAACCCGCGAGAACCTGCCCTACTCCAACCGCGTCGACCCCGACAGCCTCAACCACCTCGACCGCCGCATCCTGCGCGAATCCCTGCGCCAGGCCCAACGCCTGCAAAGCAGCCTGACCCTGCGGTATCAGCTGTGAGTTTGTTTGGCTGGTTGCGCAAAGCCAAACCGGGCCTGGACGCGGCTCAACAGCGGCGCGTCGAGCAACTGCCCAAGCCACGGGAACTGGCAGGCGGATCGCTACGGGCCCAGCGCTGGGTGGTGGTGGACCTGGAAACCAGCGGCCTGAACCTCAATCGCGACCTGGTGTTGTCGATTGGCGCCGTGGTGATCGAGGACGGCGCGGTGGACTTCTCCCAACTGTTCGAACGCACCCTGCACCGGGCCGAGACCAAGCTCAGCCCCAGCGTGCTGATCCACGGCCTGGGCCCCAGCGCCATTGCCGCGGGCAGTGATCCGGCTGAAGCGTTGATGGACTTTATGGAGTTTGTCGGCGACAGCCCGTTGCTGGCGTTCCATGCGCCCTTCGATCAACACATGCTGTGCCGGGCCCTCAAGGACAGCCTGGGCTATCGCCTGAACCACCCATTCCTGGACGTGGCCGACATCGCCCCGCTGCTGTGCCCCGACGCGAACATCCGCGAGGCCGGGCTGGATGACTGGATCGGGCATTTCAAACTGCAGGTGGGCGAGCGCCACCATGCGAGTGCAGATGCGTTGGCGACGGCAGAGTTGATGTTGATTCTGTTCAGCCGGGCCCGGCAGCAGCAGATCGACAGCCCCAAGGCCTTGCAGGAGCGCCTTGGCCAATGGAAACGTCGCAAACAGGCCCCCTCCTTATAATCGTGGCGAGGGAGCTTGCTCCCGCTGGGGTGCGAAGCGCCCCCAAAACCAGCCCACCGCTCTCCTACTGAGTGAATGCATTGCCTGGATTGCGGCCGCTGCGCAGCCGAGCGGGAGCAAGCTCCCTCGCCACAACAAGCTGCATCATCATAAAAGATGTCATTACGCCGCCACCCGACCAACGCCAATTGCACCCGTACGACGCCTCTGCCACAATCGCGAATAATTCTCGTTAGTTTAAACTTTCCGATCGGTGTCGCCTTGTCGTCAATCCAAAGTCCCCACAGTGAGCTTGTTGGCGCGTTGTACCGCGACCATCGCAGCTGGCTGTTGGCGTGGCTGCGACGCAACGTGGCCTGCCCCAGCCGTGCCGAAGACCTGAGCCAGGACACCTTCATGCGCCTGCTGGGCCGTGAAGAACTGCGCGAACCCCGCGAGCCCCGGGCCTTCCTGGTGGCCATCGCCAAGGGCCTGCTGTTCGATTACTTCCGCCGCGCTGCGCTGGAACAGGCCTACCTCACCGAACTGATGCTGATCCCGGAAAGCGAACACCCGTCCCCGGAAGATCAGCAACTGATCCTCGAAGACCTCAAGGCCATCGACCGCCTGTTGGGCAAACTCTCCAGCAAAGCCCGTGCGGCCTTCCTCTATAACCGCCTCGATGGCCTGGGCCACGCCGAAATCGCCCAGCGCCTGGGGGTTTCCGTGCCCCGCGTGCGGCAGTACCTGGCCCAGGGCATTCGCCAGTGCTACATCGCCCTGTATGGCGAGCCGCTGTGAGCCCGGTCAGTTCCAGGCCGGTGTCGGCGCGGGTGCTCGATGCGGCCATTGCCTGGCAACTGTCCCTCGATTCGGGCGACGGCAGCGCCGTGGAGCAGGAAGAGTTCGCCAAATGGCTGGCCAGCGATGAAGAACATGCCCGGGCCTGGCGCCAGTTGGGGATGCTCGATCAGCGTTTCAGCGTGGCCTCGGGCCCGGCCCGGGCGGCGCTGTTGCAGTCCCGCGAAGGCATTCGCCGCCGTGTTCGCAAGCTCGGCAGCGGCCTGGCCAGTGTGGTGCTGGTGTGCGGCCTGGTGTTGTTCGCCGGCCAGCGCTACCTGCCGCTCAACTATTGGCTGGCGGACCAGCGCACCGCCACCGGCGAACAGCGCACCCTGAAGCTGGCCGACGGCACGGTGATCAACCTCAATACCCACAGCGCCATCGACGTACGCTTCGACGAGAAACGCCGGCTGATCGTGTTGCAGGAAGGCGAGATCCTCGTCGAGACCGGCCACAACGACGCCCGCCCGTTTTTTGTCGAAACCCGCGAAGGCAGCCTGCGGGCCCTGGGCACGCGGTTTATCGTCAAGCGCGAAGACGACGGCACGCGCCTGAGCGTGTTGCAGTCTGCCGTCGGCGCGCAGCCCGAGGCGCTGCACCAGGAGCAGGTCTTCAAGGAAGGCCAGCAAGTGCTGATGCGCCGCGACGGCCTCGGCCCGATGCTGGCCGTAAACCCCGGCACCGACGCCTGGACCCGCGGCATGCTGGTGGTGGACAACGCCCGCCTCGGCGATGTGGTTGAGGAACTGAGCCGCTACCGCACCGGGTACCTGGGTGTGGATAAACAGGTGGCCGACCTGCGGATCACCGGCAGCTTCCCGCTGCACGACACCAACCTGGCGCTGAACGCGTTGCTGCCGACCTTGCCGGTGCAAATCGAGCAGCACACGCCGTGGTGGGTCACCGTAAAGGCCAAGCCGCCCACGCAATAGCCACGTAGCAGCTGTCGAGCCTAAGCGAGGCTGCGTCGGGCGCGACTCAGTGCGATGCCAGGCGAAGGTTCGGCAGCGCTGCCAACGCAGCCTCGCTCAGGCTCGACAGCTGCTACGGGAAATAGCGCCTGGAGCCACCGATGCGGACCAAATAGAAATTATTTTCATTGGGCCCTATCACTTTTTGCATCTCGTTCGGCACATAGGCAATTGAGAAATATTTCCATTCAGGAGCCGCCGTATGTCCCGCACGCTAGACACCTTGTTGCGCCCCAGCCTGTTAGCCGTGGCCATAGCCCTCAGCGCCCCGCTGGCCAGCACCCAGCTGATCGCCGCCGAACAGGCCTCCAGCGTGCGCGCCTACAACCTGCCGGCAGCACCATTGGCCACCACGCTGAACCAGATCGCCAGCCAGGCGGGTTTGGCGCTGACGCTGAATCCTGGGTTGGCGTCGGGTAAGACTTCCGCACCGGTGAAGGGCCAATTCGATGCACAGGGCGCGTTGCGCGAGGCGTTGCGTGGGACCGGGCTGCAACTGGAGCAGAGCAGTGCAGGCACGTTCAGCCTGGTAGCGATTCCGGATGGGGTTGTGGCGTTGCCGGAGACCAGTATTACCGGGCAAGCCGATGCGGAAAGTGCCTGGGGGCCGGTTGATGGATACCTGGCGTCTCGCACCGCCGCCGGTACCAAGACCGATACCGCGCTGGTGGAAGCGCCGCGCTCGATTTCTGTCGCCACCCGTCAGCAAATGCAGGACCGCAACGTCCAGAACCTGGATGACGCCGTGAAGTACATGCCCGGCATTGTGTCCGCCAGCTACGGCAGCGACACCCGCTACGACTGGATGCGTGTGCGCGGCTTCGAACCCACGCAATTCCTCGACGGCCTGCCACTACCGCGCGGCGTGTACGCCAACCCGAAGGCGGAAACCTGGAACCTCGACCGCCTCGCCCTGCTGCGTGGCCCGGCCTCGTCGGTCTACGGCCAGACGCCACCGGGCGGCCTGCTGGACATGGTCAGCCGCCGCCCAAGCGCTGAATCGAGCAACGCCATTCAGGTGCAGTACGGCAGCGACAACTATCGTCAGATCAACTTCGCCAGCACCGGCAAGATTGATGATGAAGGTAAGTTTCTCTACGGCCTCAGCGGTGTGGTGCGCGATGCCGGTACCCAGGTCGATCACATCGACAACAAGCGCTACAACATCGCCCCCAGCCTGACCTGGAATATTGATACCGACACCAAGCTGACGTTCCTGTCGCAGTTCACTCGTGACGATACCGGCGCCACCAGCCAGTTCCTGCCGATTGTCGGCACCAAGATCAAATCGCCGCTGGGCGACGTGTCTCATCACAAGAACCTGGGCGATCCCGACTACGAGTACTACGACCGCACCTACTACGCGCTGGGCTATGCCTTTGAGCATCGCTTCAACGATACCTGGCAGTTCAAGCAGAACCTGCGCTACACCAAATCGGAGTTGTCCTTCCAGCAATTGACCGTGGGGTCCTACGGTTTCTCGACCATTGATGCCGAGGGCAACACCAGCCGCTCGTCGACCAATGTGGACGAAAACATCGGCCAGTTCGCCGTCGACAACAATTTTCAGGCTGACTTCGCCACCGGCGACATCACCCACACCGTGCTGCTCGGCCTGGACCATCAGCGCACCGACACCTCGTACCTGTCGATCTTCGGTGACGGCGGGACGGTCAACCTCTACAACCCGGTCAACACCCAGCCGGTGGTGCGCCCGGCGCGCTCCACCGCTTATTACGACTACAACCAGAAAACCATCCAGACTGGCCTCTACGCCCAGGACCAGATGGCCCTGGACAAGTGGCGCCTGACCCTCGGTGGCCGTGAAGACTGGGTGCACCAAGGCACCACGTACTTCAACAAGAACGACGCGACCAATACCGACCGCAGCAAGAATTTCAGCGGTAACGCTGCGCTGAGTTACGTGTTCGATTCGGGCTTCGTTCCGTACCTCTCCTACGCCGAGTCGTTCCAGCCCGCGAGCAACGCCAGCGTCTCGCCGACCGAGTCGTACAAACCCACTGAAGGCAAGCAATGGGAAATGGGGGTCAAGTATCAGCCGCCCGGCTCAAATACCCTGCTGAGTGCTGCGGTGTATGACCTGACCCAAAAGAACGTGCTGGTTACCAGCTTCGGGGCCGGTGGCCAGTCGATCACCAACCAGACCGGCGAAGTGAAGGTCAAGGGCCTGGAGCTTGAAGCGGTGTCTGATGTGACCGAGAACCTCAAGGTGATCGCCGCTTACACCCTGGCCAAATCCGAAGTACAAAAAGGCCAATACAAAGGCAACCGCCTGCAACTGATGCCCAACCAGCAAGCGTCCCTGTGGACCGACTACACCTGGCACGCCGGCGTGCTCGACGGTTTCGGCATTGGCGCGGGCGCCCGTTACACCGGCAACACCTATGGAGACCAGGGCAATACCTGGCTGGGCAAGGCCAACGCCTACACCGTGTTCGACGCCTCCGTGCACTACGACCTCGGCCGCCTGGACAACAGCCTCAAAGGCGCATCGGTGAAACTCAACGCCACCAACCTGTTCGACAAGGACTACATTTCCACCTGTGATGCGTCCTACTGCTACTACGGCGACCAACGCAGCGTAGTCGCCAGTGCCACCTACCAGTGGTAATCGACTGAGCTAACAACCAGGCCGCCCCCGTGGGCGGCTTCGGTGTGTCTGAAGGCTAGAAAATGAAAAGCAAAACCATCCGCCGCTGGTCCTTCATCCACACCTGGACCAGCCTCGTCTGCACCGTATTCCTGCTGCTGCTCGCCCTCACCGGCCTGCCGTTGATCTTCCACCACGAGATCGATCACCTGCTGGGCAACGAGCCCGAGCTGGCACAGATGCCCGCCGACACCCCACAGTTGAACCTCGAACAGCTGGTGGCCAAGGCCCAGGCCCATCGCCCCGGCGAAGCCATGCAATACCTGGCCTGGGACGAAGACGACAAGAACGGCGTGATCGCAATCATGGCCGCCACCGCCGGCACCGAACCCAACGCCTCCCACACCTTCATGCTCGACGCCCGCACCGGCGAAGCCGTGGAAACACCCGCGGCCAACGGCGGGCTGACGATGTTCCTGCTGCGCCTGCACGTCGACATGTTCGCCGGGCTGCCGGGCAAGTTGCTGCTGGCGTTCATGGGCATTCTGTTTGTGCTGGCGATCATCTCCGGCACGGTGCTGTACCTGCCGTTCATGCGCCGGTTGAAGTTCGCCACGGTGCGCCAGGACAAATCCACGCGCCTGCGCTGGCTCGACCTGCACAACCTGATCGGCGTGGTGACCCTGACCTGGGCCTTGGTGGTCGGCGTAACCGGCGTGATCAGCGCCTGCGCCGACCTGATCATCGCCGCCTGGCGCACCGACAGCCTCAGCGCGATGATCGAACCCTACAAGAACGCCCCGCCGCTGACCTTGCGTGCGCCCGCCACCGACCTGCTGACGATTGCCGCCAAGGCCGCGCCGAGCATGGAGCCGGACTTTATCGCGTTCCCCGGCACGCGCTTTTCCAGCGAGCATCACTACGCGGTGTTCATGAAAGGCAGCACCCACCTGACGTCGCACCTGCTGACACCGGTGTTGATCGACGCCAGCAACCTGCAGGTCACCGCCATCGCCGAACGCCCGTGGTACATGGACGCCATGGGCATGTCGCAGCCGCTGCACTTCGGTGACTACGGCGGCATGCCGATGAAGATCCTCTGGGCGGTGCTGGACGTGCTGACCATCATCGTCCTGGGCAGCGGCGTGTACCTGTGGCGGGTGCGGCGCAAGGCGGGCAAGTCATGAAGCCGAGACAGTCGAGTTTCTGGAAGGTCTTCGGCATTCCGCTGGCCATCGGGCTGCTGAGCGCGGCCGGGTTGTTTGCGGCGTTGCTGGGGGACGGGTTGTGGGATTCGTTGAGCTGGGTCGGGCTGGGTATTCCGGCGGTCATTGGAATATGGGCACTGCTGTAGGAGCGAGCTTGCTCGCGAAAAACTTGAGAACACCGCGTTAAACCCGGCGCGCTGCGTTATCGTTGACGCCTTTCGCGAGCAAGCTCGCTCCTACAGAGGAATGCCCATGTCCACCCCCAGCATGACGTTGTTCCACAACCCTGCCTCGCCGTTTGTGCGCAAAGTACGGGTGCTGTTGCACGAGACCGGCCAACTGGACCGCGTGACCCTGCATGCGTGCGTGCCGACGCCGGTCGCGCCCGACGCCGATGTGATCCTGGACAACGCACTGGGCAAGATCCCCGCGCTGCGCCTGGCCGACGGCAATGCGTTGCATGACAGCCGGGTGATCCTCGATTACCTCGACTACCAACACACCGGCACCCCGCTGATCCCCCGCGACGGCCCGGCTCGCTGGCGCCGCCTGACCCTGGCCTCGACGGCCGACGGGATCATGGATGCCGCCGTGCTGGTGCGTTATGAAACTGCCATGCGCCCGGTGGAAAAACACTGGGACCTGTGGCTGGAAGGCCAGCGCGACAAGATCCGCCGCGCGCTCGACATGCTGGAACAGGACGCCATCGCCGAACTGGCCGGGCCGTTTGACGTGGCTGCAATCAGCGTGGCCTGTGCGCTGGCTTACCTGGATTTCCGCCACCCGGACATGCAGTGGCGGTCGAGCCATCCACGACTGGCTGCCTGGTATGCCGAGGTGAGTCAGCGCCCGTCGATGCTCCAGACCCAGCCACCGGCCTGACCTGCTGCAAGGCTTCCTAGTGGTGAGGGAGCTTGCTGTGGCGAGGGAGCTTGCTCCCGCTGGAGTGCGAAGCGCTCCCACGATTTTTAGGGCCGCTGCGCAGCCCAGCGGGAGCAAGCTCCCTCGCCACAGCAAGCTCCCTCACCACAGCAAGCTCCCTCGCCACAAAAAGCACTCGATCCGCAGGAAATAGCGCGTTGATCCTCGCCACCAATCGGGCCCCATCCTGCTGATCCTCCCGCAACCCCAACGACCGGCTCATCGCTTGCCCACTCCATACCAATCCAGTTTCCGGGTCAGCACCATCACCGTACCCAGCAACCCGAACAGCAGCAGCGAGCCCATCAACAACGCGTAATCCTCCGCACTCAGCAACCCGTACAACAACCCATACAACGCCGCCAATCCCGCCGAAAACCCCAGCCCATGAGCGACGCTGCGCAGCACATGGCACACGTAAAACCCGATCAGCAACACACACGCACTGGCCGACACCAGGTACGCCAACGCAAAGCCGATATGCTCGGACAATGACAACAGCAGCAGGTAGAAAAACGCCAGGGCAACCCCCACCAACGCGTACTGGATCGGGTGCACCGCCAGGCTCTTGAGCACCTCGAACAGGAAGAAGCCGGCAAACGTCAGGGCGATAAACAGCAGCGCATATTTGATCGCCCGGTCGCTCTTGAGGTACTGGTCCACCGGGTCGATAAAACTCACGCCGAAGCTGCGTCCATTGAAGTCGTCGCACCCGCGCTCCGTCAGGCAACCGGCAAGGGCTTCTTCCAGGTTGGTGGAGAAGAACGTGGTCTGCCAACTGGCGGTAAAGCCTTGGGCGGTGACCTCACGCTGGGCCGGCAGGAAGTTGCCGATGAAACTTGGATGCGGCCAGTTGGAGGCCAGCTTGACCTGACTGGTCTTGCCCACCGGCACCACTTGCAACTGCTCGGTGCCTTGCAGGCGCAGGTCGAAGGCGAAGTCCAGGGGCGCGGGTTTCTTGCTGTCCTGCTCGGGCAACATCACGTGAACGCCCTCCCCCAGCCATGCCACTTGGGTGCCCGGCGAAAACGCCAGTTGCTGGCTGCCCAGTTCCAGCTTCAGCGCATTTTCAATGCCGCGAATGTCGCTGATACCCACCGCCAGATACGCCGGGTCAAAGCGGTAATCGGCAAAGTTTTCCTTGATGCCCCATTGCTCCGGCAACACAAACCGCCCGCTGATACGGCTGTCGGCGTGGAACAGCCGCGCCTGGTAGATGCCCCGGGCCCGCACTTCGGTTTGCACCTGGCCGTCGAGGGCAAACTGCTCCGGCAGGAAATACAGACGACCGCGCACCTCACGGGTTTCTTCGTAGCGTTCGTTGAGCTTTTCATTGAGCTTCCACTCCCGGACGGTCTTGCGATACGGCACCACCAACACCGGCCCACTGAGGCGCTGGCTGTAACTGGAACTGCGGGCGATGTCCTGCAACACGTCGTCGCGCAGCTGCTGACGGTCGGTAATCACCCCGTGGATCATCAGCAACGGAATCAACAACAGCACGATCAGCAGCGCGATGGCGCCCAGTTTGAAAAGCAGATTGCGGTTCATGAAGCTCTCCCTGTTTTGATGGGGGAGAGTCTGGCGGGCGCTTAAGGGGGATTTATGAAGGGAATGTGGAGACTGTGTGGAGATGCAGTCTGACCTGCACACCGCCCGGCACGTTGCCGATCTGCAATGAGCCGCCGTGCAGCTTCATCACTTCCTCGACAAAGTTCAGCCCAAGGCCAGTGCTCTTGCGCCCGCTGGCCGGGCGCGGCAGCGAATAGAAGCGCTCGCTGAGGCGCGGCAAGGCGTACTCGGGAATCGGCTCGGCCTGGTTGAACAGGCTGAATTCGACGCCGTCATTCAAGGCCTTGGCGCTGAACCGCAATGTGCCGCCAGGCGGAGTGAAATCCAAGGCATTTTCCAGCAGGTTGCCCAGGGCCTGGCGCAAAAGGAACGGCTCGCCGTACACCTGCACCTCTGCGGCAATCGACTGCTCGACCTGCAACCTGTTGCCTTCGATACGCGCGCATTGGGCCTTGAGCACTTCGTCCACCAGCGTCGCAAGGGACATGCTGCTTTGGTCTTCGAGGCCCTGGCGCTGCTCCACCTGGGCCAGGTTCAGCAGGCGTTCGATCAACTGCTGCAAGCGTGCACTTTCACTGTCGATATTGCCCACGAAACGCTGCTGCTGGTCACGGGACATGTCGCCCTGCAACAGCTCCGCCGCGCCGCGAATCGCCGCCAGCGGGCTTTTCAATTCGTGGGTCAGGGTGTGCACATACCGCTCGACATACGCCTTGCCTTCCAGTTGGGTGCGCATGTGTTCCACGGCGGTGGACAACTGCTCCAGCTCGCCGCCGCGATAGTGCGGCAACTCGGCACGCCGGCCTTCGCTGACCGCCTGGGCATACGCCGTGAGCCGGCGCAGCGCAACACTCAACCACCACGACAACAGCGCGCCAAACAGCAGGCCCAGGCCCACCAGCCCGGCGCCGTACCACAGCAGTCGGTCTTCGGTGCGGTCCACATACGGTTGCAGCGAGCTGTTGGGCTTGGCCACGGTGACCACGCCGATGATCTGGCCGTTATCGCGGATCGGCGCGCCCACGTGCATCACCGATGAGGCCGGGTCATCCAGTTCGCTGCGGGTGGAGCGCGCACCGTATTCACCGCGCAGGGTCAGGTACACGTCGTTCCACTTCGAGTAGTCCTCGCCCACGGCTTCGCCGGTGGAATCCAGCAGCACGATGCCCTTGGCGTCGGTGACGTAGATGCGGTGGTTGACCTGGTTTTTCGGCAGGCCCCAGATGTTGGCGCCAGGCTGGCGTTCGCCGTACGCCTTGAGCAATTCGGGCCAGTGGCTCTGGCCGAGGGTGCCGTTCTTCACATCATCGCGCAGGATTTCTGCCAGCAGGTTGGCGGTGTCCACCAGGGTTTCTTCGGTGGACTGGCGCACGCCGGGGCGGATTTCCTTCATTACAGTGCTGAGCACGAAGTAGCCGGTCAGGCCGATAAACAGCGCGTACACCAGGAAGAACCGGATCCCCAGGCGCATCAGCTGTTGCCTGGGCTGTAGCTGTAGCCGAGGCCGCGATGGGTCTGGATCGGTTCGGCGTCGGGGGCTACGGTGCGCAATTTGCCACGGACGCTTTTGATGTGGCTGTCGATGTTTCGCTCATAGCCCGCGTCGGCGGCCACGCCCACGGCGTCCAGCAGCTGTTCGCGGCTGAACACCCGCTCAGGCTGCTCCAACAGGCTTTGCAGCAGGCGAAATTCATGGCGCGTAAGGCTCAGGGCCTGGCCGCGATAACTGATCTGCATGCGCTCCAGGTCCACCTGAAACACGGCCGGAGCCGCACCGGGGCCCACACGCTTGAGGATCGCCCGCACCCGCGCCGCCACTTCACGCGGGCTGAACGGCTTGACCACATAGTCGTCGGCGCCGATCTCCAGGCCCACCACACGGTCGATCTCGCCATCCCGGGCACTGAGGAACATTACCGGCACTTCGCTGAAGCGCCGCAGTTGCTTGCAGGTTTCAAAGCCGGTGATGTCCGGCAGGCCGATGTCGAGGATGATCAGGTCCGCCGGGGTTTGCCGCTGATGGGCCAGCGCCGCCTGGCCGAGGCTCAGCCAGGTGGTGGTGAAGCCCTCGCCTTGCAGGGCGAAAATCAGCGTGTCGGCGATGGCCGCTTCGTCTTCGACAATCAGGATGTGCGGCATGGTCTCAATCAGCAGTCCGGTTTGTCGGCAGTGTAGCGACGTGCCGGGTTTACCGCAGCGCCAAATTCACGCAGGGCCTTGGCGCCGATCAGCAGCGGGTAGTTGAAGCTGCTGCGGTCGGTGAGGTTGACCTCGACGGTGCGCTTGACGTTGCCCAGGCACATTTCCAGGTCGATCACCGGGCGCTTGGCTACCGTGGCTTCGTCCTTGTCGTCATCTTCGTCGGCGCGGCTTTTGATTTTGCTGATGCGCGAGACCTTGTGCTCGTACACTTTGTTGGTGGCGTCCTTGCCGCCGAGGCGGAAGCGTACCCAGTCGTCGCCGTCACGGGTGAAGGTCTCGATGTCCCGGGCCGACAGCGAGGCGGTCAGCGCGCCGGTGTCCATCTTGGCCTTGAAGGTCTCGCCGATTTCCGGCAATTGAATGTATTCGTAGCGACCGTACAGGGTCGGCTCGGCAGCCATGACAGGCAAGGCTACAAGCGTTAGCAGGGCAAGGATGGATTTCACGTAGGAGGTTTCCTTGAAATAAGTGGGCGAATTCTAGACCGCAAAACCGCTGCTTAGTTGGGCGCCTAAGCATACCGGGCCTTAAGTGAAACATTCATCATCACATCTGCGATTTGGCCTCTAGACCCAAGCTGCTTATTATGGCGGGCCAAAAATGATTCCAAGAGTTACTTATGCGCCGCCTGCTCACCGGCTGTTTCGTCACATTCCTGCTATTGCTCAACACCCTGGTACTGTTCGGGCCGTTGATGGTGTTTGCCCTGCTCAAGCTGGTGGCCCCTGGCCGGTTTCGCGACTATGCCTCCTGGGCGGTGATGTGGATCGCGGAAACCTGGGCCGAGATCGACAAGCTGATCTTCGCCCTGTGCATTCCCACCCAATGGGACATTCGCGGCGGTGACGACCTGCGGGGCGACACTTCTTATCTGGTGATCAGCAACCACCAATCCTGGGTCGACATCCCGGCGCTGATCCAGACCCTCAACCGGCGCACGCCGTTCTTCAAATTCTTCCTGAAAAAGGAACTGATCTGGGTACCGTTCCTGGGCCTGGCGTGGTGGGCGCTGGACTACCCGTTCATGAAGCGCTACACCAAGGCGTTCCTGGCCAAGCACCCGGAACTGGCGGGCCAGGACCTGAAGATCACCCAAGAGGCCTGCGAGCTGTTCAAGCGCCAGCCGGTCACGGTAGTCAACTACCTGGAAGGTACGCGGTTCACTCAGGCCAAGCGCAAACAGCAGGACTCACCCTACGAGCGCCTGCTCAAACCCAAGGCCGGCGGTGTGGCGTTCGTGTTGGCCGCAATGGGCGAACAGCTGGACGCGGTGCTCGACGTCACCGTGGTTTATCCACAGGAAAAGATTCCCGGCTTCTGGGACTTGATCAGCGGCGCGGTGCCGAAAGTGATCGTGGATATCCGCACCCGAGAGCTGGACCCGGCGTTGTGGCAGGGGGATTACGAGAACGATCCGGCGTTTCGCCAAACCGTCCAGAACTGGGTCAACCAGCTCTGGAGGGAGAAGGATGCGCGCATCGAACAACTGCGCGCAGAGCGACCTTAGCCGCCTGTGCCCCAGGCCGAGGCCAGCTTGCCCAGCACCGATTCGCTGGCGCCCTGGCCGCCCAGGTATTTCAGGATGACCGGCGCAAACTGGCCAACCATCCCACTGTCCATGCCCAGCGCGCTGAACGCAGTGTTCAGGTCGTTGGTGTTCTTCACGTTACCCAACACGCCGTCCAGGCCCGAAGTCTTGCTGCCGCCGCTCTGGCCGAGCATGCCGCTGAGGGCGCCGAGGCTGCCCAGGGAATTGCTGCCGGAGAGCTGGTCCAGGCCCGGTACGCTTTTGGTCAGTTGCGAGTAATCACCACCACCCAATTTGTTCTTGGCCAGGCCCAGCATCGCGCCGGTGCCGCCGACGGCCTGTTCAGGGGTCACGTTCAGTTGCGAGGTCAGGGCGCCCAGCAGACCGGCGGTCTGTGAGGTGGGCGCAGCTGCTGCCGCCTTGTCGCCACCCTGTGCACCGGAAACGGCATTGGCCACGTCGCCGAGGCTGAAACCTGCCGCAAACACCGGGCTGGATGCCACGGTCAACAGGCAGGACAGGGCAAAACCGCGTGAAATCTTCATCAAGACAACCTCTGAAAGTAAGCGCTAAAAGCACGGGTTTGACTGGGTACGCCGAAGGATTGTTCCCTCCCTGCAGATTAGTTCAGAAAACCACTGCATCCGAATCGCCCTGGGCTGCGTATATCCATCACGAGCCGCGCGGAGGTAGATGGAATGAATGCCCAAACTGGACTAACCTCAGCCTGCCCTCTTTACCGTGCGCCGTCCCATCGCCCTGTTGCAAGTGCCTGGAGAAGCCCCATTTCGACCCACGATGCAGATCAGCTACGGCAATTGCTGGCCCAGTGTTCTTTGGGTAACCGCCAGGCGTTCGAAACCCTCTATCGCAGTGTTTCCCCGCGTTTGCACGGTGTTGCCCTGCGGTTCATGGGCCGCCAGGACCTGGCCGAGGACGTGTTGCAAGAGAGCTTCGTACGCATCTGGTTCAACGCCTCCCGGTATGAAGCCCACTTGTCAGCGCCGCTGACCTGGATGATCAACATCACCCGCAACCTGGCCATCGACCAGTTGCGCAAACACCGCGAACAGCCCCTGGGCGAAGGCCAGGAGGAGGCCATGGCCGACGAAAGCCCCAGCGCCCATGAACTGCTCGACAGCGAGCGTGAAGCCCACGCCCTGAACCGTTGCCTGGACAGCCTTGAAGGCATGCAGCGCCAATCGATCACCGTGGCTTACTTCCAGGGCTTGTCCTGCTCGGAACTGGCCGACCACCTGGCCGCGCCCCTGGGCTCGGTCAAATCCTGGATTCGCCGCGGCATGGAGCGCTTGCGCAGGTGCCTTGAATCATGAACTACCAGACCACCTCACTGCGCCGCGCCCTCGCGGCGGATTACGCCATCGGGCTGATGCCTGCCACCGCTCGTCGACGTTTTGAACAGCTGTTGCTGGACGATGCAGCGTTGCGGGTCGAACTGGGCCATTGGCAGGACGCCCTCGCCAGCCTCACCGGGCCACTGCTCGAGCGGCAGGTGCCCGACCCTGTGTGGGAAGGGATCAAGGCACGCATTGAGCCGCAAGTGCTGCACATGCCGGCGAAGAAACCGTTCTGGATGAACCTGCGGTTGCTGGCGGCGGTGTGCGGGCTAGTGATCGCGGTGTTGGTGGGGGTGTTGTACCAGCGCGATCTTGGGGTGGAATACAACGCCACGCTGCTGGCGGCTGACCAGCAGCCGGCGCTGAAGATCCAGGCGTACGCGGACCATCTGCAGGTTGAACCGCTGGCGCTGGCAGCGGTGGAACCGGCCCGGGCTCTTGAGCTGTGGGCGATTCCGGCGGGCGGCAAGCCGATCTCGCTGGGGCTGGTGCCGGTGTCGGGTAAAGGGCGGATTCAGTTGAGCAAGGCACAGCAGGCGCTGCTGACGGCACCGTTGACGTTGGCGGTGAGTCTTGAGCCGCAGGGTGGTTCGCCGACCGGACAACCTACCGGGCCAGTGCTGTATCAGGGCCAATTGGCATCACTTTGATCCGAGGTACCTGACGATGGGTGAGGAACCGATCGCCATTATCTGGGTCGATGAAAGACTACAAAACATGTCAGGAAGAGCCTAATGACCGCGATCAACCCCCAAGTGATTGAGCACAAGCCTTCATTCTGGAACCGCCCACGCCTGTTCATCGGCGCCTGTTTGGTGGTAGTCGCCGGCGTCGGCGGCGCCCTCTACACCCAGGACAGCGTCAAGGCTGCCGCGCTGCTGGTGAACACTACCCAGCAACCGGCCACGCAAATCGTGGCCCATAAGGATTACCTCGAAGTGCAGCCGATTGCCGCAACGGCACCCGCCCCGGACCAAAGCCTGGAGCTGTGGGCTGTCCCGGCTGACGGTACGCCGGTGTCACTCGGCCTGTTGCCTGAAGACGGCAAAGGCATTATTGGCATCAACCCGCGCCAGCAGGCATCGATCAGCAAACCGGTGACGCTGATGGTCAGTTCGGAAACCAAGGGCGGCTCGGTGAGCAAGCAGCCTACGGGGCCGACGGTGTATCAGGGGGCTTTGGCGATTCGCTGATTCACCCGGCAAATCAGCAACGCAAAAAAGGCGGCCCCCAGGTCGCCTTTTTGTCGTCTGGCACACCGCCTTCGCGAGCAAGCCCCACATTTGATCTTCATGGTGCGCAAGATTGTGTTCGGCCGGCGGCTGCAGGAGTAGGCATACGCCGACACTTAAGTAGTCCATTTCCGAAACACTGAAAACGTCCCAGCACGCGTCTTACCCCGCCTGCAGCGCTTTCTTATAGTCGTGCGCCTCAGTCACTTGGAGGTGCACGCAATGCAGGGACCTTACGCATTTATCAATGATCGATCACAGCCTTATCCGCTACTGAAACAACGCCTCTCGCTTAATCCTCACGTTCAAACCAAGTTCGACATCCTCAACCAACATATCCGCAACACCGTGGTGTTACCTGGGCAACTGGTGATTATCGGTGACAGCCGTACGGCTTCTTGTACCGTCGAAGAAGCGCGGTTGATGAGTTCCGCGCAGAACATAAAACATGCCCTGTTGGCACACTCCGCAACTGATCAATTCCTGATCAAAAATTACGATCAGTTGCAGGAAATCATGGCCTACGCTTCCATCGGCGTCGGGAGTGCCACCAGCGCGTGGAGCAAACACCTGGAAGGAATCGAAAAGACTCTTCAGGAAATCGAAGGTCTGCATAAGCAGTACTTGAGCAAGGGCACTGTGGCCGCAAGGGATGAGTTCGTGGTTAAACGAAGAACCTTATTCTCCCGGCTCGAGCGTCAACTCCACGGCATTGCACGCTTAGGGAGCGGATTGAGAAATGAAGGATCCATCAAGAAAATGTTGGGTATCTCCAGTAAAAGCTATTGGCATCATGGAGAAATTCGCGGGTATGAGGAGGCGGTCAAGCGAGTAGCCAAGGCTTCGCAGATATTGAAAAAGGGGACCTATATTGGTATCGCGCTGGATGTTGGGGCGACAGCACTGGAGATAACGGAGGCGTGCTCCACGGGCCGCGAGCAAGCGTGTACGCAAGCGAAGTATGTTGAAGGTGGCAAGTTGGTGATTGGAGTGGGTGGCGCATCTGCGGGCGGGACACTTGGAGCAGCTGGCGGTGTCGGCGCCTGCGCGATTATTTTTGGTATACCTACGGCTGGCGCCGGTGCTTTGGCATGCGCCATCATCGGTGGTGCAGCAGGTGGACTCGCCTTGGGCAAGCTTGGAAGCAATGCTGGAGAATGGGTGGGTAAAGTTCTCTATCAGGCAGTGGTGGATTGAATGTACTTGGAATACTTTGCGGTGGGCTCATGCGCCCTCCTGCTGCTCAGCTTCCCGATCGTCTTTTCTGCCATGTACAAAAAGCTCGATGCCGCTGAGCGCTATATGCAATACAGCACCTTTATAGTCGGATACAGGTACACGTTTCGTCATAGCCACTTTGAAGGAAGGCCGCAACGCGTATTCGCTATGGCGACCGTTATTCTCATTCCGAGAATAATTCAACGCAGGGGTATGGTACTGGTTGAGGACGTTGAACAAATACCACGGCACCTCAAGTATTGGATGGTCATACCAACACTCGTTACCTGCCTCTCGCTTATAGGTATCACCATCACCGGGTTTCTTATAGAAAACTGAAATTTTATATAACAAGGGCGACCCCAGGGTCGCCCTTATCTATCGCCTACGCCGCGCTGAACAACTTATGCGGATCGATCACAAACTTCTTCGGCACACCCGCATCGAACTCGCCATAACCGCGTGGCGCGTCATCCAGGCTGATGACTTCCACGCCAACGATGTCGGCAATGTTGATGCGGTCCCACATGATCGCCTGCATCAACTGGCGGTTGTACTTCATCACCGGGGTTTGCCCGGTGTGGAAGCTGTGGGATTTGGCCCAGCCCAGGCCGAAACGAATGCTCAGGCTGCCCATTTTTGCAGCGGCGTCCACGGCGCCCGGATCTTCGGTCACGTACAGGCCAGGAATGCCGATTTTGCCGGCCACCCGCACCACGCCCATCAACGAGTTGAGCACAGTGGCCGGGGCCTCCGCCTTGGCACCTTCATGGCCATGGCCGCGAGCTTCGAAACCAACGGCATCGACGGCGCAGTCCACTTCGGGCTCGCCCAGCAACGCAGCGATCTGCTCATGCAGCGGCGTGTCTTTCGACAGGTCGGCAATTTCAAAACCCTGGGCCTTGGCGTGGGCCAGGCGGATCGGGTTGACGTCACCAATGATCACCACTGCGGCGCCCAGTAGGCGAGCGGAAGCGGCAGCCGCCAGGCCCACCGGACCGGCACCGGCAATGTAGACGGTGCTGCCCGGGCCAACGCCCGCGGTGACTGCACCGTGGTAGCCGGTAGGCAGAATGTCGGAGAGGCAGGTCAGGTCGCGGATTTTCTCCATGGCCTTGTCGCGGTTCGGCAGCTTCAGCAGGTTGAAGTCGGCGTAAGGCACCAGCACGTATTCGGCCTGGCCACCGGTCCAGTCGCCCATGTCGACATAGCCGTAGGCGCCACCGGCACGAGCCGGGTTGACGGTCAGGCATACGCCAGTGTGCTGCTCTTTGCAGGAACGGCAACGGCCGCACGCCACGTTGAATGGCACGGACACCAGGTCGCCGATCTTCAGGTTCTCGACGTCGCTGCCCTTCTCGATCACTTCGCCGGTGATTTCATGCCCCAGGACCAGGCCGGTCTGGGCGGTGGTACGGCCGCGCACCATGTGTTGGTCGGAGCCGCAGATGTTGGTGGAGACCACGCGCAGGATGACGCCGTGTTCGATCTTCCTGCCACGGGGGTCCTGCATTTTGGGATAGTCGATTTTCTGTACTTCGACCTTGCCGTTGCCGAGATACACGACACCACGATTACCAGACATGCTTTCACCTCGCTGTTGTTTTTATGGAACCGCGTTGCCCAGGCAGGCAGCGCGTTTAAGTGCTCGGGTACAGATGCTGTTTTTGCGTTGTTAGTAATGGCCTCATCGCGGGCAAGCCCGGCTCCCACATGTTGATTTGTGAACACATTCAACTGTGGGAGCTGGCTTGCCTGCGATAGCAATCTAAAGAACGACCGTGCGATTGGCGTTCAAGAACACCCGCCGCTCAATGTGATACCCCACCGCCCGGGCCAGGGTCAGGCCTTCGATATCCCGCCCCTTGGCAATCAAGTCTTCCGGGTAGTGACTATGGTCCACCACCTCCACACCCTGGGCGATGATCGGACCTTCGTCCAGGTCGTTGTTGATGTAATGCGCGGTGGCGCCCACCAGTTTCACGCCCTTGTTGTACGCCTGGTGATACGGCTTGGCGCCCTTGAAACCGGGCAACAGGGAGTGGTGAATGTTGATGGCCTTCCCGTCGAGCTTGCGGCACAACTCCGGCGACAGCACTTGCATGTAGCGCGCAAGAATCACCAGTTCGGCGCCCGACTCTTCGATCACCTGCCACACCTGGCGCTCCTGGGACGGTTTGTCGTTGGGGTCCAGGGGAAAATGGTAGTAGGGAATCTGGTGCCAGTCGGCCAAAGGCTTGAGGTCGGGGTGGTTGGAGACCACGGCGACCACGTCCATCGACAGTTGGCCGATGCGTTGGCGGTAGAGCAAATCGTTGAGGCAGTGGTCGGCCTTGGAGACCATGATCACCACTTTCGGCCGGTAGTTCGGCGCGGTCAGTTCGAAGATCATGCCGAACGCTTCGCCGCGGGTGGCCAGGCCGTCGCGGAAAGCTTGTTCGTCGAAACCGTCGGGCTGGCGGAACTCCACGCGGATGAAGAACCGGCCCGAAAGCCGGTCATCGAAGGAGTGGTGCTCAGTGACGTAGCAGCCCTGCTCGAACAGATAGCGGGTCACCGCGTCCACCGTGCCGAGCACGCTGGGGCAGTCGGCGGTCAAAATCCATGTGTCGGGTACGCGGCTCATTGCGGGTAACTCCTCAAACAACTTCAGGCAACGCGCCCTCTGTAGGAGCCCGGCTTGCCGGCGATGACGATCTCACCGACGCCATCGCCGGCAAGCCGGGCTCCTACAGGGTAAGCGTCATATCAGGCTTCGACGGCCAGGCCATACTCAGCCGCCGCATCCTGCAACCACAGCCACCAGTAATCCGAGAAGCTGCGACGAATCACCAGCTCCCAGGTGTCTTGCGCGGTATGGCGAATCACCAGTTGCGACTTGGCGAACACCGTGCCGATGGCCTTGCCCACCGGGAAGCTGTCGGGGTGCACGTCGTAGCTGGTGGACTTCATCAGCACATCCCGCACGTTCGGGCCGCTGAGTTCCAGAATCTGCTGGCCGCCGCTGACGTTGACGATCTGGATATGCAACTCACCCAGCGCCTCGCGCAAGCTTTTCTCGGCGGCGAATTCTTCACCGCTCGGCACCACCAGCAGCCACTCATCCGGGCCAAGCCATTGCAGGCTGGTTTCGCCCTTGACGATGACGGTCAACGCGCCGGGCAATTCGATGCCCAGGGCCTTGTGCACGCCGGCCGCGAAGGCAGCGTCATGGCCGTCGCCACGAAGGGTCAGGTGGCCGAGGAGTTTCTTTTCACGCACGGTCACGCCGGCATTCTTGCGGCCCTTGCCTACCAGGCTGGCGAGGTCGGCATGGTGCAGCGACGACTCGGCCTTGGCTCCGGAGGTGGGGCGTTGTTGGTAAACATTGGCTGCTGTCATAAAGCACCTGTTTGAATTCTGTGGGTCTTGCAGTGACTGTTCTGGCCTCATCGCGGGCAAGCCCGGCTCCCACATTTTTGAATTGTGAACACTTTCAAATGTGGGAGCTGGCTTGCCTGCGATGCAGGCGACTCGGTCGGTCAGATGTTCTGGCGGTCGCCTTTAGGGTCAAAGAACACCGAAGAAACAATCTCCGCCTCGATCACGCTGCCATCCGCCAACGGGGCAAACACCCGCTCGCCGATGCGCTTCAAGCCGCCCTTCACCACGCCCATGGCAAACGAATAACCGAGGGAGTTGTGGGCGTAACTTGAGGTGACGTGGCCGACCATCTTCATCGGGATCGTCTGCTTGGTGTCGAACACCAACTGCGCGCCCTCCGGCAGCCACACGTTCGGGTCAATCGGCTTCAGGCCCACCAGTTGCTTGCGGTCTTCACGCACGCAATCTTCGCGATTCATCCCGCGCCAGCCGATCCACGAGAACGGTTTAGTGCGGCCTACACACCAACCCATGTTCAGGTCGTCCGGGGTCATCGAGCCGTCGGTGTCCTGGCCGACGATGATGAAACCCTTCTCGGCCCGCAGCACGTGCATGGTCTCGGTGCCGTATGGCGTCAGGTTGTATTGCTTGCCGGCCTCGACGATTTTCTCGAGCACGCCCATGGCGTAGTCGGCCTGCACGTTGACTTCGTACGACAGCTCACCGGTAAACGAAATCCGGAACACCCGCGCCGGCACGCCGCCCACCAAACCTTCTTTCCAGGTCATGAACGGGAAGCCGTCCTTGTCCAGGTCGATGTCGGTGACTTCGCTCAGCAGCTTGCGGCTGTTGGGGCCGGACAGGGTCATGGTCGCCCAGTGGTCGGTGACCGAGGTGAAGTACACCTTGAGGTCTGGCCACTCGGTCTGCTGGTAGATTTCCAGCCATTGCAGCACGCGCGCGGCGCCGCCGGTGGTGGTGGTCATCAGGAAGTGGTTGTCGGCGAGGCAGGCAGTTACGCCGTCGTCGAAGACCATGCCGTCTTCCTTGCACATCAGGCCGTAGCGGGCCTTGCCCACGTCGAGCTTGGTCCAGGCGTTGCTGTAGATGCGGTTGAGGAACTCGCGGGCATCCGGGCCCTGGATGTCGATCTTGCCGAGGGTGGACGCGTCCAGCAGGCCGACGCTGTCGCGCACGGCCAGGCATTCGCGTTTCACGGCGGCGTGCAGGTCTTCACCGTTGCGCGGGAAGTACCACGGGCGTTTCCACTGGCCGACGTCTTCAAACTCGGCGCCGTTTTTCACGTGCCAGGCTTGCAGCGCGGTGTAGCGTACCGGCTCGAAGATGTGCCCACAGTGCCGGCCTGCTACCGCGCCGAAGGTCACCGGCGTGTAGTTGGGGCGGAACATGGTGGTGCCCATCTGCGGGATGGTCACGTTCAGCGAACGGGCCGCGATGGCCAGGCCGTTGACGTTGCCGAGCTTGCCCTGGTCGGTGCCGAAGCCCAGTGCGGTGTAGCGTTTGACGTGCTCTACCGACTCGAAACCTTCGCGGGTGGCGAGTTCGATGGCGGCCGCGGTGACGTCGTTTTGCAGGTCGACAAATTGCTTCGGCGCCCGTGCGGTAGCTTTTTCGTGGGGCACCTGGAACAGCGCCAGGGTCGGCTCTTCCAGACGGCTCAAGGCTTTGGGCAGCGTCCCTTCCACCGGCGCGAAACCGGCGTCGCTGGCTGCGCGCACGCCACCTTCAAAACCGTCGGCCAGGGAGTCGCCGAGGCCATAGACGCCATTGATACCACCGACGCACACGCGTTTCTGCGGTGCTTCGCCCGGTACAAAACCGAGGATGTCTTCACGCCAGGTCGGCTTGCCGCCCAAGTGTGAGGCCAGGTGAACCACCGGGCTGTAGCCGCCGGAACTGGCGACCAGGTCGCAGTCCAGCCATTCGCCGGGGCTGGTGACCTTGTGGGCTTTGACATCGATGGCGGCCACGCGGGCGCCAGTGACGTGCTTGCTGCCACGGGCCTCGATCACGGCGCTGCCGGTGAGGATGCGGATGCCTTTGGCACGCGCCTCTTCAACCAGTGCACCGCGCGGGTTGTGGCGCGCATCCGCCACAGCCACCACGGAGAGGCCAGCATCAAACCAGTCCAGTGCAACGCGGTAGGCGTGATCGTTGTTAGTCGACAGCACCAGTTTTTTACCCGGCGCCACGCCGTAGCGGCGCACGTAAGTGGAGACGGCACCGGCCAGCATGTTTCCCGGCACGTCGTTGTTGCCGTACACCAGCGGACGTTCACAAGCGCCGGTCGCCAGCACCACACGCTTGGCGCGAACCCGGTGAATACGCTGACGCACCTGGCCAATCGGCGCACGGTCACCGAGGTGGTCGGTGAGGCGCTCGTGAATGGTCAGGAAGTTATGGTCGTGGTAACCGTTAACTGTGGCGCGAGGCAGCAGCACCACGTCCGGCAGGGATTTCAGTTCAGCGATAACACTGGCAACCCACTCGGCCGCTGGCTTGCCATCGAGGCTTTCACGGGAGTCCAGCAAGGAGCCGCCGAACTCTTCCTGCTCGTCCGCGATGATCACCCGTGCGCCACTGCGGGCAGCGGCCAATGCAGCAGACAGGCCGGCAGGGCCAGCGCCCACAATCAGCACGTCGCAATGACGGTTCATGTAGTCGTAGGTGTCCGGATCGTTCTCGGTCGGCGAGCGGCCAAGACCAGCGGCCTTACGGATGTACTTCTCGTAAGTCATCCAGAACGATTGCGGGTACATGAAGGTTTTGTAGTAGAAGCCCGGCGGCATCAGCTTGCCGCCGACCTTGCCGAGAATGCCCATCATGTCGTTGTTCACGCTCGGCCAGCCGTTGGTGCTGGTGGCGACCAAACCCTGGTACAGCGCCTGTTGCGTGGCGCGCACGTTGGGGATTTGCGTGGCTTCGGTGGCGCCGATCTGCAGCACGGCGTTGGGCTCCTCGCTACCGGCGGCGAAGATGCCGCGCGGGCGGGAATACTTGAAGCTGCGACCGATGATGTCGACGCCGTTGGCCAGCAGTGCAGCGGCCAATGTGTCGCCTTCAAAGCCTTTGTAGCTCTGGCCGTTGAAGCTGAAGGTCAGCACCTTGTTGCGGTCGATGCGGCCACCGTTGGACAGGCGATTGATCTGGCTCATACCTTCTCTCCAGAAGCCTTGGCGGTGAATTGCGGCTTGGTGCCTATCTTGTAGGTTTCAAGAATTTCGTAGGTCACGGTGTCGCGGGTCGCGTTGAAATACTGGCGGCAACCGGCGGCGTGAATCCACAGTTCGTGGTGCAGGCCGCGCGGGTTGTCGCGAAAGAACATGTAGTCGCCCCACTGCTCGTCGGTGCAGGTGTTCGGGTCCAGCGGGCGCGGGATGTGCGCTTGGCCGGACGCGTGGAATTCCTCTTCGGAGCGCAGTTCGCCACAGTGAGGACAGAAGATATGCAACATAGGGAATTTCTCCTGTTAGTGGGCGACGGCCGCAGCGCCGTGTTCGTCGATCAGCGCACCGTTGTGGAAACGGTCGATGGAGAATGGAGCGGCCAACGGGTGCATTTCACCCTTGGCGAGGCTCGCGGCAAATACGTTGCCTGAGCCTGGGGTGGCCTTGAAGCCACCGGTACCCCAACCGCAGTTGAAGAACATGTTCGGGACCGGGGTCTTGGAGATGATCGGGCAGGCATCCGGCGTGGTGTCGACGATGCCGCCCCACTGGCGGTTCATGCGCACGCGCGACAACACCGGGAACATCTCGACGATGGCCTGGATGGTGTGTTCGATCACCGGGTACGAGCCGCGCTGGCCGTAGCCGTTGTAGCCGTCGATGCCGGCGCCGATCACCAGGTCGCCCTTGTCGGACTGGCTGATGTAACCGTGCACGGCGTTGGACATGATCACGCTGTCGATGATGGGTTTGATCGGCTCCGACACCAACGCTTGCAGCGGGTGGGATTCGATCGGCAGGCGAAAGCCCGCCAGCGACGCCATATGGCCGGAGTTACCGGCGGTCACCACACCAACGCGCTTGGCGCCGATAAAGCCCTTGTTGGTTTCCACGCCGATGCACACGCCGTTTTCCTTGCGAAAACCGATGACTTCGGTCTGCTGGATCAGGTCCACGCCCAGTGCATCGGCGGCGCGGGCAAAGCCCCAGGCCACGGCATCGTGACGGGCCACGCCGCCGCGACGTTGCACGGTGGCGCCCATCACCGGGTAGCGGGTGTTCTTCGAGCAGTCGAGGTACGGAATCTCGTCGGCCACTTGCTTGGCGTTGAGCAGCTCGCCGTCCACACCGTTGAGACGGTTGGCGCTGACGCGACGCTCGGAGTCACGGATGTCCTGCAGGGTGTGGCACAGGTTGTAGACGCCACGCTGGGAGAACATCACGTTGTAGTTCAAATCCTGGGACAAGCCTTCCCAGAGTTTCATCGCGTGTTCGTACAGGTGCGCCGACTCATCCCACAGGTAGTTGGAGCGCACGATGGTGGTGTTGCGCGCGGTGTTACCGCCGCCCAGCCAGCCTTTCTCGACCACGGCCACGTTGGTGATGCCGTGCTCCTTGGCCAGGTAGTAAGCCGTCGCCAGACCATGCCCGCCGCCGCCGACGATGACCACGTCGTAGACCTTTTTCGGCGTGGGCGTGCGCCACATCTTCTGCCAGTTTTCGTGGTGGCTGAGTGAGTGCTTGAAGAGGCCGAAGCCCGAGTAGCGTTGCATAGTCATTACTCCAAAACCGCGCTCAGCGATAAACCGGGAAATCAGCGCACAGGGCGGCCACATGCTTGGCGACGTTGGCCTCCACATCGGCGTCGCCGAGGTTGTCGAGGATGTCGCAGATCCAGCCGGCAAGCGTGAGGCATTGGGTCACTTTGAAGCCGCGCGTGGTTACCGCCGGGGTGCCGATGCGCAGGCCCGAAGTCACGAAGGGCGACTGCGGGTCGTTGGGCACGGCGTTCTTGTTGACGGTGATGTGGGCGCGACCCAGGGCGGCGTCCGCCTCTTTGCCGGTGAGGCCCTGACGGATCAGGCTGACCAGGAACAAGTGGTTATCGGTGCCGCCGGACACTACATCGTAGCCGCGTTTGATAAACACGCCGGCCATGGCCTGGGCGTTGTCGATCACTTGCTGTTGATAGGCCTTGAAACCCGGCTCCTGGGCTTCCTTGAAGCACACCGCCTTGCCTGCGATCACGTGCATCAGCGGGCCGCCCTGGGCGCCGGGGAAGACCGCCGAGTTGAGTTTCTTTTCAATTTCTTCGTTGGCCTTGGCCAAAATCAGACCGCCACGCGGACCGCGAAGGGTCTTGTGGGTGGTGGTGGTGACCACATCGGCGTACGGCAGCGGGTTCGGGTACAGGCCGGCGGCAACCAGGCCGGCGACGTGGGCCATGTCGACGAACAGCAGCGCACCAACCTTGTCGGCAATCTGGCGAAAGCGCGGGAAATCCAGAGTCTTGGAGTAAGCGGAGAAACCCGCCACGATCATCTTCGGCTTGTGCTCCACGGCCAGGCGCTCGACTTCGTCGTAGTCGATCAGGCCGGTGGTGGTGTCGATGCCGTATTGCACCGCGTTGTACAGCTTGCCCGACGACGACACTTTGGCGCCGTGGGTCAGGTGACCACCGTGGGCCAGGCTCATGCCGAGGATCGTGTCGCCGGCGTTCAACAGCGCCAGGTACACCGCGCTGTTGGCGGACGAACCGGAGTGCGGCTGCACGTTGGCGTAGTCGGCACCGAACAGTTGCTTGGCGCGCTCGATGGCCAGCACTTCAACCTTGTCCACGTGCTCGCAGCCACCGTAGTAGCGCTTGCCCGGATAACCTTCGGCGTATTTGTTGGTAAGGCCGCTGCCCTGGGCTTCCATGACGCGCTTGCTGGTGTAGTTCTCCGACGCGATCAGCTCGATATGATCTTCCTGACGCTGCTCCTCGGCATTCATGGCCGCCAGCAGTGCATCGTCATAACCCTGGATCTGGTCTTGCTTGCTGAACATCGCGTCTCTCCCGGCATTTTGTCTTGTTGAGGCTCACGCACGCGGCAGCGCCCTTTGATGCGATGGTAGGGCTGGCGCAGAGAGACCAAATGCCTACGCACGCCACGCAAAGGTGCGTTTACGACATGACCGGAACAACACAGAAAAAATGTGGGAGCAGGCTTGTGTGGGAGCTGGCTTGCCTGCGATGCAGACGCCTCGGTGTACCTGATACTCCGAGGCGTCTGCATCGCAGGCAAGCCAGCTCCCACAGGGGTCAGGCGATGATCTTGCGCACGAGTAGCAGCAGCAGGAAATGCGCCGGATAAAGCGCATACGCCCAGCGCCGCATGGCCGGCGGCGACACGTGCCTGACCTGTCGCAACAAGACCAATCCGGCCAGTGGCGCAATCAGGCATGTCGCCAATCCCAGCATCGCCACCAGCGTGCCGCTATTGAGCAGGATCTGCCATTGATTGGCAGCCAGGCACACCACTCCCGGCAACACGCTGAAATACCAAGGCCGACGAAACACCAGCAGCATCGCCAACGGCAGCAGCACGCCAAAAAAGCCGAACATCAACTGCGCCGAAAACAACCCCGCCAAAACCAGCGCAATCAACGCCAATCCTCGATCAATGACCGCCTTCTGCTGCCATCCCCGGGCAACCAGCAAACCCAGCGCCAGGGTCGGCAGCACGTTCAGCGTGTCGGCGTCGTCAATGAACAGCCGGTACGGCACTTCACTGATCACGCTGAACAACAGCAACCAGCCCAGGTAGCGCCACTGGCCAGTCACCGGCGCATCCTTTACCCGGTGCAGATTCGCCGCAATCGCCAGGCAAAACCACGGGAACGCCAGGCGCCCCGGCACGTACAGCCCGTCCAGGCTCAAACCGACATAACGCAGGTGGTCCAGCACCATGCAGAGCAGCGCCAGCCACTTGAGCAGATCCAGAGCCCCATCGCGGACGCGGCTTACAGGAAGGCTTTCAGAACCGTGCATAATTCCCCACTGACTTTGCATTAACAGTGCGTGCGCCCGCCCGACAATCTTGGGTAAAGTGCGCACCAACATCGACCACAGGACTGGGCCATGACTGACAAGAGCCAACAATTCGCCAGCGACAACTATTCTGGCATCTGCCCGGAAGCCTGGGCCGCCATGGAGCTCGCCAACCAGGGCCATCAACGCGCCTACGGCGATGATGAATGGACCCACCGCGCTGCCGACGGTTTCCGCAAACTGTTCGAAACCGACTGCGAAGTGTTCTTCGCGTTCAACGGCACCGCCGCCAACTCCCTGGCCCTGTCTTCACTGTGCCAGAGCTACCATAGCGTGATTTGCTCGGAAACCGCCCACGTCGAAACCGACGAATGCGGCGCGCCGGAGTTTTTCTCCAACGGCTCCAAGCTGCTCACCGCCCGCACCGAAAACGGCAAGCTGACCCCGGAGTCGATCCGCGAGATCGCCCTCAAGCGTCAGGACATTCACTATCCAAAGCCCCGCGTCGTGACCCTGACCCAGGCCACCGAAGTCGGCAGCGTGTACACCCCGGAAGAAATCCGCGCCATCAGCGTCACCTGCAAGGAACTGGGGCTGAACCTGCACATGGACGGCGCACGCTTCTCCAACGCCTGCGCCTTCCTCGGCTGCTCGCCTGCCGACCTGACCTGGAAAGCCGGGGTCGACGTGCTGTGCTTTGGCGGCACCAAGAACGGCATGGCCGTGGGTGAAGCGATCCTGTTCTTCAACCACAAGCTGGCCGAAGACTTCGACTACCGCTGCAAACAGGCCGGGCAGCTTGCATCAAAGATGCGCTTCCTTTCCGCCCCATGGGTGGGCCTGCTGGAAAACGACGCCTGGCTCAAACACGCCCGCCACGCCAACCACTGCGCGCAGTTGCTCAGCAGCCTGGTGGCCGACATTCCCGGCGTGGAATTGATGTTCCCGGTGCAGGCCAACGGCGTGTTCCTGCAACTCTCGGAACCGGCGATTGCGGCCCTGACGGCCAAGGGCTGGCGCTTCTACACCTTCATCGGCAAAGGCGGCGCGCGCTTCATGTGTGCGTGGGACACCGAGGAAGAGCGCGTAAGAGAACTGGCCGCCGATATTCGGGAAGTGATGAGCGCCTAAAGTAGGAATCAAGCCAATGGATACTGGCGGATTGCCGAGACTGTTTTTTGATATTTCTGACAGCAGCAAACCGTAATTTCATTGACTAGCCTCTTGGAACCCGGAAGGAAAGGCCGCCTTTCGGGATCAACCGCCTGCCGAACAATCGGCCGGAAACGGAAATCCAGCAGAGGGCAATACCATGGAAATTCAAAGCTACGGCATCAACCTGCAAGGCGAAGGCACTGTCAGCACCACGGTTATCGACTGGGATGAATTCAGGAAGTCGGCAAAAGTCGGTGACACCATCAGGGAACCCTTCAGAACCCTGAAAATCACCGACAAAGTCTATGAATTGACAGCGTCAGGCCAGCACTTCGTCGTCCACATCTACGCCCAATAACCTCTAACCGATCGCTCCCACGCTCTGCGTGGGAGCGATCAAAGTGCAGGGTTAGAACTCGATACGCACATCACCCTTCGGCACGCTGCAGCACGACAGGATGTAACCCTCGGCTTCGTCTTCCTCGGTGATCCCGCCGTTGTGGTCCATCTCGACCTCCCCGCCCAGCTTCATCACCTTGCACGTACCGCAAATCCCCATGCCGCAGGCTTTCGGAATCAGCAGGCCCAGTTTGGCGGCCGCTGCATGCACAGTTTCACCCGGCGCAACACGGATGCTCTTGCCAGAGGCAATGAACTCCACCTGATGCAAGTCCGCCAGGTCGATTTCCGGTGCATCCGCCGCTTGTTCGGCTTGCTCTACCGCGTCGGCACGCGCTTCCGGTGGTGTGGCACCGAAGGACTCTTCGTGGTACCGCGCCATGTCGAAACCGGAGGCTTCCAGCAGGCGTTTCACCGCATTCATGTACGGCGTAGGGCCGCAGCAGAAGACTTCGCGCTCCAGGAAGTCCGGCACCATAAGTTCGAGCATTTTGTGGTTCAAATAACCGCGATAACCGGCCCACGGCTCGCCAAGTCCATGCTTCTCGCAGATCAGGTGCAGGCTGAAGTTATCGATCCGCGACGCCATGTGCTCCAGCTCGCGGTGGTAAATGATGTCTTTCGGCGAGCGGGCGCTGTGGATAAACGTCATGTCGACGTTGGCGTTGGTGTCGTAGAACCAGCGTGCCATGGACATCACCGGGGTGATCCCCACACCGCCACTGAGGTACAGCACTTTCGGGCTCGGGAAGTCGATGGCGTTGAACAGGCCCACCGGCCCGTGCACCGCCAGCTCCTGGCCTTCGTGCAAGGTGTCATGCAACCAGTTGGACACCCGGCCGCCGGGCACGCGCTTGATGGTCACCGAAAAGCTGTAAGGCACCGAGGGCGAGCTGGAAATGGTGTAGGAACGCATGATCGGCTGGCCTTCGATCTCCAGCTCCAGGGTGACGAACTGCCCCGGCTTGAAAAAGAACAGGATCGGCTGGTCGGCCATAAAGCAGAAGGTGCGCACGTCCCAGGTTTCCTGGATGACTTTGACGCAACGGACGATGTGCCGACCATTGGCCCAGGTCTGGGTAGTTACCGGATTCAGGAAGCTGTTGGACATGCTGTTCTCCACCGCCGAAGGTCGGCCTTATGGTGGCGATTCTGCGTAACGCGCGAACCACCCATTTACCTATCTGCGACATTCACATACTTATCGCGACCAGCCCCCATACCACGGGGGTTGCGCGTCGGGAACAGAGTGGGCCATGTCGCTCATGGATAAGGTTCCGGCCTGCGCCGGCCCCACACTCGCTTCACATAAAGACGCTTTCTTTACGCCTTGCACAGCACCAACCGTAGCCACTATTCGCCGGCCACACAGAATGGCCATGAGGACACACACGATGGACGTCACCGCAACCTTAAGCTTGGGCGATCCGCTGGAACCCGCACGCAAGGCCACCGCGCAAATGCTGCAAGAGCGCGAGCGCACCTTTTCGCTGCCGCAGCCGTTTTACTCTGATGAGCGGCTGTTCGATATCGACATGCAGGAAATTTTCCAGAAAGAGTGGTTGATCGCCGGCATGACCTGCGAGATCCCAGCCAAAGGCAACTACATCACCCTGCAGGTGGGCAAAAACCCGATCATCGTGATCCGCGGCGCCGACGGCGTGGTGCATGCGTTCCATAACGTGTGCCGCCATCGCGGTTCGCGCTTGTGCACCAGCGACAAGGGCAAGGTCGCCAAGCTGGTGTGCCATTACCACCAGTGGACGTACGAGCTGGACGGCCGCCTGCTGTTCGCCGGCACCGAGATGGGCGCCGACTTCGACATGAAGCAGTACGGCCTCAAGCCTGTAAACGTGAAGACCGCCGGTGGCTATATCTTCATCAGCCTGTCTTCGACTCCGCCGGCCATCGACGACTTCCTGTCGACGCTGAGCCACTACATGGAACCCTACGACATGGAAAACACCAAGGTGGCGATCCAGACCACCTTGTTCGAAAAAGCCAACTGGAAGCTGGTGCTGGAAAACAACCGCGAGTGCTACCACTGCAACGCGTCGCACCCGGAACTGTTGAAAACCCTGCTGGAATGGGACGACGTCACCGACCCACGGGCCGACCAGGCCTTCAAGGACCATGTGGCCGCCTCTGCCGCTGCCTGGGACGCCGAGAAGATCCCTTACGCCCACGCCAGCTTCGGCCTGCGTAACCGCATCGTGCGCATGCCGCTGCTCAAGGGCACCGTGTCGATGACCCTCGACGGCAAGCAGGGCTGCAACAAGCTGATGGGTCGCATCAAGAACCCGGACCTGGGCTCGATGCGCATCCTGCACCTGCCGCACTCGTGGAACCACTGCATGGGCGACCACATCATCGTGTTCACCGTGTGGCCGATCAGCGCCCAGGAAACCATGGTCACCACCAAGTGGATCGTGCACAAGGACGCCGTGGAAGGCGTGGACTACGACGTGGAGCGCATGCGCAAAGTGTGGGACGCCACCAACGACCAGGACCGTCGCCTGGCCGAAGAGAACCAGCGCGGCATCAACTCCACCGCCTACCAGCCGGGGCCGTACTCCAAGACCTATGAGTTTGGCGTGGTGAACTTTGTGGACTGGTACAGCGAGCGGATGCTGAGCAACCTGGGGGCGGCGCCGGCGCCTTACCTGAAAGGCGTGGCCGTACATGAGTAAACCGCTGACACGCGGCTGATCAAAATGTGGGAGCCGGGCTTGCCCGCGATAGCGATTTAACATTCAACCCTTCTGTTGGCTGTTACTCCGTCATCGCGGGCAAGCCCGGCTCCCACAATAGTTTGTGGCTGTACATAATTCATCCAACACCCTGACAGACCAGTGCCGCCCTGCCCTCCAGCCATTGCCCAACAACTTATCCACAAAGGCACCCACAGCAATTGTGGGCAACTGCGCTTTCCTATCGAAATAAAATCAAGAAAATCCGTGACTTATTCAAACGTCCGGGTTTTATCCCGCATTGATCATTTTTTGATCTAAAGCCTGAAAGCCACGTTCTGTATGGGCTACAGAGGAACGCAAACACCTTATCCACAGAAGCGCCAACAGACTTTGGGGGCAACTTTGGCCTATCTGTGGAAAACCGCCTGTGAATGAGTGAAATCGCGGGTTTGAGAGGGAAAACCAGCGAAAAAGACGATATTGATCATATTTTGATCAAACAACTACAGGCCACGTTTTATAAGGCATACAGCGGATAGCGAACATCTTATCCACAGAAGCACCAACAGACTTTGGGGGCAAGTGTGCGCCGGGCATTTTCCTTATCCACAGAAAAACCCAAGGAAAAACCGGCAGTTAGGTTGGTTGTTTTTCGTACAGAGGGCTGCAGGGCTTGATTTGCATGGGGTGTGGACAGCGGCGAACAGGTTATCCACAGGTGGGTTAACAGGGATTGTGGGTAAACCCACAAATCTCCTGTAGGAGCGAACTTGCTCGCGAAAAACGTCAACGATAACGCAGCGTGTCAGGTTTAACGCGGAGGTCTCAGGCTCTTCGCGAGCAAGCTCGCTCCTACAAGGGGTCAGCGAACGACACCTTCTTCTATAAGCAATTTAAGGATGGCCTGGGCACCGTCTTGCGGGCTGACACCCTTGAGCACCTGCCCACCACCACTGGCCTTGGCCGTGGCCGCCTTCATCCTGTCCGCACCGCTCTTGGCCTTGATTACCTTGAGGCGCTTGGGCCGTGGCTTGGCTGGCTGCAACACAGCACCTGTGAATAACTCATCCTCCAACACCTCAACATCATGCGCCTCCAGCACCCCGCGCTGAGCCGGGCCGTAGGCGCTTTGCCGGGGCTTGGGCGCCGCGTTATCCACCGTCGCCAGAAACGGCAGGCGCACCTTCAGGCGCCGCCGCTGGCCCCGAGGCAGCGCTTGCAGCACATGAGCCACGCCGCCCTCAATAGATTCCACCTGGGCCAGGCCGACAATCAGTGGCCAGCCCAATTGCTCGGCCAGCAGGAACGGCAACATGCCCGAGCCTTCACCGGTTTCCGCCTGGCTGCCGGTGAGCACCACTTGGGCGCCCGCGTCCCGCAGATAGTCGCTGAGCACCGGCAAGGCGTCCGCCCCGGCCGGTTGCTCAAGTACATGCATCTGCGCCAACCCCATGCCCAGGTAGGCGCGCAGGGTCGGTTCGCCGATGTCGCCGGCGTGCAGCACTTGCAGGTTATCCCCAGCCAGTTGCAGGCCCAGTTCTACCGCACGGGCATCTTGCTCGGCGCGCCGTGGGCGGCCGGACGTCGGGTGGGCGCCGATGGACACCAGGCTGATTACATTCGTGGTCATGGCCATTTCCTTAAGCCGCATCGCGCTTGGCGCCATTGCGGTAGGCCTCGACCGCAACGATCAAGGCTTGCAGTATCGCGGCGCTTTCGCCGATCACCGACAGGTCGGCACGCTTGATCATGTCGCAGCCCGGGTCGAGGTTGATCGCCACCACCTTGTCGCAGGCACCAATGCCTTGCAGGTGCTGGATCGCCCCGGAAATCCCCACCGCCACGTAAACCCGGGCGGTGACCCAGGTGCCGCTGGCACCCACCTGGCGGTCACGGGCCATGAAGCCGTCGTCCACCGCCACCCGCGAGGCGCCTTCGGTGGCGCCCAGCGCGGCGGCGGTCTGGTGGAACAGCGCCCAGTCCTTGACCCCGTTGCCGCCAGAGAAAATAAACTCCGCTTCGGCCATGGGAATCGCCGCCGGGTCGACGGCCACCGCGCCCAAATCTTCAATACGCGGCAAGCTGCGGGCCAGGCTTGTGGATAACTCTACCGGCAGCACTTCGTGACGGGTCTCGCTGACAGGATCGGCGCATTCCGCCGCTGCCAGGATCATCCGAGGCAAAGGCCTGGCCAGGTCTTCCTGGCCGGCACCGGCGCGGCCAATACATTCCTGGCCCTTGATCTGCCAGACCCGCGTGGCCGGGCGTTCCTTGAGGCTGGCGGCAAAGCGCCGGCCCAACTCACCACCGCCGTTGCGGCTGTCGGGCAGCAACCAGTGGCGCGGGTTGAACTGGTTATCCACAGCCCGCAGGCCATGGACCCGTTGCTCCGGTGAATAACCGTCGAACTCATGACCGTCCAGCACCAGCAGCCGGTCGACACCGGCGGTGGCAAAGGCGTTTTCCTTGTGCTCGCCGAACACCACGGCCAGCACCGCACCGTCGTCGCCGGCCAGTTGCCGGGCCAGGCCCAGCAGGTCGCGGTCGTGGCTGCTCAGGCGGCCGCCGACCATGTCCGGCACCACGTTGATGTAGAACGCCGGGGCTGCCACCTGATGCAACGGCAACTGCACTTCCACCGCCGCCGAACGCTTGGCCGCGCCGCCCTGCTGGGCGCCGCTGCGGTCGATACGCTTGAGGCCGTTGGGGCCGATAAAACCGACACCGTGCACGTTCTTGCGGATGACGCCGTTAGGCCCCATCCAGCTGTGTTGCACCGGCTGCATCGCCGCGTGCAGCGGGTGCAGGCGGTTACGCGCGATCCATTCAGCCCGTGGGTCGCGGCGGATAATGTCGCTCATATATGCACCTGCGCAGGTTCGCGTTTCGGGGTCTTGGCCGGGGCGGCGTCTTCAAGCAAGGCATCGGCCACCAGCTCGGCGATGTCCTTGATCAGTGGGCGCGGTTCTACAACGCCCTCAAGCATCGCCGTGCACTGTGGACAACCTACGGCCACCAGCTCGGCGCCGGTCTCGCGGATGTCTTCCATGCGCATGTCGGGAATCCGCTGCTTGCCGGGAATATCGGTAATCGGCGCGCCGCCACCGCCACCGCAGCAGCGGGAGCGGAAGCCGGAGCGCTGCATTTCCTTGACCTCGATTCCCAGCGCCCGCAGCACTTGGCGCGGTGCCTCGTACTCGCCGTTGTAGCGGCCCAGGTAGCACGGGTCGTGATAGGTCACGCTGTTGCCTTTGTGCTGGCCCAGGTTCAAGGCGCCGGCGTCAATCAGCTCGGCCATGTAAGTGCTGTGGTGCTGCACGAGGTAGTTGCCGTCGAAGGCGCCGTATTCGTTTTTCAGCACGTGGAAACTGTGGGGGTCGCAGGTGACGATGCGCTTGAAGCTGTACCTGGCCAGGGTCTGGATATTGCGCGCGGCCAGCAGCTGGAAGGTGGCTTCATCGCCAAGACGCCGGGCCACGTCGCCGCTGTCGCGCTCTTCAAGGCCCAGTACCGCGAAGTCGACCTTGGCGGCTTTCAGCACTTTGACGAACGAGCGCAGAGTGCGCTGGTTGCGCATGTCGAACGCGCCGTCGCCGACCCAGAACAGCACGTCGACGGTTTTCCGGTCGCTGAGCAACGGCAGGTTCAAGTCCGCCGCCCAGTTCATCCGCCCGCCCGGCGCGAAACCGCCCGGGTTGTCGGTGGCGATCAGGTTTTCCAGGACTTCGGCGCCCTTGTTCGGGGTCGCGCCTTTTTCCAGGGTGAGGTGGCGGCGCATGTCGACGATGGCGTCCACGTGCTCGATCATCATCGGGCACTCTTCCACGCAGGCGCGGCAGGTGGTGCACGACCACAGGGTTTCAGCATCCACCAGACCGTTGACGATCGGCTGATGCGGATTGCCACCGTGTTCGCCGATGGCTTTGCCCGGATAAGGGCTGCCCGCGAACTTGGCGTCGGTGCCACCGGCCAGGCCGACCACCATGTCCTGGATGAGTTTTTTCGGGTTCAGCGGCTGGCCGGCGGCGAACGCCGGGCACGCGGCTTCGCACTTGCCGCACTGCACGCAGGCGTCGAAGCCAAGCAGCTGGTTCCAGGTGAAATCCAGCGGTTTTTCCACGCCCAGGGGCGCGGTTTTATCGGCCAGATCCAGCGGTTTCAAACCGGTGGAACGGCCACCGCCGAAGCGCTCGGCGCGGCGATGCCAGGCCAGGTGCAAGGCACCGGCGAAGGCGTGTTTCATCGGGCCGCCCCAGGTCATGCCGAAGAACATTTCCGACACGCCCCACAACACGCCCAGGCTCAGCAGCGCGGCGAGCAGCCAGCCGCCGAAGTCGGCAGGCAGGATCCCGGCCACCGGCAACGTCACCAGGAAGAAGCTTACCGAGAACGCCATCAGGCTTTTCGGCAGGCGCATCCATGGGCCTTTCGACAGGCGCGCAGGTGGGTTGCGCCGGCGCAGGTAGACGAAGGTGGCGCCGACAAACATCAGCACCGAGGCCAGCAGCAACGCGTAGCCGAGGATGCGGTTATGCAGGCCGAAACCGTGCACCAGGATCGCCAGCAGCGCCGAGAGCACAAAGCCCAGGGCGGTGGCGACGTGGGTGTTGGCGATGTATTTGTCGCGGGCGACCACGTGGTGCAGGTCGACCATGTAGCGCTTGGGCATGGCCAACAGGCCGCCAAGCAGGTCGACTTTGGAAGCACGACCACGGCGCCACATGTTCACCCGGCGCAGGGCGCCGAGGACGGCGAGGCCCAGTGCGGCAAACAAAAGAACAGGAAGCAAGGTGTTCAACATGGTGAAGCTCCACAGACCACACTGGTCCTGCATGGAAACCGAATCAGTGTGGGAGCTGGCTTGCCTGCGATGGCATCAACTCGGTTTCACTGAAGACCGAGTCGCCTGCATCGCGGGCAAGCCCGGCTCCCACAGAAAAGCCGGCTCCCACATTGATCAATTTCCACATGAGTTCAGTGTCGGATCAGAAATCCTTGCACAGGCGCAGGGCGTCATAGATGGCGGCGTGGGTATTACGCTGGGCCACGCAGTCACCGATGCGGAACAGCAAATACCCTTCACCCGGCTCGCTCAGGCACGGCTGCGGCTTGATCGCGAACAGGGCTTCAACGTCGATCTGGCCCTTGTTGCGCGAACCCTCCTTGAGCCCGTAGTAGATGGCTTCGTCCGGACGCACGCCGTTTTCGACCACCACCTGGTCCACCACCCGCTCCTCTTTGGCGCCGGTGTATTCGTTCTCCAGCACCGCCACCAGCTTGTCGCCCTCGCGGTAGACCTTTTCCAGCATCATGTCGCCGGTCATGATCACTTCTTTCGGATACATGCTGCGGTAGTAGGTCGGGAACGATGTACCGCCGATGGCCACGCCCGGCTTGATGTCGTCGGTGACGATCTCGACCTGGCTGCCTTTGTCCGCAAGGAAATCCGCCACCGACATGCCGGTGAACTCGCAGATGGTGTCGTACACCAGCACGTTCTTGCCCGGCGCGACTTTGCCGTCGAGCACGTCCCAGCTACTGACGATCAGCCCTTCGGCCGCGCCCCAGTGTTCGTTCTGCTCCACGTTCGGATGCCCGCCCACCGCCAGCACCACCACGTCCGGACGCAGGTCCAGGATGGTCTCGGCATCAGCGGCCACGCCCAGGCGCAGGTCGACTTTCAAGCGCGCCAGCTCCAGCTGGAACCAGCGCGTGATCCCGGCGATCTGGTCGCGTTGCGGGGCTTTGGAGGCGGTGGTGATTTGCCCGCCGATAAACTCTTTTTTCTCCAACAGGGTCACGTCGTGGCCACGTTCGGCGGCAACGCGCGCGGCTTCCATCCCCGCAGGGCCGGCACCGACCACCACCACCTTGCGTTTCGGCCCGGTGGACTTCTCGATGATATGCGGCACGCCCATGTATTCACGGGAGGTCGCGGCGTTCTGGATGCACAGCACATCCAGGCCCTGGTACTGGCGGTCGATGCAATAGTTGGCGCCGACACACTGTTTGATCTGGTCGATCTGGCCCATCTTGATCTTGGCGATCAAGTGCGGGTCGGCGATGTGCGCACGGGTCATGCCGACCATGTCCACATAGCCGCCTTCGAGGATGCGCGTGGCCTGGTTCGGGTCCTTGATGTTCTGCGCGTGCAGCACCGGAACCTTGACCACTTCCTTGATACCGGCCGCCAGGTGCAGGAACGGCTCCGGTGGATAACTCATGTTGGGGATAACGTTGGCCAGGGTGTTATGGGTGTCGCAGCCCGAGCCGACGACGCCGATGAAATCGAGCATGCCGGTGTCGTCGTAGTACTTGGCGATCTGCTTCATGTCCTCATGGGACAGGCCGTCCGGATGGAACTCGTCGCCGCACAGGCGCATGCCCACGCAGAAGTCGTCACCGACTTCGGCGCGCACCGCTTTCAACACTTCCAGGCCGAACTTCATGCGGCCTTCGAAGGTGCCACCCCACTCGTCGGTCCGCTTGTTGACCCGCGGGCTCCAGAACTGGTCGATCATGTGCTGGTGCACGGCAGACAGTTCCACACCGTCCAGGCCACCCGCCTTGGCGCGCTTGGCGGCGCTGGCGTAGTTGCCGATCACACGCCAGATCTCTTCCGGCTCGATGGTCTTGCAGGTGGCACGGTGCACCGGCTCACGCACGCCGGACGGCGACATCAGGGTCGGCCAGTTAAAGCCATCCCAACGCGAGCGACGGCCCATGTGGGTAATCTGAATCATGATCTTGGCGCCATGCTTGTGCATGGCGTCGGCCAGGTTCTGGAAGTGCGGGATGATGCGGTCGGTGGACAGGTTCACCGAGCTCCACCATTCCTGGGGGCTGTCGATGGCGACCACCGAGGAACCGCCACAGATCGCCAGGCCGATGCCGCCCTTGGCTTTCTCTTCGTAGTACTTCACATAGCGGTCGGTGGTCATCCCGCCGTCGGTGGCATACACCTCGGCGTGGGCGGTACTGAGCACGCGGTTGCGGATGGTCAGTTTGCCGATCTGGATCGGCGCAAACATTGCTTCGAAAGCCATGGCAGGTTCCTCGACTTACAACGGCTTGACGGTGAACAGGCCGTCGTCGTGGCCCTCTTCGGAGCCGCCATAGACTTGCTGCGCAACGGTGCGGACCTTGCTGCCGCGGGCTTCGAGGATCTGGTCCATCGCGCCGGCAAACCAGCCAGTGAACATGTAGTCGACCTTGCGCCCGACCTTGCCGTACACGTAGACGAATGCCGAGTGTTCGAGCTTGACGCTGGCGGTGCCTTTGTCGAGGTCGATGTCCTGGATCTTGAACAGGCCCCAGCCGCGCTGCGACAGGCGCTTCATGTAGTGCTCGAACACTGCGACGCCTTCCAGGCCGTGGCATTCAGCTTCTTTTTCACACCAGTGCCAGGCGGATTTATAGCCGGCCTTGTAGAGGATTTCGGCGTAGGCGTCGGCCCCCAGGACTTCTTCGATACCCATGTGGTTGTTGACGAAGAAATGGCGCGGCACGTACAGCATCGGCAGGGCGTCGGAGGTCCAGACACCGGTTTCGCTGTCGACTTCGATAGGCAATTGAGGGGCGATCTTGGCCATGGAAACTTAACTCCGGAAAATGCTTGGTAATGCCCCCGACGCGGACGGTCGGGGGAAAAAGTACGGTGGCTTATTCGCCCCAGACGTCCTTCAGGACGTTGACCCAGTTCTCGCCCATGATCTTGCGCACCACACGCTCAGGATGGCCGCGCTTGAGCAGGGTCTCGGTGAGGTTGGGGAACTCGCCCACGGTGCGGATGCCCAGCGGGTTGATGATCTTGCCGAAGCTGGTCAGGCGGCGGGCGTAGCCCTTGTCGTGGGTCAGCATTTCGAAGAAATCCTGGCCATGGCCCTGGGTGAAGTCGGTGCCGATGCCGATGGCGTCTTCGCCCACGATGTTCATGGTGTATTCGATGGCTTCGGCGTAGTCGTCGATGGTCGAATCGATGCCCTTGGCGAGGAACGGCGCGAACATGGTCACGCCCACAAAGCCGCCGTGGTCGGCGATGAACTTCAGCTCTTCATCGGACTTGTTGCGCGGGTGCTCTTTGAGGCCCGACGGCAGGCAGTGCGAGTAGCACACCGGCTTTTTCGATTCGAGGATGACTTCCTCAGAGGTTTTGGAGCCCACGTGGGACAGGTCGCACATGATGCCGACGCGGTTCATCTCGGCGACGATCTCGCGACCGAAACCCGACAGGCCGCCGTCGCGCTCGTAGCAGCCGGTGCCCACCAGGTTCTGGGTGTTGTAGCACATCTGCACCACGCCCACCCCGAGCTGCTTGAAGATCTCGACGTAGCCGAGCTGGTCTTCAAACGCGTGGGCGTTCTGGAAGCCGAAGATGATGCCGGTCTTGCCCTGTTCCTTGGCGCGACGGATATCGGCGGTGGTTTTCACCGGGATCACCAGGTCGCTGTTCTCGCGGATCAGGGTCTGGCTGGCCACGATGTTGTTAATGGTGGCCTGGAACCCTTCCCATACCGACACAGTGCAGTTGGCGGCAGTGAGGCCACCCTTGCGCATGTCTTCGAACAGGTCGCGGTTCCACTTGGCAATGATCAGCCCGTCGATAACGATGCTGTCGGCGTGCAATTCGGCTGGGCTCATCAGGCGTCCCCTTATTGGCGATTCATGCGCCGAATCGTCTGCCGGCGCTTTGGGGCCAGCATATGCCCCGGGGCAGAAGGAGCCGGGTGCAAAAACGACAAGGGAATTGCCGAAAGCGTCAATCCGCGACAAAGGCCAACATGACATCTCTGACGGGTGTCTGTTCTTTGTCTTACGCTTGAGCCAGAATTTGCTGATCAACTGATATGAGACGGCGCAATGAAATCGATTTTCCTGGCTTTGGCACTCATCGCAACCGGCGTACACGCGGCGGAAGACACTGACAACACGCCCTGCGATGGCATCGAGAACGACAAACAAACCCTGGAATGCGCCACCTACAACAAAACCACCGCCGAACAACTGCTCAAGGATAACTACCAGGGGCTGCTGGAACGCATGGGTTCGACCTATGGCAGCAACAAGACGCAGCTGGCAGACATTACCGCTCGTCTGAAGGATGCCCAGCAGAAGTGGGAAAAGTTACGGGATGCGGATTGCGCCGTGGACACCTTCCCGGCGGTGGCGGGAAGCAAGGAATATGCGATCCAGCAGAATGATTGTTTGGCGCGGATGAGTGATGAACGGTCGGAGTTTTTGGAGTCGATTGGGCAGGAATAAGCGTTAGAAGTCTTTCCACACCGAGTTAAGCGTCAGCAGCACACTTTCCCGCTGGTCCTTATCGACCTTGAAGTCGGCACAGTGCTGATTCCATTGCGATAACGCGTCCAGGGTCTGCTCGATGTAAAGCTCAGGCTCCAGAAAGCTGAATGGCTTGCAGACTTCGGTGATCACCTTGCGTGTCGGGTAGCCGGCGCCTGCAAACGCCGTGGTGTGCTCATTGCCGCGACCACTGGTGCTGGAAAATGTCAGGTCATACGCTGGCGCCATCTGCCAGCCACTGGTTGCGCCAAAGAACGAGAAGTTTTTAGCGTGATCGTCCCGGTTGTGGGCAAGCGCGTTGAACACCATCAGCCGCGCCATTTTCTGTACCTGGCTGGCATCCTTGGTAACCGCGAACGTGAGGCGCAACAGGTCGCCATAATCCAAGCTGGGCATGCGGAAGTCTGCGTACAGAATCGCAGCGGCTGTCAGCATATGCCGCCGGGTGGCGCCGTCACGGTCAAAACGGCGAGTGGCAAAGAAGCGCTCAATGCCTGTCGGTGTCCGGACCTCTAACAAGTCCGAAGCGGAAATTTCGACGCCGGCACTACGAGCCGTGATTGCGTATACCTGCTCGATCGCTCCGCTGTCGCGATGCTCGTCCTGGCTGCGGAATTTGATCAACCAGTGTTCGTATTCATCCGGCATCTCACCAAATGAAGAAATGGCCCGGGACTTGTCAGGCGACAGCCCGATGACCGCCTTGGGACGGGCACCGCCGGGGGAACCACCGGCGAAACGCAACGATTCAATCACTTCGCAGGTTTCACCCGACAGAACGTCTTGGGAAGCCTGGTAGAGAGAGGCCAGATCCAGGGCCGCCTGACCGGGATCGTTCTCGAACATAGGCACGTATTCCAATGCTCCCATGCCCCGGTCGCCCATGTAGGCCAATCGGTCCAAAGGTCCCAATGCATGCCGCTCAATCGCCATTGAGCGGCGAAAGAAACGATCCATCAGCAGCAACCCCCAACCATCGGGCAGGGAGTCGCTGAAGGCGCCATGCAGCCCATTGAACAGCGTGGTGTCCGCAGCCAGCTGGGGCCTCGATGAAAACTCCATGTGCAGGGGCGCCAGGTTGAAACCCTTCAACAGCCAGCTCGGGTCATAGGAGAAATACAGGCCTTTACGGGGGATATCGACCAACTCACCCACCCGGGAACCTTGCAACATGACGTGGAGCGCGGTGACCGGTTTCATTGACGACCTCGAAGCCTGGTGTGATTTTTCAGTTCTTGAAGGCTGACCGGTGCTGGCGCGCTGAACAGTTGCGCCATTTGCTCGCCGACGCCCAGGCTCATCGCGATCAATAACAGCGCGTCCAGGGAAACCTTGCCGGTTGTCTCGAAACGCTTGATCGTGGACTCGGGCACCCCGGATTTGGTCGCCAGCGCACGTCGAGAAAGGTTTTTACTCAACCGAAGCGCTTTGGCGTTGCCAGCGATCTGCAGGGCGATTTCACCAGGGGCGTAAAGGATATGAATAAGGGCCATGGTTCGACTTCCGGTGGAGTGTGAGCAAGTGTAGCAGCGATAAAAAGAACAAATCTATAATGGGTAATGGGATATCTTTAATGGCAAAATATTGCCTTTAAAGGACAATATTTTATCTTTTATATATAATTAATTTTCTGAACCTTTACCTTCCGGCCCGGCCCCGAACAATTTTGTTGACTTGCCAGTCAATCACATTGACCGCCATGATCAGCGCCCATTTCTACCAATGCCGCCCCATGAACCCACGCATCTACCTCCTCGCCCTCGCCGCCTTCGTCGCCGGTATCGATGAAAACCTGGTGGGCGGGATTCTGCCGCTGTTATCCCGGGAGATGGGTGTCACCCTGAGCGCTGCCGGGCAACTGACGGCGGTGTTTTCCCTGACCTTTGCCCTGTGCGCCGCACCCCTGCTGTCGCTGACCTCGCGCATTGAACGGCGCACCTTGCTGATTGCCGCATTGCTGACGTTTGCGGTGGGCAACCTCGGCTCCGGGCTGGCGGTGAATTACTGGATGCTGCTGGTCTGTCGCATCATCAGCGCGGCCAGTTGTGCGTTGGTGGTGGTGCTGGCCTCGACCCTCTCGGCGTCGCTGGTGGATGTGCGCTTGCGTGGCCGGGCGATCGGTATTGTGTTCATGGGCATCAGCGGTTCGCTGGTGCTGGGGGTTCCGCTGGGTATTGCCGTAAGTGAGTCGCTGAGCTGGCGTGCGCCGTTCCTGCTGCTGGCACTGCTGGCGGTGGTGATTGCCGCACTGTTGCGCCTGAGCCTGCCGACGTTCGCCAGCCGCCCGCCCACCTCACTGCGTGATTACTGTCGCCAACTGGCGATTCCCAAGCTGCTGTTGGCGCAACTGGTGTCGGTGCTGTTGTTGACCGGGCATTTTGTGCTGTTCGCGTACCTCGCGCCCTACGTGCAACAGACCATGGGCATCCATGGCGTGTCCTTGAGCTATCTCTATGTATTCTTCGGCATCGCAGCCATCTGCGGTGGTTATTGCGGCGGCTGGCTGTCGGACCGGCTGGGGTTCAAGCGCGCGCTGGTGTTGATCCCGGCGCTGTTCACCCTGGTCATGGCGCTGCTGCCATGGGCCACAGGGTCGCTGGCGAGTTTCCTGGCGCTGTACGCGTTGTGGATGGCGTTGAGCTGGACCATCTCGCCCGTGGTCCAGAACTACTTGCTGCACACCGCGCCAGAGTCCGGGGAGGCCAATGTGGGGATCAATACCTCGGCGATGCACCTGGGCGTAGCCTTGGGCGCGGCGCTGGGCGGTGTGGTAATCGCCAAGAGCAGCCTGGAAATCACGCCGCTGGTGGGTGCTCTGGTGACGGCATCAGCCCTGGCGGCAGCGTGCCTGAGCCTGATGGCCGGAGCGCGCCAACCGCGTCGAGCCTGATACCATTCGCGCCTTCTCCACTTTTCCAAGGCGACTCCATGACTATCTGCGGCATCGAAATCAAAGGCAGTGAAGCCATCATCGCCGTCGCCTCGCTGGACGGCCAGGCACTGAGCCACGTTGCCCTGGCCACCAAGAAAATCGCCCTTGAAGACGACGATGAGGCGGCCAACGTCAAAGCCTTCGCCGCTCAGGTGAGTGCGTTTGTGCGGGAAAATTCGATCACTCGGATCGCCATCAAGAAGCGCAGCAAGAAAGGCGAATTCGCCGGTGGGCCGACCACGTTCAAGATTGAAGGGGTGTTTCAGTTGCTGGAGGGTGTGGAGGTGACGCTGTTGTCGCCGCAGACCATCAATGCGCAGAACAAGAAGCACGACTTTGGTCTGCCTGCGACGTTGAACAAGTATCAGCATGAGGCGTTTAAAGCGGCCTGCTCGGCACTGGTGAAGAAATAAGCCACACCGCAAATCCACTGTGGGAGCTGGCTTGCCTGCGATAGCGGTGTATCAGCCAGTACATCAGGCACTGAAACACCGCTATCGCAGGCAAGCCAGCTCCCACATTTGATCTTTGTTGTTCTCAAGAGCGGTGCTTACACCGCCTCCCGGCGCCGATCCTCCCTTGGGCACCTGGCAAACCTTGCCCGGTAACTGCGGGTGAAATACGACGGCGATTCAAACCCGCACGCAATGCTCACCTCCAGCACGCTCAGGTCGCTCTGGCGCAACAACTGCCGGGCCTTCTCCAGGCGCAACCCCAGGTAGAAATTGCTCGGCGTGTCGTTCAGGTGCAGCCGAAACAAGCGCTCCAACTGCCGCCGCGTCACCTTGATCGTCTCCGCCAGCGCCAGCGTGCTCAGTGGCGGTTCGGTGTGCTGTTCCATCTCGCCGATCACCTGCACCAGCTTCTTGTTGTTGATGCCGTAGCGCGTGGCGATCTGCATGCGTTGGTGGTCTTTGCGCGGGCGGATGCGGCCGAGCACAAACTGTTCGGACACCTGGATCGCCAACTCCGCCCCGTGGGCCTGGCTGATCAGGTCGAGCATCAGGTCGATGGAAGCCGTGCCGCCCGCCGAGGTGATGCGCCGACGGTCGATTTCGAACAGCTCCTGGGTCACCGTCAGCTGTGGATAAGATTCCTTGAAGGCGTCGATGGCTTCCCAGTGCAGGGTCAGGCGGTGGCCGTCGAGCAGGCCGGCTTCAGCGAGGACGCAGGCGCCGGTGTCGATGGCGCCGAGGGTCACGCCGTCGTGGTCGAGGCGGCGCAGCCAGTGTTCCAGTGCGGGCGTGGCGAACTTCAGCGGTTCGAAGCCGGCCACCACCAATAACGTGGCGCCTTTCTTCAACGGTTCCAGCGCGGCGTCGGCGTTGACCGACATGCCATTGCTCGCCAGCACCGCGCCGCCGTCGGCGCTCAACACATGCCAGCGGTACAACTCACCACGAAAGCGGTTGGCAACCCGCAGCGGTTCGATCGCCGAGATAAAGCCGATGGCGGAGAAACCCGGCATCAGCAGAAAGTAGAAATCCTGGGACATGGAGCGCTCTCGTAGGACGGGCAGCGTGTCACTGTGATACGCCAGTTCAATCGGTCATTCAAGGGGGCAGGTCGCTGCAGTGCAAGAGTGGGTCGCCGCCGTGCGTTTTATCGGGCTCCAAGCTGCGTAACTTGGCTGCACGGCGCACAAAGACGCCGGAACCCACAATAACAACCTGCCGAGGGAACCACCATGAACCGACTGATCAGCCGCTGCGTGCTCGCACTCAGCGCCAGCGCCATTTTGAGCACCAACGTCATGGCAGCCGATGCGGCTTCTTGCCAGAACGTGCGCATGGGCGTGGTGAACTGGACCGACGTAATCGCCACCAGCGCCATGACCCAGGTATTGCTCGACGGCCTCGGCTACAAGACCAAACAGACCAGCGCGTCCCAGCAAATCATCTTTGCCGGGATCCGCGACCAGCGCCTGGACATGTTCCTGGGCTACTGGAACCCGCTGATGACCCAGACCATCACCCCGTTTGTCGACGCCAAGCAGGTCAAGGTGCTCGACAAGCCGTCCCTGGAAGACGCCCGCGCGACCCTGGCGGTGCCGACTTACCTGGCGGACAAGGGCCTGAAAACCTTCGCCGACATCGCCAGGTTCGAGAAGGAACTGGGCGGCAAGATCTACGGGATTGAACCAGGCTCGGGCGCCAACACCCAGATCAAGGCGATGATCGCCAAGAATCAGTTCGGCCTCGGCAAGTTCCAATTGGTGGAGTCCAGCGAGGCCGGCATGCTCGCCGCTGTCGACCGCGCCGTGCGCCGCAAGGAAGCCGTGGTGTTCTTCGGCTGGGCGCCGCACCCGATGAACGTCAACGTGGCCATGACTTACCTCACCGGCAGCGATGATGCCCTGGGCCCGAACGAAGGCATGGCCACCGTGTGGTCCGTCACTTCGCCGACCTACGCCGAGCAATGCCCCAACGTGCACAAGCTGCTGAGCAACCTGACCTTCACCGCCGCCGACGAGAGCCGAATGATGCAGCCGCTGCTGGATCACAAGGACGCTTTCGAGTCGGCCAAGCAATGGCTCAAGGACCACCCGCAAGACCAGCAACGCTGGCTGGAAGGCGTGACCACCTTCGACGGCAAGCCGGCCGCCGCCAATCTGCAATTGACCAGCAAATAACCGTTTTTTGAATCACCGTTTCGCGGTCACTTTCGACCGCGAACGGCACCACCACGCCTGTAAGGAACCTGCCTCATGAACCACGACGTCATCATCACCTGCGCACTCACCGGTGCTGGCGACACGACCGCCAGAAGCCCACACGTGCCGGTCACTCCCAAACAAATCGCTGCCGCTGCGGTGGAAGCCGCCAAGGCCGGTGCCACCGTGGTGCATTGCCACGTACGTGACCCCGAAACCGGCAAGTTCAGCCGCGACGTGGCGCTGTACCGCGAAGTGATGGAGCGCATCCGTGAGGCGGACGTCGACATCATCGTCAACCTCACCGCCGGCATGGGCGGCGACCTGGAAATCGGCGGCGGCGAGAACCCCATGGAGTTCGGCCCCAACACCGACCTCGTCGGCCCGCTGACCCGCCTGGCCCACGTGGAAGAGCTGCTGCCGGAAATCTGCACCCTCGATTGCGGCACCCTGAACTTCGGTGATGGCGACACCATTTACGTCTCCACCCCGGCCCAGCTGCGGGCGGGCGCCAAGCGAATCCAGGAGCTGGGCGTCAAGGCCGAGCTGGAAATTTTCGACACCGGTCACCTGTGGTTCGCCAAGCAGATGATCAAGGAAGGCTTGCTCGACAACCCGCTGTTCCAGCTGTGCCTGGGCATCCCGTGGGGCGCGCCGGCCGACACCACCACCATGAAAGCCATGGTCGACAACCTGCCGGCAGACGCGGTATGGGCCGGCTTCGGGATTGGTCGCATGCAGATGCCGATGGCGGCGCAAGCGGTGCTGCTGGGCGGCAACGTACGGGTCGGCCTGGAAGACAACCTGTGGCTGGACAAGGGCGTACTGGCCACCAACGGCCAACTGGTGGAACGCGCCAGCGAAATCCTCAGCCGCCTTGGTGCACGGGTCATGACCCCGGCCGAAGGCCGCGTGAAGATGGGCTTGACCAAACGCGGCTGACTGTCCCGAACACCACCGAACCTTGTGGGAGCGGGCTTGCCCGCGATCGCGGTACACCTGCACCGAATACAGCTGCTGACACACCGCTATCGCAGGCAAGCCAGCTCCCACATTGATCACCGAACTCTTTAGGAATTTGCCATGAGCTTTATCACCGAAATCAAAACCTTTGCCGCCCTCGGCAGTGGCGTTATCGGCAGCGGCTGGGTGTCTCGCGCCCTCGCCCACGGGCTGGATGTAGTCGCCTGGGACCCGGCCCCCGGCGCCGAAGCGGCCCTGCGCAAGCGTGTCGCCAACGCCTGGGGCGCTCTGGAAAAACAGGGCCTGGCACCCGGTGCCTCCCAAGACCGCCTGCGCTTTGTCGCCACCATTGAAGAGTGCGTGAAAGACGCCGACTTCATTCAGGAAAGCGCACCGGAACGCCTGGAGCTGAAGCTGGAATTGCACAGCAAGATCAGCGCCGCGGCCAAGCCAAACGCACTGATCGGTTCGAGCACCTCGGGCCTGTTGCCGAGCGAGTTTTATGAAGGCTCCACGCACCCGGAACGTTGCGTGGTGGGTCACCCGTTCAACCCGGTTTACTTGTTGCCATTGGTGGAAGTGGTCGGCGGAAAGAACACCGCGCCGGAAGCGATTCAGGCAGCGATCAAGGTGTATGAATCCCTCGGCATGCGTCCGTTGCACGTGCGCAAGGAAGTGCCTGGTTTTATCGCCGACCGACTGCTGGAAGCCTTGTGGCGTGAAGCGTTGCACCTGGTCAACGACGGCGTGGCAACCACCGGTGAGATCGATGATGCGATTCGCTTCGGCGCTGGGTTGCGCTGGTCATTCATGGGCACATTCCTGACGTACACCTTGGCGGGCGGTGATGCCGGGATGCGCCACTTCATGGCACAGTTTGGCCCGGCCTTGCAGTTGCCATGGACCTATTTGCCGGCACCGGAATTGACCGACAAGTTGATTGACGACGTGGTGGACGGCACCAGCGATCAATTGGGCAAACACAGCATTTCGGCGCTGGAGCGCTATCGTGATGATTGCCTGCTGGCGGTGCTGGAGGCAGTGAAGACCACCAAGGAAAAACACGGTATGACCTTCGCTGAATAACAGCTTTTGATTCTCTGTGGGAGCTGGCTTGCCTGCGATAGCGATGTTGGATTCACTGCCGCCATCGCAGGCAAGCCAGCTCTTACATTTTGACCGAGTACCTACCGGGAACCGAACCATGGCCGCATTGACCACCTACACCACCAAAATCCTCCCCGAGTGGGTCGACTACAACGGCCACCTGCGTGATGCGTTCTACCTGCTGATCTTCAGCTACGCCACCGATGCCCTGATGGACACCCTCGGCCTGGACAGCGAAAACCGCGAAGCCAGCGGCCACTCGCTGTTCACCCTGGAACTGCACCTCAACTACCTGCACGAAGTGAAGCAGGGCGCCGACGTCGAGGTGCACACCCAACTGATCGCCCACGACCGCAAGCGCCTGCACCTCTATCACAGCCTGCATCGGGTGGGCGACGAAAAGGAGCTGGCCGGCAACGAGCAAATGCTGCTCCACGTCGACCTCGCCGGCCCGCATTCCGCGCCGTTCAGCGAGGCGGTGCTGGGCAAGCTCGCCAGCATCAGCGCCGAACAGATCGACCTGCCCAGGCCCCCCCTGCTCGGCCGCGTGATTGGACTGCCACCCCAAAAATAAGGAATCGCCATGCAAACCGCCGCCGCTGTTGCCGACTTCCGTACTTACCCGCTGATCAGCAACCTGGCCGCTGTGCAGGTGCACAGTGATCACCTCAGCGTGGAATGGGCCGATGGGCGGGTCAGCCCGTTCCATCACCAGTGGCTGCGGGACAACTGCCCTTGCCCCCTCTGCGTCTACAGCGTGACCCGTGAACAGGTGCTGGAAATCGTCGACGTGGACGAAAACCTCACGGCGCTCGGTGCGCGAATCGAGCAGGGTCTGCTGACGGTGGAATGGAGCGGCGGGCATCGCAGCCAATACGATCCCGGGTGGCTGCGGGCGCATGCCTATGACGATGAATCCCGCGCTGAACGCCGGGCTGCCAAGCCGAAATCCCGGCTCTGGGACCGTACGTTTGAGCTGCCCGTATTCGACTACGCGGCGCTGATGGAAGGCCCGAAAGCCCTGCTGCAATGGCTGCTGGCCCTGCGTGACAGCGGCCTTACGCAAGTACGCGGCGTGCCCACCGAACCCGGCTCGCTGGCGCTGATTGCCAAGCGCATTTCATTTATCCGCGAGAGCAACTTCGGCGTGTTGTTCAACGTGCAATCCAAGGCCGATGCCGACAGCAACGCCTACACCGCTTTCAACCTGCCGCTGCACAGTGATTTGCCAACGCGCGAGCTGCAACCGGGGCTGCAATTCCTGCATTGCCTGGTGAACGACGCCGACGGTGGCGAGAGTATTTTTGTCGATGGTTTTGCGATTGTCCGGGCGCTGCGGGATGAAGACCCGGAGGCCTTTCGTGCGCTGTGCGAGATACCCGTGGAGTTTCGCAACAAGGACCGCCACAGCGACTATCGTCGGCTGGCGCCGATCATTGCGCTGGATGCGTTGGGTGAGGTCGCCGAGATTCGCATGGCCAACTTTTTGCGCGGGCCGTTTGAGGCGCCAGTCGCGCAGATGCCGTTGTTGTATCGCGCGTATCGCCGGTTTATTGCGATGACTCGGGAGGAGCGTTTTCGGTTGGTCAAACGCCTGAATCCGGGCGAGCTGTGGTGCTTCGATAATCGCCGCACGCTGCATGCGCGCAATGCGTTTGATCCGGCGTCCGGGGCGCGGCATTTCCAGGGCTGCTATATCGACCGGGATGAGTTGTTGTCCCGGATATTGGTGTTGCAAAGATAGACCGCCATCGCAGGCAAGCCAGCTCCCACATTTGAAGGTGTTCACAAATCAAACTGTAGGAGCTGGCTTGCCTGCGATGAGGCCAGTTGCAACCCCACAAATCCCAGCCAAAAAAAGCCCCGATCAAGCCGTGACTGGATCGGGGCAGAGTGCTTTGTGTGAGCTGCGCATCCCGAGGGTGACCAAACCTTCAAGCTGCTTGCTGGGTTCCAGTGTGCACACTCCCTTCCCCTTCGAGTTAGCCGAAAACGACCTGTTCATAGGTGTGCCGGACATTCGCGCATTCAGGCCTTGCCGACTCGGTGGCGGCCTACCAGAATCGACCTCAGTCTCCCGCTCCCCTAACAAGGATAAACGTCATGATGCACGCGGATTTGATTGACCAGGATGACCTGCTGGGCCAGCTGCGGTCGTTGGGTTTCGAGGTGTCCAGCGGCGCGACCGCCGAGCAGGCTTGTGAATGTGCGGTGCGCGGCTTGAGCGCGGCCCGGGCCAAGGCGCTCAAGGGTATGGTTGAGCAGATGTACACCGGCAGTGCGACGATTTTGCCGGCGGTGAGGCAGGCGATCGACAAGCAGTTGTTGCCGGCCTTGGTGCAGTTCAGGCAGAACTCTGGCGCCTGACAGATCGCTATCGCGGGCAAGCCCGGCTCCCACATTGATCGGTGTTTTAAGCAACAACTCGGTCAAATGTGGGAGCTGGCTTGCCTGCGATGCAGGCGCCTCGGTCTAGAGCCTTACGCTCGCGAAAGTCGACTCATTGCGCGCCTGACTCAACGCCGACAACGGCCCGGACAACGGTGACAACACCAGCGCCTGGGGAATCGGCATCATCGCAACCTGCTGCGTGGTATTGGAACCCACGCGCTCATCCCGTGGCGGAATGCCGAAGTATTCGCGGTAGCACTTGGAGAAGTGCGGCGTGGAGACAAACCCGCACACCGACGCCACTTCGATGATCGACATCGGCGTTTGCTTGAGCAGCTGCCGTGCACGGATCAGGCGCAGCTTCAGGTAGTAGCGCGACGGCGAACAGTGCAGGTATTTCTGGAACAGCCGCTCCAGCTGACGCCGGGAAACCGCGACGTACACCGCCAGTTCATCGAGGTCGATCGGCTCTTCCAGGTTGGCCTCCATCAGCGCGACGATTTCCTGCAGTTTCGGCTGGTTGGTGCCAAGCATGTGCTTGAGCGGCACACGCTGGTGATCCTGTTCGTTGCGGATGCGCTCGTACACAAACATCTCGGAGATCGCCGCCGACAATTCACGGCCGTGGTCGCGGCTGATCAGGTGCAGCATCATGTCCAGCGGCGCGGTGCCGCCCGAACTGGTGAAGCGGTTGCGGTCGAGGGTGAACAGGCGTGTGCTCATCGCCACCCGCGGGAAGGCTTCCTGCATCGACGCCAGGCATTCCCAGTGCACGCTGCAATCAAAACCGTCCAGCAAGCCGGCGCAGGCCAGGGCCCAGCTGCCGGTGCACACCGCGCCGAGGCGACGGGACTGGCGCGCCTGGCTTTGCAGCCACGACACATGTTCACGGGTCACAGTGCGCTGGATACCCACGCCGCCGCAGACAATCACAGTGTCCAGGGCCGGGGCTTTGTGCATGGAAGCATCGGGGGTGATTTGCAGACCGTCGCTGGCCCACACCTGGTTTCCGTCCACACTCAACGTCGTCCAGCGATACAGCTCGCGGCCGGAGAGTTGGTTGGCCATGCGCAGGGGTTCGACTGCGGAGGCCAGGGAAATCAGCGTGAAATTGTCCAGCAGCAAAAAGCCGATGGATTGAGGCGCACGGTTCTGGGGTTGAGCCCCGGAGTTGAACGACGTCATCGCGGTATCTCCTCACACAAAGCGGGTGATGGCCTCAGGCGAGGCTCTTGTTATTGCGCTCATCCCGGTCAGGAGAGAGGCTTTGGAATTGATAGAGCAAATGCCATGCCTAAAGTTGAATGCACATTCAATAACTCCTGAAAACGACCTCATGACGTGTCTATATAAGCCCGCGCATGGAGTGGGGGATATGACCCGAAAAAGGCAGGAGAGAACGCAGGCTCAAGGTGTGTGAGCAGTTCGGTATCACTTGTGGGAAGGGAGAGAAACGACGTAGGAAAAGTCTGTCACCACACGCACGGGTGACAGGTGGTCATGAGGGGAAATCGTTCGGGAGCTACTTATCTAATTGCGACGCGCTAAAAGGTGGCGCTTTTGGTTCGGGTGTTCACTTTATGCGCAGCGTCGTTCTTCTGTGGCGAGGGAGCTTGCTGTGGCGAGGGAGCTTGCTCCCGCTGGAGTGCGAAGCGCTCCCAAGATTTTGGGGCTGCTACGCAGCCCAGCGGGAGCAAGCTCCCTCGCCACAGCAAGCTCCCTCGCCACATAAAAGCGGGATCAACACTCGACAGCACTCACCGCCAACCCACCCCGCGATGTCTCCTTGTACTTGTCATGCATATCCGCCCCGGTATCGCGCATGGTGCGGATCACTCGGTCCAGGGAGATAAAGTGCTGGCCATCACCCCGCAGCGCCATCTGCGCCGCATTGATCGCCTTCACCGCGGCAATCGCATTGCGCTCGATGCACGGTACCTGCACCAGCCCGCCCACCGGGTCGCAGGTCAGGCCGAGGTTGTGTTCCAGGCCGATCTCCGCCGCGTTGCACAACTGCTCCGGCGTAGCCCCAAGGATCTCCGCCAGCCCCGCCGCCGCCATGGCGCACGCCGAGCCGACTTCGCCTTGGCAACCGACTTCGGCACCCGAGATCGACGCGTTCTTTTTACACAGGATGCCCACCGCCGCCGCGCCCAGGAAATAGTCGACGACGTTGGCCTCGGTCACCTCTTCGCTGAACTTCATGAAGTAATGCAGCACCGCCGGGATGATCCCCGCCGCGCCATTGGTCGGCGCCGTGACCATGCGCCCGCCGGCGGCGTTTTCTTCATTCACCGCCAGGGCGAACAGGTTGACCCATTCCATCGCGCTCAAGGTCGAGCCGATCACGTTCGGCTTGCCCAGCTCCTGCAAGCTGCGGTGCAACTTGGCGGCACGGCGCCGCACATTGAGGCCGCCAGGCAGGATGCCTTCGTGCTTGAGGCCCTGCTCTACGCAATCCTGCATGGCGCGCCACAGCTTCATCAGGCCGCTGCGGATCTCTTCTTCCGAGCGCCAGGTTTTTTCATTCGCCAACATCAGTTCAGCGACCCGCAGGTTGTGGGTCTTGCACAGCTGGAGCAATTCCACCGCACTGGAAAAATCATAGGGCAGCTCGGTGCGGTCCATGTCTGCCACTCCGCTGGCGGCCTGGGCTTCATCCACTACAAATCCACCGCCCACCGAGTAGTAGGTGTCGCGGTGCAGCTCACCGTTGTCACCGAACACCACCAGGGTCATGGCATTGGGATGGAACGGCAGGTTTTCATCGATCAGGCGCATGTCCCGCGCCCAGATGAATGGCACCGGCAAACGTGCGTCCAGCAGCAGTGTGTTGGTCTCGCGCAGGGTCTCGATGCGGATGCCGATCTGCGACGGATCGATCGCGTCCGGCCACTCGCCCATCAGGCCCATGATCACGGCGTTGTCGCTGCCGTGACCGATGCCGGTGGCCGACAATGAGCCGTACAGCTGAACTTCAACGCGCGTTACTTGTTCCAACACATCACGTTCACGCAGTCCTTGAACGAACAACGCCGCGGCGCGCATGGGGCCGACGGTGTGAGAACTCGAAGGCCCAATGCCGATCTTGAACAGGTCGAAAACGCTGATAGCCATTGCCGTGAAACTCCGCAGGTGAACGGGCCGGGCTTGAATGAGCTGCTACGCTCAGATCGCCCAGATGGCGGCATCATCAAGCTTTTACTCGCCGTCACGGCGTCTCACACCGACGTACCCATGCTCATCAGCGCCGCTGTTGTGGAAGGCGACGTTTTGGCCGTTTTTTGCGGTGCAGATCGGTAAAAAGTGCAGTTTTGTCGTGGAAAAAATCTGTAAGCGACGTCACCGACACTGGATACGACCATCCCTGTACTGGATACGACGCCCCCTGTAGGCGTCAGATTTTCACTGGTACATGATCAGTCTCGACTCGTTTGCACAGTTGCGTGGCAGAGCTGTGCCGCACGCCCAACCGCAACACCTATAAGCGCGGTGTTATTGCCGCCAGAAAAACACCAGGAGTCCACCCCCATGAAAGGTTCCCCGTCGTTGTTGTTGGCCGCCATGCTGAGTCTGCCAGTCCTGGCTCACGCTGCAGAACCGGCGCAATGCCAGACCGTCAACTTCTCCGATGTCGGCTGGACCGACATCACCGTCACCACGGCCACCACCAGCGAAGTCCTCAAGGGCCTCGGCTACAAACCCCGCACCACGATGATTTCCGTCCCGGTGACCTACAAGTCCCTGGCCGACGGCAAGAACATGGACATCTTCCTCGGCAACTGGATGCCGACCATGGAAAACGACATCAAGCAGTACCGTGATGCCGGCACTGTGGAAACCGTGCGCGCCAACCTGGAAAACGCCAAATACACCCTGGCCGTGCCGGAAGCGCTGTACAACAAGGGCCTGAAAGACTTCGCCGACATCGTCAAATTCAAGGACGAACTGGGCGGCAAGATCTACGGGATCGAGCCGGGCAACGACGGTAACCGCACCATCCAGACCCTCATCGACAAAGACGCTTTCGGCCTGAAAACCGCAGGCTTCAAAGTGGTCGAGTCCAGCGAAGCCGGGATGCTCTCGCAGGTGGAACGCGCCACCAAACGCGACCAGGCCATCGTGTTCCTCGGCTGGGAACCGCACCCGATGAACACCCGCTTCAAGATGAAGTACCTGACCGGGGGTGATGATTCATTCGGCCCCAACTACGGCCAGGCCACCATCTACACCAACGTTCGCAAGGGCTACACCCAGGAATGCAGCAACGTGGGCCAGCTGCTGAAAAACCTGTCGTTCACCCTGAACATGGAAAGCACCCTGATGGGTAACGTCCTGGACGACAAAATGAAGCCTGACGCAGCCGCCAAGGCGTGGCTGAAGAAGAACCCGCAAGTGCTCGACACCTGGCTGGCCGGTGTGACCACTGTCGATGGCAAACCAGGACTGGAGGCCGTCAAAGCTTACCTCGCCAAGTAACCGCTGACCCCGGGCCGGTACGCTGGCCCGGGATGTTTTTCCTCTTCGCATGTGGACATTCACTACCATGCTGACTGAACATAAAATCCCGCTAGGCCAGTACATCGCTGCCTTCGTTGAATGGTTGACCCAACACGGGGCCGCCTACTTCGACGCAATCGCATCGACCCTGGAAACGATGATCCACGGCGTGACGTTCGCGCTGACCTGGTTCAATCCGCTGGCATTGATCGGTCTGATTGCGCTGCTCGCTCATTTCATTCAACGCAAATGGGGCCTGACCGTTTTTGTCATCGCCTCCTTCCTGCTGATCCTGAACCTGGGGTACTGGCAGGAAACCATGGAGACCCTGGCGCAGGTGCTGTTCGCCACCCTGGTCTGCGTGGTGATCGGCGTGCCGCTGGGCATTGTTGCCGCGCACAAACCGATGTTCTACACCCTGATGCGGCCGGTGCTCGATCTGATGCAGACCGTACCGACCTTCGTCTACCTCATCCCTACCCTGACCCTCTTCGGGCTGGGTGTGGTGCCCGGGCTGATTTCCACGGTGGTGTTTGCGATTGCCGCGCCTATCCGTCTGACTTACCTGGGTATCCGTGATGTGCCGCAAGAGTTGATGGACGCCGGCAAGGCCTTTGGCTGCTCGCGCCGTCAGTTGCTCTCGCGGATCGAACTGCCCCACGCCATGCCGAGCATCGCCGCCGGCATTACCCAATGCATCATGCTGTCGTTGTCGATGGTGGTGATCGCGGCCCTGGTGGGCGCCGACGGCCTCGGCAAACCGGTGGTCAACGCGCTGAACACCGCTGATATCGCCCTGGGCTTTGAAGCAGGCCTGGCGATCGTATTGCTGGCCATCATGCTCGACCGCATCTGCAAACAACCCGACGCCAAAGTAGGGGGTGATGCATGAGCATTATCCGATTCGAAAATGTCGACGTGATCTTTTCCAAAGACCCGCGTGAGGCGCTCAAGCTGCTGGACCAGGGCATGACGCGCAACGAGATCCTGAAAAAGACCGGGCAGATTGTCGGCGTTGAAAACGCCAGCCTGGATGTGGAGAAAGGCGAAATCTGCGTGCTGATGGGGCTCTCCGGTTCGGGCAAGTCGAGCCTGCTGCGCTGCATCAACGGCTTGAACACGGTCAGCCGCGGCAAGCTGTTTGTGGAGCATGAAGGTCGGCAGATCGACATCGCTTCCTGCACCCCCGCCGAGCTGAAAATGATGCGCACCCAGCGCATCGCCATGGTGTTCCAGAAGTTCGCCCTGATGCCCTGGCTGACGGTGCGCGAAAACATCAGCTTCGGCCTGGAGATGCAGGGCCGGCCCGAGAAAGAACGGCGCAAGCTGGTGGACGACAAGCTGGAACTGGTGGGCCTGTCGCAGTGGCGCAACAAGAAGCCCGACGAGCTTTCCGGCGGCATGCAGCAGCGCGTCGGCCTGGCCCGCGCCCTGGCGATGGACGCCGATATCCTGCTGATGGACGAACCCTTCTCCGCACTCGACCCGCTGATCCGCCAGGGCTTGCAGGACGAGCTGCTGGAGCTGCAACGCAAGCTGAGCAAGACCATCGTATTTGTGAGCCACGACCTGGATGAGGCGCTGAAACTCGGCAGCCGCATTGCGATCATGAAAGACGGCCGGATCATCCAGTACAGCGTGCCGGAAGAGATCGTGCTGAACCCGGCGGACGACTATGTGCGCACCTTTGTGGCCCACACCAACCCGCTGAATGTGCTGTGTGGCCGCAGCCTGATGCGCACGGTGGACAACTGCACCCGCGTCAACGGCTCCATCAGCCTGGACCCGGGCGGCGACTCGTGGCTGGACCTGGCCGAAGGCAACGTGATCAAGGGCGCACGGCAGAACGGTACACCGTTGAACCTGCAGAACTGGGTACCGGGGCAATCGGTGGAAGGTTTGGGGCGGATGCCGACGTTGGTGGATTCCAATATCGGGATGCGTGAGGCGTTGCAGATTCGCTATCAGACCGGCAACAAGCTGGTGCTGCAGGACAACGACAAGGTGGTGGGGATTTTGGGTGACAGTGAGCTCTACCATGCCCTCCTGGGCAAGAACCTGGGGTAAATCCTCCTGAAGGAACGGGGTCAATGTGGGAGCTGGCTTGCCTGCGATAGCTGCAGTGAATTCACCACTGCAATCGCAGGCAAGCCAGCTCCCACATTTGACCCCATTCCGACCTTGGAACAGCGGCGCCAGTGAAGGCGCCGCTCGGCTCAACCATCAGCTATAGACACGGCCAAGGAGCTGCCGATGGCTTTCAAACTGATCGAGCACGTCCCGGGTGATCTGTTCCTGGGCAAAGCCCATCAGGTCGTATTCCTGAGGCCCGTTGTGCAGGTAAACCTCGGCGCGGTAGTAGCGCGTGCGCTCTTCCTCGGGCAAATCGTTCGGTGCCGACGAATAAGCATCCAGGCTCACCTCGTAGACAAACGGATTACCCTCTTCCATCTCGATGCGCACACCAATGCAGCGCTTGGATTTGCCCAGCAGGGTTTGCACTTCCAGGCCCTGATCACGCAACGCAGTCGCCGCTTCTTCCAGCGCCGGCGTGACATGTTTGTCCATAAAGCGCTGCACGGTACCCTGGCTCGGTTGCAGGTCCAGGGCGGTCAGGCGCTCGCTGAAACCACGACGGCCACGCTCGGCCAGTTGCGCCTGCTCAAGCTCAATCGCCACGTCCTGGCGCATCGCCTTGTGCAGACCGAACATGAAGAAAACCAGCACCACCGAGAACGGCAAACCTGCCAGCACCACCATGGTTTGCATGGCTTCGAAGTTACCGGCGAACAACAGCCCGATGGTCACCAGGGTGATCACCGCCGACCAGAAAATCCGCAGCCAGTGCGGCGCATCTTCGTCAACGTTGCCGCCCTTGCAGGAAAGGTTCGCCATCATCACCGCGCCGGAATCCGCCGGGGTCAGGAACAGTACGAAGCCCACAAAGATCGACACACCGATCACGATCTTCGACGCCGGGTAATGCTCAAGCAGTTGGTAGATCGCCATGGACGGCTGTTCCAGCGCTGTCTTGCCCAACTCCACCGCACCATGGTTCAACACCAGGTCCAGGGCCGAGTTGCCGAAGATCGACAGCCACGCCAGGGTGAAGCCCAGCGGGATCAGCAGCACGCCGGCCACCAGTTCACGCACCGTGCGACCACGGGAAATACGCGCGATGAACATGCCCACGAATGGCGCCCAGGAAATCCACCAGGCCCAGTAGAACAGGGTCCACAGGCCCATCCAGCGCTCGGTCTTGTCGGCGTCGCCTTCGTACACATAGAGGTCGAAGGTTTTCAGCACGATGCCGTTCAGGTAGTCGCCAGTGTTTTGCACCAGGCCATTAAGCAAGTGCAGGGTCGGGCCAAACAGCAGCACGAAAATCAGCAGGCCGCTGAACAGCACGATGTTCAGGTTGGACAGGCGGCGAATGCCGTTCTCCACACCCGACACGGCAGCGATGGTCGCCACGGTGCTCATCACGATGATCACGATCAGCAGGTTGGTGTTGCTGTGCTGCATGCCGAACAGGTTTTCCAACCCGGACGACACCTGCATCGAACCAATCCCCAGGTTCGTCACCAGGCCCAGCAGGGTCACGAACATGCCGAAGCCGTCCACTGCGTGACCGGCCGCGCCCTTCACCCAGCGCTCGCCCACCAGCGGGTACAACGCCGAGCGCAGGGCCAGCGGCTGGTTATGACGGTAGGCAAAGTACGCCACGGCCAGGCCGACCAGTGCGTAGATCGCCCAGCCGTGCAGGCCCCAGTGCAGGAACGTCAGCTGCAACGCCTGGCGTGCGGCTTCGCCGGTGGCCGACGCGCCTTCAGGCGGGTTGAAGTAGTGGTCCAGCGGCTCGGAAGCGCCGAAGTACAGCAGCGAGATGCCGATGCCCGACGAGAAGAGCATGCCGGCCCAGGCGCCGTAGCTGAAGTCCGGGGTGTCGTCCTTGCTGCCCAGTTTCAATTTACCGTAGGACGAAAACGCCAGGCCCACCACAAACACCAGGTAGGCGGCGATCACGACCATGTAGTACCAGCCAAAGCTTTTCGACAACCAGGCTTGGGCCACACCGAGCATCCTGCCGGCTTCCTGCGGGGCGATGATCAGAATCGCGGTCAACAACAGAATCAGCGCGGTGGAGGTGTAGAACACCCAACCGTTGACCCGCACCTTTTCTGGCGGGGTCTTTATAAGAGAGGCAGAACTCATGGCACAGATGCTCCGGGCAGTGCAGAGAAACACAAGGCAACGCATGACCCGAGCCATCGATTTTTCGGCAGTCGACGGACGGGTGTATAAAGACACCCCGAAAAACCATGAACCCACGGCGAACCGCTGTGCCGGGCTGTTTCATGGGTTTTCCCGATGTCAGGTGGCGCCACATACACGTAGGAAATACCTGTAGGCAGCGACCATTTGTCGCAGATCTTATTCTTTGTTGATTGAACGTTCAATCAAAACAAAATAGACTGGCCCACAAGCCGACGGACGTTTATCGCCCGTTGGCAGGCCTAAGGAGAGGTGCACGATGCCCAAGGTCGGTATGCAACCCATACGCCGCCAGCAGTTGATCGAAGCCACATTGACTGCGGTCGATCAGGTTGGAATGGGGGATGCCAGCATTGCGCTGATCGCCCGTCTGGCCGGTGTCTCGAATGGCATCATCAGTCACTATTTTCAGGACAAGAATGGCCTGATCGCCGCCACGATGCGGTACCTGATGAACGTCCTGATCGAGAACGTCACCGAGCGCCGGTTGGCGCTGAAAGATGACAGCCCGCGGGCGCATCTTCAGGTGATCATCGAAGGCAACTTCGACGCCAGCCAGGTCAACGGCCCGGCGATGAAAACCTGGCTGGCCTTCTGGGCCACCAGCATGCACCACCCGTCATTGCACAGGTTGCAGCGGATCAACGATCACCGCCTGTATTCCAACCTGTGCTGCCAGTTCCGCCGCGCGCTGCCGCTGTCCGATGCACGCAGCGCAGCCCGAGGCCTGGCGGCCCTGATCGACGGTTTGTGGTTGCGCGGCGCCCTGTCGGGAGACGCTTTCGACACGGAGCAGGCGCAACGGATCGCTTACGAATACATGGATTTCCAATTGGCCAAGCAGGTGAGTTAGAGCACACATAGACGCTCAACTCCCGAACCGCGCCAACCACTTATGCACTTGCGAGGACTTTATGGCCCGTTTCGAACTGCAAAAACTCTACATTGACGGCGGCTACTCCGACGCTGGCAGCGATGCCACTTTCGAAGCCATCAACCCGGCTAACGGTGAAGTTCTCGCCAACGTGCAACGCGCCACTAAAGAAGACGTCGAGCGCGCTGTGGTCAGCGCCGAAAAGGGCCAGAAAATCTGGGCCGCCATGACCGCCATGGAGCGTTCGCGCATCCTGCGTCGCGCCGTCGATATCCTGCGTGAGCGCAACGACGAACTGGCCGCCCTGGAAACCCTGGACACCGGCAAGCCGTACTCCGAAACCCAATACGTCGACATCGTCACCGGCGCCGACGTGCTGGAATACTACGCAGGCCTGGTGCCCGCCATTGAAGGCGAGCAGATCCCGCTGCGTGACACGTCGTTCGTCTACACCCGTCGCGAGCCACTGGGCGTGGTGGCCGGTATCGGCGCGTGGAACTACCCGATCCAGATCGCCCTGTGGAAATCCGCCCCGGCCCTGGCCGCCGGTAACGCGATGATCTTCAAGCCAAGCGAAGTCACCTCGCTGACCACCCTGAAACTGGCCGAAATCTACACCGCCGCCGGCGTTCCGGATGGCGTGTTCAACGTGCTGACCGGCAGCGGCCGTGAAGTCGGCACCTGGCTGACCGAGCACCCGCGCATCGAGAAAGTCTCCTTCACCGGCGGCACCGACACCGGCAAGAAAGTCATGGCCAGCGCCTCGAGCTCGTCGCTCAAGGAAGTCACCATGGAACTGGGCGGCAAGTCCCCGCTGATCATTTTCGACGACGCCGACCTCGACCGCGCCGCCGACATCGCGATGATGGCCAACTTCTACAGCTCGGGCCAGGTCTGCACCAACGGCACTCGCGTGTTCGTTCCGACCGCCCTCAAAGGCGCGTTCGAAGCCAAGATCGCCGAGCGTGTCGCGCGCATCCGCATCGGCAACCCGGAAGATGCCAACACCAACTTCGGCCCGCTGGTCAGCTTTGCCCACATGGAAAGCGTGCTGGGCTACATCGCCAAAGGTAAAGAAGAAGGCGCACGCGTCCTGTGCGGCGGCGACCGCCTGACCGACGGCGAATACGCCAAGGGTGCCTACGTTGCACCGACCGTGTTCACCGACTGCACCGACGACATGACCATCGTCCGTGAAGAAATCTTCGGCCCGGTGATGAGCATCCTCACCTACGACACCGAAGAAGAAGTGATCCGCCGCGCCAACGACACCGACTTCGGCCTGGCCGCTGGTTTGGTGACCCGCGACCTGAACCGCGCTCACCGCGTGATTCATCAGCTGGAAGCCGGTATCTGCTGGATCAACGCCTGGGGCGAGTCCGACGCGAAGATGCCGGTGGGTGGCTACAAGCAGTCGGGTGTTGGCCGTGAAAACGGGATCAGCTCGCTGAACAACTTCACCCGCATCAAATCGGTACAGGTTGAGCTGGGCGACTACGCCTCGGTGTTCTAAAACCTGATTGAGCCTGGCATGGCCCATGTGGCGAGGGAGCTTGCTCCCGTCGGGCTGCGAAGCAGCCCCATGCCAGGTACCGCAGTTCTTTCAGACAGAACTCGAGCGCTGACTTTGCGACTGCTGCGCAGTCGAACGGGAGCAAGCTCCCTCGCCACAAAAGCAGCCTGAACCAACTTTCACGAGGGTGCATTCAATGTCCCAAGAATACGACTACATCATTGTGGGTGCCGGCTCCGCCGGTAACACCCTGGCGACCCGTCTGACCGAAGACGAAGGCGTCACCGTCCTGCTGCTGGAAGCCGGCGGCCCGGACTACCGTCTGGATTTCCGTACCCAGATGCCCGCCGCCCTGGCGTTCCCGCTGCAAGGCCGTCGCTACAACTGGGCCTACGAAACCGATCCAGAGCCACACATGGACGGCCGCCGGATGGAATGCGGTCGCGGCAAGGGCCTCGGCGGCTCTTCACTGATCAACGGCATGTGCTACATCCGCGGCAACGCGATGGACTACGACAACTGGTCGAAACTCCCGGGTCTGGAAAACTGGACCTACCTCGACTGCCTGCCGTATTTCCGTAAAGCCGAAACCCGCGACATCGGCCCGAACGACTACCACGGTGGCGAAGGCCCGGTCAGCGTGACCACGCCAAAAGCGGGCAACAACCCGCTGTTCCACGCGATGGTTGAAGCAGGCGTACAGGCCGGCTACCCGCGTACCGAAGACTTGAACGGCTACCAGCAGGAAGGCTTCGGCCCGATGGACCGTACCGTGACGCCGAACGGCCGTCGCGCCAGCACCGCTCGCGGTTACCTGGACACGGCCAAGAAGCGCTCGACGCTGACCATCGTCACCCACGCACTGACCGACAAGGTGCTGTTCGAAGGCAAGCGCGCCGTTGGCGTGCGCTACCTGATCGGCGCCGCCGAAGAGCGCGTTGAAGCCCGCGCCCGCAAGGAAGTCCTGGTGTGCAGCGGCGCAATCGCTTCGCCGCAACTGCTGCAACGCTCCGGCGTTGGCCCGGCGAAACTGCTGGAAAGCCTCGACATCCCGGTGGTCCACGACCTGCCTGGCGTCGGCGAAAACCTGCAGGATCACCTCGAGCTGTACCTGCAATACGCCTGCACCCAACCGGTCTCGCTGTACCCGTCGCTGCTCTGGTACAACCAGCCGGCCATTGGTGCCGAGTGGCTGTTCAACGGCACCGGCATCGGCGCCAGCAACCAGTTCGAAGCCGGCGGTTTCATCCGTACCCGTGAAGAATTCGATTGGCCGAACATCCAGTACCACTTCCTGCCGGTAGCGATTAACTACAACGGCAGCAACGGTGTGAAAGAGCACGGTTTCCAGGCGCACATGGGCTCCATGCGTTCGCCGAGCCGTGGCCGCGTGCAGCTGAAGTCGAAGAACCCGCGGGAATACCCGAGCATCCTCTTCAACTACATGGCCACCGAGCAGGACTGGCAGGAATTCCGCGACGGCATCCGCCTGACCCGTGAAATCATGCAACAGCCGGCACTCGACCAATACCGTGGCCGCGAAATCAGCCCGGGCATCGACGTGCAGACCGACGAGCAACTGGATAAATTTATCCGCGAGCACGCCGAGACCGCGTTCCACCCGTCCTGCTCGTGCAAGATGGGCACCGACGAGATGGCCGTGGTTGACGCTGAAGGCCGTGTGCATGGCATGCAGGGTTTGCGCGTGGTTGATGCCTCGATCATGCCGATCATCACCACCGGTAACCTGAACGCGCCGACGATCATGATCGCCGAGAAAATCGCCGACAAGATCCGTGGCCGCAAGCCGCTGCCGCGCAGCACGGCGGACTACTACGTAGCGGGCGACGCGCCGGTGCGTGGCAAGCCGATGCGTGAAGTGGGTCCTACCGCGCAGTAACCGATACACCGAGGTGCCTGCATCGCAGGCAAGCCAGCTCCCACATTTGACTGTATTCACAAACCAAAAATGTGGGAGCGGGCTTGCCCGCGATGAGGCCCTGTCTGACACCGCAAGACCTCCCGCCTGCCTACACTTTCCTTGATCCGCTCCCCGCCCCAGGCCTACTCTGTTTGCCTGCCCGCGCCGAGCCGCCCACAAGGAAGGCCCCATGTTCGACCACCACGCCACACTCAAAAAGCAGTTCAGTGCCCTGCGCACCACCGCCGAATTTTTTTCCCTGCGCTATGTCCGCGAGTCCGGCCAGTACCTGTCGGTACGCAAGAACGTCGCCGAGCCGCCCAGCCTGAGCCAGGACGAAGGCGCGATGCTCACCGTACGCCTCAACGGCGTCGAAGCCTACGCCGCGACCCACGACATTTCCCTGCCCGGCCTGCAAGCCGCCCTTGAGCGCGCCGAACAGCAAGCTCGGCGAATCTTGCCCCACGCCCTGCTCGACCTGCGCGACCAACCGGTGTCCAGCGATGTCGCCGACTACCTGTCGCCGAACCTCGACCAACCCTTCCCGTCCCTGAGCGATTGCTACCAACTGCTGGGCGCCGAATCCGCCGCCGTGCCCAAGGACGAGCGCCTGGTGAACTGGGAAGTCAGCCTGGGCATCACCCACGTCGAACAGATCTACCTCAACAGCGCCGGCGCCGAACTGCGCCAGGCCCAGCGTTTTGTATTCCCCGGCGTCAACGTCACCGCCTACGACGGCAACGACAGCCAGACCCGCACCTTGGGCGGCACCAACTTCGGCCAGCAAGGCGGCTTTGACGTGATCAGCCGCTTCGGCCTGGTGGGCGCGGCCCCGAAAGTCGCCGACAGCGCGCTGCAATTGCTGTTGGCACCCAACACGCCCAACGGCCAGCGCGACCTGCTGCTGCTGCCCGACCAGATGATCCTGCAGATCCACGAATCCATCGGCCACCCGCTGGAGCTGGACCGCATCCTGGGCGATGAGCGCAATTACGCCGGCACCAGCTTCGTCAAGGCCAGCGACTTCGGCCACCTGCAATACGGCTCCAGCCTGCTCAACGTGACCTTCGACCCGGACATTCCCGAGCAGCTTGCCAGCTACGGCCATGACGACGACGGCACCAAGGCCACCAAGCAGTTCCTGATTCGCGAAGGCCTGTTGCTCAAACCGTTGGGCGGAGCACTGTCGCAATATCGCTCCGGTATGCAAGGCGTGGCCAACAGCCGCGCCTGCAGCTGGAACCGCGCGCCGATCGACCGCATGGCCAACCTCAACATCGAGCCCGGCGACCAGAGCATGGCGCAGCTGATTGGCGGTATCGAGAACGGCATCCTGATGTCCACCAACCGTTCCTGGTCGATTGACGATGCGCGCAACAAATTCCAGTTCGGCTGCGAGTGGGGCCAGTTGATTGAAAACGGCGAGCTCAAAGGCGTGGTGAAAAACCCCAACTACCGCGCCATTTCTGCGCAGTTCTGGCGCAACCTCAGCGCCGTGGGCGATGCCGGTACCTCGCGGGTCCTGGGCACGCCAAACTGCGGCAAGGGCGAACCCAACCAGGTGATCCGCGTCGGCCATGCATCGCCGGCCTGCGTATTCAGCAACATTGATGTATTTGGAGGAGACGCCTGATGCACACATTCAAGGCGCTGGTGGATTGGCTCAAGCAGGCCATCACCGAGACAGAACAATTCCACCTCGGTTACGCGGCAGAGTCGTCCGAGTTCGTGCGTTTCAATCACGGCAAAGTACGCCAGGCCGGCCAGGTGCAGCAGGCCAGCGTGAACCTCAAGCTGATTGACGGCGGGCGCCATGCCGACCTCGGCATCACCCTGGCGGGCGAGCCGGAGCTGGACCGCCAGCGCCTGGCCGCCGGCCTGCAACAACTGCGCGAGACCTTGCCGTTGCTGCCCCAGGATCCGTACCTGCTGCTCAATCACAACGCCTGGCAAAACAAGGACCAGCAGGACCGACCGCTGCCGGACCTGGCCCAGGTGCTGGAAGCAATCAGCCAGGCCGCCGAAGGTGTGGACATGGTCGGCTTCTACGCTGCCGGCCCTATCAGCCGTGGCTTTGCCAGTTCGTCAGGCGCCTTCGGTTGGCACCAGGCCAACAGCTTCAATTTCGACTTCAGCCTGTTCCACGCCAACGGCGAAGCGGTAAAAGCCAGCTACGCCGGTAACGAGTGGGACAGCGCGGCCTTCGCCCAGCGTTTCCAGCAGGCCCGCGAGCAACTGGAATTCCTCGGCCGCCCGCTGCACCCGCTGGCACCCGGGCAATACCGCGCCTACCTGGCGCCGGCGGCCATGGAAGAGATCATCAGCATGCTCACCTGGGGCGGGTTTTCCGCACAGGCCATCGCCAGCAAGGGCAGCCCGCTGCAGCGCCTGTATGCCGGCGATCAAGCGTTGAGCCCGCTGGTGACGGTGGACGAACAGGTCAGTGGCTCTTTGAGTTCGGCATTTTCCCGTGACGGTTATCCGCGCAGTGACGTGAAGCTGATCAGCGGCGGCAGGGCCGAAGGCCAACTGGTGAATTCCCGCAGCGCCGCCGAATACGGGTTAAGCACCAACGGCGCCAGCAGCGATGAATCCCCAAGCGCGTTGCAGATGGCGGCCGGCAACCTGGCCCAGGCCGATATCCTCAAGCAGTTGGGCACTGGCCTGTACATCAGCAACCTGTGGTACCTGAACTACTCCGACCAGCCCGCCGCGCGCCTGACGGGCATGACCCGCTTCGCCACGTTCTGGGTCGAAGACGGCGAGATCAAGGCGCCGGTCAGCACCATGCGTTTTGATGACAGCGTGTACAGCCTGCTGGGTTCGCAGTTGGAGGCATTGACCGCTGATCGGGAATTGCTGTTGTCGGCGAGTACGTATAGCCAGCGCAATACCTCGTCCAACCTATTACCGGGCGCCTTGGTAAAACGGCTGACCCTGACCCTTTAACTCATACGTAGCAGCTGTCGAGCGCAAGCGAGGCTGCGTCAGCGGTGTATCAGACACACCGCGGACGCAGCCTCGCTTGCGCTCGACAGCTGCTACGCACGACGCCTCCTACAGCTGAATCCATTCTCCACCTGCGATCCCTCTCTTCCTGCGCCACCCCGTTGTGGCCCATCAAAAACCTCGTTATAAAGGTTGGTGGCACCTAGCCACGTCCGCGCGGTAAAAAAACTCAAACAACACCCCGCCGTCCTCAACCCACTTGCACGCAAGTGATGCATGACCTTGCCCGGGATAGGGCAAGCTGGAGCGTTGACATGAACCATGGAAGTTTTGTCATTGAGAAGCTGTTCAAGCACTACAACGTTCACGTAGAGCAGCTTGGTAACAACCCAGAGAAAAAAACCGTGCTGTTGGTCAATGGCGCGCTGTCCACCACCCGCTCGTTCGCGCGCACCAGCAAGTGCCTGTCGGAGCACTTCAATGTGCTGATGTTCGACCTGCCGTTCTCCGGCTATTCGCGCCCGTACAACACCGACCTGGACCTTGTGACCAAGGACGATGAAGTGCAGATCCTGCGGGCACTGGTGGAGCGCTTTCAGGTCAACCACCTGGTATCTGCCTCGTGGGGCGGGATTTCCACGCTGCTGACCCTGGCCCATAACCCGCCGTCCATTGAAAGCTCGGTGGTGATGGCGCTGGCGCCCAACCTCAACCAGGCCATGCTCGAATACGTAGAACGGGTGCGCGTGCTGATCGAGGCCGATGACAAATCCGCCGTCGGCCATCTGCTGAATGAAACCGTGGGCAAATACCTGTCGCCCCGGCTCAAGCGCAACAACCACCGGCACCTGTCGACCATGGCCACCACCGAGTATCGCCAGGCACGCTTCCATATCCACCAGGTGCTGGCCCTCGGTGACGGCAACTACCTGCCGCAACTGAGCCAGATCGAAACCCCGGTGCACTTCCTCAACGGCGTACTGGACGAGTACACCCCGGCAGATGAAGCCCAACTGTTCAAAAAATACGTGGGCCGCAGCAGCTTCGCCACCGCCGAACACACCGGCCATTTGCTCGACCTGGAATCCCGCGAAGCGGCCCTGGCAGTGCACCGGGCGCTGCTCGACTTCCTGGTGGGGAAAGACGTGGCGTTGTCGGATATAGACGAAGCGCCAGTGGGAAAAGGAGCTGCCGATGGCGCATAATCGCCGACACATAGGCTGCTAACAAAAAAAGGTAACTCATGCCGAATCGCACCCCTCTCGATGCCAAGACCGCCCGCTGGCTACCCTGGGTGGTAGCGATTGCCTTCTTCATGCAGTCGCTGGATGGGACGATTCTCAACACTGCATTGCCGGCCATGGCCCGAGACCTGGCGGAGAACCCCTTGCGCATGCAAGGCGTGGTGATCGCCTACATGTTGACGGTGGCCTTGCTGATTCCCGCCTCGGGCTGGGTGGCCGATCGCTTCGGCACCAAGAAGATTTTCTTCGGCGCGATCATGCTGTTCAGCATCGGCTCATTGCTCTGCGCACTCTCCAGCACGCTGACCATGCTGGTGGGCGCCCGGGTCATCCAGGGCCTGGGCGGCGCCTTGATGTTGCCGGTGGGCAGGCTGGTGGTGCTGCGCGCGTACCCGCGTTCGGAGCTGGTGCGGATCATGGGCTTCATCACCATTCCCGGGCTGCTCGGCCCGTTGCTCGGCCCGACCATGGGCGGCTGGATGGTGCAATACCTGACCTGGCACTGGATCTTCCTGATCAACCTGCCGGTGGGCATCATCGGCTGCTACGCCGTGTGGAAATTCATCCCCGACCTGCGGGGCAGCGAGCGCACGCGGTTCGATGGCGTGGGCTTCCTGCTGTTCGGCGCGGCGATGGTGCTGATCACCATCGCCATGGAAGGCCTGGGCGAATTGCACCTGCCGCACCTGCGGGTGATGTTGCTGCTGTTCGGCGGCCTGGCCTGCCTGGCGGCGTATTGGCTGCGAGCCGGGCATATCGATAACCCGCTGTTCTCGCCGGTGCTGTTCAAGACCCGGACCTTTGCCGTGGGCATCCTCGGCAACCTGTTCGCCCGCCTGGGCAGCGGCGCCCTGCCGTTCCTGGTGCCGCTGCTGTTGCAGGTGGCGCTGGGTTACTCACCGTCGGAAGCTGGGATGAGCATGCTGCCCCTGGCGGCGGCGGCGATGTTTGCCAAGTCCATCGCCCGGCCGCTGATCGAGCGCCTGGGCTACCGCGTAGTGCTCACCGGCAACACCCTTGCGCTGGGCATCATGCTGGCGAGCATGGGCCTGGTCAGCGAACACACGCCCTACCCGTTGCTGCTCGGCATGCTGGCGATACTGGGGGCGATCAACTCGCTGCAATTTACCGCGATGAACACCGTGACCCTGATCGACCTCGACGACGCCCAGGCCAGCAGTGGCAACAGTTTGCTGTCGGTGGTGGCGCAGTTGTCCCTGAGCCTGGGCGTGGCCTGCGCCGGTGCGCTGCTGGGTGGTTTTACCGCCGAAGTGGGCAACGACGGGGTCGACACCGTGCTCGGTGCGTTCCAGCTGACCTTCGTCACCGTAGGCATCATGGCGATGCTGGCGGCGGCGATCTTCCTGCAACTGTCGCCAAAAGACGGCAAACGGGTGGTCAGCCGCGAGCACGACATCGAGCATTAACAGGCTTCTCGTCTAGAACTTGCAGGGAAATTCCCACGAGACTGGTACACTGCGCGACATTTTGTTTTGCAGAGCCAGTCCCGTGACTACCATCGCCACCGCTTTTAATACTTTGCCCCTGTCCGCCGCCATGCTGGCTAACCTCGACTCGCTGGGTTATGTCGAGATGACGCAGATCCAGGCGCAAAGCTTGCCGGTGATCCTCAAAGGGCTGGACCTGATTGCCCAGGCCAAGACCGGCAGCGGCAAGACCGCCGCCTTCGGTATCGGCCTGTTGAACCCGATCAACCCACGCTACTTCGGCTGCCAGGCGCTGGTGATGTGCCCGACCCGCGAGCTGGCCGACCAGGTCGCCAAGGAAATCCGCCGCCTGGCCCGCGCCGAAGACAACATCAAGGTTCTGACCCTGTGCGGCGGCGTGTCCCTCGGCCCGCAGATCGCTTCCCTGGAACACGGTGCCCACGTCATCGTCGGCACCCCGGGCCGCATCCAGCAGCATTTGCGCAAGGGTTCGCTGGTTCTGGACGGTTTGAACACGCTGATCCTCGATGAAGCCGACCGCATGCTCGACATGGGTTTCTACGACGCCATCGAAGACATCATCAGCAAGACCCCGGCCCGCCGCCAGACCCTGCTGTTCTCGGCCACCTACCCGGTGAGCATCAAGCAGCTGGCCTCGAAATTCATGCGCGCGCCACAACAGGTCAAGGCCGAAGCGTTCCACTCGGACGACCAGATCGAGCAGCGCTTCTACGAGATTTCCCCGGAAGAGCGCATGGACGCGGTGACCAAGGTCCTGGCGCATTTTCGTCCGGCTTCCTGCGTAGCCTTCTGCTTTACCAAGCAGCAAGTGCAGGAAACCGTCGACCACCTGACCGCCAAGGGCATTTCCGCTGTCGGCCTGCATGGCGACCTGGAACAGCGCGACCGTGACCAGGTGCTGGCGATGTTCGCCAACCGCAGTACTTCGGTACTGGTCGCCACCGACGTGGCCGCCCGTGGCTTGGACATTGATGCACTGGACATGGTGATCAACGTCGAACTGGCCCGCGACTCGGAAATCCACATCCACCGCGTGGGCCGTACCGGCCGTGCCGGTGAGACCGGCATCGCTATCAGCCTGGTTGCACCGTCCGAAGCCCACCGCGCCCAGGCCATCGAGCAGTTGCAGAAATCGCCGCTGAACTGGGACCAGCTGGACAACCTCAAGCCTCAGAGCGGCGGCCCGTTGCTGCCGGTGATGAGCACCCTGTGCATTGCCGCTGGCCGTAAAGACAAGGTTCGCCCGGGTGACATCCTTGGCGCATTGACCGGTGACGCCGGGATTCCCGGTGCCCAGGTCGGCAAGATCGCGATCTTTGATTTCCAGGCGTTCGTGGCCGTGGAACGCGGGATCGCCAAGCAGGCGCTGCAGCGTTTGAATGACGGCAAGATCAAAGGCCGTTCGTTGCGCGTGCGCATCCTGTAAAAACACCGCGTTCCTGTTGAAGGAACCGAATCAATGTGGGAGCTGGCTTGCCTGCGATAGCATCAACTCGATCTGACAGACAGACCGAGTCGGCTGCATCGCAGGCAAGCCAGCTCCCACATTTGATTGCATTTCAGATCAGTATTTTTTTGAGGACATTGCTGTGCGTTCGACCGAAGTTGTGATCATTGGCGCCGGCGCCGCAGGCTTGATGTGCGCGCTGACCGCCGCCGGGCGTGGGCGCAAGGTGATGCTGATCGACCACGCGAACAAGGCCGGCAAAAAAATCCTGATGTCCGGCGGTGGCCGCTGCAATTTCACCAATATGTACACCGAGCCGGCCAACTTCCTGTCCCACAACGCGCACTTCTGCAAGTCCGCCCTGGCCCGCTACACCCAGTGGGATTTCATCGGGCTGGTGGCCAAGCACGGCGTGCCGTACCACGAGAAAAAACTCGGCCAGCTGTTCTGCGACAACAAGTCCAGCGACATCCTCGGGATGCTGCTGGATGAGTGCATCCAAGTGGGCGTGAGCATGCACCTGGACACGTCGGTGCAGGAGATTGCCAAGGTCGACAGCGGCTATCAGCTGCAAACCACACTGGGTGAGTTGCGCTGCGAGTCACTGGTGATCGCCACCGGCGGCCTGTCCATTCCGACCCTGGGGGCCACCGGGTTTGGTTACCAGGTCGCCAAACAGTTCGGCCATGAACTGCTGCCCACCCGCGCCGGGCTGGTGCCGTTCACCATCACCGACCAGCTCAAGGAATTGTGCGGCGAGCTGTCCGGCACGTCCGTGGACTGCCTGGTGAGCTGCAACGACCAGAGCTTTCGCGAGAACATCCTGTTTACCCACCGCGGCCTGAGCGGGCCGGCGATCTTGCAGATTTCCTCGTACTGGGAACCCGGCGACACCGTGGAAATCAACCTGTTGCCCGACCACGACGCCCACGCCTGGCTGCAGGAGCAACAGGTGGAGCGCCCGAACAGCGAGCTGAAAACCCTGCTGGGCGAGATCTTCACCAAGAAGATGGCCAACCTGCTGGCCGAAACCTGGTTCGTTTCCAAGCCGATGAAGCAGTACACCCATGCAGAGATTGCCGACATCGCCGGCAAACTGGGGAGTTGGCAGCTGGTACCGGCGGGCACCGAAGGCTATCGCACCGCCGAGGTCACCCTGGGTGGGGTGGACACGCGGGAAGTTTCGTCCAAGACCATGGAATCCCTGAAAAGCCCCGGTTTGTACTTTATCGGGGAAGTGTTGGATGTGACCGGTCACCTGGGTGGGTTCAACTTCCAGTGGGCGTGGGCTTCCGGGTATGCCGCGGCACAATTTGCCTGATTCAAGGATGTACTCGGTCAAACTGTGGGAGCTGGCTTGCCTGCGATGAGGCCGGCACCTTCAACATCCTGATTGACTGACACACCGCCATCGCAGGCAAGCCAGCTCCCACATTGGTTTGGGGTGTTCTTGAGAGAATGCCTGTAATAAATTTTGCTGTTGGATGTGATCGCCACGCTTGCCGTGGCGTCATTACTGGCTCAATTTAGCGACATCGTCCCGGAAGACCCCAGACTTCATGTCATCGACCTCCTTCAAGCAGTCCATGCGGCGCCTTTGGGCACTGGATAAGTTCAGTTACAGCGTACGGGTATTCATCGCCCTGACCGGCAGCATGGCGCTGTGCTGGTACCAGAATGAAATGGCGCTGCTGATCCCGTTGTTCCTGGGGATTATCGCCAGCGCCCTGGCCGAGACCGATGACAACTGGCAAGGCCGCCTCAACGCCCTCGCCGTGACGCTGGTGTGCTTCAGCACCGCCGCGCTGTCCGTCGAACTGCTGTTCCCCTACCCATGGATCTTCGCGATTTTCCTGGCGCTCTCAAGCTTCGGCCTGACCATGCTCGGCGCGCTGGGCGAGCGCTATGGGGCGATTGCTTCGGCCACCCTGATTCTGTCGGTCTACACCATGATCGGCGTGGACCAGCGCGGTGGCGCCGTTACCGACTTCTGGCATGAACCCTTGCTGTTGGTGGCTGGTGCTGCCTGGTACGGCGCGCTCTCGGTGTTGTGGCAGGTATTGTTTTCCAACCAGCCGGTGCAGCAGAGCCTGGCACGGCTGTTTCGCGAGCTGGGGCGTTACCTCAAGCTCAAGTCGTCGCTGTTCGAGCCGATCCGCCAGCTGGATGTGGAAGCGCGGCGCCTGGAACTGGCCCAGCAAAACGGCCGGGTGGTGGCGGCGCTGAACGCCGCCAAGGAAATCATCCTGCACCGCGTCGGCAATGGCCGCCCGGGCTCCAAGGTCAGCCGCTACCTCAAGCTGTACTTCCTGGCCCAGGACATCCACGAACGCGCCAGCTCCTCGCACTACCCTTACAACGCCCTCGCCGAAGCCTTCTTCCACAGCGACGTGCTGTTCCGCTGCCAGCGCCTGCTGCGCCAGCAAGGCAAAGCCTGCCAGACCCTCGCCGAATCGATCCAGCTGCGCCAGCCGTTCGTCTATGACGACAGCTTCGCCGAAGCCCTGGGCGACCTGAATGCCTCCCTGGAACACCTGCGCATCCAGAGCAACCCGGCCTGGCGCGGCCTGCTGCGCTCCCTGCGTGCCCTGGCGGCCAACCTCTCGACCCTGGATCGCCTGCTGGGCGACGCCGCCAACCCCGACAGCCTGGCCGATGCCACCGACAGCAGCCTGCTGGACCGTGCACCGCGCAACCTCAAGGAAATGTGGACACGCCTGCGCACGCAGCTGACGCCGACGTCCTTGCTGTTCCGCCACGCCCTGCGTCTGCCCCTGGCGCTGAGTATCGGCTACTGGATGGTGCACTTGATCCACCCGTCCCAGGGCTACTGGATCATTCTCACCACGCTGTTCGTGTGCCAGCCGAACTACGGCGCCACCCGGCGCAAGCTGGGCCAGCGGATCATCGGCACCGCCATCGGCCTGACCATCGCCTGGGCGCTGTTCGACCTGTTCCCCAACCCGCTGATCCAGTCGATGTTCGCCATCGCCGCCGGCCTGGTGTTCTTTATCAACCGCACCACCCGCTACACCCTGGCGACCGCGGCGATCACGCTGATGGTGCTGTTCTGCTTCAACCAGGTGGGCGACGGCTACGGGCTGTTCCTGCCACGGCTGTTCGATACCTTGCTCGGCAGCCTGATCGCCGGGCTGGCGGTGTTCCTGTTCCTGCCGGACTGGCAAGGTCGACGCCTGAACAAGGTGCTGGCCAACACCCTGACCTGCAACAGCATCTACCTGCGCCAGATCATGCAGCAGTACGCCGCCGGCAAAAGCGACGACCTGGCTTACCGCCTGGCCCGGCGCAACGCCCACAACGCCGATGCGGCGCTGTCCACCACCCTGGCGAACATGTTGATGGAGCCGGGGCACTTCCGTAAGGAAGCGGACGTGGGGTTCAGGTTCCTGGTGCTGTCACACACGCTGCTCAGCTACCTGTCGGGGCTCGGTGCACACCGGGAAACCCAGCTGCCGGCCGAGATGCGCGAGCACTTGATCGAAGGTGCGGGCAAGACGCTGGCGGCGAGCATCGACGAGATCGCCACGGGGCTGGCCAACAAGCAGCCGATCGCGATCCAGAGTGATGCGGAGGAAGCGTTGGCGGTAGAGCTGGAGCAGATGCCGGATGAGATTGATGAGGGGCAACGGTTGGTGCAGACGCAATTGGCGTTGATCTGCCGGCAGTTGGGGCCGTTGCGCACCTTGGCGGCTCACCTGATCAAAGACACCAGCGAGGCCTGAATCGCTATCGCAGGCAAGCCAGCTCCCACAGTTGACCGAGTTCCACCTTTGAAGTGCGGCCAACTGTGGGAGCCGGGCTTGCCCGCGATGGGGCCATTAGCCTCACTACATCCCATGCTGCTTCATCAACCGCGCATAACTGCCATCCGCCTTCATCCTGACAATCTCCCGATCAAACCCGGCAACAATCTCCTCATGCCGGGGATTTTTCAGGCTGACCAGAATGTGCAGGCTGTTTTCGCTCAGCGGCACCGGCAGGAACTCCACCGCATTGCGCACAGCGGCCGATTCCCGAGCCAGGTAGTAGCGGGCAACGAACTCATCCTCCACCGTCAACCGCACCCGCTGCGCCGCCAGCATGCGCACGGCCATGGCGAAGTTATGCACCGGGACTTTCTGCAATTGCGGATCGGCATCGAACGCCGCCGAGTAGGCGTAACCGCGCACCACTGCGATGGGGTAGTCGTGGAGTTGCTGCAGGTTCTGGTATTCGATGGAATCGTCACGGCGCTTCAGAAACAACACCCGGTTGAGCAGATACTCGTCAGAAAACTGCCCCAATTGCGTACGCGCCTCGTCGTACCAGGCATTGACCAGCACATCGTACCGCCCATCGCCCACACCCATCAGCGCCCGGGCCCAAGGCACCTGTTCAAACTCACTGGCGTAGCCGGCGCGGGCCAGGGCGGTGGTCACGAGGTCGGTGGCCAACCCGCCATTGACCAGGGTGGAGTCAGTAAACGGCGGCCAGGCATCCGCCACCAGGCGCAAGCGTTCTGCCGCCGCCGTCTGGGCCAGCAACAACAAACCGATCAAAGCAACGGCACGAGAAAATCGCGGCATGCTCAAGTCCTTGGCGGGCATTCTATGGCCTGACCCCGGGGGCAAACCCGAGGATTTAACAGTAGCTCATCAATGAGCCTGCCCTGCAGATTACACAAAGAAGACAGCCGCGAATGCACTGAATGATGGCAAATTGACGCCACTCACAAAAAATCGCAATTTAGACACTCGTCGCCTGCACGCTTACTATCCTGAGCAGACAATTAGCCGAGAGAACACCATGACAGTCGAATGGGTCTGCAAACACCACAGTGACCTGGGCAAGGAGCAGCTCTACGCCATTTTGCGCCTGCGTTCGGAGGTCTTCGTCGTCGAGCAGAAATGCGTGTACCAGGACATTGATGGCCAGGATCTGGACGGTGACACCCATCACCTGATGGCCTGGGATGACGGTCAGTTGCAAGCCTACCTGCGCCTGCTTGACCCTGAATCACAGGGCGGTGATGTGGTGATTGGCCGGGTGATTGTCGCGCCGGGCGCACGGGGCACCGGGCTGGGCCACCAGATGATGGATGAGGCCCTCCGGCAGGCCGAGAAGCAATGGCCTGAGGTGCCGATCTATCTGTCGGCCCAGGCGCATCTGCAGGGGTATTACGGGCGGTACGGGTTTGTGGTGGCGGGTGAGGAGTACCTTGAGGATGACATTCCACATATAGGCATGCGCCGCGCTTAGAACGCCATCGCGGGCAAGCCCGGCTCCCACATAAGCACTCGATCAACTGTGGGAGCCGGGCTTGCCCGCGATGGCGTCGGGACAGGCAACCGGTGTCTCAGGGGTAACCCAACACCTGTTTAATGCTCGCCAGGTTCGCCTCGATCCAGCGCCGATCAATTGCGCCCCAATCACGAATCCGATAGCGCCCGGCATGATTGCGAGCGCCATCTTCCTGTTCAAACTCACACACAATGTCCAGGTCCGCCAACGCCGCAATCGTGTCCTGGGCGGTGCGCCGAGGCATGCCCGTGGCCTCGGTCAGCGCCGGGACGCTGCTGGCCAACTGGCTGTCGATCAGGTACGCCACGTACAGGCGCCGGTAGAAGCTGCTTTTGGTCTTGCTCACATCCATGCTCGATCGCCTTTGAAGGTCAGGGCTTGCCCTGCAGGTCCCGCCAGGTCAGGTACACCCGCAGGTCAAATTCCACCTGATGGTAGCCCGGCAACATGTATTCACAGAGTTTGTAGAACGCCTTGTTGTGGTCCGATTCCTTGAAGTGCGCCAGTTCGTGGACCACGATCATCCGCAGAAACTCCGGCGCGGCTTCCTTGAACAGCGAGGCGATGCGGATTTCTTTCTTCGACTTGAGGTTGCCCCCCTGCACCCGGGAGATGGTGGTGTGCAGGCCGAGGGCTCGGTGGGTCAGGTCCAGGCGGTTATCGAACAACACTTTGTCGATGGCCGGCGCGTTGCGCAGGTGTTCCTGCTTCAGGGCCTGGGCGTAGCTGTACAGGGCTTTGTCGCTCTGCACGCCGTGCCGTTCAGGGTAGCGCTGCGTCAGGTAGTCGCCCAGTTGGTCCTTGGCAATCAACTGGCGCACTTGTTCCTGCAATGCTGCGGGGTAGGCCTGGAGGTATTTCAGCGCGGTCATGGGGTCAACAACGGGTATTTGAATAGGCGCCAGTGTAGCGAATTCAGCGTAGCGCTGCGCGCAGGCGCCAGTTGGCGATTTCATCGGCCATCAACGGCGGCGCCACCTGCGGCCCCTGGATGAACTGACAGCCGTTGGCTTTGAGCCATTGCGCCTGCTCCTGGGTCTCGACGCCCTCGGCAATCACCAACAGGTCGAAATGCCGGCAGAGTTCGATAATGCTCTTCGCCATCGCCGCATCCCGGGAAGAGCCGGGCAGCCGTGCGATCAGCTTGGGGTCGAGCTTGAGGGTGTCGAACTCCAGGTCCCGCAGGTGGGCCAGGGAGCAGTTGCCCGCGCCGAAGTCATCGAGGGCAATCCGCACGCCGGCCTGGCGCAACAGCTTGAGCTGCTTGGTGGACTCTTCCAGGTTGTGCATCAGGCTTTCTTCGCTGACCTCCACCTCAAGCTGGCGGCCTTGCAGCCCATGTCGCTCCAGCACCTGCTGCAGCTGGCCGGCCAGGTTCGGCATGTTGAACTGGCTGCTGCTCAAGCTCACGCTCAGCACCAATTCATCACTGAACACGGCCTTCCATGCCTGCCGCTGGGCGGCCACCTGCTGGTAGATCCAGGTGCTCAACTGACTGATCAGCCGTGCCTCTTCCAGCAACGGCAAAAACAGCCCCGGCGGCACATCGCCGACACTCGGATGCTGCCAGCGCAACAGCGCCTCCACGCCCCGCAGATGGCCGTCGTGCAACGACACCTGCGGCTGGTACACCAGGGTGAAATCCTTGCTCTCGATGGCGCTGCGCACGCTGTCTTCGAGCATCAGCCGCGAGCGGGCCCGGCCATTCATTTCCTGATCGTAATAACGATATTGCTGACGCCCGGCGCGCTTGGCTTCGTACATGGCGACGTCCGCCGCCCGCAGCAGGCCATTGAGATCCGAGCCGCAGTCCGGGAAGGTGGCGATGCCGATACTGACGCCGAGCATCACATCCAGGCCGTCGACCTGCTGACAGATCGACACCCGTTCGATCAGTTTTTCCGCAATTTTCGCCGCCTGCTCCGGAAATTCCAGCTCCAGCAGCGCGGTGAATTCATCCCCGCCCATGCGCCCGAGAATGTCGTAGGAACGCAGGCACGCCTTCAACTGCTCCGAGACCCAGCGCAACACCCGGTCACCGGCGTCGTGCCCCAGGGAATCGTTGACCCGCTTGAACCCGTCCAGGTCCAGGTACAGCAGCACCAGCGACTGCTCGTTACGCTCACTGCGCAACAGCACATTGTCTACCGCCTGGTGAAACCCACGCCGGTTGAGCAGGCCGGTCAGCGGGTCGGTGACCGCCTGGAACTCCAGCTGCTGATGCAGGTGGCGCACCTCGGACATGTCCAGCACGGTGACCACCATGGCTTTCTGCTCGGCCGGCAACGGCGCGCACGACATGGCCACCGGCAGTTGCTGGCCCGGCGCGGTGCGCAGGATCGCATCGTGCAGGCGCCAGGTTTCGCCGCGCTTGTAGCCTTCATACAAGGCCGAGTCGGCCCAGCCGGGCACATGGGGTTTTTGCAGGAACCCGAGGAACTCGGCGCCCTGAATCTGCGCCACCGGCGCATTCAGCAATCGCGAAATGGCCGGGTTGGCGTAGCTGATCACTCCGTCTTCGCCCACCACCAGGATGCCTTCGGCGGCGTTGTCCAGCACCGAGGCATTGAAGGCCCGGGCCGACTCCAGGTCATGGCTCAAGCGCTGCAACGCACGGCGGTTGCGCTGGTGCTCCAGCAGGGCATGGACCTTGGGCTTGAGGATATTGGGGTCGAAGGGTTTGAGCAGATAGTCGATGGCGCCGCTTGCATAGCCCTCCAGCATCGCCGCCGGCGACTGGGCGTGGGCGCTGAGAAAGATGATCGGGGTCATCTGCGTGCGCTGGCTGCCCCGCATCAGGCGGGCCACCTCGAACCCGTCCATGCCGGGCATCATCACATCCAGCAACACCAGGTCGACGTCGTGCTCGAGCAGCAATCCCAGGGCTTCAACCCCGGACGCTGCGGTTACCACATACCAGTCTTCACACTGCAATAGCGCACGCATGCTGATCAGGTTTTCGGGATAGTCATCGACCACCAAAAGCACTGAACAACCATCGCGGGGCTTGATTGGAGCGCATTCCATTGCTGCTTCTCTGTCGTCGGCGTCACTCCGGTCATTTTTGCGACAAAACCGGATAAACAATAAGGACTCACTCTAGCCCCGGATCCCTTAAAGCAGAAGCCATGACGGTGCCATCATGACGCCAAAGTTCAGGCAACCGACTAACGGTCGGTGTCTACAGCCCGCGATTTACGGGAAACATGGCTTTTTGACATTTACCTGGCGCCAACAAACCGCCACAAAATCATTAACAATCCATTTCCAGCCACCTATAAAGAAAGTGCCAGCTCTCGAGCCGCAACCTTCTCTCCCTGTTTAAGGCGCTTTCAATGATTGATCTGTCCACCTGGAACCTGAGCATCCCCGTCGGCTCCCCGCCCTCGACCATCGACACCCCGAAACTGCTCAGTGGGTTCAAGGACCAATACTTTCAGGCCGAAGGCAGCAGTGTGCAGTTCTGGACCCCGGTCACCGGCACACGCACCGAAAACGCGGTTTACCCCCGCAGCGAACTGCGGGAAACCTACGCCGATGGCCGCCTGCGCAACTGGCTCTACAGCGACGCCGACAACTTCCTGCGCGCCACGTTGGCGGTGAACCAGGTGCCGTCGTCCGGCAAGATCGTCATCGGTCAAATCCACGCCTATGACAGCCAGAAACCGCTGATCAAGGTCGAGTATCAGTACAAGGAAAAAACCCAGACCGGTAACATCGTCGCCAAGGTGCGCATGCGCCCCACTGAAGATGAAGGCCGGGTGATCATCGTTGCCGAAAACGTACCGCTGGACCGCAACTTCACCTACGTCATCCACCTGAATAAAGCCGGCCTGTTGAGTGTCGACGCCGCCAGCGGGCAATGGAACGAACGCATTGGCGCGGCGTGGGGCAAACAACCGCTGTACTTCAAGGCCGGCGCCTATGTGCAGGACAACAGTGGCAACAGCAAGGAAGGCGCCCGGGTGACATTTGCCAAGCTGGACATTGACCACGACTGACGCTGATTCGCTTCAGCGACCGGTCCCACGACGCTTTAGGACAGAACCGCGACCCAGGGTCTCGACTTTCTTGTAGGACAATCCGAGTATGGCGCCGCGCACGCGCACTACCCCCTATAAGAAAGTCATGGAGACTGCCCAATGCCCTTTTCCCGCACCCTGCTCGCCCTCTCTCTGGGCATGGCTCTGCTGCAAAACCCGGCCTTCGCCGCCCCGCCACTGTCGATGGCCGACGGGGTGGCCCAGGTCAATATCCAGGACAGCAATGCCTGGGTCGAAATCAACAAAGTCGCCTTCGAAAACAACATCCGCACCCTGCAAGCCAGCCTCGCCGACAAATCGAAAATCTGCGCCGTGCTCAAGGCTGATGCCTACGGCCACGGCATCGGTTTGCTGATGCCTTCGGTGATCAAACTGGGCGTGCCCTGCGTCGGCATCGCCAGCAACGAAGAAGCCCGCGTGGTCCGTGAAAGCGGCTTCAAGGGCCAACTGATCCGCGTACGCACCGCCGCCCTGAGCGAACTGGAAGCCGCGCTGCCATACAACGTCGAGGAACTGGTGGGCAACCTGGACTTCGCCGTACGCGCCAGCCTGATCGCCGAAAACCACGGCCGCCCGCTGGTGGTACACCTGGGCCTGAACTCCAGCGGCATGAGCCGCAATGGCGTGGAAATGACCACCGCCCAGGGCCGCCGCGACGCCGTAGCGATCACCAAGGTGCCGAACCTGCAAGTGAAGGCGATCATGACCCACTTCGCCGTCGAAGACGCCGCCGACGTGCGTACCGGGCTCAAGGCGTTCAACGAGCAGGCCAACTGGCTGATCAACGTCGCCCAACTCGACCGCAGCAAGATCACCCTGCACGCCGCCAACTCCTTCGCCACTTTGGAAGTGCCCGAGTCGCGGCTGGACATGGTGCGCCCGGGCGGGTTGTTGTTTGGTGACACCGTACCGTCGTTCACCGAATACAAGCGGGTGATGCAGTTCAAGTCCCACGTGGCTTCGGTCAATAGCTATCCGAAGGGCAACACCGTGGGTTATGACCGCACCTACACCCTGGCGCGGGATTCGAAACTGGCGAACATCACCGTGGGTTATTCCGACGGCTACCGCCGCGCGTTTACCAACAAGGGCGTGGTGCTGATCAACGGCCATCGCGTGCCGGTGGTGGGCAAGGTGTCGATGAACACGCTGATGGTGGATGTCACCGACGTGCCGACCGTGAAGAGTGGTGATGAGGTGGTGTTGTTCGGCAAGCAAGGCGCGGTTGAGACCAGCCAGGCGGAAGTTGAAGACATCAACGGGGCGTTGCTGGCGGATCTGTATACGGTGTGGGGTAACTCGAATCCGAAGGTGTTGGTGGAAAACTAAGTCCCCACCTATGCCGTAGGTATCGTCCTATAGGACCTGCGGATCGTTCGGTGATTAACACAATCGCTTAAACACCACTTATCCCTGTGGGAGCCGGGCTTGCCCGCGATGGCGGTGTATCAGTCACAGAATAAGTTGGCTGACCCACCGCCATCGCGGGCAAGCCCGGCTCCCACATGGGTTCGGTGTGTCCTACAGGGCCGTTGCGGTGAATCGGGGCGCCGCTTCACCCCTTGCACCGAAACAGCCACCGAATACCCCGTACTCCTGATCGACAGCGAAGCTCCGCTACCGGACCTGAACGCCTGCCTGCGCGAACGCCTCAACACCGCCCGCATCCTGGTGCAGGACGTTAGCGACGTATTCCGCGTCATCGAATACCGCGGCTTCGACACACCCACAGTCGCCTGACCAGATTTCAGCCACAAAAAAGCCCGCATCGCTGCGGGCTTTTTCATTAACGCGTAGGGCTTAGTTGACCTTGGCGTTCAACTCACCTTTCAGGTAACGCTGGTACATCGCTTCCAACGAGATCGGCTTGATCTTCGAAGCGTTGCCCGCCGTACCGAAGGCTTCGTAACGCGCGATGCACACGTCACGCATGGCAGTCACGGTAGCGCCGAAGAATTTACGTGGGTCAAATTCGCTCGGGTTGGTGGCCATCAGGCGACGCATCGCACCGGTGGATGCCAGACGCAGGTCGGTGTCGATGTTGACCTTGCGCACGCCGTACTTGATGCCTTCAACGATTTCTTCAACCGGCACGCCGTAGGTTTCTTTGATGTCGCCGCCGTACTGGTTGATGATCGCCAGCCACTCTTGCGGTACCGAGGAAGAACCGTGCATCACCAGGTGGGTGTTGGGGATGCGCTTGTGGATTTCCTTGATGCGGTCGATCGCCAGCACGTCGCCGGTAGGTGGCTTGGTGAACTTGTAGGCGCCGTGGCTGGTGCCGATGGCGATGGCCAGGGCATCAACCTGGGTCTTCTTCACGAAGTCGGCGGCTTCTTCCGGGTCGGTCAGCATCTGGCTGTGATCCAGCACGCCTTCGGCGCCGATACCGTCTTCTTCACCGGCCATGCCGGTTTCCAGGGAACCCAGGCAGCCCAGCTCGCCTTCAACCGAAACGCCGCAGGCGTGAGCCATGGCCACGGTTTGTTGGGTAACACGTACGTTGTATTCGTAGTCGGTCGGGGTCTTGCCGTCTTCACCCAGGGAGCCGTCCATCATCACCGAGCTGAAGCCCAGCTGGATGGAGCGCTGGCACACGTCAGGGCTGGTGCCGTGGTCCTGGTGCATGCACACCGGGATGTGCGGGAATTCTTCGATCGCGGCGAGGATCAGGTGACGCAGGAACGGAGCACCGGCGTATTTGCGCGCACCGGCCGAAGCCTGGACGATCACTGGAGAGTCAGTCTTGTCAGCGGCTTCCATGATGGCGCGCATCTGCTCAAGGTTGTTGACGTTGAAGGCTGGAACGCCATAGCCGAATTCGGCTGCGTGGTCCAACATCTGGCGCATGCTGATAAGTGCCATTGTGAGTCTCTCTCCCGGTCGAGGGTCGTTAATCGTGCAAGCCTGCCGTAGCGGCGGCTGCTATTCAAGTTATTGAAGGTCAGGCTTTCAAAGCCTGGCCTGCTGAATCGTTATTGCTGTCAGGCGACTGACGCTATCGCCGGCAAGCCGGCTCCTACAGGTGATCGCGGCGTGTTATTGAGCTTTACAGCCGCGCCCGATCAAATCATCGGTGGCAACCCAGTAAACCAGGCCTTCCTCACCTTTTGTGTGAAACGCCAACTGGCCGTCGCTGTACAGCACGCCCGAGGCCGCCACTTCCTGCTTGAGGCGGTAAACCTGGTCCGAACCACCCAGGCGTACATCCACCTGCGTGCGGGCCTGGTCGGCAAAGCGCCAGTTGACTTGCGCCTGGCTGTCACACGTCCAGGTGGTCCACTTGTCCGCTGGCTCGGCCTGCTTGTCGAACATGTTCAGGTTGGTGCATCCGGCCAATAAAGCCAGTGCTGCCAGGGCGAAAACGCCTTTCATTGCCAATCCTCAAGCGGCGACCTGGGGCCACCGCTGCTGTCGGTTATTGAATCAGACCCGTCAAGGGCAACCCTGTTCCTGACCTTTGGGCGGGGAATCGTATTTCTCCAACCCGTCGGGCCCGATGCGCTTGTTGATCACCGGCATGGTTTCGGCTTGCCAGTCAGCCTGGTAGCAACTCTTTTGCCGCGCCGCCCCGGCCTTTTCAGACTCCGGCGGCGTTTTCGGCGTGCTGCCGCAGCCGGCCAACAGGCCTGCTGCGATCACCAGTGCCAACGACTTGATCATCGGAATGCTCCTTTTCCTCAGCAAGTGCCTTAGCCCTTGGCCCGGCTTTCCAGCACTTCTACGGCCGGCAGTACCTTGCCTTCGACGAATTCGAGGAACGCACCACCACCGGTAGAAATGTAGGAGATCTGGTCAGCAACGCCATATTTATCGATGGCCGCCAGGGTGTCGCCACCACCGGCAATCGAGAAGGCCGAGCTTTCAGCGATGGCGTGGGCCAGCACTTTGGTGCCGTTGCCGAACTGGTCGAACTCGAACACGCCCACCGGACCGTTCCACAGGATGGTCTGGGACGATTTCAGCAGTTCAGCGAAGTTCGCTGCAGTTTGCGGGCCGATATCCAGGATCATGTCGTCGGCGGCCACATCAGCGATCAGCTTGACGGTGGCTTCGGCGCTTTCCGCAAATTCCTTGGCCACTACCACGTCCACCGGCAGCGGTACGCTGACCTTGGCGGCGATGGCGCGGGCGGTGTCCAGCAGGTCCGGCTCGTACAGCGATTTGCCCACCGGATGGCCGGCAGCGGCCAGGAAGGTGTTGGCAATGCCGCCGCCGACGATCAGTTGGTTGCAGATCTGGCTCAGGCTGTTGAGTACGTCGAGCTTGGTGGACACCTTGGAGCCGGCAACGATGGCGGCCATCGGTTGGGCCGGAGCGCCCAGGGCCTTGCCCAGTGCGTCCAGTTCAGCAGCCAGCAACGGGCCAGCTGCGGCGACTTTGGCGAACTTGGCCACGCCGTGGGTCGAACCCTCGGCACGGTGAGCGGTGCCGAAGGCGTCCATCACGAACACGTCGCACAGGGCAGCGTATTGCTGGGCCAGTTCGTCGCTGTTCTTTTTCTCGCCCTTGTTGAAGCGCACGTTTTCGAACAACACGATGTCGCCAGCCTTCACGTCCACGCCGTTCAGGTAGTCGGCGACCAGCGGCACGTCGCGGCCCAGGGCCTTGCTCAGGTACTCGGCCACAGGCTTGAGGCTGTTTTCTGCCGAGAACTCACCTTCGGTCGGGCGACCCAGGTGGGAGCAGACCATCACAGCCGCGCCTTTTTCCAGGGCCAGCTTGATGGTCGGCAGCGAGGCCAGGATTCGCGCATCGCTGGTGACGACACCGTCCTTGACTGGGACGTTGAGGTCTTCGCGGATCAGTACGCGCTTACCTTGCAGATCGAGGTCGGTCATCTTCAACACGGTCATGGGTGGCAATTCCTGAGAGTCTTTGAATTAGAGAGCGGATTTTGGGGAAGCGGTTTGCAGGTAGTGATCAGCCACGTCCAGCATACGGTTGGCAAAACCCCATTCGTTGTCGAACCACGCCAGGATGTTCACCAGCCGTGGGCCGGAAACACGGGTCTGACTGGCATCGACGATGGCCGAATGCGGGTCGTGGTTGAAATCACAGCTGGCGTGCGGCAACTCGGTGTAGGCCAACAGGCCTTTGAGCGGGCCGCTGGTGGCGGCGTCGCGCAGGATCCGGTTGACCTCGCCGGCGTCGGTGTCGCTGACGGTTTGCATGGTGATATCCAGGCACGACACATTTACCGTCGGTACCCGTACGGCTTTGGCCTGGATTCGCCCGGCAAGTTCCGGCAACAGTCGCTCGATACCGCGGGCAAGCCCGGTAGACACCGGAATCACGGACTGAAACGCCGAACGGGTACGGCGCAGGTCTTCGTGGTGATAGGCATCGATCACCGGCTGATCGTTCATCGCCGAGTGAATGGTGGTGATCGACACATATTCCAGGCCGATCGCCTGGTCCAGCAGGCGCAACAGCGGCACGCCGCAGTTGGTGGTGCAGGAGGCGTTGGACACCAGCAATTCGGCGCCGGTCAGGCAGTCCTGGTTCACGCCGTAGACGATGGTGGCGTCGACATCCGCCTCGCTGGCCATCGGCTGGGAGAACAATACCCGTGGCGCGCCGGCGTCGAGAAAACGCTGGCCATCGGCACGGGTGTGATAGGCACCGGAGCATTCCAGCACCAGGTCGACGTCCAGCGCCGCCCAGTCAATGCCTTCGGGGGTGGCACTGCGCAATACCTTCACGCAGTTGCCATTAATATGCAGACAGTCGTCCTCGACCCGCACTTCGCCGGGGAACCGGCCGTGGGTGGAGTCAAAGCGTGTCAGGTATTCGATGCTGGCCATGTCGGCCAGATCGTTGATCGCAACAATTTCAAACCCGGCCGCCGCCCCTCGCTCGAACAGAGCACGCAAGACGCAACGACCAATCCGGCCGTAGCCGTTGAGTGCAACTTTGTAAGGACGCGGTTGAGGCATGGGGTTCTCGCATTGTGGGCGACACAAACCATTGTAGGAGCTGGCTGGTGTGGCGAGGGAGCTTGCTCCCGCTGGAGTGCGAAGCACTCCCAGACCGGCTGACGAGGTGTATCTGACACATCTCGATCGCACGGCTTGGGGCCGCTTCGCAGCCCAGCGGGAGCAAGCTCCCTCGCCACAACAAGCTCGCTCCTACAAGGGGACGCGCTTTAGTCTTCCAGCAGCTCTTCAGCCTGACCCAGGATGTTTTCCAGGGTGAAACCGAACTCTTCGAACAACGCTGGCGCCGGCGCCGACTCACCGTAGGTGGTCATGCCGATCACGCGGCCTTCCAGGCCCACGTACTTGTACCAGTAGTCGGCGTGAGCCGCTTCGATGGCGATACGCGCGCTGACCTGCAACGGCAGCACCGATTGCTTGTAGTCGGCGTCCTGGGCTTCGAAGACGCTGGTGCACGGCATGGAAACCACACGCACGTTGCGACCGGCGGCGGTCAGCTTGTCGTACGCCTGAACCGCCAGGCCCACTTCGGAACCGGTGGAGATCAGGATCAGCTCCGGCTCGCCGATGCAGTCTTTGAGCACGTAGCCACCACGGCTGATGCCTTCGATCTGCGCCGCGTCGCGGGTTTGATGCTGCAGGTTCTGACGGGAGAAGATCAGCGCCGAAGGGCCGTCCTTACGCTCGATAGCGTGCTTCCAGGCCACAGCCGATTCGACCGCGTCCGATGGGCGCCAAGTGTCGAGGTTCGGCGTGGTGCGCAGGCTGGTCAATTGCTCGACCGGCTGGTGCGTCGGGCCGTCTTCGCCCAGGCCGATGGAGTCGTGGGTGTAGACGAAGATCACACGCTTCTTCATCAACGACGCCATGCGTACCGCGTTGCGCGCGTATTCCATGAACATCAGGAAGGTCGCGCCGTAAGGCACCAGGCCGCCGTGCAAGGCAACACCGTTCATGATGGCGCTCATGCCGAACTCGCGTACGCCGTAGTACATGTAGTTGCCGCTGGCGTCTTCCGCCGAAACACCTTTGCAACCTTTCCACAGGGTCAGGTTGGAACCGGCCAGGTCGGCCGAACCGCCGAGGAACTCAGGCAGCAGCGGGCCGAACGCGTTCAGGGTGTTCTGGCTGGCTTTACGGCTGGCGATGGTTTCGCCCTTGGCTGCCACTTCGGCAATGTAGGCCGCGGCTTTTTCCGAGAAGTCGGCAGGCAGGTCACCGGCCAGGCGACGTACCAGCTCGTTGGCCAATTCAGGGAATTCGGCGGAGTAGGCAGCAAAACGCTGGTCCCACTCGGCTTCGGCAGCCAGGCCGGCTTCCTTGGCGTCCCACTCGGCGTAGATGTCAGCCGGGATTTCGAACGGGCCGTGGTTCCATTTCAGCGCAGCACGGGTCAGGGCGATTTCCGCGTCACCCAGTGGGGCGCCGTGGCAGTCTTCTTTACCTTGCTTGTTCGGCGAACCGAAGCCGATGGTGGTCTTGCAGCAGATCAGGGTCGGCTGCTCGCTCTTGCGGGCGGTTTCGATGGCGGTCTTGATCTCTTCAGGATCGTGGCCGTCGACGTTGCGGATCACCTGCCAGTTGTAGGCTTCGAAACGCTTTGGCGTGTCGTCGGTGAACCAGCCTTCGACTTCGCCGTCGATGGAGATGCCGTTGTCATCGTAGAAGGCAATCAGCTTGCCCAGGCCCAGGGTACCGGCCAGGGAAGCGACTTCGTGGGAAATGCCTTCCATCATGCAGCCATCACCCAGGAACACGTAGGTGTGGTGGTCGACAACGTTGTGGTTCGGGCGGTTGAACTGCGCGCCCAGGACTTTTTCAGCCAGGGCAAAACCCACGGCGTTGGCCAAACCCTGGCCCAGTGGACCGGTGGTGGTCTCCACGCCCGGGGTGTAGCCGTATTCCGGGTGGCCCGGGGTGCGGCTGTGGATCTGGCGGAAGTTTTTCAGGTCGTCGATGGTGACGTCGTAGCCGGTCAGGTGCAGCAACGAGTAGATCAGCATCGAGCCGTGGCCGTTGGACAGCACGAAGCGGTCACGGTCGGCGAACGACGGGTTGCTCGGGTTGTGTTTCAAGTAGTCACGCCAAAGTACCTCGGCGATATCCGCCATGCCCATCGGGGCACCGGGATGGCCGCTGTTGGCTTTTTGCACGGCATCCATGCTGAGGGCACGAATGGCGTTGGCACGCTCACGACGGCTGGGCATCGCTGATCTCCTGGAGTTGAATAAAAGAAACGGAAAAAAGGATCGGCATTTTCCCTCAGCCACGGCCCTCGGGGCAATGACAGATAGTCACTTGAGGGTGTTTTTCCTGTGGATTGGCTGGAGAAACCGTTCAGCACTTCGTCTATGGGTTATAGCGGCTGCTTATAACCACCGATTATCGACCAATATCAAAACTTTTTGATATTGGCCTTGCGAGGTTTTCCCACCGTCTCTAGACTGCTGGCCTATGAACTCAAGCGCACCTTCCATTCGCCCCGATGACAGCGACGAGCTGGCAGCCCTGTGCAAGGCCGGCGGCGATCCGTTGCGCCTGAATGTGCTGCGTGCGCTGACCAACGATTCGTTCGGGGTGCTGGAGCTGGCGCAAATCTTCGCCATCGGCCAGTCCGGCATGAGCCACCACTTGAAGGTGCTGGCCCAGGCTGACCTGGTGGCCACCCGCCGCGAAGGCAATGCGATTTTTTACCGTCGCGCCCTGCCCCACACCGAACAGTTGGGCGGCAAGCTCCACGCCGCGCTGCTGGAAGAAATCGACAGCCTGGCCCTGCCGGCTGACGTGCAGTCGCGTATCAGCCAGGTGCACGGCCAACGCGCAGCAGCCAGCCAGGATTTTTTCTCACGGGTAGCAGAGAAGTTTCGCGCCCAGCAGGACCTGATCGCCGGGTTGGCGCAGTACCGCGAAAGCGTGCTGGCACTTTTGGACAAGCTGAGCTTCAGTGATGAGGCCACGGCAGTTGAAGTGGGCCCCGGCGACGGCGGTTTCCTGCCGGAGCTGGCGCGGCGCTTTCATCAGGTCACGGCGCTGGACAACAGCCCGGCGATGCTGGAGCTGGCCCGCCAGTTGTGTGAGCGCGAGGCGCTGGGCAATGTCCGCCTGCAGTTGGCGGACGCCCTGAATGACACCAGCCTGCGGGCCGACTGCGTGGTGCTGAACATGGTCCTGCACCATTTCGCCGCCCCGGCAGAAGCCCTCAAGCAGATGGCGAATTTGCTGCAACCAGGCGGCAGCCTGCTGATTACGGATTTATGCAGCCACAACCAGAGTTGGGCCAGGGAGGCCTGCGGTGATCTCTGGCTGGGTTTTGAACAGGACGATTTGGCCCGCTGGGCCACCGCTGCGGGACTCGTTCCCGGGGAAAGCCTCTATGTAGGTTTACGTAATGGTTTCCAGATTCAGGTCCGCCATTTTCAGCGGCCGGCTGGCGACACTCACCATCGGTAAATATCAGGAAAACATCGAGATGAGCGAATACTCCCTTTTCACCTCCGAGTCCGTGTCTGAAGGGCATCCGGACAAAATCGCCGACCAGATATCTGACGCGGTGCTGGACGCTATCATCGCTGAAGACAAGTTCGCCCGAGTGGCGTGCGAGACTCTGGTGAAAACGGGCGTGGCGATCATCGCCGGTGAAGTCACTACTTCTGCCTGGGTCGACCTGGAGCAGATCGTTCGTGATGTGATCATCGATATCGGCTACAACAGCTCCGACGTCGGCTTCGACGGCGCGACCTGCGGCGTGATGAACATCATCGGCAAGCAGTCCCCGGACATCAACCAGGGTGTCGACCGCGCCAAACCTGAAGATCAGGGTGCCGGCGACCAGGGCCTGATGTTCGGCTACGCCAGCAACGAAACCGACGTGCTGATGCCAGCACCGATCACCTTCTCCCACCAGTTGGTGAAGCGCCAGGCCGAAGCCCGTAAATCGGGTGCGTTGCCATGGCTGCGCCCGGATGCCAAGTCCCAGGTGACCTGCCGTTATGAAGGCGGCAAAGTCGTCGCAATCGACGCTGTCGTACTGTCGACCCAACACAACCCGGACGTTTCCTACGCCGACCTGCGTGAAGGCGTCATGGAACTGATCGTCAAGCACGTGCTGCCGGCCGAACTGCTGACCAAAGACACCCAGTTCCACATCAACCCGACTGGCCAGTTCATCATCGGCGGCCCGGTGGGTGACTGCGGCCTGACCGGTCGCAAGATCATCGTCGACAGCTACGGCGGCATGGCCCGTCACGGCGGTGGCGCGTTCTCCGGCAAGGACCCATCCAAGGTTGACCGTTCCGCTGCCTACGCCGGTCGTTACGTGGCCAAGAACATCGTGGCAGCCGGCCTGGCCGAGCGTTGCGAGATCCAGGTGTCCTACGCCATCGGTGTGGCCCAGCCTACGTCGATCTCGCTGAACACCTTCGGCACCGGCAAGATCAGCGACGACAAGATCGTCAAGCTGGTGCGTGAGATCTTCGACCTGCGCCCTTACGCGATCACCACCATGCTCGACCTGCTGCACCCGATGTACCAGGAAACCGCGGCCTACGGCCACTTCGGTCGCACCCCTGAACAGAAGACCGTCGGCAACGACACCTTCACCACGTTCACCTGGGAAAAGACCGACCGCGCCAACGACCTGCGCACTGCCGCCGGCCTGTAAGCATTACGGTGTACACAAAGCCCCGCCGGGTTATCCCGGCGGGGCTTTTTATTGCCGGATGATTTGCGGGCGATGTTCACGTTTTTTGGATCCAATGCTTGCAGGCCAAATAATGGCCCTCTAGAATCCGCGCCCTCCCGGGCCTTCACCTCTTACTGGATATTGCACTGCGCCTGCCCGGGAGCCATAAGCGCGCAGGCAATCGAACATTGAGGTTTTCATGCGCATTTCCACACTCGCCCCTGCCGCCCTTCTGCTCAGCCTGTTCGCCCTGCCGGCGCACGCCGACCTGAGCGCACTCAGCGGCCTGACTTCGCAACTGGGTGTGTCTGCCGGCGACTGCGAAAAACAGGGCAAAGACCTGCAAGCCAAGGTCGACGCTGCCAAAGCCAATGGCGAAGACATGAAAGTGAAGGCCATGCAGGCTGCCCTGGATCAAGTCAACAAAGGTTGCAAAAAAGTCGGCGAGTCCCAGGACAAGCTCGATGCCGGCCAGCAAAAGCAGCAGGCCAAGGCTGACAGCAACGACAAAGTGAAAGCCCTGGGCGGTCTGTTCAAGTAAGCAGAAACATCGGGTAAAAAGCCTCGCGACTGCGGGGCTTTTTTATGCCCGCAGGGATGGCATAGGCTGGGCGCCCTTTCAGAGCAAGGATGCTCATGATGATGTCGCCTATGCGCCTACTGCTTGTCTTTTTACTCAGTTTCTCGCCACTGATTGCGTGGGCACGGGAGTGCCCCGACTGGGACACCGATCACGCGCAAGCCCAGATCGCCACCCTGTCGCAACAGGTTCGCCATTGGGATGACAGCTACCACCGGCTCGGCCAGTCATTGATCAGCGATGAGCTCTATGACCAGGCCCGCCAGCGCCTTGCCCAATGGCGCAGCTGCTTTGCCCCCTCCGTCGCAGTCACGGACAACCCGCTGGGCAGCGCACGAGGCACGATCCCCCACCCGACGCCACACACCGGCCTGGAAAAACTGCTGGACGATAACGCCGTCCAGGCCTGGCTGAGCACTCGCCAGGATGTGTGGGTGCAGCCCAAGGTCGATGGCGTCGCCGTGACCCTGGTTTACCGCAAGGGCCGACTGAGCCGGGTCATCAGTCGCGGCGATGGCCAGTTGGGGCAGGACTGGTCAGCCTCCGCCCGCCGGATTCCCGGAATCGTCCAGCAGTTGTCCGAGCCCGTTGACGTGCTGTTGCAAGGCGAACTCTATTGGCGGCTGAGGGACCATGTGCAGGCGGACGAAGGGGGCCTCGGCGCCCGCAGCAAAGTGGCCGGGCTGATGAACCGTCGGCAGTTGAGCGAGGCGCAGGCGGCCAATATCGGTCTGTTTGTGTGGGCCTGGCCCAAAGGTCCCGGAGATTTTTCCGAGACGCTGAGCCAGCTTGCGCGATGGGGGTTCACCGATAGCGGGCGCTACAGCCAGCCGATCAAGAACATCACCGATGCGGCGCACTGGCGCAGCTATTGGTACAGCCACCCACTGCCCTTCGCCAGTGACGGGGTGGTGTTGCACCAGAGCCAACGGCCGCCGGCGGAACGCTGGCGGGTCAGCGCGCCCTATTGGGCGGTCGCCTGGAAGTACCCGACGGTCAAGGCACTGGCCCATGTAAGCAAGGTGCACTTCAAGATCGGCCGCACCGGGCGCATCACTTCCATCCTGGAGCTGGAGCCGGTACTGCTCGATGACCGGAAAATCAGCCGGGTCAGTGTGGGGTCCCTGAAACGCTGGCAGGAACTGGATATTCGCCCTGGCGACCAGGTGTCCATCAGCCTCGCCGGGCAAGTCATCCCGCGCCTGGACCACGTCATCCTGCGCAGCCATTCACGGGCCGAATTGCAGGTCCCGCAGGCCAAGGACTTCCACCCGTTGAGTTGCTGGCAACTGGCCCCCGGCTGCGAAGAACAGTTGCTGGCGCGCCTGACCTGGCTGAGCGGCGCCCAGGGCCTGGCGCTGCCGCATATCGGCCGCGAAACCTGGAACAGCTTGATCCAGGCCGGTCTAATCGGTGGCTTGCTCGATTGGTTAACCCTGGATGAGGCAGAGCTTGCTAACATTGATGGCTTCGGCGAACGCAGCAGTGCGCGTTTGCTCGACAGCTTGCGCAGCGCCCGGCAGCGACCGTTCGCACAATGGCTGAAGGCCCTGGGAGTACCGCCCACGGCCCGCAACAATCTGCAAGGCGGCTGGCAAACCCTGGCCGCCAAAGACACTCAAGCCTGGCTGGCCGAAGACGGCATTGGCCCGGGCCGCGCGGCGCAACTGAGCGCTTTTTTTCGCGACCCGCAGGTGCAGGCCTTGAGTGAAACATTACGGGCCGCCGGGATAGAAGGTTTTTGACCTCCGCCCAGCGGCATACCCGGTGACGGCAGAATTCATCCTGCCCACCTGATTGCGACCTTGTTTCCCATGGAGCGTTTATGAAGTTTCTTGCACCTTTTGCCCTGCTGACCGTTGCTGCCTTCATGGCCACGCCACTGCTGGCCGCCGAGGAAGCCCCGCCACTCACCGGCTGCGCCGCCAAGCGCCAGGCCATCAGTACCCAGATCGAACAAGCCAAGGCCCACGGCAACAGCGAGCAACAAGCCGGCCTGGAAAAAGCCTTGAGTGAAGTCACCGCCAACTGCACCGACGCCTCCTTGAAGAAGGAGCGCGAAAACAAGGTGCTCGACGCCAAGCACGAAGTCAGCCGCCGTCAGGCCGACCTCGACAAGGCCATGAAAAAGGGTGATTCCGACAAGATCAACAAGCGCAAGGACAAGCTGGCCCAGTCACGCAAGGACTTGCAGGAAGCCCTGGACGAACTGGACAAGTAAGACGCCTCAGTGATCGCGGAACTGTTTATGGCACGCGGTGCAGGCATCTTCGACTTTCTGCACGGCCGGGCCAAGGTTGCTGGCCTTGTAAGGCTGGACCTGGCTGGCGATCACCAATTCACCGGTGGCCGCTTCAAGGGTTCGGGCCATTTCCTGGAAACGTGCCTGTTTCTGCCACACCTCGTCCTTGGCGCTGGTGTGGTCTTCTTCGCGCACGCTCGGGAAATGTTTCCACGGTTCATGGGACAACGCATCGAGCTTGACCGCGCCTTCGGCAAATTTGGCGCCATCGAACGGAATGCGCCCACGCAGCATGCCGCCCAGGTCTTCGCCGGTCTTGAGCATCTGCTTGAAAATCGCCTTGCGCTGGCCAAGGGGCGAGTTCGGGTCAACCCCGCCGCAGGCGGACAATGTCAGGCAGGCCAGCAATACAACGGTCAGTCTTTTAAAAGTCATGATGGCTCAAGGTCACGGGAAACGGCGGCCAGTATCCTCGCCCGGCCCGCAAAGACCAATACCCCTATTAATAATAAGGGTTGCTCAAACGCCGACCGGCGCGGGCAATCGCTTCAGGAACTATGTGTATGAATACCCGCTTTAAACCCTGGAGTCGCCGCCTGGCGTGGGCTCTGCCAATGATCGCGTTGCTCGCCGGTTGCGACACCGGCAAGGACGAGAAAGCCAAGCCTCATGCCATTGCGACCTACGTCGGCGCTACCTGGGAAAACCTGCCGGCCGTGTCGGACAGCGACCTGCAAGCCGGCTTCGAGTCCTGGCGCAGCGCCTGCCAACGGCTCAAGGCTGACCCGGTGTGGGGCACGACCTGCGCGGCATCTGCCAGCGTGCCATCAACCGCCGTGGCGATTCGTGACTTCCTCAAGGCCAACCTCGACGTCTACGGCTTGCGCTCGGCCGACAATAGCCCCAACGGCCTGATCACCGGCTACTACGAGCCGGTTTACCCCGGCAGCCTCACCGAAACGCCCACCGCCCATGTACCGGTGTTCGGCGTGCCGGACGACCTGATCATCGTCAACCTGGACAGCATCTACCCGGAACTCAAGGGCAAGCGCCTGCGCGGTCGCCTGGAAGGCCGGGTACTCAAGCCCTATGACGATGCCAGCACCATCAACCAGCAAGGTTCCACCGCCAAGCCGATCGCCTGGCTGACCAACCCGATGGACCTGCAATTCCTGCAGATCCAGGGTTCGGGCCGCATTCAGCTGGCCGACGGCCGCCAATTGCGGGTCGGTTACGGTGATCAGAACGGTTACCCGTACCGCCCTATCGGCCGCTGGCTGGTGGAGCAAGGCGAGTTGAAAAAAGAAGACGTGACCATGGGCGCCATCAGCGCCTGGGCCAAGGCTCATCCGCAGCGCATTCCCGAATTGCTGGCGAGCAACCCCAGCTACGTATTCTTCAGCGCACGCCCCGACAGCAACGAAGGCCCCCGTGGCTCGCTGAACGTACCGCTGACGGCGGGTTACAGCGTGGCAGTGGACCGCAAGGTGATTCCGCTGGGCAGCCTGTTGTGGTTGTCGACGACGCGACCGGATGGTGCGCCGATTGCCCGCCCGGTGGCCGCGCAGGATACCGGCGGTGCAATTACCGGCGAAGTGCGGGCCGACCTGTTTTGGGGAACCGGTGATGCCGCAGGCGAGTTGGCGGGCAACATGAAGCAGCAGGGGCAGATCTGGATGCTGTGGCCCAAAGGCGCGGCGCTGCCGAAAGTGCCGGATGCGCCGACAGGGAGCTGAATAACACCACTGAACTCTGTGGGAGCTGGCTTGCCTGCGATAGCATCACCTCGGTGTAACTGACACATCGAGTTGACTGCATCGCGGGCAAGCCCGCTCCCACACTTGAACAGCGTCAGGCTTTAGATCGAGACGAAGAAGAAACTCGCAATCAACGCCATCCCCACCGCCCATACCACTGACCGCAGGATCGCCCAGTCCGCCAGGTAGCAGATGATGTAGAGCAGACGGCTGGTGATAAACAGCACCGCCAGCACGTTGATCGTCACCAGCGATGCAGCGCCTGCCAAATGGGCAATGATCACCGCCGCCGCAAAGGCCGGCGTTACTTCAAAACTGTTGAGTTGCGCACTGTGGGCGCGCTTGGCGAACCCTTCAAGGGTGTCCAGGAACGCTCGCGGGTCATGGTTCTGCCGGGGCCCGAACTTGCCGCCGCTGAACTTGGCCACGCCGGTGCACAGGTACGGCAGGAAGATTGCGATCAACACACACCAGAAAGCGACTGTCATAACTCATTCCTTTTTTAGTTTTATCCGACGGTTAGAGTTTCATCACGAACATGCCGATCAGCACCAACCCACAGGCTATGAGCCGCGGGCGGCCGAAAGGTTCTTTCAGGTAACGCATGCCGAACAGCACCACCAGGATCACGCTGACTTCCCGCAGCGCGGCAGCCTCGGCAATCGAGCCCAATTGCATGGCCCAAAGCACCAGAGCGTAGCTCAACAACACGCACAACCCGACGCTCAGCCCCAGCCGCCACTGTGTGCGCCAGAACAGCACGAATGCTGCCCGTTTGCGCACCACCGCCAGCAACGGAAACGGCCAGGCGCTGATCAGCGTCAGCCACACCAGGTAATCCAGCGGGTGTGACCAACGGCGCAATGCCTGGCCATCGAGGAAGGTGTAGCAGCCGATGCACAGCCCGATCAATGCCACCACCGGCAGCATCGACCACGGCAACCGGTCACCGCCGCCACCCTGCCACAACAGGCACAGCATGCCGAACGGAATCAGCAGAATGCCGAGGATCTGCTGGGTGCTGAGCACCTCACCGGCAAACACCAGCGTCAGCACCAGCACCACCAGGGGCGACAGCCCGCGCATCAGCGGGTACACCAATCCCAGGTCGCCCACCCGATAGGCCTGGATCAGCAGGTAGCGATAGAGCAGTTCAAACAGTGCCGAGGCGATGATCCATGGCCAGATTTCCAGCGGCGGCAACGACACGAAACCTACCGCCAGCAAGACAAACAGCAACGCCACGGTGTCCATGCAGGCGATCACCAACAGGCGCTCGCCGCTGAATTTGATCAAGGTGTTCCACGTCGCATGCAGCAGCGCCGCTACCAGTACCAGAGCTGTTGCAATCACTCGTGACTCCCCAGTCAGAAACAGCAGAATTGATGCGCCATATGTCAGCACCTGTTTATACTAAAGCCAACCACGCCGCACTCAGTTGCGCAAAGACCTCTACCCATAATTTTTTGCTGCTGCCCGATCCTCATCGACCCGAGCGTGGGCATACGTATGCCTCACGGCACTTTTCTCCATCTGCTTGCAACGTCGCCGCCTCACTGCGGTCCACCTATCCAACTCACTACTCACTCCCCATCCAAGGACCCCGGATGCTTGAACTTGTCGCTGCGTTTATTTGCCTGACCACCCTGCTCACTTATGTGAACTACCGCTTCATCGGCCTGCCGCCCACCATCGGCGTGATGGTAACGGCGCTGATGTTTTCCCTGCTGCTGCAAGGCTTGAGCTTTATCGGTTACCCCGGCCTTGAAGAGCGCATCCAGCAGTTGATCGGCCAGATCGACTTCGGCGACTTGCTGATGAACTGGATGCTCTCGTTCCTGCTGTTCGCCGGCGCCTTGCACGTCAACCTGAGCGACCTGCGCAGCTACCGCTGGCCCATCGGCCTGCTCGCCACCTTCGGCGTATTGATCGCCACCGTGGTGATCGGCAGCCTGGCCTACTACATCTTTGCCTTGTTCGGCTGGCACGTGAGCTTCCTGTACTGCCTGCTGTTCGGCGCGCTGATTTCCCCCACCGACCCGATTGCCGTGCTCGGCGTGCTGCGGACCGCCAACGCATCCAAACCGCTGAAAACCACGATCGTCGGCGAGTCGCTGTTCAACGACGGCACGGCGGTGGTGGTGTTCACCGTTTTGCTGGGCATCGCGCAGTTGGGCGAGACGCCCACGGTCGGCGCCACGGCCATGCTGTTTGCCCATGAGGCGATGGGTGGCGTGGTGTTCGGCGGGCTGATCGGCTACATCGTGTACTTGATGATCAAGAGCATCGAGCAGTATCAGATCGAAGTGATGCTGACCCTCGCCCTGGTGATCGGCGGCTCGGCCATGGCCACCGAACTGCACGTCTCGGCGCCGATTGCGATGGTGGTCGCGGGGCTGATCATCGGCAACCTGGGCCGCAAGCTGGCGATGAACGACATGACCCGGCGCTACCTGGACGGTTTCTGGGAACTGCTCGATGACATGCTCAACGCGCTGCTGTTCGCACTGATCGGCATGGAGCTTTTGCTGTTGCCATTCAACTGGCTGCACGTGCTGGCGGCCAGTTTGCTGGCCGTGGCAATCCTGTTGTCACGCCTGCTGACAGTGGCCCCGGCGATCCTGCTGTTGCGACGCTGGCGCACGGTGCCTCGCGGCACCATCCGCATCCTGACGTGGGGCGGCTTGCGCGGCGGGGTTTCAGTGGCACTGGCCCTGGCCCTGCCGCTGGGCCCGGAGCGTGACTTGCTGCTGAGCATCACCTACATCGTGGTGCTGTCGTCGATCCTGTTGCAGGGCTTGAGCATCGGCAAGCTGGTCAAGCATGTGACCAAGGATGAGCCTGCTCCCGAGGCTCACCACTGAAGCTGACGGTCAAAGCGTCTGCACGATGATCTGGCTCTTCAGGTCATTGGCCATGGCCCGGATCACCGGTTTCATCTGCGCGAAGAGTTCGGCGCTGCACACCGCTTGCGGGTGGGCAAACCTGGCCGTGCGTGAAATCAGCACGGTGTTGCCCTCCCGGGAATAGGTGGCGCTGTACTCGAAGCCGGCGCCCTTGAGCGACACCGCCTTGGGCACCGCCAGAATATTGAGGGTCTTGGGAAACTCGAACCGGGCCGTCTCACGGGTCTCTCCGGAAATGCAGGTGAAGGCCTGCGTGCGGTCTTTTTCCACAGCAAAGCCAAACACCTCCTGGGCAATCCCTCCGCCCAGGCTGCTCAATGCTGGCACCCCGATCGGGCCTGGCACATTCACCAGGTTGTCCGTACGCCCCACCATCATGGCATTGAAGCTTGGGGCGTCGCTGTCGAGGGCGTCGGTTTGCAGGGTGCCGCTGCCCGCCTGGCCATAACCGTGCAGAATTTTCTGGATCATCAAATCACGGTCCGCCGGCTTCATCGATTTGATCCAGGCACGGGCAAACTCCGCGCGCCACCCTTCCAGACGCTTGGCCAGGGTAAAGTCTGCCGCACCGCTGTCATCCACCTTGAACACCAGCTCATTGGATTCCTTGCCAGACTGGGTCGCTGGCGTATGGCCCATCTCGCCGGTACGGGTCAACAACACCGGCTTGTCCAGATCGGGGTTGGGCAGGTAACCGGCGGCCGTGCCGGTCGCGGTCGAATCCAGGAACAGGTCCAGGCTGGGGATATAGGTGATTGCGTGGTTGATCGGGCTCAACGCCGCGACCTTGGGCAAGGTGTACGCACTGCCGTAGCTGATCAGCGCCGGGGTGCTTTCAATGGCGACGGCCTTGAGCAACGCTTCAAGCAGGGCCACATGGTCCTTGCAGTCACCGTAGCGGTTTTCCAGCACCGACTGCGCAGCGTGGGGAACCACTCCGCCCGCATTGATGTACACCGCCACATACCGGATGTTCCGGCGTACCCAGTCACTCAACACCAACGCCTTGGCCCGGGGTGTTGGCAGGTTGGCCGTGAGTTGGTTCGCCAATGCGGTGATGGCCGGGGTCACTTCGACGGTAGCCCGGGCATCGTAGGCCTTGGCCAACGCCCGGTAACTCGGGAAGGTCGAGACCGCCAGGTGCTGGCCGTAATCCATGTAGGCCACGGCGCCTTGCTCGGGTCGGGTTTTTTCCGCCGGCACGTAGTCCCAGCGATACACCTTGCGCCCGGGCGCGGCCGCCGGCGTGGAAGCGTTGAATCCTTTGGCGTCGACGTACAGTGGTTTATCCGCCGGCAAATCGTAGGTGAGGTTGAACTGCTCCATCGGATAAAGGCTTGGCGATGCGGAGTCAATAAATTCGCCGGGGAACAGTGCGGTCTTGCGCACGAGCCGGTAACGCAGGGTCAGGCGATCACCCACCGCCACCTCGGGGAAGATCACCACCTTGATCCGGGAGTCCTGGAACATGGGTGAATCGGCGGAAGCCCGTTCCTGCTGTTCCTTGATCTGCTCTGCACTCACCGCCACCTTGCGTCCGTCAGGCTTTTGGGTGAACGCCTCGACAATCTCCAGCGTATCCAGAGAACGGTTGTAACTCACCGGCTGCTGCGCCCGGGACCGTATGCCACGTTCTTCGTTGATGCGCATCACGGACTCGTAGTCCTGCACATAGCTGCCGTCGGCGTTGATTACAAATGACTGAGCCATTTTCTCGACGGTCACGGAGGGGTCTGCACCATCCTCCCTGGCCTGCGCAGAACCCAACACACCTGATACCAGCACCAGCCCCAATAGCCTGCGCCATGGGAAAAGAGGGGAAGCCCGCATAAAGATCCTTCTTGATGAATGAAAAGCCGCGCCGCGACTTTGCCATTCATTTATGACGAATCGGCTTACGGCTCCTTGCTGATCTTCTGAGGGTGACGCGGGTCGGCAACCTTGCCCGGCAGGCTGCTTTCGCTGCGAATCTGCGCATGGCTGATCAGCGCAAAGATGAAGCTGCCGCCGATGATATTGCCCGCCAGCGTCGGTCCGGCAAAGATCAGCCAGAAGTCTTTCCACGGCAACTCGCCGGCAAACACCAGGTACGACACTTCCGCCGAGCCCACCACGATGTGGGTGAAATCCCCGAGCGCCATCAGGTAGGTGATCAGGATGATGATCCAGAGCTTGGCGCTTTCCATGGACGGGATCATCCAGACCATGGTGGCAATCATCCAGCCGGACACGATGCCCTTGGCGAACATCTGCCCGGGGTCGTTTTCCATGACCTTGCGCCCGATTTCCAGGAAGGCCAGGTCGGTCTTGGTGTCGAAGATCGGCAGGTGCAGCATCACATAGGCCACCAGCAGGGTGCCGCACAGGTTGCCCACCAGCACCACTGTCCACAGCCGCAACAGGCGCCCGGCATTGCCCAGGGAGGGCTTGCTCATCACCGGCAACACCGCCGTCAGGGTGTTTTCGGTGAACAGTTGCTGGCGCGCGAGAATCACCGCAAGAAAGCCTGCGCAGTAGCCAAAACTGGCAATCACCTTGAACCCTTCGCCATCCGGCAGCCGCGAGTTGAGCAAACCCATGCCCATCAAAGACAGCCCCATGGTCAGGCCGGCGGCCAGCGCCGACCACCACAGTGCCGCCACGGTACGCTCCAGTTCCTGGTCGCCTTGGGTGCGGATGATTTCGTGCAGAACCGCCGCGCGAGGCGGCTGGTTCTTGTCGACGTCGTGCTGCTCTTCCTGCGACAGGTTGGGGGTCTTGCCGTCTTTTTCAGTGGCCATGGCGTTCCTGAATCCGTTGTGTGCTTTTAGCTACGACACGCGGCGTTCAGGACTGTTCAGCCACTAAACCGCCAGGCGCCATGCCTTGGCCATTTCCACTGTCGTGGAGCGCCCCGGCTGCGACCAGGGTTTATTACGTGCCACGTAGTTTTCAACGATGTCATCGAGCGCCTGGTTGACCTGGGCCGGCGTCGTTGCCCGGCCCAGGTTGTGTTCAACCCGACGCAGCAGGGCGACATTCGAATCCGGCTGGCCCGGGCGAAACAACGAGGGATAGAGAACCTCCCGAGTGAAGTTGTCGGCGATCACCGCGATATTGCGCTTTTTCATTTCGCTGATGGCACTGGCCAGGACCCTTGAGGCGTTCTGATGCGGCGCTTGCAGCAGCTGCTGAAAATTGGGCTTGTCCGCATCATTGAGGCGAACTCCCAGCCACTCGACGTATTCCAGGCGGCTGGCCAGGGCGTCCAGGTTACGCAACGCCGACGCCAATTCAGGCGTCATTTGCAGCCGATCGCCGGTATTGGCCGACGCGACAGCCTTATCAAGCATGGCAAGCCCCTGCCGGGCTTCGTTTCGAAAACGCAGTACGTCACTGGACGCTTCGTCCTGCTCAAGTGCGTCCTTTACGCTGGCAAGCATGGAATCGCTCATGGCCAACACAGCACCTTCAATCGAGCCGAATAAATACTGCTCCCGCACTTCAGAGCGTTTTTCCATATGGGCATTCACCGCAGCCCTTGCGAGTTCCTGCAGGTGATTCTTGACCTCCAGCGGCATGGTGAAATTGATCGTGCCGTTGAGAAATCCGCTGAAGTCACCCATCCCGGTCTTCAATGGCATAACGACCGTCTGATCCTTCATGACATTGAGTTTCGAGGCCATCAGCTCATGATTGGCCGCGTTCGGGACCCCGAGAAACCCGTCCTTGAAACCGTCAAGGCGACTGCCGCGCACCGCCGCGGGCTCATCACCGTCGAACTTCAAGATCAGTTGTTCAGTATCGGCGAGTGCACTGGCGGGAAACGTGCGCTGGAAAAAGTCAGTGGCGGGAGTGTTGAGCAGCAGGCCGCCATCCTGAAAGAAGGTTTTCTCGCCGTTTTCCTGAAACCCATGCCCTTGCTCCTGCGGCGCCTTGAACACCACCGGCAGCGCCCCCGAAATATGCGCGGCGCGCGCGATGTCCATGTCCGGCGTGAGACTGGCATTGAACACCACCAATTGCGGTCGGCCATCGAACAAGCCGGTACCCGTGATATTGAGCTCTTTGATTGCCGGGATATGCCGGCTCAACACCTGCAAATCACCGAACGTCGTCGCGCCGCCCGCACTTAATTTGTCCGCAATCGCCAGGATTTGTGGTGTGCGCTGGTCCCTGGGCAAATCGGCAATGTGCGCCAGCACCGTCTTTCGCGACTCGTCGCGCACCAATGCCTCCAGGGGTTCGGCCTTGGAGCCAAGGCGTGGCAACACGTTAAACAAAACCTCTGCCAGGCTGCTGACCTTGCCCGCCACCTTCCCGACACTCGAGCTCGCATCCTGCAGCCAAGCGGGAATGGCGTGTTTGCTGTTCAGCAGCTTGGGCAATTCGAGACGGTCCGACAGCGTGTCGAAGTCCTTGGCCCCCATCCCACTGGCCAGAAGGGCTGCCGAAATACCGCCGGCAGATGAGCCTGAAATAGTGCGGATATCCTTCAAGGCGTTTTTATCTTCAAGCGCCCGGACCACCCCCGGATAGGCAATGCCCTTGGCACCGCCGCCACTGAGGACCAGTTGAGTGATCGGCGGTGGGGACAGCGTCACTTGCACAACACCATTCTGGTAGCGACTCAACGCCAGCTTGCGTTCGCCTGCCCCCTCTACCAGGGAGGTTTGCGTACCTTGCGGTTGAATGGTCGGGTGATCACGCCTTTGGACTACAGGTGCCAAGGCCGTGTCGGCCGCCGCTGCCAGACCACTGCCGACGATGTCTCGGGCAGCGCCTGGCGACGTTGGAGGGAATAAAGATTGAGCAGGGTTTAACAATTCCATATGTCGACTCTCTCTACAGGGTGTAGTCCTGTGTGACGAGAGAGCCTGGAACGATCCATCCGGAAGCGTCTTGCAAAACAAGTCACGCCCGCACGACGTTATTCGCTGAGGCCGTCTTCCTGAAACTGATCCTTCACATATTTGATCTCGGTGCGGCCATGGGGCGCCGGCAAGCCGTCTTCACCCAGGTTGACGAAGACCATTTTTTCCACGGTCAGGATGCTCTTGCGGGTGATCTTGTTGCGCACCTCGCAGGTCAGGGTGATGGAGGTGCGGCCGAACTCGGTGGCGGTGATGCCCAGTTCGATGATGTCGCCCTGGCGCGAGGCGCTGACGAAGTTGATTTCGGAGATGTACTTGGTCACCACCCGCTGGTTGCCCAACTGGACAATCGCGTAGATGGCCGCTTCTTCGTCGATCCAGCGCAGCAGGCTGCCACCGAACAGAGTGCCGTTGGGGTTGAGGTCTTCGGGTTTTACCCATTTGCGGGTGTGGAAGTTCATGTTCACTCCAAAGCGTGTTGCGAAATGATGGGCAACATCATGGCAGAGGCCGGGCCCAAGCTCTATGAGCCATTGCCTATCAGCCCCATGAGCGATCTTCATGCCGCCGACAGAAAGGCTTTAGAAGTCAGGCGCAGGCGGCTATAATCGCCTCCGCTTCAAAACGGTCATCTTCGATTGATACCGTTCTCCCGCCACCTGTCCGAGGGGCGCTGCAGCAGGCTCGACCTGTCAGGCTCGGATGGGGCGTTGTCCGGCCTGGTTAGCCAGCTGGATACTAAACGCACAACGGCGCCCATTCGCACACTACGAATGGAGGCTCTTCATGAGCGCTGTAATCACGCCTGCAGGTTTTACCGACTACAAAGTCGCCGACATGTCCCTCGCTGCCTGGGGCCGTCGCGAAACCTTTATCGCCGAATCCGAAATGCCAGCCCTGATGGGCCTGCGTCGCAAGTACGCCGCTGAGCAGCCGCTCAAGGGCGCGAAGATTCTCGGCTGCATCCACATGACCATCCAGACTGCCGTGCTGATCGAAACCCTGGTTGCCCTGGGTGCCGAAGTACGCTGGTCGTCCTGCAACATTTTCTCGACTCAAGACCAGGCCGCTGCCGCTATCGCCGCTGCCGGCATCGCCGTGTTCGCCTGGAAAGGCGAGACCGAAGAAGAGTACGAGTGGTGCCTGGAGCAAACCATCCTCAAGGATGGCAAGCCATGGGATGCCAACATGATCCTCGACGACGGCGGCGACCTGACCGAGCTGCTGCACAAGAAGTACCCGCAGATCCTCGACCGCGTCCACGGCGTGACCGAAGAAACCACCACCGGCGTACACCGCCTGCTGGACATGCTGGCCAAGGGCGAGCTGAAAATCCCGGCCATCAACGTCAACGACTCGGTGACCAAGAGCAAGAACGACAACAAGTACGGCTGCCGTCATAGCCTGAACGATGCGATCAAGCGCGGCACCGACCACCTGTTGTCCGGCAAGCAAGCCCTGGTGATCGGCTACGGTGACGTGGGCAAGGGTTCGTCCCAGTCCCTGCGCCAGGAAGGCATGATCGTTAAAGTGTCCGAAGTTGACCCGATCTGCGCCATGCAAGCCTGCATGGACGGTTTCGAAGTGGTTTCGCCGTTCATCAACGGCCAGAACGACGGCACCGAAGCGAGCATCGACAAGGCCCTGCTGGGCAAGATCGACCTGATCGTGACCACCACCGGTAACGTCAACGTGTGCGATTCGAACATGCTCAAGGCCCTGAAAAAGCGCGCCGTGGTGTGCAACATCGGTCACTTCGACAACGAAATCGACACCGCTTTCATGCGCAAGAACTGGGCATGGGAAGAAGTGAAGCCACAGGTACACAAGGTTCACCGTACCGGCGCTGGTGATTTCGACCCGCAGAACGATGACTACCTGATCCTGCTGGCCGAAGGCCGTCTGGTCAACCTGGGCAACGCCACCGGCCACCCAAGCCGCATCATGGATGGCTCGTTCGCCAACCAGGTACTGGCCCAGATCTTCCTGTTCGGCCAGAAATACGCCGACCTGTCGCCAGCCCAGAAAGCCGAGCGCCTGACCGTGGAAGTACTGCCGAAGAAACTCGACGAAGAAGTGGCCCTGGAAATGGTCCGCGGCTTCGGCGGCGTGGTGACTCAACTGACCAAGACCCAGGCCGACTACATCGGCGTGACGGTTGAAGGTCCGTTCAAGCCGCACGCTTACCGCTACTAAGTCCTACTGTAGGCACCGGCTTTAAGTGGGAGCTGGCTTGCCTGCGATAGCATCACCTCGGTGTGACTGACGCACCGAGGTGCCTGCATCGCGGGCAAGCCCGGCTCCCACACAAGCCCGCTCCCACATTGACGGTGTGCACCTTCTGGCTTTATGAGTTTCCATAGGTATGACCATGTCCCAAGACCGCCGCTACAGCTTCGAGTTCTTCCCGACCAAGACCGATGCTGGGCATGAAAAACTGATGGCGACCGCCAAGCAATTGGCCAGCTACAACCCCGATTTCTTCTCCTGCACCTACGGTGCCGGCGGCTCCACCCGCGATCGCACGATCAACACCGTGCTGCAGCTGGAAAGCCAAATCAAAGTACCTGCGGCTCCGCATTTGTCCTGCGTGGGCGACAGCAAGGCCGACCTGCGCAGCCTGCTGACCCAATACAAGCAAGCCGGCATCAAGCGCATCGTCGCCCTGCGCGGTGACCTGCCGTCCGGCATGGGCATGGCCAGCGGCGAGCTGCGCTACGCCAATGACCTGGTGAGCTTCATCCGTGAAGAAACCGGTGATCACTTCCATATCGAAGTGGCCGCTTATCCGGAGATGCACCCCCAGGCACGCAATTTCGAAGACGATCTGCAGAACTTCGTGCGCAAAGCCAACGCCGGCGCCAACAGTGCGATCACCCAGTACTTCTTCAACGCCGAGAGCTACTTCTACTTCGTTGAGCGTGTACAGGCGATGGGTGTGAACATCCCGGTCGTGCCGGGCATCATGCCGATCACCAACTACAGCAAACTGGCGCGTTTCTCTGACGCCTGCGGCGCGGAAATCCCACGCTGGATTCGTAAACAACTGGAAGCCTACGGCGACGACGTCAAGAGCATCCAGGCGTTCGGCGAACAGGTCATCAGCGAAATGTGTGAACAATTGTTGCAAGGTGGCGCACCAGGGCTGCACTTCTATACCCTGAACCAGGCTGAGCCAAGCCTCGCTGTCTGGAACAACCTGAAGCTGCCACGCTAAGGTCTGTCCCGAAATGCCAAGGCCCTCATAATGAGGGCCTTTGCCGTTCTAAACGTACACGGAATTCTGCAGTTCATGAATACAGCCACCCCGATGTCCCGCCCGCAACTGGTCTACCTCGTGTTCGGCGCAGAGACTTACCATCAGGAAGCCGTATTCAGCATCGCCAGCGCCCTGGCCTTTCTGCGGGATACGCCGGATGCCGGCCTCGACATCCAGGTCTTCAGCGACAACCCCGAACCCTATCGCCTGTTGCCGGTGACGGTGCGCCCGCTGGACGAAGCCACGCGCAAACGCTGGTGCGAACCTCATGGCTACCACTTTCGCACCAAGCACGTGGTGCTGCGGCAAGTACTGCAAGAATCCGAAGTGGCGCTGCTGATCGACACCGACACGTTTTTCCACCATTCGCCCCTGGCGCTGTTTGAGCGCGTGCAGCCCGGCACCCTGCTGTGCAACGCCTTCTATACCAAGTACGGCGACAACCACGAAAGCATCCTGTACAGCGCCTTGTACCAGCGCCTGCTGGACATGGGCGTGGCCGACGACGACATGATGACCCTCAATTCCGGGGTCATGGGCCTGACGCAGCAGGACGCGCACATCCTCGACCGCTCGATCGAGTTGATGGACGAACTGTTTCCCCATGCCCAGGGCGCCTACACCCTGGAAGAGTTCTGCCTGTCCATCGCGGCCTATCGCACCCTCAACGTGCGTGAATGCCCGGACCTGATCCACCACTACTGGAGCCGCAAGCAGCTGTTCCGGGCCAAGGTCAAGGCGTGGATCGCCAAACATGCGACGAACCCCACCAGCGTCACGGCTTTGGACGACACGCGCCAGGTGTCGGCCCACCTGCCCCGCCCGCCGCGCCTGCAACGCCTGATGTACAAGCTGATCACCCTGGCATTGCCCAAGCATCAGCAGCAGTTCATCCGGGAAATCCTCTACGGCTGCTACGAACATGAAAACGAGTTCGACCAGGCGTGTGGCCCGGTTTGGTGGGACAAGGCCCGACAAAATCAGGAAGAGCGCCAGGGCAAGCCCGTTGACGCCCATCTGCTGGAGCATTGGTTCGCCAATCCCGTGGTGCGCCTGATTCTCGGCGAGCGCCGCGAGGCGATCTACGAACACCTGATCAAAACTCCAGGCCGGTAATCCGCCAGCCGCCCGCAGATCACTGTGCCAGAGCTTCTCTTTAGCCCGCGACAGTCGTAATCTCAGGGCATGCCTGTCACTTTCCGGTTGTTGACCGCTGTTCTTTTCGCTTGCCTGAGCCTCGGCGCCCACGGCGAGAAATTACGCATTGTCACCGAGCCCTGGGCGCCGTACGTGTATGACGACAACGGCACCATGCGCGGGCTCGACTACGAGACCACGGTGATCGTGTTCCAGCGCCTGGGCATCGATGTGGACTGGCAATTCCTGCCCTGGAAGCGCTGCCTGGCGATGCTCGACCAAGGCCAGGCTGATGGCGCACTGGATATTTTCCACAGCCACGAACGGGACAATGTATTGCTGTACCCCAGCGAGCCGTTGTCCGATGTGGAGTTCGTGCTGTTCTACGCCAATGATCGCCCGCATCCGTTCCAGACCTTCGACGACCTGCGCGGCCTGACCATCGGCACCTCGCCCGGCTACCTCTACGGCGCCGAGTTCAGCGAATCCACCCTGTTCAAGCAGGAGCCGGCCGCCAGCCACGAGGCCAACTTCGGCAAACTGGCCCTTGGGCGGATCGACCTGGTGATCACCGACCGCCGGGTCGGCCAGCATGTGCTCAAGGCCCTCGGGCTTGAGGACCAGATCACCCAGGCGCCCCAGGTGATCAGCCACCAGCCGCAATTTCTGGCCGTGCGCCGTGGGGCCGGCATGGATTTGCTGGTGCAACGCTTTGCCGCCGAACTCAAACGCTTCAAGCAAGAGCCGGCCTACGCGGCCTTGAGCGCCAAATATGCAGGCAGCAGCCCTCAAACCAGCGCCCTGGCCCTGCCCGCGAGCACCGTTGAGCAGCAGGAAAGCAGCGCAGAGTGATTGCTCTGTTATACTCCGGCCTTTCCGCCAGGCTTACGCCCGGACGCTTCGGTCTTGCAAAAGGCACCCGACCCCGCTACAGCGCAGCTTTCAAGCCCGCGCGAGCCGTCTGAGTGCCCGCCAGCCCCAGCAGGACCGGACGGGATTGCGTTCATCTAAACGCCATTCACGCCAGGCAAGACTATCCCTCTGGGCCAAGCCCTAACTAAAACAGGATTACTCATGTCCTTTGCTTCCCTCGGTCTCTCCGAGGCTTTAGTCCGCGCCATCGAGGCAGCGGGCTATACCGAGCCTACTCCGGTGCAACAGCGGGCCATTCCCGCCGTGTTGCAAGGTCGCGACCTGATGGTTGCGGCTCAGACAGGTACTGGTAAAACCGGCGGTTTCGCCCTTCCGATCCTGGAGCGGTTGTTCCCCAACGGTCACCCGGACAAATCCCAGCGTCATGGCCCGCGCCAACCGCGCGTACTGGTCCTGACCCCTACCCGCGAACTCGCCGCCCAAGTGCATGACAGCTTCAAGCTGTATGCCCGCGACTTGAAGTTCGTCAGTGCCTGCATCTTCGGCGGCGTCGGCATGAACCCACAGGTTCAGGCCATGTCCCGTGGTGTCGACGTACTGGTTGCCTGCCCGGGTCGTTTGCTCGACCTGTGCGGCCAAGGCAGCGTCGATTTGTCCCACGTGGAAATCCTCGTGCTGGACGAAGCCGACCGCATGCTCGACATGGGCTTTGTCCATGACGTGAAAAAGGTCCTCGCCCGCCTGCCGGCCAAACGCCAGAACCTGCTGTTCTCGGCCACGTTCTCCAACGACATCACCGCTTTGGCGGGCAAGTTGTTGCATAACCCCGAGCGCATTGAAGTCACGCCGCCGAACACTACGGTGGAGCGTATCGAGCAGCGCGTGTTCCGCCTGCCCGCTGCCCACAAGCGTTCCCTGCTGGCCCACCTGATCACCGCCGGCGCGTGGGAACAGGTGCTGGTGTTCACCCGTACCAAGCACGGCGCCAACCGCCTGGCCGAGTACCTGGACAAGCACGGCCTCACCGCCGTCGCGATCCACGGCAACAAGAGCCAGAACGCCCGCACCAAAGCCCTGGCCGACTTCAAGGCCGGTGAAGTGCGCATCCTGGTGGCCACCGACATCGCCGCTCGCGGCCTGGACATCGACCAGTTGCCACACGTGGTCAACTTCGAGCTGCCAAACGTCGACGAAGACTACGTGCACCGTATCGGCCGTACTGGCCGTGCCGGTCGTTCGGGCGAGGCCATTTCCCTGGTCGCACCGGACGAAGAAAAACTGCTGAAAAGCATCGAGCGCATGACCAAGCAGAAAATCGCCGACGGCGACCTGATGGGCTTCGACTCCAGCGCCGTTGAGGCCGAGAAGCCTGAAGTGCGCGAGCGTCCGGACGTGCGTAACCCGCGCAACAACCCACGCGGTCCTAAGGGCGATGGCCCGAACGGCGGCGGTGGTGGTGGCGGTCGTAAAGACAAGGGCAAGGACAAGGGCGGCAAGGACAAGGCTGCGACCAATGGCCGTGGCGAACGCCCGGCCCGTGAGCAAAAGCCCCGTGAAGGCACCCCGGCCCGCGAACAGCGCCAGCCGAGCCAGCCGCCACGTGCTGCCGCCGACCGTGCCCCGGACGAGTTTCTGGACGACGACGTGGACAACTTCGGTAACCGCGTTGACTACGTGCCCCAGGCCAAGCCGGCCCAGGGTCGTGGTCGTCGTCCAGGCGCTCCAGCCCAGGGCGCAGGCGCAGGTTCCGCACCACGCACCGGTGGCCAGCCACAAGGTCGCCAGAACGGTCCGCGCAGCAGCAACGGCGCTACCACCGGCACCCCGCCGGCCAAGCGCAGCGGCCCGCGCAACGGTGCACCCCGTGACGGCCAGGCCCGTCGCGAAGAGTCGCGCAACCGTCGCCCGGCCCGTGATGATCAACCTCGTTTGTCGGAGCCAGCGGTGCAAAACCCGCGCGGCGGCCCGGCACCGAAGATCATCCACAAAGAGTCGAAAAGTGATCGCACGCTGACACCTGAGCAGTTGGATCAACTGCCGGGCCGTCCACGTGGGGAGAAACCGGCGTTGCTGACCCGCAACCGCTGATTTTCAGCGCTGCATAAAAAATGCCCCGGATCGCGAGATCCGGGGCATTTTTCATTGAAGCTTGAAAACTGTAGGAGCCGGCTTGCCGGCGATGACGATCTTGAGAACGTCACATACGGTGCGGCCCCATCGCCGGCAAGCCGGCTCCTACATACGAAGCATTACTTCGCTTTCACACCTTCAAACGTCACGTACAGCTCAACCGTGTTGGACGCTGGGCCCAGGTCCATCTGCTTGCCGAAGTCCTGGCGATTGAAGGAGGTAGTGCCTTCAAAGCCGGCACGGTAGCCGCCCCATGGATCCTTGCCTTCACCCAGGAAGGTGGCCTTGACGACGATTGGCTTGGTCACGCCGTGGAAGGTCAGGTCGCCGGTCACGTCAGCAGTGACTTGGCCAGCGGCATTCTTGCCGGTGGTCTTGACGCTGGTGGAGACGAACTTGGCATCGGCAAACTTGCCAACGTCCAGGAAGTCTTTGCTGGCGATGTGCTTGTCACGTTCGGCGTGGTTGGTGAACACGCTGGCGGTGCGGACGTTGAACTCAATCTTGCTGTCTTCAGGCTTGGCGGCATCGAAGCTGAACTTGCCGTCCAGGTCCTTGAAGGTACCGGTGATGAAGCTGTAGCCCAAGTGGCTGATCTTGAAGTCAACGAAGGCGTGCTGGCCTTCCTTGTCGACAACGTAGTCAGCTGCCATCGCCTGACCGGCAGTCAGCAGAGCAGAACCAATGGCCAGAGCGGCGAGAGTCTTTTTCAACATGCTTTCTATTCCTTGTGAGTCGAGGTTGAACATCAGGCTTTGCGCCCCAGCATACGAACCAGGGTCACATCACGATCAATGAAATGGTGTTTCAACGCTGCCACACCATGGAGGCCGGCGAACACCACCAATACCCAGGCCAGGTACAAATGCACCACGCCTGCAGTGTCTGCCTGGTCCGGTAGCCCGGAAACCAGTGCAGGAATCTCAAACAGGCCAAACACCGGGATCCCGACACCGTCTGCGGTGGAAATCAGGTAACCGGCGATCATCACGGCAAACAGCCCCAGATACAGGAATGCGTGGCCAAACGCAGCCCCCAGGCGTGTCATACGGCTATAGCTGGCAAGCGGTGGCGGCGGCGGGCTGACCAGACGCCAGACGATGCGCACGAGCATGATGGCGAACAGCGTGATGCCGATGCTCTTGTGCAGGTCCGGGGCGTCTTTGCGCCAGGTGCTGTAGTAGTCGAGACCGACCATCCACAGGCCCAACGCGAACAGACCGAACACCACCAGGGCCACACCCCAGTGCAAAACAATACTGACCCAGCCGTAGCGGGCCGGTGAATTACGTAGTTGCATGTCCCAAATCCCGTAAGAGCTATGGCCAAGACTATCGATTTACCTATCGAATTAAAGCGGAAATTTTCGCTTTGAAATATCGAGAAATACGATCAAGAGCCTATGCACAGTAAGTTAACAAGAGATTAAGGACTATTCCCAAGAAACGTGACAGACCGTCCTGTGTTTACTGCGATTTGCCCTACAAGCATGCAATTGGGTTGTGACACAGCCCTGCATTGCATAGGCTTGCGCGATTGTTTCGCCCGCGCCTGCCGCGAGCCGCTTCGAGGAGAATGAACATGGGTTTGAATAATCAGTGGATGCAACGCGATCTCGCCGTGCTGTGGCATCCCTGCACCCAGATGAAAGACCACCAGCAACTGCCGCTGATCCCGATCAAGCGCGGTGAAGGCGTCTGGCTGGAAGACTTCGAAGGCAAACGCTACCTCGATGCCGTCAGTTCCTGGTGGGTCAACGTGTTTGGCCACGCCAACCCGCGCATCAACCAGCGCATCAAGGACCAGGTGGACCAGCTGGAGCACGTGATCCTCGCCGGCTTCAGCCACCAGCCGGTGATCGAGCTGTCCGAGCGCCTGGTGAAGATGACGCCCGAAGGCCTGACCCGCTGCTTCTACGCCGACAATGGTTCGTCGTGCATCGAAGTCGCGCTGAAGATGAGCTTTCACTATTGGCTCAACCGCGGCCTGCCGAACAAAAAGCGCTTTGTCACCCTGACCAACAGCTACCACGGCGAAACCATCGCCGCGATGTCGGTGGGCGATGTGCCGCTGTTCACCGAAACCTACAAGGCCTTGCTGCTGGACACCATCAAGGTGCCGAGCCCGGACTGCTACCTGCGCCCCGACGGCATGAGCTGGGAAGAACACTCCCGGACCATGTTCCTGGCCATGGAGCAGACCCTCGCCGAAAACCACGACACCGTGGCGGCCGTGATCGTCGAACCGCTGATCCAGGGCGCCGGCGGCATGCGCATGTACCACCCGGTGTACCTCAAGCTGCTGCGCGAGGCCTGCGACCGCTACGGCGTGCACCTGATCCACGACGAAATCGCCGTGGGCTTCGGCCGCACCGGCACGATGTTCGCCTGTGAACAGGCCGGCATCCGCCCGGACTTCCTGTGCCTGTCCAAGGCGCTGACGGGTGGCTACCTGCCGCTCGCCGCCGTGGTCACCACCGACGATGTGTACGACGCCTTCTACGACGACTACCCGACCCTGCGCGCCTTCCTGCATTCCCACAGCTACACCGGCAACCCGCTGGCGTGTGCGGCGGCCCTGGCGACCCTGGATATCTTCGAAGAAGACAACGTCATCGAGAACAACAAGGCCCTGGCCCGGCGCATGGCGACCGCCACCGCGCACCTGGTGGACCATCCTCACGTGTCTGAGGTACGCCAGACCGGCATGGTACTGGCCATCGAGATGGTGCAGGACAAGGCCACCAAGACCGCCTACCCGTGGCAGGAACGCCGTGGCCTGAAGGTGTTTGAACATGCCCTGGAGCGCGGCGCGTTGCTGCGGCCGTTGGGCAGCGTGGTGTACTTCCTGCCGCCGTACGTGATCACCCCGGAGCAGATCGACTTCCTGGCTGAAGTGGCCAGCGAAGGGATCGATATCGCCACCAACAGCAAGGTCAGCGTGGCGGTGCCCAAGGATTTCCACCCGGGGTTTCGTGATCCGGGTTGATTGAGTTCACTTGATTAATCGGGTGCCAAGGCTTGCGTCATCGCGAGCAAGCTCGGCTCCCACAGGTTTTGTATTTCTTCCGAGAACAGAAATGAGACTGTCCCGCTTTTTTGTCGACGCCCCCCTGAGCCTTGGCGACCATGAGTTGCCGGAGGCCCAGGCGCATTACATCAGCCGCGTATTGCGCATGAGCGAAGGCGACGCCGTGCAACTGTTCGACGGCTCCGGCCAGGAGTTTCGCGCCAGCTTGCTGGAAGTCGGTAAAAAACGCGTGGTGGTGCAAGTCATCGAAGCTTTCGCCGGGCAGGTCGAATCGCCGTTGCAGATTCACCTTGGCCAGGGCCTGTCCCGTGGCGAGCGGATGGACTGGGCGATCCAGAAAGCCACCGAGCTGGGAGTGAATGAAATCACCCCGATCTTCAGCGACCGCTGCGAAGTGCGCCTCAAGGACGAACGCGCCGACAAGCGCTTGCAGCACTGGCGCCAGGTGGCGATCAGCGCGTGCGAGCAATGCGGTCGTTCGCGGGTGCCGGTGATTCATCCACCGCTGTTGCTGGCGGATTGGCTGAAACAGGCCGAGGCGGATTTGAAGCTGGTGCTGCACCCGGTGGCCGAGCCGCTGGTGAGCCATGCCAAGCCTGGGAGCCTGGCCTTCCTGATCGGGCCGGAAGGTGGCTTGACCGACGCAGAGGTCGAGACGGCACAAGGGGCGGGTTTCCATTCGGCACGCCTGGGCCCACGTGTGCTGCGTACCGAAACAGCGCCAGTCGTGGCACTGTCGGTAGCCCAGCAATTGTGGGGCGACTTCTAACTAGGCTTTGCAAACCCAATCAAATGTGGGAGCTGGCTTGCCTGCGATAGCGGTGGGTCAGCCATACATTTGTTGCTGATGCACCGCTATCGCCGGCAAGCCAGCTCCCACATTTTGATCGGGTTTCCACTCCACTATTCCACCGGGTCACTCACCGGCTTGGCAATAATCGCCTTCAACTCGCTGGTCATCGGGAACTCCAGGTTCAAGCCCTTGGGCGGAATCGGCTGTTCAAACCAGCGCTGGTAAATCCCGTTGATCTCCCCCGAGCTGTAAAGCCCGGCCAGGGTTTCGTTGACCACCGCGAGAAACTGCGGGTCGTCCTTGCGGACCATGCAGCTGTAGATTTCCCGCGACTGTTCTTCCCCGACCACCACCCACTTATGCGGGTCCCTGGCCTTGGCGCGCTCGCCGTAGAGCAACGCGTCGTCCATGTAGAACGCCGCCGCCCGGCCCGATTGCAGCATCTGGAAGGCTTCACCATGGTCCTTGGCGCTGATCACTGACATGTTCAGTTTGTGATCAACGTTGTAGCTCTTGAGGAAACGCTCGTTGGTGGTGCCGGCGGTGGTCACCACGTTCTTGCCCCGCAGGTCGGCGAAGCTTTTGATGCCGCTGTCGTTGGCGGTCAGCAACTGGCCCTTCACATAGATAAACCCGTAGGAAAACGCCACCTGCTTCTGCCGCTCGGCGGTCACGCCGGTGGAGCCGCACTCGAGGTCCACCGTTCCGTTTTGCACCAGGGCGATGCGGGTCTGGGAGGTCACCAGGTTGTATTTCACGTTGAGCTTCGGCACCCCGGTTTTCTGCTGGATGCGTTCGACGATCTTGTTCGCCAGTTCCACCGAGTAGCCCATGGGCTTGCCGCTGTGGTCACCGACGTAGGAGAAAGGCACGGAGGCATCGCGGTAGCCGAGGGTGATGCTCTTGGCGTTGGCGATCTTGCTTAGCGTGCCTTCCAGTGGGGCTTCAGAAGCATGGGCCTGAATGCACATCAACAAGGTGAAGCTCATCAACAGGATTTTTTGCATTGTTATTCTCCGTTGGTTTTTCCAGTTGTTTATGGACGGCGGGCAGCAATGACGCTGATCTCAACCAGCACATCGGGCCGGGCCAGTTGTGCCTGCAACGTGGTCCGCGTCGGCGCCTGCCCCGGCGACAGCCAGGCGGACCAGACTTCATTCATCGGCGCAAACCCGTCCTCGATATTGTTCAGGTAGATGGTCGCGTTCAGCAGATGATCCTTGTCACTGCCCGCCTCTGCCAGCAGCGCATCAATCTTGGCCAGCACCTCCTCGGTCTGGGTCTTCACGTCCCGCCCTTCGCCCGGCACCTGGCCGGAAAGGAACACCAGTTCCTGGAAAACCACGGCGCCAGACAGGCGGCTATTACTGTTGATTCGGGTGATGGTCATCGAGGCATCCTCAAGCGGCGCGGGGCGCGAAGCCCTGCATGTCAATGGAAGGGGTGTGCCGGCCGATCAGCTCGGCCAGCACCTGCCCGCTGCCGCAGGCCAGGGTAAATCCGAGTGCACCGTGGCCAAGGTTAAGCCACAGGTTGCTGCAGGCGCTGGCGCCAATCAGCGGCACGCCGGTGGGTGTGGCCGGGCGCATGCCGGCCCATTCGACCGCATGCTGGTAATCACCAGCCAGCGGGAAAGTCTCAAGGGCCTGGCGTTTAATCAGCGCCAGGCGCTTGGGCTCCAGGCGGGTGTCGAAGCCGACGATGTCCACCATCGCCGCCACTCGCAACTGCTCGCCGATGCGCGCGTAGACGATCTTGCGGTCGTAGTCGGTGATGCTGATGTTCGGTGCCCGATGCTGCGCGCCGATCGGCACACTCAGGCTGTAGCCCTTGAGGGGATACAACGGCAACGACATGCCAGGCAAGGCCAGCTCGGGGCTGCGGTGCCCGGCGGCCAGCACCAGGTGTTCGACAGACATCGCCTCATCGCCCATTTCAATCGAGTGCACACGGCCTGCGTGATGATGGATGCGCGTCACCTTGCGCCCCAGCAGGAACGTACAGCGCCCCGACGCTTCAAGCCGCGCCGCCAACTGCTGGCAGAAGGCATGACAGTCGCCCACCTCTTCGTTGGGCGTGTAGATGCCGCCAAAAAAGCTGCCGCCGTCCAGGGTCGGCTCCAGCCGTTCACAGTCCGCCGCCGAGAGCACTTGCTGTTGCAACGGGTCGGTCACTTTATTCAGTGCGCGCTCATAGCTGTCGAGTGTGCGAAAGGTCACCAACTTGCCATTGCGCCGCCAGTGGAAGTCACCCAGTTGGTCTTCTTCACGCCAGCGTTGCAGGGTGTTCTGGCTCAGGGACGCCAGGCGCAGCAGATGGGCCGCATTGCGCTGGTTCACCGAGCCACGGCAGGCCCCCAGGAATGACGCCATCCAGCGCCACTGGGCCGGGTCCATGCGTGGGCGCAGCTTCAGCGGCGAGTCACCGCGCATCATCCAGCCGATGGCTTGCAGCGGCACGCCCTTGTCGGCCAGGGGCGCGACATAGCGATAGGACAACTGCCCGCCGTTGGCGAAACTGGTCTCGCTGCCCAGGGTTTCCCGGGCCTCGACCACCGTCACTTGCATACCGGCACGCACCAGGGCGTAGGCACTCGCCAGGCCGATAACCCCACCACCGATGATGCAAACCTGCTGAGCCATGTCCGTTCCTTAACCCTGTGTTGTCTGGGTTGAAGGTTAGGGGCAGGTGACAGCGGCGGGACAATGAATAAAGATGGGTCACCCATAAACAAAGGTTATGGACTGCCCATGCGCTTGCGTCATATCGAAATCTTCCAGGCCATCCGCCAGACCGGCTCCATCAGCGCCGCTGCCCAGCTGCTACATGTCTCGCAACCGGCGGTGAGCAAGGTGCTGCAACACGCCGAGTTGCAGTTGGGGTTCCCGCTGTTCCTGCGCATCCGCGGCAAGCTGCAACCGACGCCGGAAGCGTTGGCGCTGGAGCGGGAAGTCGACAAGGTGACCGAGAGCCTGCAAGGCGTGCGGCGCCTGGCGCAAAACCTGCGCCGCGAGCCGGGCCAGAGCTTGCGTATCGGCGCAACACCGGCGCTGGCCTTATCGTTGCTGCCGCCGGCCATTCGCGAATGGACCCAACGCTACCCGGACATCGCCTGCGAGCTGTCCAGCGCCCACAGCCGCGAGCTGGTGCAAAACCTGTTGATGCGTGAAGTGGATGTGGCGTTGACCCTGCAGCCGCCCGATCACCCGGGGCTGAGCGCCCAGGCGTTGGCCCACGGCGTATTGGTGGCGCTGGCGCCGCTGGGTTACTGGAGGGAAAACGAATTGGGCAAGCCGCTGCCGCTGATGGCTTTGGCGGGCGCGCCGTTGATTGGCCTGTCCAGCGCCGACCCGTTGTCGGCGAAGCTGGACAGCTACCTGGAGGCAGTGGATCCGCCGCCCCGGGTCAGCATCGCGGTGCAGACCTATTCACTTGCCAGGGCCATGGTCGAGTCGGGCGCCGGGCTGGCAGTGATCGACCCGTTCACCGCCCTCGGCGCGTCCCCGGCCACCACCTGCATTCGCCCGCTGGCGCCGCCGCTGCCCATCACCTTGTATGCGCTGACCCGCGCCGACGAACCGCCGCCACACATGCTGGCGAGCCTGCTGGAGATTTTCGGCAGCCGCGCCCAGGAGCAACTGGACCGGCTATAAAACGTACCCCATGATCGCCACAAAATGCAGCAGGCTGCCGCCGATCACGAACAAATGCCAGATCCCGTGGGAGTGCCGCAGGCGGTCCTCCAGGGCAAAGAAAATAATGCCCACGGTGTACAGCACCCCGCCCGACGCCAGCCAGGCAAACCCGGTAGGCCCCAGCGCAGCAATCAGCGGCTTGACCGCCACCAGCACGATCCAGCCCATCACGGCATAGATCACAATCGACAGGATCCGCGCCTCGGAGCGGGGCTTGATCTCTTGCAGGATGCCGATCACCGCCAGCCCCCACACAATCCCGAACAGCGTCCAGCCCCACGGCCCGCGCAGCGTCACCAGGCAAAACGGGGTGTAGCTGCCGGCGATCAGCAGGTAGATCGAAAAGTGATCAACCTTCTGCATGATCGCTTTTTTGCGCCCGCGCACGCTGTGGTACACGGTGGACGCGCTGTACAGCACCAATAACGTGAAACCGTAAATGGCCACGCTGACAATCTTCCAGGGACTGCCGTCCATACCGGCCACCACCAACATCCACACTGCGCCAATAAAAGCCGCAACCGCCCCGAGCAAATGGCTCCAGGCGTTGAATCGTTCCCCGTGATACATGTGTCACTCACCTCGAATAACCGTTATCACCCAGACCATTCTGACGTCACCCGGTCAATATCAGGTAACAACCTTTCTTCATTTGCCCAAATGCACACGCCGATGGATGATTCGCTTCATCCTGTAGGAGCTGGCTTGCCGGCGATAGCGGTGGGTCAGCCCTACATCTGCTGCTGATATACCGCTATCGCCGGCAAGCCAGCTCCTACATAAAAGCACCTCATCGGTAATCCCCATGCCTGACCTCGAACCTGCCCAGCCTCATCCCAATCTGTGGCAGTTGTTTTACAACTTCGCCATGGTCGGCCTGTTCGGCTTCGGCGGCGTGATGCCCTGGGCGCGGCAGATGATGGTCGACCGCCGGCAGTGGGTCAGCGAGCAAGGCTTCAACGAGCTGCTGACCACCGGCCAGTTCTTCCCAGGCCCGAACATCGCCAACGTCGGCATCATCTACGGCCGGCGCCTGCACGGCTTGCCGGGTGCGGTTGTGACCGTAGTCGGCCTGTATCTGTTCCCCTCGCTGATCACCGTGCTGGCCGGCTTCGCCTATGCCAAATGGTGGAGCCATGACGTGGTGCAACAGATCTTCGGTGCGGTCATGCCGATCGCCACCGGGCTGATGCTCGGCACCACCTTGCGCCTGCTCAAGGCCATGCCGCGCACCCTGGCAAATTACAGCGCGTTCGTCCTGACCTTCGTGTTGATGGCGGTGCTGGTGCTGCCGTTGTGGATGGTCTTGCTGATTTGCATCCCAAGCTCCCTGGCCTTGAGTTTCATGGGCAAGCAGAAGGTGGCCGGCTGATGCAGAGCGTACTGTTCCACCTGATGATCCAATGCGCGCTGTGGTCGCTGATGGCGATTGGCGGCAACACCGTGGCCCTGAGCGATATCCACCGCTACACCGTCACCGACATGAACTGGATCACCGACGCCCAGTTCGTCGCCTTCTTCGCCTTGTCCCAGGCTTTGCCCGGGCCCAACGGCATGTTCCTGGTATTTATCGGCCAGCAAGCCGCCGGGTTGCCGGGGGCGCTGGTGGCGCTGACCGCCAAGCTGGTGCCCTGCTCGGTGCTGACCTACGTCGGCGCCGGCTGGCTGGAGAAACACACCAACACGCCGTGGGTGCAGCGGGTCAAAGGCAGCCTGTTGCCGATCTCCATCGGGCTGATCCTGGCCGCCAGCTACATCCTGATGAACAGCCTGGAAAACAACGCCACCAGCCTGGTACTGACCCTCGCCAGCGCCGCCGTGGTGTATTACACGCGGCTCAATGCGATCTGGCTGATCATCCTCGGCGTGGTGTTGGGCCTGTGCAGTGCATGGCTGGGAGTGAACTGGTTTTAGGGGCACAATCGACGGCATTCGAACAAGAGTCACGGCCATGCTGATCGACGAAGAATTCACCCTCAAGAAACTGGAGATCTTCCTGGCGTTCATGCGCACCGGTAACCTGGCGCGGGCGGCGGCTGAATTGCAGACCAGCAACGTCAGCGTGCACCGGGCGATCCACTCCCTGGAAAACGCCCTGCGCTGCCCGCTGTTCAAGCACGAAGGGCGCAACCTCACGCCACTGGAAAGCGCCTATGTGCTGGAAGAGCGCGCGCAGAAGCTGGTGCAGGATGTGGTGGACAGCGTGCGGGTGACCCGCGAGGCCGCCGGTTTCTCCGCCGAGCGCTTCAAGCTGGGTTCGCTGTACTCGTTGACGGTGAAGACCGTGCCGCAGCTGATCATGGGCCTGAAGATCCGCCGCAGCGAACTCAATATCGACCTGATCCTCGGCTCCAATTTCGACTTGCTGTACAAGCTGAAGAACATGGAAGTCGACGCGATCCTGATCTCCCTCGACGAGCACGCCAACGACCCGGACTGCGAGCAGATCGCCCTGTTCTCCGACGATATCTTCCTCGCCACGCCGGCAGATTCGCCTTTCGACCGCGAACAGGAAATCGACCTGGCGGACGTGCGCGACGCCACCTTCATCACCCTCACCCAAGGATTCGCCACCCACCAGGATGGCAACCGCGTGTTCAAGCAGGCAGGGTTCGAGCCGAAAGTGGCGATGCAGGTCAACGACATCTTCACCCTGCTGAGCATGGTCAGCTCGGGCGTGGGGTATGCGCTGCTGCCGGGACGGATTGCGGCGGTGTACGAGAACCGGGTAAAGCTGATTCCCCTGCAACCGCGCTACCGCTTGCAGCAGCACATTGGCGTGGTGTTTCTGAAAGCCAAGGAGCGCGACCCGAACTTGCTCGCGCTGTTGGCAGAGTGCCGGATGTACGCGAACCGCCAGGCTTGAGACCGCTATCGCGGGCAAGCCCGGCTCCCACAGTTGACCGAGTTGCCTGGGAGTACTCGGTCAACTGTAGGAGCTGGCTTGCCTGCGATGAGGCCATTGGATCTAGCCGACAATTCCGCGCACGATGAAGTAGAGCACCGACGGCCCCAACAGGCACCCAAGCCCGGTGTGGAAGGTGGCCGTCAACGCGCCATACGGCACCAACCGCCGGTCCGTCGCCGCCAGGCCCGCCGTCACGCCGCTCACCGTGCCGGCCAGACCACCAAACACCATGGCCGAGCGCGGGTTATCCAGGCCCATCCAGCGTGCCGCCATGGGCGTGCCGACCATCACCAGGATCGCCTTGATCAACCCGGTGGCAATGGACAACGCCACCACATCCGAGCTTGCACCCAACGCCGCCCCGGTCACCGGCCCGACGATGTAAGTCACCGCGCCCGCACCGATGGTGGTCATGCTGATCGCATCGCGATAACCAAATGCCCAGGCGATACTCGCGCCCACAATGAACGGCAACACCGTGCCCAACAGCAGCGCAATCGCCCCGATCAGGCCGGCCTTGCGCGCCTCGGTGGCCTGCACTTCAAACGCCGTGGCCACAATGGCAAAGTCCCGCAGCATGGCACCGCCCATCAACCCGATCCCGGAAAACAGCGCCACGTCCGCCAGGCCTTTCTGCCCACCGGTGAGCGTACCGCCGACCCACGCCAGCACCAGCCCGATCACAATCGCGATGGCCGACCCATGGATGCGTCCGAACGTCAGGCGCTTGGACAACACCACCGAAATCCACATCACCACGCCAACAAATGCAAACGCCGTCACCAGCCCGTTATTGGCCAGGCCTTTCTCAATGAGTTCCCACATATCAGCGACCTCCCGCGACAGGTGCAGCCGCAATCAGCGGCTCTTCATCGGGCAACGGTTCGCCCTTGTGCGTACGGCTGATCAAGGCAATCGTGCAACCGCACACCACCACCGAACCAATCGCCGCCAGCACCGCCACCGGGCCGCCGTGCAGTGCGGTCACCACGTTTTGCTGGGCCGCCATCGCCACCACCACCGGGATGTACATGGCACCCCAGAAGCCCACGCCCATCTCGCATTCCTTGGTCATGCCGCCGTGCCTGTGCATCCACAGCCGGGCGCAGATCAGCAGGATCATCGCGATCCCCACCCCGCCCACGTTGGATTTGACGCCTAGCAGAACGCCGAGCATGTCTCCCAGAATCACGCCTGCCAACATGCAGATCGCCAGCAACGCCACACCGTAAATAATCATGATGGTTGTCCTCAAAGTGCTTCATCGAAATTGTTGTTTTTGTGCTTCGAAAGCCTTGGGCGGCAATGCCGATCCGATAAAGATGAATACCGTACCTGTGGCGAGGGAGCTTGCTCCCGTCGGGCTGCGTAGCGGCCCTGAAATCCTGGGAGCGCTGCGCACTCCAACGGGAGCAAGCTCCCTCGCCACAGGTCATTGGTGACCCGCTCTATCTCTTGACCGACCAGCATCAGCCTTGGTGGAGCTCTATCGGTGATGGTTTCCCTCCTCTCGCAGCAAGGCCTGCAAGGTGTCCAGGCGGGCGCCTTCGAAGGCGATGACGGTGCCTTGCTCGAACACCCGGCGCGCCAGGCCCGTGAGCACGGCGCCGGGAGGCAGTTCGATGTGCAGGCGCACCCCACGCTCGTAGGCGCTTTGCACGGTGCCGCGCCAGTCGACGACGCGGCACATGTTGAAAGCCAGGTCGTCCCTCAGGTGTTCGGTGTTATGGATCGGCCGGGCGCGGGTGCTGCTCAGGTAGGTAATGGCCGGCGTTTTCAGCGTCACTTGGGCGAATGCTTCGGCCAGGGCCTCGGCGGGTTTTTCCAGCAGCGCGCAATGGGACGGCACGCTGACGGCCAAGCGTTTGGCGACGCCGTTGCCGCGCACCAGAATGGCAACTGCTTTCATCGCTTCGTCGCTGCCGGCAATGACCGTCTGGTTGTCGGCATTGATATTGGCCAGGTACACCGGGGTTTGCGGGCTGTGGACCTGGGCGAGCAAGGCTTCGACGGTGGACAGGTCCGGGCCGATAAGGGCGGTCATGCCATAGCCGTGGGGATACGCCTGTTGCATCAATTCGCCGCGCAGGCCGACGAGTTTCAGCGCGTCGGCAAAGTCCAGTGAGCCGGCAATCACGGCAGCCGGATAGGCGCCGATGGACAGGCCAGCTACGTAATCGGGTGTGTGTTCCAGCAAGCGCGCACTGGCGACGCCGGCAATCAACAGGCAGAGTTGCACAGCGCGGGTCGAGGCCAGCGCTTCGGCGGAATCAAGCTTCAACACGTCCTCGTTCAAGGCTGCACTGGCTTCGTCCAGCACCGCGCGCGACAGCTGCTGGAGCATGCCCACACGCTGGGCGCCCTGCCCCGGGAACGCCAGCAGGCTGCTCATGCCACGGCCTGCCATGGGTCGATCACCAACTGCGCGCCGCTGGCATTTTTCAGCAGTACGCGACGTGAACCACCGGCCCACTCACGCAAGGCGACCGCGCCAAAAGGCGTTTGCAGTTGCAGGTCCACGGCGCACACCGCGGTGTCCAGTATCGCCAGCAGGTCCTCTGCATCACCGCGATCAAGCGGCTCGGGTGTGCGCAAAATCAAATCCAGATCACTCTTGGCGTGCAGCGCTTCAATACCGCTGGCCAGCTCGAAACCCGCGCTGCCGGTGACGCCCCAGCTCTCCTTCGCCAACACCGGGCGCAGTTGAGCGAGGGCCTGCAACGCCGGCAAATCCCGTGGCGAAATCACGTCACGCAGGTCTTCCGGCACCACGCATCGTTGCACGGCAGTCATCGGCATCACGCCGGCGAAGCGCTGCTCGCGCAAGCGCCCGCGTACACCCACCGCCACCTGGCCCGGCGGCGCAATGGCACGCCGCACCACCACCGGATGCCCGGCGGCCAACGCTTCCAGCACCCAGGCCGGCGCATCGGCGGGCGCATGCGCCGGGGTCATGCCCCAGAGCAAGTCGTGAGCGTTCACCATTGCTCCCGCAGCAGTTGGCGCACGTGGCTGGAGGCGGCGCGATTGGTGGCGCCCAGGCGACCACTCAAGTCACGGCCGCCCGCCTCTACGTCCTTGATCGCGTGCACCAGGCAATCGCTGACCCGCGCTACGTCTTCGGCGGTTGGCTGCTCGATCTGGCTGACCGACAAGGTCTCCCAGAGCAAACCGAGGCTGGCATAGCTGTCGATGTCGTAAGCCATCGGCGGCACGCTGGCGGCCAGGGCTTCCAGCTCTTCGACACTGCGCAGGGTCACCCGCGCCGCCGAGGCCTTGCCCATGGCATGCACCATTACGCCGGGGTCGCGCAGGGCAATCAGGCGGTTGGCCTGGTAACCATGGGCGAGGAATGCACCGGACATCGCCTTGCCTACCAACAGCGCGATCACCGGGTGACCGGCCAAACGGGCACGGGCATAGCTGTCGGCGGCGGCGGCCAGGGCTTGATGGATGCCCAGGGCTTCTTCGCGACGCCCATAGGCCTGGCTCGGCACATCGACGATGGCAATCAGCGGGCGCTTGTCGCCCGTATTGATCGCTTCATCAACCGCCTTGGCCAAGCCCCAGCCTTCGAGCAAACCAACTTCACCATTGCGCGCGCGGGGGAAGCGGTTTTCCGGGTCAGTGACCACCGCGATAAACCGCACGGGTTGATCACCGAGTACACCGTCAGCGACTTTCAGCGAGTTCGGCAAACCGCTCACCGGCGTAGCATCGCCGCTCAATGCGTTGAACCACTGCAAACCTCTCATGAGCGTTCTCCCTGATACAGATCGCGAACCGTCGCCGGGTCGATTTGCGGTTCGGCGTTCAGTGCAGCCAGGCGTTCCAGATAATGTTCGACCTGACGGCTGCGTTGTTTTTCCGGCAAGCCTTGATGCAGCAGTTCAGTGACTTGCTGCTGAATCTGCGCCACATCGTCGGCCACATAACGGTCGGCCAAGTCGCTGTTAAAGCGCTGTTCACCGCCGGTCAGGCTCCAGATGAAAGGCCGATCGCGGGAGTCGTATTCTTCAAGGCCGGCTTCCTGTTCGATCACCTGCGGGCCGTTCAAACCCAGGCGTGCCTCGCGGGTCACCAGCAGATAACTGCACAAGCCCGCCGCGATGGACATGCCACCAAAACAACCGACGCTGCCCGCCACCACGCCGATCACCGGCTGGTACTGGCGCAGGTCGACAATCGCGGCGTGGATATCGGCAATCGCGGCCAGGCCGAGGTTGGCTTCCTGCAAACGCACGCCGCCGGTTTCCAGCAGCAGGATGGCGCGGGTCGGGATGCCGTTGCGGTTGTCTTCAGCGGCCAGTTCCAGTGCGCCGGCCATCTTTGCGCCGCCGACTTCACCGAGGCTGCCGCCCTGGAAATTGCCTTCGATAGCCGCGATCACCACCGGCAAACCGGCGATGCTGCCCTTGGCGATCACCACGCCGTCGTCGGCCTGAGGCACCACGCCCTGGCGGCTCAGCCAGGGCGACATGACACGCTGAAACGGATCGATCAATTCGCGATAGCTGCCCGCGTCGAGCAAGGCCTTGGCCCGCTGCCGGGCGCCGAGTTCGACGAAGCTGTGGGTGTTGAGCAAGTCAGTCATGACCGATCTCCTCGAAGCCTTGTTCCAGGCGCAGGCGCACCACGCCGGGGGTGGCGCCGAAGTCGTGGATATCGATGTTCAGTGCGGGCGGCGTCTGTTCCTGGAAGATCCGTTCAAACAGGTGCTGCCAACGCAGCTGCGCACCATTGACCGAGGTCTGCACCTGGATCGTCAGGGTGCCGGCAGTGCCCGGTTCCAGCAGCACTTCCAGGTCGCCGGAGCCGACGCAACCCACCAGCGCACGGCCCTTGGCGGGCTGCCCGGCGGGGAATTCAAAGGATAAGGTTTCCATCACAGCGCTCCGTCGAGGCGGTCGATAAACAGGCAGGCGGCCAACAGGTCGGCGGCGCCACCGGGGGAGGCATTCAGCGCCAGCAGTTGCTGGTCCAGCTCGTGCAGTTGGCGGCGCCCGGCGAGGCTTGCGCTGCCACCGGCGTCCAGCACCGCTTGGGCGCCTTGTTGCATGGCCTGCAAGCCTTCGGGGCCGGCGCGGTAGAGCACGCAGGTATCGGCCAGGTCGGTCATGATCGCCAGCAAGGCATCAAGGCGAGCGTTCTGTTCGCCGTGTTGCTGCAGGCGGCTTTTTTTCAGTTGCGGCAGGCCGCGTTGCAGCACCGATGGGAAGCCCAATTGCGCTTCTTCGCGGGCACCGCGAGCGCCGTAGCGTTGTGCGACCTGGGCGCCGTGGCTCAGTGGTTGTGGTGCGTAACGGTCGTTGAGCAAGGCCAGGCGGGCAGCGCGTAACGTCACGGCGTTGGCACTGCTGGACTCGGGTTGCAGGGCGACGGCGGCGACCAACAAGCCGAGCGCCCAGATCGCACCGCGGTGGGTATTCACGCCGTTGGTGGTGACGAGCATCGCCTGTTCGCCTTCGCGACCGATGCGCCCGAGGGCTTCGCGCAAGGGCAAACCAACTTCGCCAAATTCGATAGCGGCCTCGGCCATTTCCTTGAACGCCGGCCACAGCGACAGGGCCGATGCGTGCATCAGGCCGAGGTGCAAATCGGTATGGGCGCCGTTGCCGCGACGGTCGACCAGTGCAGGTTTGGGTGACAGGTCGGCTTCATCGATCAGCGCATCGACGGCCATGTCGGCCAGGCGTTCCGCCAGGGTCAGGTCGTGCAATTTGAGTGCGTGCATTTACCAACTCCTGAACTTGGCGGGCGGGTTGTACAAACCACCGGACCACTCCACCAGATCGGCCACGCTCTTGGCGGCCAGCAGCTCACGGGTGGCGTCGGTGCGGCGGATGCCGAGGTCTTCGGGCAGCGCGATCAGGCCTTCGCGGCGCATGCGCGCGGTGTCCTTGGGGTTGTGGCGCATGCCGATGGCAGTCACCCCGGCCACGGCGGCGATCATCGCCTGGCGCTCTTCCAGGGAACGCGCCTTGTACAGGTAGGCGATGCCTTCTTCGGTGAGCAGGTGGGTGACGTCGTCGCCGTAGATCATGATCGGTGCCAGGGGCATGCCGCTTTTGCGTGCGACTTCCACCGCGTCGAGGGTTTCGACGAAGGTCGGTTTGCCGCCTTCCTGGAAGGTCTCGACCATTTGCACCACGAGCTTTTTGCCGCGTTCGAGCAAGGCTTCCGGGGCGTCGTCGTGGCGCATGTCGAGCCAGGCGGGTGTGCCATGGCGGCGACCGCGCGGGTCGTGGCCCATGTTCGGCGCACCACCAAAACCGGCGAGGCGGCCACGGGTGACGGTGGAGGAATGGCCGTCGCCGTCGACCTGCAAGGTAGCACCGATAAACAGGTCCACCGCGTATTGGCCGGCCAGCTGGCAGAACATTCGGTTGGAACGCAGCGAGCCGTCGCGGCCGGTGAAGAACACATCCGGCCGGGCGGCGATGTAGTTTTCCATGCCCAGTTCGGTGCCGAAGCAATGCACGCTTTCCACCCAGCCGCTTTCAATCGCCGGGATCAGAGTTGGGTGCGGGTTGAGGGTCCAGTTGCGGCAGATCTTGCCCTTCAAACCCAGGGATTCACCGTAGGTCGGCAAGATCAATTCGATGGCGGCGGTGTTGAAACCGATGCCGTGGTTCAGGGACTGGACGTTGTGTTTTTCGTAGATGCCACGAATCGCCATCATCGCCATCAACACATGCACCGGCTTGATGTGCCGTGGGTCGCGGGTAAACAGCGGTTCGATGTAGAAGGGCTTGTCGGCGACCACCACGAAGTCGACCCAGCTCGCGGGGATGTCGACGCGTGGCAGGTCGGTGACGTCATCCACCAACTGGTTGACCTGGACGATGACGATGCCATCGCTGAAGGCCGCCGGCTCAATCAGCGCGGGCGTGTCTTCGGTGCTCGGGCCGGTGTAGATATTGCCGGCGCGGTCGGCCATGAAACCGGCGGACAGGACCACGTTGGGAATCAGGTCCACCACCAGCCGCGCATAGAGTTCGATGTAGGTGTGGATCGCGCCGATTTCCAGCAGGCCGTCTTCCAGTAACTGGCTGATGCGCAGGGATTGGGTGCCGGCGAAGGAGAAATCCAGCTTGCGGGCGATGCCCTTTTCAAACAGGTCCAGGTGCTCGGAACGGCCGACGCTGGGCATGATCATGTGCAGGTCGTGGAGCTTGGCGGGGTCGGTCTTCGCCAGGGAGCGGGAGAGAAAATCGGCCTGCTTCTGGTTGTTGCCTTCCAGCACCACACGGTCGCCGGGGAGGATCAGGGCTTCCAGGGCTTCGACGATGCGGTCGCTGGGGAGCACGGCGCCATCGGCGAAGGATCGCACCAATGCGAGGCGGCGCTGCTTCTCGTCGCGCCGCCGCGTCCAGCGCGAGTCGGGGGAAGTTGTTGTTGTCATGGTCGCTCCACGGGATGTGCTGTCGTGGGCTGTACCTTAGGAGGGTATTGGGGGGGCATCAATCAAGCTGGGCGGTGGATCGTTACGATTGGAGTAATGGTTCATCAGCAAACGCGGGATTGGGACCCACCGAGATCAAATGTGGGAGCTGGCTTGCCTGCGATGGCATCACCGCGGCGTACCTGGAAGACCGAGTTGCCTGCATCGCAGGCAAGCCAGCTCCCACATTTTGATAGGTGGTGCTGGCGAGAGTCCCAAAAAGGGAACGATGGGTCCCTTTTTGGGAACGATCAAGTTTAGGCGGCGGAAGTGGGGGCGACCTGCTCCAGCGCCTGATCCACCAACAACTGCCCCAACTCACTCATCTGTTGAATGGCCAGCACCACGCCGCGCTGGGAGCCTTCCAATTCAAAGGCCAGGTTGGAGGTCAACGCGTTGAGTGAGGCAAAGGTTTCAGAGGCGTTGGCCAGCAAGGCTTCAGTGGACTGAGAGGGAGAGACGGTAAAAAGTGAGGATGAAGCAGAAGTCGGAAAGTAATGATCCATGGCACGCTCGGCGGCAGCCTGGAGTTTGCGGCGTTCGATTTCGGCGTTGTGGGGCGGATTGGGGGTAGGTTTGAACATGATGAAACTCCTAAACAGATGAGTAAGGAGCGCCACCGTTCGCTTGCACGCGAATGAGGGTGGCGACCGTGCGCAGGTGTGCAAGACCGGGCCTGTTTAGGACACCCAGCAGGTCCGAAGACCTCCTGCGCGCAGCCGCCATAAAGCAGCGAGCACAAAAAACGCCCGTTGGATGGCTGGGCGTTTGTACGCCTAAACAGTTTCGTCGGACTTGCACGTCCGTGTCACCGTTTTTTGCGATGACGGACGAAGACTAGGCGCGATCGCAGGGCACAACAAGTTCATGCACAGCGCGAGAGGTTGCAGGAAAAATCCGAAGGTAGTGATAAACAATGTGGCGAGGGAGCTTGCTCCCGCTGGGCTGCGCAGCAGCCCCAATAAGAGCGCTGAATTCCTCCAGGTAGTACACGGTTGCAGATTTTGGGGCCGCTTCGCAGCCCAGCGGGAGCAAGCTCCCTCGCCACAGGGGGTCATCGTTGGGTTTGGGGAATGGGCCGTTCAGGCCAATCCGGCTTCGACCAACAACGCCTCCAACCCCATCAAATCCGGCACCTTAGCCACATGCTCCCCCACCTGCACCGCCGCCAATTCCAGCGGGCACAACGGCACATCCACATAACTCAACTGGCTATCGAGCTTGTACGAGCGCGGAATCCCCTGGATCACCAACGCAATAAACTTCAACGTCGGCCGTCCTCCGAGGGTGTTCAACACCACAATCCGCGCCCGTTCCCCCACCACGCCCGACTCGCCACACGCGGCCTCAAAGCTGATCAACGGCAACTGCCGATCCCGCCACGTCACCTGCCGCAAATACCACGGCGGCGCATCACTGGCAGGCTCGCCGCGCTGGAAGTCGATCAGCTCGGCCACGGCGACGTTGGGCAACAACAGGTGGCGGTCGGCCAATGGCAGCAGCAAGCCGGTGAGTTGGGTAGCGCGGTGATCAAGCACGGGACTTGCTCCAATACGCGATGCTTTCCAGCAGCACCGACTCTTGATAAGGCTTGCCGAGGTAGTCGTTGACGCCAATGGCCATGGCGCGGTCGCGGTGTTTTTGCCCGGTGCGGGAGGTGATCATGATGATGGGCATGCGCATCAGCCGTGGGTCGTCGCGCACCTGGATGGCCACTTCGAAGCCGTCCATGCGCGGCATTTCGATGTCGAGCAGCATCAGGTCCGGGGTGTGTTCTTCCAGCACGGCCATGGCGTCGATGCCGTCCTTGGCGGTGAGCACGTTCATGCCGTTGCGCTCCAGCAACCGGCTGGTGACTTTGCGTACGGTGACCGAGTCGTCCACCACCAACACCAGCAGCGGGCGCTTTTTCAGCGGGTCGTTGAGGATCAACGGTGCGTCGGCCGCCTGGGCCGGCAACGCCGGTGGCCGCGCGCGGATGTGCGCCAGCAGGTCGATGATCAGCACCACGCGACCATCGCCGAGGATGGTGGCGCCGGACAGCCCCTTCACCCCGGCAAACTGCGGCCCCAGGCCCTTGACCACGATCTCTCGCGTGCCGGCCATGGCGTCCACTTGCACCGCCACGCGCCGCTCGTTGCATTGCACCAGCAGCACCGGCAGCGGTTGATACTGGCCGAGCAAATTCGGGCGGCCGACGGTGTGCAGCAGGTCGCCGAGGTAGAACAGTTCGTAGCGCTGGCCGGCGTATTCGTAGCGCGGCGGGTCTTGCTGATAGTGCCCTTCCAGCTCATGGGGCATGACCCGCACCAGGCCTTCGATGGTGTTCAGCGGGATCGCGTATTGATCGTCCGCACACTGCACCATCATCGCCCGGTTGACCGACACGGTGAACGGCAGTCGGATGCGAAAGTGCACGCCCTCCCCCGGCGTCGAGTCGATGACCATCGAACCGCCCAGTTGGCGCACTTCTTCATGCACCACGTCCATGCCGACGCCACGCCCGGAAATCTGGGTGATTTTTTCGGCGGTGGAAAACCCCGGTTGCAGGATGAACTGCAACACGTCGCGGTCGCTGATCTCCAGGTTGGGGTCAAGCAAGCCACGCTTGATCGCCTTGCGTCGCACGGCTTCCAGTGGCACGCCGGCGCCGTCGTCACGCATGTCGAAAACGATGTCGCCGCCTTCGTGGGTCAGGTCCAGGGTGATGCGGCCTTTTTCCGGCTTGCCCGCCAACAGACGCGCCTCGCGGGATTCCAGGCCATGGTCGACGGCGTTGCGCAGCATGTGTTCCAGGGGCGCGACCATGCGTTCCAGCACGTTGCGGTCCATCTCGCCTTCGGCGTTGCCGACGATGAACTCCACATCCTTGCCCAGTTCGCCCGCCACTTGCCGCACGATGCGTTTAAGGCGCGGCAGCATGCGTTCGAAGGGCACCATGCGCGTGCGCATCAGGCCTTCCTGCAGTTCTGTGTTGATGCGCGCCTGTTGCTGCAGCAGGTTGTGGGCATCCTGGTTGCGCCGCTCAAGGGTTTCCTTGAGGTCGAGCAAGTCCGAGGCCGATTCGAACAAGGCCCGGGACAGCTGTTGCAGCTGGGAATGGCGGTCCATTTCCAGCGGGTCGAATTCTTCGTAGCCCAGGCGCTCGGCCTCGGCCTGCTGGCGGCTGAGGATGCGGCCCTGGGTTTCGGTGTCGAGCCGGCGCAGTTGGTCGCGCATGCGCTCGATGGTGGTTTCCACCTCGTTGAGGGCGACACGTGCATCGTTGACCTGCTGTTCGATACGCCCCCGGAAGATCGAGGTTTCACCCGCCAGGTTGACCAGGTCATCCAGCAAGTCGGCTGATATTTTCACCATGTCGGCGGCCGGATCGCTGGCCAGCGCGGCCTCGGTTTTGGTCGCCGCCAACGCCACTGGCGCGGCGCTCACTTCAGCCGGATGCACCAGGCTTTTGATCCGCTCGATCAGCGAATCCACCGAGCCCACCGGCAGCCCCGCCGCCACCGCATCAATCATCTGCGCGAGGCGGTCGTGGCAACCTTGCAGCAGTGCAAACAGTTCAGCCGAAGGCGCCAGCAACCCGGCCGACAGGCCTTCGTAGAGAAATTCCAGTTCATGGGCCAGGTCGCCAATCGGGCCGATCTCGACCATGCGCGCGCCGCCCTTGAGGGTGTGCAGGTCCCGCAGCAGGGTCTCGACTTCCTGGCGATTTTTCGGCTCGGCCTGCCAGCGCAACAGCGCGGCGCCGGAGCTGTCGAGGATGTCGGCGGCTTCCTCGAGGAAGATATCCAGCAGCTCGGGATCAGTGCCCGGCGTCTCGACTTCGACTGCCGCTGCAGGTGCGGCTGGCCCGGTGCCGTGGCGCAATTCACGCAAGCGGCTGATCAGCTCGGACGAGTCGCTCAGCGGTTGCTGGTGTTGCAACTGCTCAAGCAGCAGCGCCAGTCGCTCATGACTGGCCATCAGCACGTTCCCCAGTTCGCTGGAGTAGCTGTAGCGCCGGTCTACCAAGCCTTCGTAAAGGTTTTCCAACTCAAGGGCCAGATCGCCCACCGCGCCGATTTCAGCCATGCGCGCGCCACCCTTGAGGGTGTGCAAATCCCGCTGCAACGACGAGAGCGGCGCGGCGTTATCTGGGTCCAGCAGCCAGCGCTTGAGGGACTGGCCGGCGCTGTCGAGGATGTCCACCGCTTCCTCAAGGAAGATCTCGACAATCTCGTCATCCACCGCAAAGCCCTGGTCCAGCTTCGCCGTGGCGGCGCCGAGTTCGGAGATGCTCAGGGCGCGGCTGCCATCGCTTTTGATCAGGCCGGTGGCGGACGGGTCGAGGCCTTCATCCAGCAGTTCGCGCAAGGCTCGCACCCGGGCGGGGGCGGCGCTGATTTCCTGGCCGGCGGCCAGTTGGTCGAGCATGTTGATCAAGGCTTCGTGGGCCTGTTCGGCCTCGTGAAAGAAGCGCTCGCTGACCGCCAGGCTGCTTTCTTCCACCGCGCCGTAGAGGTCGAGCAAGGCTTCGCACAATTCATCCATCGGGTGCAGGTCGGCCAGGTGCGCGCCTTCGCCGAGGGTGGTCAGTTCGTCCAGCAGCGCACTCAGTTCCTGGCGCTCGCCGGGGTGCTGTTGCCAGCGGCGCAGCAGGCTTTCGGCATCCAGCAGGATGTCCATGCCCTGGGCCAGGAAGTTGGCGATCAACTGCGGGTCGCGCTTGATGCGCAGGCCGGTGTTGGGTGCATTCAGCAGAGCTTCAAGCTGGCTGTTCAGCAGGGTTTGCGTGCGTTCGATCAACCCGGCCGCGCCATTGATGGGCGCGTGGGGATCGCTGTCCAGCTGGCGCACGCCGCGCTGGAACAGTGCCTCGGCCTCCAGCAGCAATTCGATTTCATCCAGGTCCAGCGGCAGGCGGTGGGCCTTGTATTCGCGGGTCAGGTGGTCCAGCGGCCGCGCCAGCTCGGCGATGGGCAACACGCCGGCCATGTAGGCGCTGCCCTTGAGGGTGTGCAGCGCGCGTTGCAGTTCATCGCTGACTTGCAGCGGCAGGTGCTCGGTGGCCTGTTGCAGGAAATGGTTGAGGCTGTCGAGGTGGCTCTGGGCTTCGTTGCGGAAGATCTCCAGCAACTGAGGGTCGAGGGCCGTGGCCGACGGTTCTGCACCACTGGCCAAGGCGTGAGCCCGGGCGGCCAACTCGTCTACATCGTCGCGCTGGCGCTGGGCATCGGCGGCAAAATCGGTGATCAGCTCCGGCAGTAATTCCAGCACGTCATCCAGCACTGCTTGCACCTCCGGGCCGGGTGCGACGCTGCGCTCCAGCACACGGTTGAGCAGGTTTTCCACGGCCCAGGCCAGCTCCGCCAACACCAAAGCGCGGACCATGCGGCCACTGCCTTTCAAGGTGTGGAAGGCGCGGCGCATTTCGCTCAGGGTGGCCTTGTCTTCAAGGCTGGCGGTGCCGGCGGGTACGTAGCGGTGCAGCACGTCGAGGACTTCGGCAGTTTCTTCGAGGAAGACTTCACGCAGTTCGTCGTCGATGCCCTCTTCGTCAGCAGGCGGTGGCAGCAAGCTGCCAGGGCGTTGCAGGGCCGGAGGGTTGAGGCGTGAGGTAGGGCTGGCCAGCGCGTCCGCGAGAAACGGGGTTTGCTCCGAAGGCGAGTCGTCCTGGGCAAGCAGTGCCTGGCGCCAGGGTTTTTCGGCCGGCAGATAGCCCAGCGCTGCGAGGCCTTCGGCGGCGACTTCCAGCACACGCTCGCCCGGGGCGTCGTGGTCCTGGAGCATCCGCTCCAGGTAGTATTCGAGGCTGGTGAGCACATCGGCAAAATGCTCAAGCTGCGCCTCGGAAGGCGCGGCCTCGCCGACCATCAGTTGCTCGTTGACGTAGTCATTGCAGCCGCGCATCAGGCTCGCCGCACGGGGCAGCGGAATCATCGCCAGGGCGCCGCGCACCTGGGTCAGCAACTCGGGCAGCGACTCCAGGCGCTGGCGGTCCCAGTGGGCCTCGATGCAGTCGATCACCAGCTCTTTGGCCTGGGTCAGGCACTGGCAGGATTCACGGATCACCAGGTGGTGGATCTGCGTCAGGTCGGTGGTGGGCAGGCGGCTTTCTTCGCGGCGTTCCGGCTCGACCGTGCCGACCATCCCGGCCAGCGTGGCCTCGACGTAGAGCAAGGCACCGGCGACGTCCATCAGCACCGCGTCGTTGGGCTCGCGCTGCCCCTGGGCCAGGCCGAGCACCACCGCCAATTGGTCGATGATCACTTTGCGCGGCTGGCCAAAACCCAATACCGCCAGGGTGTCGGCGATCTGGCGCAACGGCGCCAGCAAGGCCTCAAGGTCTGAGGCGTGTTGACGGTCGCTGCGCACGAACAGGTCCAGGCGTTCCTTGACCCGCACCAGTTCCTCGCACAACGCGCCCAGCACCGAGCCCATGGCGTCGCGGTCCGGGCCGGCCAGGCGGGCGCGTTCGGCGTCCACTACGGCGCTGTCGGGCAGGGCTTCATCGAGGCCATAACGTTCTTTCAAACTTTGCATCCGTGGGGTCGGTCGGGTGACTTTGGCGACGTAGAACAACAGGCTCTTGAGCAACTCGTCCGGGGCCGGGGTGTTGATCCCGCTGATGCCCTGGTGCAGCAGGCGCTTGAGTTCCTTGTCGCTGGCCTTGAGCAAGCTGCGCAACGCCGGGCTGTTGGCGACCACGCCGATCAGCATGCCTTCCACCAGCGCCGAGGTCACCTGCCACAACGGTAACAGCGGCGCACCATGGCACAGGGCTTCGAGGCGGGCGAACACCCGCGCCATGTCTTCCAGGTTGCTGGGGCCGTGGTCTTCGCGCAGCAAACCGACCAACGCCTGTTGCAACATCTGCCGCCATTGGCGCAGCAGCCCGGGGAAATCCTGCGGCGTGCGCTGGGCCAGTGCCTCTTCGGGCAGCGGCGGGATCACCAGCAGTTGCGGGCTGAACAGGCTGGTCTCGGAGAGCAGGCTTTCGCCGCGCACGCTGCGCAGGTCGTTGAGCAGCGGCAGCACCACCAAGGGCAAATCGCGTCGGGCGCTGTGCACACGGTCGAGGTACAGCGGCAGTTGGCCGAGGCCCTGTTGCAGCAGGCGAATGCCTTCATCGTGTTGGCTGACGCGCGCGCCTTGCAGGGCGAGGGCCAGTTGTTCCATTTCTTCAGCGAACAGGGCCGCGCCGTAGAACTCGACCATCAGCAGGCTGCCGTGGACTTGATGAATGCATTCCAGGCACTGGCCGATGGCCTCGCTGCTGCCGTCTTCCACATAGGCGTCCAGCGCCGAACGGGCCTGTTTCAGGGTTTCGGCAATCTCGCCCTTGACCCATTCGAGGGCCACGTAGTCGTGCCGATCAACCATAACTGCTCCCGCCTGAATTCATTTGTCGCTTTGTGAATGACGACTCCAAGGACCATGGAGATCGAATGTGGGAGCTGGCTTGCCTGCGATGGCGGTGCATCAGTTTGCATCTTCGGCACTGACACACCGCTATCGCAGGCAAGCCAGCTCCCACAGGGGTTCGGTGGTGCTTGGCAGATAGTATTTCACTCATCCACCTGCTTCGCCGCCGGCAACGTGAACCCCGACACCGACCGACGCAACTGACTGGCCATTTTCGCCAGGTTGCCGATGCTCTCGGCCGTGGCTGTGGAGCCCGACGAAGTCTGGCTGGTGATCTGCTGAATCACGTTCATCGTCAGGGAAATCTGCCCCGCCGACGACGTCTGTTGCTGCGCTGCATTGGAAATACTCTGGATCAGCGCCGCCAGGGTTTTCGACACGCCTTCGATCTCTTCCAGCGCCACCCCGGCGTCCTGGGCCAGCCGCGCACCGCGCACCACTTCGGTGGTGGTCTGTTCCATGGAAATCACGGCTTCGTTGGTGTCGGTCTGGATCGCTCGCACCAGGGTTTCGATCTGCCGGGTCGCTGCCGAAGAGCGCTCGGCCAACCGCTGCACCTCATCGGCCACCACCGCAAAACCGCGCCCGGCATCACCGGCCATGCTCGCCTGGATCGCAGCGTTGAGGGCGAGGATGTTGGTCTGCTCGGCGATGTCGTCGATCAGGCTGACGATGTCGCCAATCTCCTGGGACGATTCCCCCAGGCGCTTGATGCGCTTGGCGGTGTCCTGGATCTGTTCGCGGATGTTGTCCATGCCGTGGATGGTGTTGTGCACCACCTCGTTACCCTTGTTGGCAATCTCCACCGAGCGCTCGGCCACGGCCGAAGATTCGGCAGCGTTGGCCGAGACCTGGTCGATGGACTGGGCCATCTGGTTGATCGCCGTGGAGGCTTCGGCAATCTGCTGTGCCTGATGCTCCGACGCTTGGGCCAGGTGCATGGCGGTGGCCTGGGTGTCTTGCACCGCGCCCGCCACCTGGCCGGCGGTGAGGTTGATGGTCGCCACCAGGTCGCGCAGTTGGTCCACGGAATAGTTGATGGAGTCGGCGATGGTGCCGGTGAAGTCTTCGGTGACCGAGGCGGTGACGGTCAGGTCCCCGTCGGCCAGGTCTTCGATTTCGTCCAGCAGGCGCATGATCGCGTTCTGGTTGCGCTCGTTCTTCTCGGCGGTTTCCCGCAACTGGCGGTTGGTCTCGCGGACCATCACCAGGCCGATCAGGATGATCGAGGCCAGCGCCAGCAAGCCCAGCACGTAGCCGCCGATGGTGTCGAAGGTGCGCCCGTCTGCCAGGTTTTCAAAACCGGTGGCCAGGTGCGAGGCTTCGTCCAGCAGGGTTTGCGACAGGTTGAAGATATTGCTCGCCGAAGCCCGCACCTGGAACAGCTGCGGCGAGGTTTCGAGGATTTCATCCACCGAACCCGAAACGAATTCGAACAGCTCGGAAATTTCCGCCAAACGGGCGCGGGCGTCGTGGTCTTCAACCTGGCTGATGCGCAGCCCGGGATTGCCGTTGAGCATGCCGCTGAGCACTACGCCGAAACGGTTGGCATCGCGGCCAAAGGCATCGGCGGCCTGCACGGCGGTCTCGTCGCCCGCCAGCACGGTGTTCACCGCACCGAGGATACGTTCAGCCAGCAACGATTGGCGCTGGGCCAACGCCACCTGGCTGGCCGGAGCGCCGCGTTGCAGGAGGATATCAACGACCTTTTCCGATTCCATCTGCAGCTGCGGAACGGTTTCCGCCAGGGTCGCAGCCACTTGATGCAGCGACAGCACCGTTTGCTCGCTGGCCAGAATCGCATCGGCGTTTTTCAGCAGGGCTTCCCAGTCGGTCTGCACCGCACGCATTTCTGCGCGCACGGCGGTAGGTGCGGCGGGCAGGCCGGTGGCCGGGTCGCCTTTTTTCAGGTAACCCCAGCGCTGGGCAAAATCGTTGCGCGCATCCCCCAGCAGCTTGAACGCAGCGGCCTTGCCGGCGGCGGCCTCGGTGGCGTTCTTGGCGATGCGCTGGGACAGCACCCGCAGCTCACCGGCGTGGCCGATGTACTGTTTGTCGTAGGTGGACTGGGTGTTGAGGTACGCGAAGTTGGCGAACAGCAGCATGATGAACACGATCAGCGCGATAAACAGCACGATGATCTGCGAGCGGCTGCGGGACGCTTCCTGGGGTTTGACCGGGGTGACGGTACTCATGCGGCCACATCCATGAAGCCTGGAGCCTGGGCCAGGGCGAAGGGGCTGAAGACCTGCCACAGCTGGTCGCCGTCAAACTGGCCCTGGATAAACGGCGCGCCGGGCACGGTGCTCGTGTGCAGTGCGTCTTGTGCAAAATGCTGCATGCCCACTACCTCGTCCACCAACAGGCCGACAAACACGTCCTGATATTCCACCACCAGCACCCGCCGTTGTTTGCGCGCCACCGACCGTTCAAGGCCGAGGAAAGCGCCCAGGTCCATCACCGGCAACAAGCGCCCGCGCAGGTTGGCCACGCCCTTGACCCACGGCTTGACCCCGGGCATCACGGTGCAGCGTGGTTCGTGCAGCACTTCGGCGACTTCACCCATGGGCGCCACGTACCACTGCTCGCCCAAGCGAAAGCCGATACCGCTCCAGCTGTGCAGCCGGGTTTCCTGGGACGGCAGGTCGGCGGCCAGCAAGCGGCAGCGGCGGTCGATGTCCAGCAGCAGCTCGAAGGCGGTTTGCGACTCGGTCATGGGAACGTGCCGTCAGCCGGCCAGCACCTTGTTCAGGGTGGCGATCAGCGTCTCTTCATCTACCGGCTTGGTCAGGTAATCCTTGGCGCCCTGGCGTTCGCCCCAGATCTTGTCGGTTTCCTGATCCTTGGTGGTGATGATGATCACCGGGATGTGCCCGGTTTCAGGGTCCTTGGTCAACTGGCGGGTAGCCTGGAAACCATTGAGCCCGGGCATGACGATGTCCATCAGGACCGCGTCGGGCTTTTCCTGGCGGGCCAGCGCGACGCCATCGCCGCCATTCTGGGCCTTGAGGACTTCGTGACCGTGCTTTTCGAGCATTTCGGTCAGTTTGTACATTTCAGTCGGCGAATCGTCGACGATCAGAACACGTGCCATGGTTTTCCCCACTTCTTTAGTAGACGCAAGCCCTCGTGGGGCCCCCGTCAGTGTGCTTGTTCTACTGCAGCGAAGCCCGGCACATAGGCCTTGATCGCACTCAGCAGTTCTTCCTTGCTGAAAGGCTTGGTCAAAAACTGATCAGAACCGACGATACGCCCCTTGGCCTTGTCGAACAGACCATCCTTGGACGACAGCATGATCACCGGGGTCGACTTGAACGCCGGGTTGTTCTTCACCAGCGCGCAGGTCTGATAGCCATCCAGGCGCGGCATCATGATGTCGACAAAGATAATGTGCGGGTGATGGTCAACAATCTTGGCCAGGGCATCGAAACCGTCGATGGCCGTGATGACATCGCACCCTACGTTCTTCAACAGTGTTTCGGCGGTGCGGCGAATCGTTTTCGAATCGTCGATCACCATCACTTTCAAGGCGTTGGAATGCTGTTCCATATCTGCTCTACCATCGCCACAGCGAATAGGTTTTCGGTGTGTACTGCCTGATGTTGCACAGGATGAGCGCCAGAAGCCTTGGAATTCAAGGGCTGATACGCCATGGCAGCCTTTTTAGCACAGTCTCAGAACGCAATCTATCGGCCGACCCGCGCGGTGGTTTTTCCTTGACCCACAACAGCCGCAGCGCCACTCTGACGCCACTTTTATGCGCCCTTATTTGCTAGAGGAAATCCCCCATGAGCGTTCGCGTCGGCATTGTCATGGACCCTATCGCCAGCATCTCCTATAAAAAGGATAGCTCGCTGGCCATGCTGCTGGCCGCCCAGGCCCGCGGCTGGAGCCTGTTCTATATGGAACAGCCGGACCTTTACCAGGGTGACGGTGAAGCGCGGGCACGGATGCGCCCCCTGCAGGTGTTTGCCAACCCTGAGAAGTGGTTTGAACTGCAAGACGAAATCGACAGCCCCCTGAGCGACCTCGACGTGATCCTGATGCGCAAGGATCCGCCGTTCGACATGGAATTCGTCTACTCCACCTACCTGCTGGAGCAGGCCGAGCGCGCCGGCGTGCTGATCGTCAACAAGCCCCAGAGCCTGCGCGACTGCAATGAAAAGCTGTTCGCCACGCTGTTCCCGCAGTGCACGCCGCCAACCGTGGTCAGCCGCCGCGCCGATGTGCTGCGTGAATTCGCCGCCAAGCACGGTGATGTGATCCTCAAGCCGCTGGACGGCATGGGCGGCACGTCGATCTTCCGCCACCGCGCCGGCGACCCGAACCTGTCGGTGATCCTCGAAACCCTGACCGCGCTGGGCACCCAGCAGATCATGGGCCAGGCCTACATTCCGGCGATCAAGGACGGCGACAAGCGCATCCTGATGATTGATGGCGAGCCGGTGCCTTACTGCCTGGCGCGTATTCCAGCCGCCGGCGAGACCCGCGGCAACCTGGCGGCCGGTGGTCGGGGTGAAGCCCGCCCGCTGACAGACAAGGATCGCTGGATTGCAGCCCAAGTCGGCCCAACTCTGCGGGAAAAAGGCCTGCTGTTTGTAGGACTTGACGTTATCGGCGAGAACCTCACCGAAATCAACGTCACCAGCCCGACGTGTATTCGCGAGATCGACAATGCATTTGGCACGAACATCGGCGAAATGCTGATGGCGGCGATTGCCGCCAAGCTACAAGCCAAGTGACATAGAACAGCCGGACACAAACCAACATTGCGCTATCATGCCCCACCTGTGAAATGCGCGATGTTGGTTTTCTTGTCATGACGCTCCCGTCCGATCTGCCCCCCGAACTCTCCCACAGCGGCGTGCGCCCGGCTGATCGGCTCGGATTTACCCTGTTTCTGGCGGCGCTGATTCACTTGGCGTTGATCCTCGGCCTGGGCTTCACCTTTGCCGAACCCAAGCAGATCACCAAGACCCTGGAAATCACCCTCGCCACCTTCAAAAGCGAAAAGAAGCCCGAAAAGGCTGACTTTCTCGCCCAGGACAACCAGCAAGGCAGCGGCACCCTCGACAAGAAGGCCGTGCCCAAGACCACCGAAGTGGCGCCGTTCCAGGACAACAAGGTCAATAAGGTCACACCACCGCCGGCGCCCAAGCCGGAAGTGAAACAGGCCGCCCCCAAGGCCGCCGTCACCACCGTTGCGCCCAAACCGCAAAAGGCCCCCACCCAACGGGAAAAGGCCAAGACCGAACCCACGCCTGCCCCGCCGGCCCCGACGTTTGACAGCTCGCAACTCTCCAGTGAAATCTCCAGCCTGGAAGCCGAACTGGCCCACGAACAACAGCTGTACGCCAAGCGCCCACGCATTTACCGCCTGAATGCCGCCTCCACCATGCGCGACAAAGGCGCCTGGTATAAGGACGAGTGGCGCAAGAAGGTCGAGCGCATCGGCAACCTGAACTACCCGGACGAAGCCCGCCGCCAGCAGATCTACGGCAATTTGCGCCTGCTGGTGTCGATCAACCGCGATGGCACCTTGTACGAAGTGCAGGTGCTGGAGTCCTCCGGCCAGCCGCTGCTGGACCAGGCGGCGCAACGCATCGTGCGCCTGGCGGCGCCTTTTGCGCCGTTTACCGGGGACTTGAACGACATCGACCGCCTGGAAATCATTCGCACCTGGCGCTTTGCCAAGGGTGATCGGCTGTCCAGCAACTAACCGACCCTGCTCTCTGTAGGAGCGAGCTTGCTCGCGAAGGTCGCTAACGATAACGCGGGCTTTCTGGTTTAACCCGGCGCTCTCAGGTTTTTCGCGAGCAAGCTCGCTCCTACAGAGAATCAACACGCCAAACCAATTCCTGCACATCCTCAGCTTGTCAGTTCGCCCCTCCAACGCCACACTAGCGGACATGAAAAATGTCAGCCCGACCTACCTCAAGCACCAATTCCTGATCGCCATGCCCCATATGGCCGACCCGAACTTTGCGCAGACCTTGACCTACATCGTCGAGCACACCGCCAATGGTGCGATGGGGTTGGTGGTCAACCGCCCGCAAGACCTGAACCTGGCCGATATCCTCGAGCAATTGCGCCCGGACATCGACCCACCCGCCAGCTGCCAGCACGTACCGATCTACATCGGCGGGCCGGTGCAGACGGACCGGGGTTTTGTGCTGCACCCCACCGGGCCGAAATTCCAGGCGACTGTGGACCTTGAAGGGCTGTCCCTGTCCACCTCCCAGGACGTGTTGTTCGCGATTGCCGATGGCGTGGGCCCTGATCAAAGTGTGATCACCCTGGGTTACGCCGGCTGGGAAGCCGGGCAACTGGAGGCGGAGCTGGCGAGCAATGCCTGGCTGACCTGCCCGTTTGACGCCGACATCCTGTTCAACACCCCCAGCGAACTGCGCCTGGAAGCCGCCGCCGCCAAGCTGCGGATCAACCTCAGCCTGCTGACCAGCCAGGCGGGGCACGCCTGATGGCCTTGCGTCTGATCCTCGGTTTTGACTACGGCACCAAACAGATCGGCGTCGCTGTCGGCCAGGTCATCACCGGCCAGGCCCGCGAGCTGTGCACCCTGAAAGCCCAGAACGGCGTGCCGGACTGGAACCAGGTCGAAGCCCTGATCAAGGAATGGAAGCCCGACGCCGTAGTCGTCGGCCTGCCCTTGAACATGGACGGCACCCCGAGCGAGATGTGCCTGCGGGCCGAAAAATTCGCCCGCCGCCTGAATGGCCGCTACAACCTGCCCTTCTATACCCACGACGAACGCCTGACCACCTTTGAAGCCAAAGGCGAGCGCCGCGACCGTGGCGGGCAGAAAGGCAGTTACCGTGACAACCCGGTGGATGCCATCGCCGCCGCCTTGCTGTTGCAGGGATGGCTGGATGAAAACGCCGCTTTATTTGAATCCTGACTGACGCGGCTTGCCGCGTCTTCTTACGTTTGAGCCCGGACCTTGCCTGCGCGAGGCCTAGAAGGAGCACCCATGAGCCTGCCCAATCCCGCCGACCTGATCAGCCAGATGGCGATCCGCCTCAAGGCGCACCTGGAACACCGTGCCATCAGCGAGCCGCGCTTTATCGGCATTCGCACCGGTGGCGTGTGGGTGGCCCAGGCGTTGTTGGAAGAACTGGGCAGCAACTCGCCCCTGGGCACCCTGGACGTGTCCTTCTACCGCGACGACTTCAGCCAGAACGGCCTGCACCCGCAAGTGCGCCCCTCGGCCCTGCCGTTCGAGATCGAAGGCCAGCACCTGGTGCTGATCGATGACGTACTGATGAGCGGTCGCACCATCCGCGCCGCCCTGAACGAACTGTTCGACTACGGCCGCCCGGCCAGCGTGACCCTGGTCTGCCTGCTGGACCTGGACGCCGGCGAATTGCCGATCAGCCCGGATGTGGTCGGCGCCACGCTGTCCCTCGAAGCCCACCAGCGGGTAAAATTGTCCGGTCCCACGCCGCTCGAACTCGAACTGCAAGACCTTGCCCTTTAAACCGCCTTGTAAAGAGTCCCCGCGATGACGCCTCTAGATGCCAAGCGCCCGCTGCAGCTCAATGCTCAGGGCCAGCTGCAACACTTCCTGTCCCTCGACGGCTTGCCCCGCGAACTGCTCACCGAAATCCTCGACACGGCCGACTCGTTCCTCGAAGTCGGTGGCCGGGCGGTGAAAAAAGTCCCGTTGTTGCGTGGCAAGACCATCTGCAACGTGTTCTTCGAGAACTCGACCCGCACCCGCACCACCTTTGAGCTGGCGGCCCAGCGCCTGTCGGCTGACGTGATCACGCTGAACGTGTCCACTTCGTCGGCGAGCAAGGGCGAAACCCTGCTCGACACCCTGCGCAACCTGGAAGCCATGGCCGCCGACATGTTCGTGGTGCGCCACGGCGACTCCGGCGCCGCGCACTTCATCGCCGAGCACGTGTGCCCGAACGTGGCAATCATCAACGGCGGCGACGGCCGCCACGCCCACCCGACCCAGGGCATGCTCGACATGCTGACGATCCGTCGGCACAAGGGCAGCTTTGAAAACCTCTCGGTGGCTATCGTCGGCGACATCCTGCACTCGCGGGTCGCACGCTCGAACATGCTGGCCCTCAAGGCCCTGGGTTGCCCGGACATCCGCGTGATCGCCCCCAAGACCCTGCTGCCGGTCGGCATCGAGCAATACGGCGTGAAGGTCTACACCGACATGACCGAAGGCCTGAAGGATGTGGACGTGGTGATCATGCTGCGCCTGCAGCGCGAGCGCATGGCCGGCGGCCTGTTGCCGAGCGAGGGCGAGTTCTACCGCCTGTTCGGCCTGACCACCGCCCGCCTGGCCGGCGCCAAGCCGGACGCCATCGTGATGCACCCGGGGCCGATCAACCGTGGCGTGGAGATTGAGTCGGCAGTGGCCGATGGCCCGCAGTCGGTGATCCTCAACCAGGTTACGTACGGCATCGCCATCCGCATGGCCGTGTTGTCCATGGCCATGAGCGGGCAAACCGCACAACGTCAATTCGAGCAGGAGAACGCCCAGTGAAGCTCAGCATTCTCGGCGCCCGAGTCATCGATCCGGCCAGCGGCCTGGATCAAGTCACCGATCTGCACCTGGAAGCCGGCAAGATCATTGCCATCGGCGCCGCACCCGCAGGCTTCAGCGCCAGTGAAACCATCGACGCCAAAGGCCTGATCGCCGCGCCCGGGCTGGTGGACCTGAACGTCGCCCTGCGCGAGCCGGGCTACAGCCGCAAAGGCAACATCACCAGCGAAACCCGCGCCGCCGCAGCCGGTGGCGTCACCAGCCTGTGCTGCCCGCCCCACACCAAACCGGTGCTGGACACCTCGGCCGTGACCGAGCTGATCCTGGACCGCGCCCGCGAAGCCGGCAACTGCAAAGTGTTCCCTATCGGCGCCCTGAGCAAAGGCCTGGACGGCGAACAACTGGCCGAGCTGATCGCCTTGCGCGATGCCGGCTGCGTGGCCTTCGGCAACGGCCTGGAGAGCTTTCGCAGCACCCGTACCCTATGCCGTGCGCTGGAATACGCAGCGACCTTCGACCTGACGGTGATTTTCCACTCCCAGGACCGTGACCTGGCCGAAGGCGGCCTGGCCCACGAAGGCGCCACCGCAAGCTTCCTCGGCTTGCCGGGCATCCCGGAAACCGCCGAGACCGTGGCCCTGGCCCGGGACCTGTTGCTGGTGGAGCAAAGCGGCGTACGCGCACACTTCAGCCAGTTGACCAGCGCCCGGGGCGTGGCCCTGATCGCCCAGGCGCAAGCCCGCGGTTTGCCGGTGACGGCGGACGTGGCGTTGTATCAGTTGATTTTGACGGATGAGGCGCTGATCGACTTCTCCAGCCTGTATCACGTGCAGCCGCCATTGCGCACTCGCGCTGACCGTGACGGTTTGCGGGCGGCGGTGAAGGCCGGGGTGGTTTCGGCGATTTCCAGCCATCACCAGCCTCACGAGCGGGATGCCAAGCTGGCGCCGTTCGGCGCGACAGAGCCGGGCATCAGCAGTGTCGAGCTGCTGCTGCCGCTGGCGATGACGCTGGTGGAAGATGGTTTGCTGGACCTGCCGACGCTGCTGGCGCGTCTCAGTGCGGGCCCTGCCGAGGCGCTGCGCCTGCCGGCGGGCAAGCTGGCGGTGGGTTCGGCGGCGGATATTGTGCTGTTTGACCCGGCCAGCTCCACGATTGCCGGGGAGCAGTGGCTGTCCAAGGGCGAGAACTGCCCGTTCATCGGCCATAGCCTGCCGGCGACGGTGCGGTACACGCTGGTGGATGGGCGGATCAGCTACCAGGCTTGACCCCTCGCACCTCTAATGTGGGCACGGCCAAATGTAGGAGCTGGCTTGCCTGCGATAGCATCACCTCGGTACATCAGATACACCGAGGTGCCCGCATCGCAGGCAAGCCAGCTCCTACACTTGATTGGGTTCACGTGCTTAGCGGCCGCCAAGCCGCTCGGCATTGCGGATCGAAATCTGCGTATTCAACGTCCAGAAGTCGTACAGCACGCCGATCAGGAACAAACCCCCGGTCAGCAGGTAAATGATCCCGCTGATCCATTTGCCCTGATACATGCGGTGCAAACCGAACACCCCCAGGAACGCCAACAGGATCCAGGCCACGTTGTACTCAATGGGGCCAGCGGTAAATCGCAGGTCCGCTTCCCGGTCCATCGCCGGAATCAGGAACAAGTCGATCAGCCAGCCAATCCCGAGCAAACCGAAGGTGAAAAACCAGATCGTCCCGGTCACCGGTTTGCCGTAATAAAAGCGGTGAGCACCGGTAAAACCGAAAATCCAGAGCAGGTAACCGATCACCTTGCTGTGGGTGTCTTGTTGCGAAACATCCTGTCGATAGGTGTTCATGGAGTACCTCTTTTGCCTCGATAGATAAATATTTCTGGTTTCTTTGTGACTTTTTTACGGGCGCCCGACATGCGGCAAATGGTATCTTCGCATCCCTCAAAGCCTTGTACCGCCTGACTTGTGTAGGACAATCGCGGCAATTCGTCACGATTTTCCTGAATTTGACCCCAAGGTTCAGTCGACAAACGGCCTGAGAAAGACACAAAAAGCTGTTATAAAGTTGCGCGCAAACCAAAAAGAGCCACGCCTAATGCGACCATTTTTCAAGACATGGCTAACCATTTGCCTATTAATGCCACTGGCCGCCCACGCCACCAATCGTGAGCAACGTCTTCCAGAAGTTAACGGTTTCACCCCTAAAGCTCACGCTGCCACCAGCTCCGCCAAATCGGTAAAGCTGACCGTGAAGCGCCCGACTCAACTGAGCAAGGCCCACGGTAAAACAGCTCCAGGGCTGATGGCCGTCAACACCAAGCAAAGCAGCAACGTCCTCAGCCGCGCCGTTAACGTGCTCGGTACTCCTTATCGTTGGGGCGGCAGCAGCCCAAGTAAAGGGTTCGACTGCAGCGGTTTGGTGAAATATGCGTTTAACGACGTAAAAGCCGTGGATTTGCCGCGCACCTCCAACGCCATGGCCGCTGGCCACGGGCTGAAGGTTGAGCGCAAGGATTTGAAGCCGGGTGACCTGTTGTTCTTCAAACTGAAGAGCCGCCAGGTGAACCACGTTGCCATCTACCTGGGCAACGACCGCTTCATCCACGCACCGCGTCGTGGCAAAGCGGTCAGCATCGATACGCTGAAGAAGCCGTTCTGGGACAAGAACTACGTGATTGCCAAGCGTGTCCTGCCTAAAGAACAGAATAATCTGCGGATTGTGCAGCGCTGATCTGAGGCTGATGTGGGAGCTGGCTTGCTGTGGTGAGCGGGCTTGTGTGGGAGCTGGCTTGCCTGCGATAGCATCACCGCGGTGTGACTGATACACCGGGGTGCCTGCATCGCGGGCAAGCCCGGCTCCCACATAAGCCAGTCCTGCATTAAATGTTCATCGTCCAAGCGATCTCAAATATCCCCAGGCACCCTCGCCTTCTCCCGGGCATGCTCCCGGCTGATCAGCCCCTGGCTGACCAACGCCTTCAAGCTCATATCCAGCGTCGTCATCCCCAGCGCCCCGCCGGTCTGGATCGCCGAGTACATCTGCGCCACCTTGTCCTCGCGGATCAGGTTACGGATTGCCGGCGTGCCGAGCATGATTTCGTGAGCCGCCACCCGCCCGCCGCCGACTTTCTTCACCAGCACCTGGGACACCACCGCCTGCAATGACTCCGAGAGCATCGAGCGGACCATGGCCTTTTCCCCGGCCGGAAATACGTCCACCACCCGATCCACGGTTTTCGCCGCTGACGTGGTGTGCAACGTGCCAAACACCAGATGCCCGGTTTCCGCCGCTGTCAGCGCCAGGCGGATAGTCTCGAGGTCGCGCAATTCCCCCACCAGAATCACATCCGGGTCCTCCCGCAATGCCGAACGCAGGGCGGTCGAGAAACTGTGGGTGTCGCGATGCACCTGCCGCTGGTTGATCAGGGCATTTTTCGGTTGGTGGATGAACTCGATCGGATCCTCAAGGGTGAGGATGTGCTGGCGGCGATGGGTATTGAGGTAATCGATCATCGCTGCCAGGGTCGTGGACTTGCCTGAACCGGTGGGCCCGGTGACCAACACCAGCCCCCGGGGCAAGTCTGCGATGCGCCGGAACACCTCGCCCAACCCCAGGCCCTCCAGGCTTTGCACCGTTGACGGAATGGTCCGAAACACCGCGCCCATGCCCCGGTGCTGCTGAAACACATTCACCCGGAACCGCGCCACCTCGGGCAACTCGAAGGCAAAATCCGTTTCAAGAGATATTTCGAAATCCTTTTGCTGCTGATTGTTGAGTAAAGGGCTGAGCAACTCCGCCACTTGCGCAGGCTCGAGCACCGGCCAGTCGAAGGGCCAGACTTCGCCATCGACTCGCAACATCGGCGCCAACCCGGCCGACAGATGCAGGTCCGAGGCCCGCAGGCGCACGCCGGCGGCCAGCAGTTCAGTGATATCCATAGGGCTTTCCATTTCCAGTAGAATGCCGCGGACTCCATATCCACGGGCGCAACTTGAATGTCGACCATAGCAGACAACATCAGCCTGGTTTCCGAGCGGATCCGTGCAGCGGCCGAGGCCTCGCAGCGCGACGCTGATAGCGTGCACCTGCTGGCCGTGAGCAAGACCAAACCGGCACACGCCGTGCGCGAAGCCCATGCCGCGGGGATGCGAGACTTTGGCGAGAACTATCTGCAGGAAGCCCTGGGCAAACAGGCCGAATTAACCGACCTGCCCTTGAGTTGGCACTTCATCGGCCCCATTCAATCGAACAAGACTCGTGCGATCGCCGAGAACTTCGCCTGGGTGCATTCCGTGGACCGCCTGAAAATCGCACAACGCCTGTCCGAGCAACGCCCGGCCGACCTGCCACCGCTGAATATCTGCATCCAGGTCAATGTCAGTGGCGAAGCCAGCAAGTCCGGCTGTACACCCGCCGACCTGCCCGCCCTGGCCGAAGCCATCAGCGCCCTGCCGCGCCTGAAGCTGCGCGGCCTGATGGCGATCCCCGAGCCCACCGACGACCGTGCAGAACAGGACGCGGCCTTCGCTACCGTGCGCGACCTGCAAGCGAGCCTGAACCTGGCGCTCGACACACTTTCCATGGGCATGAGCCATGACCTTGAGTCAGCCATCGCCCAAGGGGCCACCTGGGTGCGGATCGGTACCGCCCTGTTTGGTGCCCGCGACTACGGCCAGCCGTGAAATGGCTGACATCCATCTGAGTAAGGACCTGTCATGAGCAACACGCGTATTGCCTTTATCGGTGCCGGTAACATGGCGGCCAGCCTGATCGGCGGCCTGCGGGCCAAGGGCCTGGAAGCACAACAGATTCGCGCCAGCGACCCGGGCGCCGACACCCGCGCCCGCGTCAGCGCCGAGCACGGTATCGAAACCTTCGCCGACAACGCACAAGCGATTGAAGGCGTGGACGTGGTGGTGCTGGCGGTCAAGCCGCAAGCCATGAAAGCCGTGTGCGAAAGCCTGCGCCCAAGCCTCAAGCCCCATCAATTGGTGGTGTCCATCGCCGCCGGCATCACCTGCGCCAGCATGAACAACTGGTTGGGCGCCCAGCCGATCGTGCGTTGCATGCCCAACACCCCGGCGCTGCTGCGCAAGGGCGTGAGCGGTTTGTACGCCACCCGCGAAGTGACCGCTGCGCAGCGCGACCAGGCACAAGAGCTGCTGTCCGCCGTGGGCATCGCCCTGTGGCTGGAACAGGAGCAGCAACTGGACGCGGTCACCGCCGTGTCCGGCAGCGGCCCGGCGTATTTTTTCCTGCTGATCGAAGCCATGACCGCCGCCGGCGTGAAACTGGGCCTGCCCCACGAAATCGCCGAGCAACTGGCCGAGCAAACCGCCCTGGGCGCCGCGAACATGGCAGTCGGCAGCGATGTCGATGCCGCCGAGTTGCGTCGTCGCGTGACCTCGCCGGGCGGCACCACGCAGGCCGCCATCGAATCGTTCCAGGCCGGGGGCTTTGAAGCCCTGGTGGAAAAAGCACTGGGTGCCGCAGCACATCGTTCGGCCGAAATGGCCGAGCAGCTGGGCAAATAGTCGTCCCCAACATAGGAATCAAACATGCTCGGAATCAATGACGCTGCCATTTTCATCATCCAGACCCTGGGCAGCCTGTATCTGCTGATCGTGCTGATGCGTTTTATCCTGCAACTGGTGCGGGCGAACTTCTACAACCCGCTGTGCCAATTCGTGGTGAAGGCTACGCAGCCGTTGCTCAAGCCACTGCGTCGGGTGATCCCGAGCCTGTTCGGCCTGGACATGTCGTCGCTGGTGTTGGCGCTGCTGCTGCAGATCCTGCTGTTCGCGGTGATCCTGCTGCTCAACGGCTACCAGGCCACCACGCTGCTGTTGCTGCCGTGGGCCTTGATCGGGATCTTCTCGCTGTTCTTGAAGATCATTTTCTGGTCGATGATCATCAGCGTAATCCTCTCGTGGGTCGCTCCAGGCAGCCGCAGCCCGGGTGCCGAGTTGGTGGCGCAGATCACTGAGCCGGTACTGGCACCGTTCCGTCGCCTGATTCCGAACCTGGGCGGCCTGGATATCTCGCCGATCTTCGCGTTTATCGCGATTCAGTTGCTGCAAAGCTGGGTGATTCCACGTCTGGCGTTCTATGCATTCATGCCCAAAGAACTGTTCGGTCTGATCTGATAGTTGGAAGGCAAGGGAGCTTGCTCCCTTGCCCCAAAAAACTCTAAAAACACCAGCCGCCGGCCTTTGCTTGCCGCTGGGTGCAGCGGTCTTTAGACTTACGCCTCATTTAAACGAGAGCAGGGTCGATGCCAGCTGCCTTCCCCCCCGATTCTGTTGGACTGGTCGTGCCCCAAGTGGCGCACTTCAGCGAACCGCTGGCCCTGGCCTGCGGCCGTTCGCTGCCCGCCTACGACCTGATCTATGAAACCTACGGCCAACTGAACGCCACCGGCAGCAATGCCGTGCTGATCTGCCACGCCCTGTCCGGCCATCACCACGCTGCGGGCTTCCACAGCATGGATGAGCGCAAGCCTGGCTGGTGGGACAGCTGCATCGGCCCCGGCAAGCCCATCGACACCAACAAGTTCTTCGTGGTCAGCCTGAACAACCTCGGCGGCTGCAACGGCTCCACCGGCCCCAGCAGCCTCAACCCGGAAACCGGCAAGCCGTTTGGTGCCGACTTCCCGGTATTGACCGTGGAAGACTGGGTGCACAGCCAGGCGCGCCTGGCCGACGTACTGGGCATCGCCCAATGGGCCGCCGTTATCGGCGGCAGCCTGGGCGGCATGCAGGCACTGCAATGGACCATCACCTACCCGGACCGCGTGCGCCATTGCCTGGCCATCGCCTCGGCCCCCAAGTTGTCGGCGCAGAACATCGCCTTCAACGAAGTGGCGCGCCAGGCGATCCTCACCGACCCCGAGTTCCACGGCGGTTCGTTCCAGGAAGCGGGCGTGATCCCCAAACGCGGGCTGATGCTGGCGCGGATGGTCGGGCACATCACCTACCTGTCGGATGACTCCATGGGCGAGAAATTCGGCCGTGGCCTCAAGAGCGAAAAGCTCAACTACGACTTCCACAGCGTCGAGTTCCAGGTCGAGAGCTACCTGCGTTATCAGGGCGAGGAGTTTTCCGGACGTTTCGACGCCAACACCTACCTGCTGATGACCAAGGCCCTGGACTACTTCGACCCGGCGGCGAACTTCGACGATGACCTGGCGCGCACCTTCGAGGCGGCAACCGCCAAGTTCTGCGTGATGTCGTTCACCACCGACTGGCGCTTCTCCCCGGCCCGCTCGCGGGAACTGGTGGATGCACTGATGGCCGCCAAGAAAGACGTCTGCTACCTGGAGATTGATGCACCGCAGGGCCATGACGCCTTTCTGATCCCGATCCCGCGTTACCTGCAGGCCTTCAGCAACTACATGAACCGAATCGCACTGTGAGAACGCCATGAGAGCCGACCTGGAAATCATCCAAGACTGGATCCCCGCCGGCAGCCGCGTGCTCGACCTGGGTTGCGGCGATGGCGAACTGCTGAGCTGGCTGCGCGACAACAAGCAAGTCACCGGCTATGGCCTGGAAAACGACCCGGACAACATCGCCCAGTGCGTGGCCAAGGGCATCAACGTGATCGAGCAGGACCTGGACAAGGGCCTGGGCAACTTTGCCAGCAACAGCTTCGACATCGTGGTCATGACCCAGGCGCTGCAAGCCGTGCATTACCCGGACCGGATCCTCGACGAAATGTTGCGCGTCGGCCGCCAGTGCATCATCACCTTCCCCAATTTCGGTCACTGGCGCTGCCGCTGGTACCTGGCCACCAAGGGCCGCATGCCGGTGTCGGACTTCCTGCCGTACACCTGGTACAACACGCCGAACATCCACTTCTGCACCTTCGAAGACTTCGAAGCCCTGTGTGGCGAGCGTGATGCCAAGGTCATCAACCGCCTTGCCGTCGATCAACAGCACCGTCACGGCTGGGCGAGTAAGCTATGGCCTAACCTGTTGGGTGAGATCGGGATCTACCGGGTCAGCAGCCCGGGCCTGACGGACCACCAGATTGCCGTCTAACCATATTCAAGGAGGACGATCATGAGTCGCCTGGCTGTTTTTCTACTCACTGCCTGCCTGGGCGTCAGCGCCATGGCCGCGGACGTTATCGACCCCAATCGCCAGAAAGATTTCGGCGACATCACCGTGCACTACAACACCTTCACCTCCAGCTTCCTGCAGCCGGATGTGGCCCAGGCCGTTGAGCTGGTGCGCAGCAAGAACAAGGGCGTGATCAATGTGTCGGTGATCAAGGGCGTCACGCCCGTGGTTGCCCAGGTAACAGGCACGGTCAAGGACCTGAGCGGCAAGAGTGAGATGCTGACCTTCAAGCAGATCACCGAGAAGGGTGCGATTTACTACCTCGCCCAGTACTCCGTGCCGCAGCAGGAAGTACGAATTTTCACGATCAACGTTGAAACCGGCGGCAAAGCCCACGGTTTCAGTTTCAACCAGGAACTGTTTCCGGCCGAATGATGAACCTCACACAACTCGTACTGGCCAGTCATAACGCTGGCAAACTCAAAGAACTCCAGGCCATGCTCGGCCAGTCGGTGCAACTGCGTTCGATTGGCGAGTTCAGCCAGGTAGAGCCGGAAGAGACCGGCCTGTCATTTGTCGAGAACGCCATCCTCAAGGCCCGCAATGCCGCGCGCATTTCCGGCCTGCCGGCACTGGCCGACGATTCGGGGCTGGCGGTGGACTTCCTGGGCGGTGCGCCGGGCATCTATTCCGCACGCTATGCCGATGGCAAAGGCGACGCAGCCAACAACGCCAAGCTGCTGGACGCCCTCAAGGACGTGCCGGACGCGATGCGTGGCGCGCAGTTCGTCTGCGTGCTGGCCCTGGTGCGTCACGCCGATGACCCGCTGCCGATCCTGTGCGAAGGCCTGTGGCACGGGCGCATCCTGCACGCGGCCAGCGGTGAACACGGTTTTGGTTATGACCCGCTGTTCTGGGTGCCGGAGCGCAATGTCTCCAGCGCCGAACTGAGCCCGGCCGACAAGAACCAGATCAGCCACCGCGCCCGCGCAATGGATTTGCTGCGCCAGCGTCTGGGCCTGAAATGACCCAGAACACCTCCGCGCAGCCACTGATTCACGGTGGCGCGCAAACACCTCGGGCGGCCCTGCCTCACCTGCCGCCCCTGGCGCTGTACATCCACATCCCGTGGTGCGTGCGCAAATGCCCTTATTGCGACTTCAACTCCCACACCGCCAGCAAGGTGCTGCCGGAAGAAGAGTACGTCGACGCATTGCTGGCCGACCTCGATCAGGACCTGCACGCGGTGTATGGCCGTGAGCTGAGTTCGATCTTCTTCGGCGGCGGCACGCCGAGCCTGTTCAGCGCTGCTGCACTGGGCCGACTGCTCAAGGGCGTGCAAGCGCGCATCCCGTTTGCCGGCGACATCGAAATCACCCTGGAAGCCAACCCCGGCACCTTCGAACAAGAGAAGTTCGTGGCGTACCGCAAGCTGGGGATCAATCGGCTGTCGATTGGTATCCAGAGTTTCCAGCAGGAAAAGCTTGAGGCCCTGGGCCGCATCCACAACGGTGACGAAGCCGTGCGTGCCGCCGGCATGGCGCGCCAGGCCGGGTTCGACAACTTCAACCTGGACCTGATGCACGGTTTGCCCGATCAGTCCCTGGACGACGCCCTGGGCGACCTGCGCCAGGCCATCGCCCTCAAGCCCACGCATTTATCCTGGTACCAACTGACCCTGGAGCCCAACACGGTGTTCTGGAACCAGCCGCCTGTGCTGCCGGAAGACGACACCCTGTGGGACATCCAGGAAGCCGGCCAGGCGCTGCTCGCCGAGCACGGTTACGCGCAGTACGAAGTCTCGGCCTACGCCCAACCGGGCCGGCCGGCGCGGCATAACCTGAATTACTGGAGCTTCGGCGACTTCATCGGCATCGGTGCCGGCGCCCACGGCAAGCTCAGCCACCCGGACGGGCGCATCGTGCGTACCTGGAAAACCCGGGCGCCGAAGGACTACCTCAACCCGGCGAAAAACTACCAGGCCGGCGCGAAAGAACTGACCAACGAAGAGTTACCGTTCGAGTTCCTGATGAACGCCCTGCGCCTGACCGATGGTGTCGAAGCGAAGCTTTACGCGGAGCGTACCGGCCTGGACCTGGCCAGCCTCGATGAAGCCCGTAAGGATGCCGAACAAAGTGGCTTAATGCAGGTCGAACCGTCACGCCTGGCGGCCACCGACCGCGGGCAACTCTTTCTCAATGACCTGCTGCAGAAGTTTTTGAGCTGATTGCTCTTAAGGAAATCGAATGGATTTGGTACTCGATCTACTCGCCACCGTGTCCCGCTGGAGCCGTAGCAACCTGTCGGAAATATCCCTGGCGCTCGTCGGCTGCCTGCTGGTGCTGTTTGGCGCCGACATCAAGGGCTGGGTCGAAGCGCGGTTGGGCAGCATTGCGGGTGCGCTGCGCGTACCGCTGATGGCGCTGGTGTGCATGATCGGCAGCGGGGCCGCGTTGATCTATGCCACGCCGTGGATTGTTCGCGGGTTGAGCCAGTTCAATAACTACAGCCTGGCGCCGGTGCTGTTGGTGGTGCTGGTGTTGATTGGGGTTGTGGCGGATCGCCGCTGACGCCGACTCAGCACAAAACAAAATGTGGGGGCTGGCTTGCCTGCGATGCAGACACCTCGGTGTATCAGTGATACCGAGGTGATGCTATCGCAGGCAAGCCAGCTCCCACAGTTGATTGTGTTATTGGCTTCGAGCTAATCAGTCCAGCTTCTCGAACTTCAAATCCCAAACCCCATGCCCGAGTCGCTCGCCGCGACGTTCGAACTTGGTGATCGGCCGCTCGGCCGGGCGCGGGACGCATTTGCCGTCTTCAGCCAGGTTGCGGTAGCCCGGGGCTACATCCATCACTTCCAGCATGTATTCGGCATACGGTTCCCAGTCGGTGGCCATGTGCAGGATGCCGCCCACTTTCAGCTTGCTGCGCACCAGTTCCGCGAAGGAAGCCTGGACGATGCGGCGCTTGTGGTGGCGGCTCTTGTGCCATGGGTCCGGGAAGAACAGCATCAGGCGGTCGAGGCTGTTGTCGGCGATGCAGCGGTTGAGCACTTCGATTGCGTCGCAATCGTAGACCCGCAAGTTGGTCAGGCCTTGAGTCAGCACGCCGTTAAGCAGCGCGCCGACACCTGGGCGGTGTACTTCAACCCCGATAAAGTCCTGTTCCGGCGAAGCTGCGGCCATTTCCATCAGGGAATGGCCCATGCCGAAGCCGATTTCCAGGGAGCGTGGCGCCGAACGGCCGAACACCTGGTCGTAATCCACCGGCTCATCCACCAGCGGCAGGACGAACAGCGGCGTGCCCTGCTCCAGGCCCTTTTGCTGGCCTTCGGTCATGCGACCGGCGCGCATCACAAAACTCTTGATGCGGCGGTGCTTGGACTCGTCGCCTTCTTCCAGGGTGTTCGGCGTTTCGTTTGATTCAGTCATCAATGGCTCTTACTTGATCAGACCATCCAGCGGCGAGGAGGCGCTGGCGTAAAGTTTTTTCGGCATGCGCCCGGCGAGGTACGCCAGGCGGCCCGCGACGATCGCGTGGTTCATGGCTTCAGCCATCATGATCGGTTGCTGCGCGTGGGCGATGGCCGAGTTCATCAGCACTGCATCACACCCCAGCTCCATGGCGATGGTGGCGTCGGAGGCAGTGCCTACGCCCGCATCCACCAGTACCGGGATCCTGGCTTCTTCGAGGATGATCTGCAGGTTGTACGGGTTGCAGATGCCCAGACCGGAACCGATCAGGCCGGCCAGCGGCATCACCGCGATGCAGCCGATTTCGGCCAACTGACGAGCAATGATCGGATCATCACTGGTGTAGACCATCACGTCGAAGCCTTCCTTGACCAGGGTCTCGGCGGCCTTGAGGGTTTCGATCACGTTGGGGAACAGAGTTTTCTGGTCGGCCAGCACTTCCAGCTTCACCAGGTTGTGGCCGTCGAGCAGCTCACGGGCCATGCGGCAGGTGCGCACGGCCTCGATGGCGTCGTAGCAGCCGGCCGTGTTCGGCAAGAAGGTGTAGCGATCCGGCGACAACACTTCGAGCAGGTTCGGCTCGCCTTCGATCTGGCCGAGGTTGGTGCGGCGCACGGCGAAGGTGACGATCTCGGCACCCGAGGCTTCGATGGCCAGGCGGGTTTCTTCCATGTCGCGGTACTTGCCGGTACCGACCAGTAGACGGGACTGGAAGGTCCGACCGGCCAGGACGAAAGGCTTGTCGCTACGAACGATGCTCATGGGAAATCCTCGAAATGGGGTGAGGTTCTGCAGAATGCGGGTTGGCGCCCTTGAGCGCCGGGCGGCTAGCCGCCGCCGATGGCGTGGACCACTTCGACCTGGTCACCTTCGGTGAGCGCGGTCTCGGCGTGCTGGCTACGCGGGACGATATCCTGGTTGAGCTCCACTGCAACGCGGCGTCCGGTCAGGTCCAGACGGGTCAGCAGGGCCGCAACGGTTTCACCGTCGGGCAGTTCAAAGGATTCGCCGTTCAACTGAATGCGCATGCCACGGGCCGCCATCGTTTTTAGGGGCCAGCATTCTAGCGTGATTGGCGTTGCCGGCCCAAGCCCCTTGGTCAGGCAGCCTGCAAGCGCCACGCAGCGAGGCCCAGGAAGAACCAGCCCAGCAGGAACGCCAGGCCACCAAACGGGGTGATGATGCCGAGCTTGCTGATGCCGGTCATGGTCAGCACATACAGGCTGCCGGAAAACAGCAGGATGCCCACGGCAAAGGACACGCCCGCCCACGTCACCAGGCGGCCCGGAATATGCGCCGCCAGCAGCGCCACGCCGAACAGCGCCAGGGTGTGCACCAACTGGTAAGTCACGCCGGTGTGGAAAATCGCCAGGTATTCGGCGCTCAGGCGGTTTTTCAGGCCGTGGGCGGCAAACGCGCCAAGGGCAACGCCGGTGAAACCGAAAAAGGCAGCCAGCATCAGAAAGCCACGCAACATGAGGAACTCCAGTCAGACTCGGTGGGCAGGGTCTGTATAATGGCCCGCTCAACGGGTTCGGCCAAGCCATCTCTATGCTGCGTCTCCTCTTCAAGCGTTTTCTCAAAGTCCTCAAGTGGTTTGCCATTGGCAGTGTGCTGCTGGTGCTGCTGTTCCGTTTCGTGCCGCCGCCGGGGACCGCGCTGATGGTTGAGCGCAAGGTCGAGTCCTGGGTCGATGGCGAGCCGATTGACGTACAGCGCACCTGGGTGCCGTGGGACCAGATCTCCGACGAACTGAAAGTGGCGGTGATGGCCGGCGAAGACCAGCGCTTCCCGCAGCATTGGGGTTTTGACTTCGGCGCGATCCAGGCGGCACTCCAGCATAACGAGCGCGGCGGCTCGATTCGGGGCGCCAGCACCTTGAGCCAGCAGGTGTCGAAGAACCTGTTCCTGTGGACGGGCCGCAGTTATTTCCGCAAGGGCCTGGAGGCCTGGTTTACCGGGCTGATCGAGATTTTCTGGTCCAAGCAGCGAATTCTTGAGGTGTACCTCAATAGCGTGGAGTGGGATGAAGGCGTGTTCGGCGCCGAAGCGGCGGCGCGGCATCACTTTGGCGTGAGCGCCAAGGCGCTGACCCGCCAGCAGGCCAGCTATCTGGCGGCGGTGTTGCCTAACCCGCGGGTGTGGAGTGCCAGCCATCCAACGTCGTATGTCGCGCGACGGGCCGCGTGGATTCGCCAGCAGATGAGTCAGTTGGGTGGCGACGGTTACCTGAATGAGTTGAACAACTCGCGCAAAGCCCCCTGGTCCGACTGACACACCACTGCGGCCTCCCAACATTCTCGTCGTAGCAGCTGTCGAGCCTTGGCGAGGCTGCGTGGGCCACGCCGCAGTCTTCAATACCGCGTCGCGCCTGACGCAGCCTCGCCAAGGCTCGACAGCTGCTACGAGGGCGTAAGGCAACTTGCGCATACAAAAATGCCCCGATCTCTCGATCGGGGCATTTTTTTGTCACCTCGCAGCTGTTTAGGCCGCGATCGACAGTTTCAGCTTGTTCATCGCACTCTTCTCGAGCTGACGAATCCGCTCAGCCGACACGTTGTACTTCTGCGCCAGGTCGTGCAGCGTGGCTTTTTCTTCTGCCAACCAACGTTGGTAGAGGATGTCACGGCTGCGGTCGTCCAGCACTTCCAGCGCTTCGTGCAGGTTGTGGTTGGAGTTGTCGCTCCAGTCGGCGTCTTCCAGTTGACGCGCCGGGTCGTACCGGTGGTCTTCCAGGTAGTTGGCCGGCGATTGGAAAGCGCTGTCGTCGTCCGCTTCGGCGGCCGGGTCGAAGGCCATGTCATGGCCGGTCAGGCGACTTTCCATCTCGCGCACTTCACGGGGTTCAACGCCAAGGCTTTCGGCCACGCGATGCACTTCTTCGTTGTTCAGCCACGCCAGACGCTTCTTCTGGCTGCGCAGGTTGAAGAACAGTTTGCGCTGGGCCTTGGTGGTCGCGACTTTCACGATGCGCCAGTTGCGCAGGATGAACTCGTGGATTTCCGCCTTGATCCAGTGCACGGCAAACGACACCAGGCGCACACCCATTTCCGGGTTGAAGCGCTTTACAGCTTTCATCAGGCCAACGTTGCCTTCCTGAATCAGGTCAGCCTGGGCCAGACCGTAGCCGCTATAGCTACGGGCGATATGTACGACAAAACGCAGGTGGGCGAGCACCATCTGCCGAGCCGCCCCCAAATCCTGCTCATAGTAGAGACTCTCGGCCAGTTCACGCTCCTGCTCGGGCGTCAGCAATGGAATGCTGTTGACCGTGTGCACATAGGCCTCCAGGTTCGCACCCGGGACCAGAGCATAAGCAGGTTGCAAAGAAGTGGTCATACGAAAAAACCTCCGACTCACATAACTCGTGCAGTTCAGCACTGCGAAAATTGACCGGGAACCGTAGGACAAGTTCCCTAAACCACTGATACGGTCAATACAAACGAAACCACATTACCTTGACATTAACTACTTCGGCGCCAGCTCACGTAAATGCCGTGCGACCGCAATCCAAGCACCGATATACCCCAAGAGCACTGCCCCAAGCAACAATGACAGACCGTCGGCTGCCGGCACGCCGGCCAGGGCGAAATCACTGCCGTACAAGCCGGCGAGCCCTACCACCGCGTCGTTCAGCCAGTTCAGGCCAAAAGCCAGCACGCCCCAGGACAAAATCCCCGCACCGAAGCCATAAAGCGCGCCCATGTACAGAAATGGACGACGCACATAGCTGTCCGTGCCGCCGACGAGTTTAATCACTTCTATCTCGGTGCGGCGGTTTTCAATATGAAGACGAATGGTATTGCCTATCACCAAAAGTAATGCAGACACCAGCAACACCGTCAGGCCGAACACAAACCGGTCACCCAGCTTGAGGATCGCGGCCAGCCGCTCTACCCAGACTAGATCAAGTTGTGCCTGCTGGACCTTCGGCAGCTCTGCGAGTTTTTGTCGCAGGGCTTCCAGGGTCGTCTTGTCGACTTCATTCGGGGTGACCAGCACCACGCCCGGCAGCGGGTTTTGCGGCAACTCCTTGAGCGCCTCGCCCAGGCCGGACTGTTGCTGGAACTCTTCCAGGGCTTGATCGCGGCTGATGTATTCAGCCTCGGCCACACCCGGGAGGCCTTTGATCTCGTCCCGCAGGGCCTCGCCGTCTTTGGCGCTGGCATCCAGGTTCAGGTACAGGGAAATCTGCGCCGCCCGCTGCCACGAGCCGCCCAGGCGCTCGACGTTATTCAGCAGCAGCGACAACCCCATCGGCAGGCTCAAGGCCACGGCCATGACGAGGCAGGTGAAGAAGCTGCCGATCGGCTGTTTGCCCAGGCGGCGCAGGCTGTCTACCAGGCTGGCGCGGTGGCTTTCAATCCAGGCGTGCACCAGGGTGCCGAAGTCCGGGCCGTCGTCTTCGTCGCGTTTTTTCTTCTGTGGCTGCGGGTCGGCCGGTTTTGGCGCAACGCGCTCGGAAACCTTCGGGCTGCGTGTCGCACTCATACCCCAGCCTCCCCGTCGCCGATCAGGCGGCCGCGTTGCAGGGTGAGCATGCGGTGGCGCATGCGGGCGATCAATGCCAGGTCGTGACTGGCGATCAGCACGCTGGTGCCCAGGCGGTTGATGTCTTCGAACACGCCCATGATTTCGGCGGCCAGGCGCGGGTCAAGGTTACCGGTGGGTTCGTCCGCCAGCAGCAAGGCCGGGCGATGCACGATGGCGCGGGCGATGCCGACGCGCTGTTGCTGGCCGGTGGACAGGTCGCCCGGGTAGAGGTCGGTCTTGTCCGACAGCGCAACGCGCTCCAGGGCCGAATCCACGCGCTTGACGATTTCGGCCTTGGACAGGCCGAGAATCTGCAACGGCAAGGCGATGTTGTTGAACACCGTGCGATCGAACAGCAGCTGGTGATTCTGGAACACTACGCCGATCTGGCGGCGCAAAAACGGAATCTGCGCGTTGCTGATGGTTGCCAGGTCCTGGCCCGCCAGCAGCAGTTTGCCGGTGGTTGGGCGTTCCATGGCCAGCAGCAGGCGCAACAAGGTACTTTTACCGGCACCCGAATGGCCGGTCACAAACAAGAATTCGCCGCGACGCACCCGGAAACTCAGCTCATGCAAGCCGACATGCCCGTTGGCGTAGCGTTTACCGACCTGTTCGAAACGAATCATGAACGCTCCCGCTCGGCAAACAGTGCCTGTACAAAGGGTTCGGCTTCAAAAGTGCGCAGGTCGTCGATGCCTTCACCGACGCCGATATAACGAATCGGCAACCCGAACTGCTTGGCCAGGGCGAAGATCACGCCGCCTTTGGCCGTGCCGTCGAGCTTAGTCAATGCCAGGCCGGTCAGCTGAACCGTCTGGTGGAATTGTTTGGCCTGGCTGATGGCGTTCTGGCCGGTACCGGCGTCCAGCACCAGCAGCACCTCGTGGGGCGCGTCGGCGTCGAGCTTGCCGATCACGCGGCGCACTTTCTTCAGCTCTTCCATCAGGTTGTCTTTGGTGTGCAGGCGACCGGCGGTATCAGCGATCAGCACATCGATGTTGCGCGCCTTGGCGGCCTGCACCGCGTCGAAGATCACCGAGGCCGAATCGGCGCCGGTGTGCTGGGCGATGACCGGGATCTTGTTGCGCTCGCCCCAGACCTGCAGTTGCTCCACGGCGGCGGCACGGAAGGTGTCACCGGCGGCGAGCATGACTTTCTTGCCTTCCAGTTGCAGCTTTTTGGCCAGCTTGCCGATGGTGGTGGTCTTGCCGGCGCCGTTGACGCCAACCACCAGGATCACAAACGGCTTTTTCTGCGTATCGATGACCAGCGGCGCTTCCACCGGCTTGAGCATATTGGCCAGTTCGGCCTGCAGCGACTTGTAGAGCGCATCGGCGTCGGTCAGTTGCTTGCGCGCGACCTTCTGGGTCAGGCTCTGGATGATCACGGCGGTGGCTTCGACGCCCACGTCGGCGGTCAGCAGACGGGTCTCGATGTCTTCCAGCAACTCGTCATCGATGGTCTTCTTGCCCAGGAACAGGCTGGCCATGCCTTCGCCAATGCTGGCGCTGGTCTTGCTCAGGCCTTGCTTGAGGCGGGCAAAGAAGCCGGTCTTGCCGACTTCGGCGGGCGCGGCAGGCTCTTCGATGATCGCCGGCTCGGCAACCACGACCGGAACGGGCTCGGCGGCAACCGGTGCAGGCGCTTCAACCACAGGCGGCGCTTCAACCACGACAGCCACGGGCTCGACAACGGCCGGAATCGGCGGCGTCACGTGTTCGGCCTGCTCGTCTTCAACCAACGCAACGGGCTCTTCCGCCACAGGCAACACCAGCCACGGCTCAGGCGCAGGTTCTGGTTCTGGCTCTGCCTCAACCACCGGCTGCAACACCGGCTCGGCCATCGGCAACACCACCGGGGCCGGTGTTTCGGCAACCGGTTCGGCTTCTACTATGGATTCGGGGATCGGCTCGGCTTGAACCTGCGGCTGTTCGACGACGGTTTCCTGCGGCTTTTTGCGCAGCCATCCGAACAGGCCTTTTTTCTCGCCAGCCGCAGCTGGGGTCTTCTTGTCGTCGTTGGAACCAAACATGGAGACGGCTATCTCAAGGTAGCGACGCGCCAGGGGGCGCGCCGGTAAATAAAATTCGATGCGTAACAGACTGTTTTTTAGCCAGCTCGTTCATGCGCAACATTTTGAAGGCCAAAATAGGGCCTCAACAAGACAGCCGCAGTGGCCGTCCCTAGGTCGGATCAGTATCCTAGCACCTCCTCGCCCGCCGACGCTAAGACCAAGCGGGCAGTCCAACAGGTTTAAAAACGAATGAATGCTCTAGCCCGCCGCGCCGCAGGCCTGCTGCTCAGCACAGTTTGTCTGCCCCTTTCAGCTTTGGCTGCCGACCCACAACCCACCCACGAATTCACCCTGGACAACGGCCTCAAGGTGGTCGTGCGCGAAGACCATCGCGCCCCGGTGGTGGTTTCCCAGGTCTGGTACAAAGTGGGCTCCAGCTACGAAACCCCGGGCCAGACCGGTTTGTCCCACGCCCTGGAACACATGATGTTCAAGGGCAGCGCCAAGGTCGGCCCAGGCGAAGCCTCGTTGATCCTGCGTGACCTGGGCGCCGAAGAAAACGCCTTCACCAGCGATGACTACACCGCCTATTACCAAGTGTTGGCCCGCGACCGCCTGGGCGTCGCCTTCGAGCTCGAAGCCGACCGCATGGCCAGCCTGCGCCTGCCGGCCGACGAGTTCAGCCGCGAGATCGAGGTGATCAAGGAAGAGCGCCGCATGCGCACCGACGACAACCCGATGTCCAAAGCCTACGAGCGCTTCAAGGCCATGGCCTACCCCGCCAGCGGCTACCACACGCCGACCATCGGCTGGATGGCCGACCTGGACCGCATGAAGGTAGAAGAACTGCGCCACTGGTACCAATCCTGGTACGTGCCGAACAACGCCACGCTGGTGGTGGTGGGCGACGTGACCCCGGATGAGGTCAAAGCACTGGCCCAACGCTACTTCGGCCCGATTCCCAAGCGCGACGTGCCGCCGGCGAAAATCCCGCTGGAACTGGCCGAGCCCGGCGAACGCCTGCTGACCCTGCACGTACAGACCAAACTGCCGAGCGTGATCCTGGGTTTCAACGTGCCGAGCCTCGCCACCGCTGAAGACAAACGCTCGGTCAACGCCCTGCGCCTGATCTCGGCGCTGCTGGACGGCGGCTACAGCGCACGCATCTCGACGCAACTGGAGCGCGGTGAAGAACTGGTATCCGGCGGTTCGTCGAGCTACGACGCCTACACCCGCGGTGACAGCCTGTTCACCCTGACCGCCACACCGAACCTGCAAAAGAAAAAGACCGTTGCCCAGGCTGAAGCCGGCCTGTGGCGCCTGCTGGATGAACTGAAGGCCAAGCCACCGAGCGCTGAAGAACTGGAACGCATCCGCGCCCAGGTCATCGCCGGCGTGGTTTACCAGCGCGACTCGATCACCAGCCAGGCCACCGCCATCGGCTCCCTGGAGACCGTCGGCCTGTCCTGGAAACTCATGGACACCGAGCTTGCCGAGCTGCAAAGCGTCACCGCCGAAGACATCCAGAAAGCTGCACGCACCTACTTCACCCGCGAACGTCTCAGCGTCGCCCATGTCTTGCCTGAGGAGACCGCTCATGAGTGAACGTAAAAACAACCGCCTGGTGCTGCCCGGCCTGATCGTGGTCACTTTGGCTGCCGCGTGCGCGGTGTATTTCCTGCGCCCCAGCGAATCCGTGGCCAGCCAGGCGCTGGAGCAGGCCAAGTCGGCCAACAAGCTGCAATCGTTGGCCGAGCTGGACGACAAGGCACCCACCAACCGCAAGCTCGACGTGCAAACCTGGACCACCGCCGAAGGCGCCAAGGTGCTGTTCGTCGAAGCCCATGAACTGCCGATGTTCGACATGCGCATCCTGTTTGCCGCCGGCAGCAGCCAGGACGGCAACACCCCGGGCCTGGCGTTGTTGACCAACGCGATGCTCAACGAAGGCGTGCCGGGCAAGGATGTCAGCCAGATTGCCGCCGGTTTCGACGGCCTGGGGGCGGATTTCAGCAATGGTGCCTACCGCGACATGGCGCTGGTTTCCTTGCGCAGCCTGAGTGCCAGCGACAAACGCGATGCGGCCCTGGCGTTGTTTGACGACGTGATCGGCAAGCCGACCTTCCCGGCCGACTCCCTGGCGCGAATCAAGAACCAGTTGCTGGCCGGCTTTGAATACCAGAAGCAGAACCCCGGCAAACTGGCGAGCATCGAGCTGTTCAAGCAGCTCTATGGCGACCACCCTTACGCCCACCCGAGCGAAGGCAACGCCGAGAGCGTGCCGAAGGTGACCCTCGCGCAGTTGAAGGACTTCCACGCCAAGGCCTACGCCGCCGGCAACGCCGTGATTTCTGTAGTCGGCGACTTGACCCGCGCCGAAGCCGAAGCCATGACCGCCAAGGTTTCCGCGTCCCTGCCTAAAGGCCCGGCGCTGGCGAAAATCGCCCAGCCGGTGGAACCAAAGGCGGGCACCACGCATATCGAGTTCCCGTCCAAGCAAACAACCCTGCTGCTGGCACAACTGGGCATCGACCGTGCCGATCCGGATTACGCCGCGCTGTCCCTGGGCAACCAGATCCTCGGCGGCGGCGGCTTCGGTACCCGCTTGATGAGTGAAGTTCGCGAAAAACGCGGCCTGACCTACGGCGTATACTCCGGTTTCTCACCGATGCAGGTGCGCGGCCCGTTCATGATCAACCTGCAAACCCGCGCCGAAATGAGCGCCGGTACGCTGAGACTGGTACAGGACGTGCTGGCCGACTACCTCAAGACCGGTCCGACACAAAAGGAACTCGACGACGCCAAGCGTGAACTGGCCGGCAGCTTCCCGCTGTCCACCGCGAGCAACGCCGACATCGTCGGGCAGCTGGGCGCCATGGGTTTCTACAACCTGCCGCTGAGCTACCTGGAAGATTTCATGAAACAATCCCAGGCGCTGACCGTTGATCAGGTCAAAGCTGCTTTGAACAAACATTTGAGTGCCGACAAGATGGTCATCGTGACCGCCGGCCCGACGATTGCGCAAAAGCCACTACCGCCCCCCACAGATAAACCCGCCGAGCAACCGCTCGGGGTTCCGGAGCATTAATGGCCCGTCCATCCCGTCCCAAAAAACCTGTCCACAACGTTCATAACGGTGTGGGCCAACTGCGCATCATTGGTGGTGAATGGGGCAGCCGCAAACTGAGCTTCCCCGACGTCGTGGGCCTGCGCCCGACGCCAGACCGCGTGCGTGAAACCCTGTTCAACTGGCTCGCGCCGTATATCGCCGGGGCCAAGGTGCTGGACCCGTTCGCGGGCAGCGGCGCGCTGTTCCTGGAGTCGCTGTCCCGTGGCGCCGCATTGGGCCAGGCGCTGGATGCCAGCAACGTTGCGGTGGCCAGCCTCAAGGAGCACCTGGGCACCCTGCGTTGCACCACCGGCCAGGTGCAGACCGCCGATGCGCTTCGCTATCTGGAGACCCAGGAAGCCCGCGAGTTTGACGTGGTGTTCCTGGATCCGCCGTTTAACCAGAACCTGCTGCCGACCGTTTGCGCGCTGCTGGAAGAGCGCCAGTGGTTGGCGCCGGATGCCTGGATCTACACTGAAAGCGAGACTGCACCGTCGACGCTGGGCCTGCCGGGCACGTGGCGCCTGCACCGGGAGCAGAAGTCCGGGCGGGTGTATTACGCGTTGTGGCAACGTACGACGGCAGACGCCGCCTAAGCTCCTGAACCTGTGGCGAGGGAGCTTGCTGTGGCGAGGGAGCTTGCTCCCGCTGGGCTGCGCAGCAGCCCCAAAGCAGGCGACCGGGTTTCCTGAGAGACTGATGGGTTAGCGTTTAGGGCCGCTTCGCAGCCCAGCGGGAGCAAGCTCCCTCGCCACAGCAAGCTCCCTCACCACAGCAAGCGCCTCACCACAGCAAGCTCCCTCGCCACAGGTTGCTCATCCGCCCTGCCATACGCCGCGAGAACCATCGTGTCAAAAACGCCCGACCGCTTCACCCCCGCCTTCGGCCTCGGCAACCCGCACCTGCAAACACTGTGGGGTCCGCTGTGGCGCAAAACCACCCACATCGAACGCCAGCGTGAGCGCCTGTGGCTGGCCGACGGCGACTTTCTCGACCTCGACTGGCATGGGCCTCACGACGCGCAAACACCATTGGTGCTGGTCCTGCATGGCCTGACCGGCTCGTCCAACTCGCCTTACGTGGCCGGCCTGCAAAAAGCCCTGGCGGCTCAAGGCTGGGCCAGCGTGGCGCTGAACTGGCGTGGCTGTTCCGGCGAACCCAACCTGCTCGCCCGCAGCTACCATTCCGGCGCCAGTGAAGACCTGGCCGAAACCATCGCTCACTTGCGGGCCAAGCGCCCGCTGGCGCCGCTGTATGCGGTGGGTTATTCACTTGGCGGGAATGTGCTGCTCAAGCACCTGGGCGAAACCGGCGAAGCCTCCGGGTTGCAAGGCGCGGCAGCGGTGTCGGTGCCGTTTCGCCTGGATCAGTGCGCCGATCGCATTGGTCTCGGTTTTTCACGGGTTTATCAGAAGCATTTCATGCGCGAAATGCTGGCCTATATTCGCGTCAAGCAGAGCCGGTTTCTGAAGGATGGCCGCGAGGCAGGCCTGAAAACCCTGGCCGACCTGGGTTCGCTGGAGAAGATGCGCACGTTCTGGGACTTCGACGGCCGCGTCACCGCGCCGCTGCACGGTTTCCTCAGCGCCGAGGACTACTACCGCCGCGCCTCCAGCCGCTATTACCTGGGGGCGATTCGCACGCAAACCCTGATCATCCAGGCCGCTGACGATCCGTTCGTGTTCGCCCACAGCCTGCCGGAGGCCAGCGAACTGTCGGATTGCACCGAGTTCGAGCTGCTGGCCAAGGGCGGGCATGTGGGGTTTGTGGATGGCACGTTGAAGCAGCCCGGTTACTACCTGGAACGGCGCATCCCAGAGTGGCTACTGACACAACGCCGATAAAACTGTGGGAGCTGGCTTGCCTGCGATGGCGGTATATCAGCCAACAAATAGGTGGCTGATATACCGCCATCGCAGGCAAGCCAGCTCCCACAGTTTTTATCCAGATGAATCAGGTGAGACTCAGTCGCCTGTTGCAACTTCCCGCTTAGGATCAGTGATCCACTCGCTCCACGACCCCGCATACAGCTTGCCCAACGGATAACCCGCCAGGCACAGGGCGAACAGGTTGTGGCAGGCCGTCACGCCCGAGCCGCAGTACGCCACCAGCTCATCCGGCGAGCGGTCTTGCAGTTTGGCGGCAAAGCGTTGCTTGAGCTGCTCGGCCGGCAGGAAACGTCCGTCGCCACCAAGGTTTTCATTGAACGCCGCACATTGCGCGCCCGGAATATGCCCGGCAACCGGGTCAATCGGCTCCACGTCACCGCGAAAACGCGGCTGGGCGCGGGCGTCGATCAGGGTCAGGCCGGGTTGGCCGAGGCGTTTTTGCAGGTGTTCGGCGTCCAGTAGCAAGTGGTTGTCCGGCTTGCCGCTGAAGGCGCCGGGCTCAATCACCGGCGCGTCCAGGCTCAGGGGGAAACCCGCCGAGTGCCAGGCTTTCAGGCCGCCATCGAGGATGAAAACCCCATCACGCTTGCCCAGCCAGGCCAGCAGCCACCAAGCGCGGGCGGCGTAGGCACCGGGGCCGTCATCATACAAAACGATATCGCTGTCGGCGTTAACGCCCCATGCCTGCAGTTGCTGGATAAACGCATCCGGCGCCGGCAGCGGATGGCGGCCGGTCACACCCTTGGTCACCGGCCCGCTGAGGTGGCGTTCCAGATCCGCATACTGCGCCCCTTCGATATGCCCTTCGGCGTAGCTACACAGGCCGTAATCCGGGTCTTCCAGGGCAAAGCGGCAATCAAGGATCACCAGCCCGCCGGCCTTCTGGCCGCTCGGCCAGTTGCTGGGGGCTGATCAGTTGGGCAAGCGGCATGACTGACTCCTGTGGCGACGTTAGCGTTCGGGAAACATCCTACTTCACTTCTTCCAGCGCCTGATTCAACGGCACATAAAACTCTTTGAACAGCGCATCCACCGCATCCTTGGCCTTGGGCGTGATAAACCCGGCCTCCAGCACCAGCACCTGGTACACACCGCGTTTGATCGCCTCGGCGCTCAGGTGGGTGGACTTTTCATTGGTGGTGCACAGGAAACGCACCCACGAGGTAAGGATGATCCAGGCGTTGAGGGTCAGCGCTTCGGTTTGCACCGGGTCCATGTTCAGGATGCCCGCATCGACAAACCCCTGGTAGATGGCGGCGCCCTGGATCAGGCAGCGCTGGGAAAACCGCCGGTAGCCGGTGGCCAGTTCCGGGTCGCTTTCCAGCAGGTGTTCGAGGTCGCGGTGCAGGAAGCGGTAGCGCCACATGCCGGCCAGCACGGCCTGCAGGTAGAAGCGCTTGTCTTCCACGGTCACCGCGCGGCCCTGGGGCGGGCGCAGGAAACTGTCCACCAACGCTTCGTACTCACGAAACAGCACCGCGATAATCGCCTGCTTGTTGGGGAAGTGGTAGTACAGGTTGCCCGGGGAAATTTCCATATGGGCAGCGATATGGTTGGTGCTGACACTGCGCTCGCCCTGCTGGTTAAACAGCTCCAGGCTGGTTTGCACAATGCGCTCGCTGGTCTTTACTCGTGGTGCCATGGGAAATCAACTTCTAGACCCGTGATGGCGGCATCTTACGGACTATCCTTGTCCGGATAAATCGGCACGTTCGTGCAATGTTATTTGACAATTTAGAGCAATGACTCTAAAAACTGAAGCATTCCAATAACAATCGGGAACTTCGCCATGTCTGCCAACGTTGCCTACCTGCAAGATTCCCAGGCGCTGGACCAGCTCCAGGCCCTGTACGACGCTCAACGCCGGGCCTACGCGGCCAACCCGATGCCGCCGGTGGCCCAGCGCCAGCAGTGGCTCAAGGCCCTGCGCGACCTGCTGAGCGATGAGCGCCAGGCGCTGATCAACGCCATCAGCAGTGATTTCAGCCACCGCAGCGCCGACGAAACCCTGTTCGCCGAACTGATGCCCAGCCTGCATGGCATTCACTACGCCAGCAAACACCTCAAGGGCTGGATGAAACCTTCCCGTCGCGCTGTAGGCATTGCCTTCCAGCCCGCGTCAGCCAAGGTCATCTATCAGCCGCTGGGGGTGGTCGGGGTGATCGTGCCCTGGAACTATCCGCTGTACCTGGCCATCGGTCCGCTGGTGGGCGCCCTGGCGGCCGGCAACCGGGTAATGCTCAAGCTCAGCGAATCCACCCCCGCCACCGGCCAGTTGCTCAAGGCCCTGCTGGCGAAGATCTTTCCCGAAGACCTGGTGTGCGTGGTGCTCGGCGAAGCGGAAGTCGGCATGGCGTTTTCCAAGTTGCGCTTCGATCACCTGTTGTTCACCGGCGCCACCAGCATCGGCAAGCACGTGATGCGCGCGGCGGCCGAACATCTCACCCCGGTGACCCTGGAACTGGGCGGCAAATCACCGGCGATTGTTTCCGCCGACGTGCCGCTCAAGGACGCCGCCGAACGCATCGCCTTCGGCAAGGCCCTGAATGCCGGGCAAACCTGCGTGGCGCCAGACTACGTGCTGGTGCCGGAAGACCGTGTAGACGGCTTCGTCGAGGCCTACAGCAAGGCGGTTCGCGGGTTCTATCCGACCCTGGCCGACAACCCGGACTACACCGCCATCATCAACGAACGACAGTTGGCCCGGCTCAACGGCTACGTGAAAGACGCCACCGACAAGGGTGCCACCCTGGTCCCGCTGTACGACCAGGGCCAGGAACGGCGCATGGCCCACAGCCTGCTGCTGAATGTCAGCGACGACATGACCGTGATGCAGGACGAGATCTTCGGCCCGGTGCTGCCGATCGTGCCCTATCGCGGCCTCGACCAGGCTTTCGCCTACATCAATCAGCGCCCTCGCCCACTGGCGCTGTATTACTTCGGCTACAACAAGGCCGAACAGAACCGCGTACTGCACGAGACCCATTCCGGCGGCGTGTGCCTGAACGACACCCTGCTGCACGTGGCCCAGGACGACATGCCCTTCGGCGGCATCGGCCCGTCGGGCATGGGCCACTACCACGGCCACGAGGGTTTCCTGACCTTCAGCAAGGCCAAGGGCGTGCTGATCAAGCAACGCCTGAACGCGGCCAAGCTGATTTACCCGCCCTACGGCAAATCCATCCAGAAGTTGATCCAGAAGCTGTTCGTCCGCTAACAACCCCAGCACCGGGATAACAATAAGAATGAACCCTAGCCTGACTGAATCACCCGCGCTGTCACGGCGCGGCGTACTGAAACTCGGCCTGTGCGCCAGCGCCTTCCTGGCCACCGCCGGGCTGGGTGCCAGCCTCAGTGGCTGCTCCAGCAGCACCCCGGCCAGCGGCTTTGCGATGCTGCGCAGCAGTGACCTGCCGTTTCTGCGGGCGGTGATTCCGGTGCTGCTGGAGGGCGCAGCCAGCGCCGAAGTGGTGGTGGCCGGCATCGACGACACCCTGAAAAAACTCGATTTCAGCCTGCAGCACCTGTCGCCCGAGATGTTCAAGCTCACCCAGCAACTGTTCGACGTACTGGGCATGGCCGTCACCCGCGGGCCGCTGACCGGCGTGTGGGGCAGCTGGGAAAACGCCAGCGCCGAGCAGATCCGCAATTTCCTGCACCGCTGGGAAAACAGCTACCTCAACCTGCTGCGCATGGGCCAGGGCTCGCTGCTCAAGCTGGTGATCATGGCCTGGTATTTCCGCCCCGAGTCCTGGGCGCATTGCGGTTACCCCGGCCCACCGAAAATCTGATTCGCATCCCTATAAAAACAAGAGACGACCCTGATGCCCGTACCTGATCTGTTCCGCGATGGCATGGCCCGCGGCTGGAAGACCCACAATGGCGCCACCCTCGACCAGGACCTGACCCTGGAGGCCGACGTCGCGATCATCGGCAGCGGCGCCGGCGGCGGCACCACCGCCGAGATCCTCAGCGCCGCTGGCTACAAGGTGCTGTTGATCGAAGAAGGCCCGCTGAAAACCAGCAATGACTTCAAGCTACTGGAGGACGAGGCCTACGCCAGCTTGTATCAGGAAGGCATCGGCCGCATGAGCAAGGACGGCGCCATCACCATCCTGCAAGGCCGCGCCGTCGGCGGCACCACATTGATCAACTGGACCTCCAGCTTCCGCACCCCGGACCCGACCCTCGCCCACTGGGCCAGCGAATACGCGGTGAAGGGCCACAGCAGCGCCGAGATGGCGCCCTGGTTCGAAAAAATGGAACAGCGCCTGGGCATCGCGCCTTGGGCCATGCCGCCGAATGCCAACAACGACGTGATTCGCAAAGGCTGCGAAAAGCTCGGCTACAGCTGGCACGTGATCCCGCGCAACGTGCGCGGCTGCTTCAACCTGGGGTATTGCGGCATGGGCTGCCCGGTGAATGCCAAGCAATCGATGCTGGTGACGACCATTCCGTCCACCCTGGAGAAAGGCGGCGAGCTGCTGTACCTGGCCCGCGCCGAACGCCTGAAATTCGCCGGTGACACCATCACCAGCCTCGAATGCGTGGCCATGGATCAGTACTGCGTGGCCCCCACCGGCCGCAAGATCACGGTCAAAGCCAAGCACTACGTGCTGGCCGGCGGAGGTATCAACAGCCCGGCGCTGCTGATGCGCTCCGACGCGCCCGACCCTCATTCACGCCTGGGCAAACGTACCTTCCTGCACCTGGTGAATTTTTCCGCCGGGTTGTTCGACGAAGTGATCAACCCGTTCTACGGCGCGCCGCAGTCGATCTATTCCGACCACTTCCAATGGCAGGACGGCACCACCGGCAAAATGTCCTACAAGCTCGAAGTGCCGCCGCTGCATCCGGGGCTGGCCAGTACCTTGCTCGGCGGCTACGGCACGCAGAACGCGCTGGACATGGGCCAACTGCCCAAGACCCACGCCATGCTTGCGCTGCTGCGGGACGGCTTCCACCCTGACAGCCCGGGCGGCAGTGTCGAATTGCGCGGCGATGGCACGCCGGTGCTCGACTATCAGGTCTCGCCCTACGCCTGGGATGGCCTGCGCCGGGCGTTTCACAGCATGGCGGAGATTCAGTTTGCCGGTGGCGCCAAATCGGTGATGCCGCTGCACGGCGATGCACGCTACGTGAACACATTGGCCGAAGCCCGCAGCATGATTGACGGCCTGAACCTGGAATTGCACCGCACCCGGCTCGGCAGTGCCCATGTGATGGGCGGTTGCGCCATGGGCGAAGACCCGAAAAACGCCGTGGCCGACAGCCTTGGGCGCCATCACCAACTGCGCAATCTATCGATTCACGATGGCTCGCTGTTCCCCACCAGCATTGGGGCAAACCCGCAGTTGTCGGTGTACGGATTGACCGCGCAACTGGCGACGGCGCTGGCCGAACGTCTGAAAACGGCCTGAAAAACCGGGTATTCGCGGTGTCTATAGTGCTTTCTTCTGAATAAGTCGACTTGGCCCACCGGTAATGCTGCGATACCATCCGGTTCCCCAACGGACTCCGCCAGGACGACGCGATGAACCGAGTGTTGTACCCAGGTACCTTCGACCCAATCACCAAGGGCCATGGCGATCTGGTCGAACGCGCCTCGCGCTTGTTCGACCATGTGATTATCGCGGTCGCTGCCAGCCCCAAGAAAAACCCGCTGTTTCCCCTGGAACAGCGCGTGGAGCTGGCCCGTGAGGTCACCAAGCATCTGCCCAACGTTGAAGTGGTCGGCTTCTCGACGCTGCTGGCGCACTTCGCCAAGGAACAGAATGCCAATGTGTTCCTGCGCGGCCTGCGAGCGGTGTCGGACTTCGAATACGAATTCCAGCTGGCCAACATGAACCGCCAACTGGCGCCGGACGTGGAAAGCCTGTTTCTTACGCCGTCGGAGCGTTATTCGTTCATTTCTTCGACGCTGGTGCGGGAAATAGCCGCGCTGGGCGGGGATATCACCAAGTTTGTGCACCCGGCTGTGGCGGATGCGCTAACCCTGCGATTCAAGAAATAATCCCGAACTGTAGGAGCTGGCTTGCCAGCGATCCAGGCGCCACGGTGCAACTGCCCCATCGCCATCGCCGGCAAGCCGGCTCCTACAGTCCATCGCTGTGACTCGCACTGCGGGCGCCAATGCGGCACAATTGCGCGCATTAGTTTTCAGATGCCTTGGCTGACAGCCCTGGCAGGAGTTTCCATGTCCCTGATCATCACCGACGATTGCATCAACTGCGACGTCTGCGAACCCGAGTGCCCGAACGCTGCCATTTCCCAGGGTGAGGAGATCTACGTGATCGACCCCAACCTGTGCACCCAGTGTGTCGGCCACTACGACGAACCCCAGTGCCAGCAGGTCTGCCCGGTGGATTGCATCCCGCTGGACGAGGCTCATCCGGAGACGGAAGAGCAACTGATGGAGAAGTACCGGTTGATTACCGGGAAGGCCTAAGTCTGGCACCGCGGGCAAAACACGCTTGCCCGCTGCCCCAGCGTCACACTGCGCAATTCGGTCCCACAGACCTTGCACGCCTCGCCTCCACGGCCATAGACGAACAATTCCTGCTGGAAATACCCCGGCTGGCCGTCGCCGCCGATAAAGTCCCGCAGCGTGGTGCCGCCGCGTTCGATCGCCGCGGCCAGGATGCGTTTGATCTCGATCGCCAGCTTCAGGTAACGCCCACGGGAGATGCCCTTGGCTTCCCGGCGCGGATCAATCCCGGCGGCAAACAGCGCTTCTGTCGCGTAGATATTGCCCACGCCCACCACCACCGCGTTGTCCATGATGAACGGCTTCACCGCCATCGACCGCCCGCGGGACAGCTGGAACAGCCGCTCGCCGTCAAACAGGTCGGTCAACGGCTCCGGCCCGAGGCGAATCAGCAGTTCATGGTTCAGCGGGTCGAGGCTCCAGAGCATCGCGCCAAAGCGTCGCGGGTCGGTGTAGCGCAGGGCCAGGCCCGACTCCAGCTCGATGTCCACGTGTTCATGCTTGGCCGCCGGGCTCCCGGCGTCCACCAGGCGCAAATTGCCCGACATGCCCAAATGGCTGATCAAGGTGCCGACTTCGGCATTGATCAACAGGTACTTGGCCCGCCGCTCCACCAGCACGATGCGCTGCCCGGACAGGCGCACATCCAGGTCTTCCGGGATCGGCCAGCGCAGGCGCCGCTCACGCACCACCACACGGCTGACCCGCTGGCCTTCCAGGTGCGGCGCAATACCACGCCGGGTGGTTTCGACTTCCGGTAACTCGGGCATGTGTACCTCTTGGAAAAAGGGTTAGTGCGCGCCCAGCTCGCGGATCGACAACTTCAGGCTCTCGAAGTCGTAGTCCGACAGGCCGATATGGTCCAGCACCAGCGGGCCGATGGCGTTCCACTCGTGGTCATCCACCTGGTTGCCCAGCACGCGGTAGGACGCACAGATGTGCTCGGCCATTTTCAGGATCGCCAGCAGGTTTTTCAGCTGCGGCTTCTGGTTGGACTCATCGCTGAAAATCGCCAGGGCGTTGTGGTGATTGGCAATGGCGTCGGTCACATGCTCCGGCAGACGCCAGGATTTGGCGGTGTAGTAACCCACCACGGCGTGGTTGGTGTTGAACGCCTGGTTCTCGGTGTCGACCACGCGGCATTCCGGGCCGGCGCTGGCATAGGCTTCTTCCAGCACGCTCATGTAATTCGGGAAACGCTTGAGCATCAACGGCACGCCGCAATCGTGGAACAGCCCCAATGCGTAGGCTTCATCGACGGCCTGGCTGCCGGTGCGCTTAGCCAGGGCCAGGCAGGTCATGGCCACATCCTGGGCGGTGTCCCAGAAACGGTTGAGGGTGACGATGGTGTCGTCGCTCATCTCGCCCTTGATCGACTGCGCGTTGATCAGGTTGACGATGGAGCGGCTGCCCAGCAGGTTCACCGCGCGCTGGATCGAGACGATCTTGTTGCTCAGCCCGTAATACGGCGAGTTGACGATTTTCAGCAGCGAGCCGGAGAGGCCCGGGTCCTGGCCGATCAGCCGGGCAATCACTTCCAGGTCCGGATCAGGCATGTACTGCTCCATCTGCAAATCCACCATGATTTGCGGTTGAGGCGGCACGCTGATGCCCTGGAGGCTCTGTTGGATCTGTTCGGCGGATAGCTCTTGGGACATAGGGGGCACACTCTGGACTAGGCGGCGATTCTAACCTTTATGGCAACCGGGCTGACACCTCAAAAAACCGAACTGAAACCGGATCGAATGTGGGAGCTGGCTTGCCTGCGATGCAGACGGCTCGGTCTTTCAGATAACCGAGGTGATGCTATCGCAGGCAAGCCAGCTCCCACAGGGATATCACCACCCACATGTCCGGCGGCGCCGCCAAGTACTACACAACACGGTATACTCCCGCTCTTTTTTCCGGAGCGACGTCATGTCCCTGCCAAGCCTGCGTCTCAAAGCCAACGCCGATCGTCGTTTGCGCAACGGCCACCTGTGGGTCTACAGCAACGAAATCGATGTGGCCGCCACACCTCTTCACGGCTTCCAGGCAGGCGACCAGGCGATCCTGGAAGCAGCCGGCGGCAAGACCCTCGGCATCGTGGCCATGAGCCCGAACAACCTGATCTGCGCCCGCCTGCTGTCGCGCGACATCAAGCTGGCGCTGGACAAATCGCTGCTGGTGCACCGCATCAACGTGGCCCTGTCCCTGCGTGACCGTCTGTTCGACAAGCCGTTCTACCGCCTGGTGTACGGTGATTCCGACCTGTTGCCGGGCCTGGTGGTCGACCGTTTCGGCGACATCCTGGTGGTGCAGATCGCTTCGGCGACCATGGAAGCCCACAAGGAAGACGTGATCGCCGCACTGACTCAGGTGCTCAAGCCAAGCGGCATCCTGTTCAAGAACGACTCCGCCGCCCGTGACGCCGAAGGCCTCAACCGCTACGTCGAAACCGTGTTCGGCCTGGTGCCGGAGTGGGTTGCCCTCGAAGAAAACGGCGTGAAGTTCGAAGCGCCGGTGATCCAGGGCCAGAAAACCGGCTGGTTCTACGACCACCGCATGAACCGCGCCCGCCTGGCCCCGTATGCCAAGGGCAAGCGCGTTCTGGACCTGTACAGCTACATCGGCGGCTGGGGCGTGCAAGCCGCGGCCTTCGGTGCCAATGAAGTGTTCTGCGTCGACGCCTCCGCCTTCGCCCTCGACGGCGTAGAGCGCAACGCCGCGCTGAACGGCGTTGCCGAAAAGATGACCTGCATCGAAGGCGACGTGTTCGAAGCCCTCAAAGAGCTGAAAGCCAGCGAAGAACGTTTCGACGTGATCGTGGCCGACCCGCCGGCCTTCATCAAGCGCAAGAAAGACATGAAGAACGGCGAAGGCGCCTACCGCCGCCTGAACGAGCAAGCCATGCGCCTGCTCAGCAAGGACGGCATCCTGGTCAGCGCTTCGTGCTCCATGCACTTGCCGGAAGATGACCTGCAGAACATCCTGCTGACCAGCGCCCGTCACCTGGATCGCAATATCCAGATGCTGGAACGCGGCAGCCAGGGCCCGGACCACCCGGTGCACCCGGCGATTGCCGAGACTCGGTATATCAAGAGCATTACTTGCCGGTTGTTGCCCAATAGCTAAGTAACACCGCGGACCCAATGTGGGAGCTGGCTTGCCTGCGATAGCATCACCGCCGGGTATCTGACATACCGAGGTGCTTGCATCGCGGGCAAGCCCGGCTCCCACACAAGCCCCTATAGCTTCCCGCAACGGTTTTGATTGAATTCCATTTTTCGCAGACTAGTATCGGTTTCTGGTTTAACTCCGGAAAACAACAACAATGTCTGAGTCTTACTCCCAGCCCATTGGCGACGCAAAACGCCAACATTTCTCGCGGTTCATCCTCATCACCTGCATCTCCCTGATCAGCTTTTTCCCGATCAATATCCTGCTGCCCTCCTTTCCTGCCCTCGCCGCAAAGTTCGACACGTCAACCGCCGAGGTTGCCTTATCCATCAGCCTGTTCACCCTGGTATTTGCAATTTCCCAACTGATCGCCGGCCCGCTTTCAGACAAATTCGGGCGCAAGGAAGTGCTGCTGGGGTGCATCGTGGTTTCCACTCTCGGCTCGATCGGCTGCGCACTCGCAACAAGCTACCCGAGCTTCCTGCTGTTTCGCGCCGTGCAGGCCATTGGCTGTGGCTTTTTTGTACTCGGCCATGCGCTGGTGGAAGACCTGTTCGAAGAACAGGACCGCGCCCGCATCCGCATCTATTACATGACCTTGAGCGGCTCGTTTGTTGCGCTGTCGCCGCTGCTGGGCTCCTGGCTGCAAACCACATTCGATTGGCAGGGCAGCTTCTACGGGTTTGCGGTAATGGCGCTGGGCATGTTTATCCATGCCTGCCTGTTATTGCCGTCCAAGGCCGCCAGCCCTGAAAGAGCCCCCGTCTCGATCATCACCACGCTGAAATCCATCGCCGGGAATCGGGACTTCATCCGCTATTGGTGGATCGCCGCGCTGGTATTCGCCTGTTACTTCGCCTTGATCAGCGTCACGCCGCTGATATTCATGGATGAGTTGAAACTGTCCGAATACCAGTACGCGGTGGTGCTGATGGTGTACGGCATCGCCTATCTGCTGGGTGGCGTTGCGGCGAGCGCCCTGCAAAAACACATCTCGCTCACGCGGCAAATCAATATCGGGCTGGGCCTGCTGGGCGTCGCGGGCGTGTTATTGGCGCTGATCATCCGCTTTGAGGCCATGACCACCATCAGCCTGCTCATCCCGATGCTGATCAGCGCCCTGGCCGTGACCCTGGTTCGCCCCGCCGCGATTTCTGCGGCCATGTTGCTGTTCTCCAGCAGCGCCGGCACCGCCGCCTCGGCCGGCAACAGCATCATGTTCATCACCGCCGCCGTCAGCAGCGCCGCGCTCGCGCAAGCCGGGAGCAACTTGCTGATGACCATCGCCATCAGCTTCATCGTGTTCAGCGTCTGGGGGGTGGTGACGAACGCCCGGGTCGGTCGCTGAGCGTGAAACTTGCACACCCACACGTCTCGTAAGCGCCATCTACACGCTCGCGGCCATTCCCTCCGGCCGCCAGCGGTGTAGAATCGGACCTATTCATCGCCAGTCATCCCCCGGCGGGTTTATGAGCTCAAGGCCAATGCGCACGGCGATCCCGCAGCGTTTGAGGCAACTTCCGGACACACGGCCATTTTCTGAGTGTTCCAGACGTCAATAGAAGCTCACTCCCCTTTGATACCTGATTAGCCGCCCGGAGTGTTCCATGCCAGATTACCGCTCGAAAACATCCACCCACGGCCGCAACATGGCCGGCGCCCGCGCTCTGTGGCGCGCCACGGGGATGAAAGATGACGACTTCAAGAAGCCGATCATCGCGATTGCCAACTCGTTCACCCAGTTCGTACCCGGCCACGTCCACCTCAAGGACCTGGGCCAACTGGTCGCCCGCGAGATCGAACGCGCCGGCGGTGTAGCGAAAGAATTCAACACCATCGCCGTGGATGACGGCATCGCCATGGGCCATGACGGCATGCTGTATTCCCTGCCGAGCCGCGAGATCATCGCCGACTCCGTGGAATACATGGTCAACGCCCACTGCGCCGACGCCATCGTGTGCATCTCCAACTGCGACAAGATCACCCCCGGCATGCTGATGGCCGCCCTGCGCCTGAACATCCCGGTGATCTTCGTCTCCGGCGGCCCGATGGAAGCCGGCAAGACCAAACTCGCCTCCCATGGCCTGGACCTGGTCGACGCCATGGTCATCGCCGCCGATTCCAGCGCTTCTGACGAGAAGGTCGCGGAATACGAGCGCAGCGCCTGCCCGACCTGCGGTTCGTGCTCCGGCATGTTCACCGCCAACTCGATGAACTGCCTGGTGGAAGCCTTGGGCCTGGCCTTGCCGGGCAACGGCTCGACACTGGCCACCCACAGCGACCGCGAGCAGCTGTTCCTGCAGGCCGGCCGCACCATCGTCGAGCTGTGCAAGCGTTACTACACCGAGAACGATGAGTCGGTGTTGCCGCGCAACATCGCCAACTTCAAGGCGTTCGAAAACGCCATGACCCTGGACATCGCCATGGGCGGTTCCACCAACACCATCCTGCACTTGCTCGCCGCCGCACAGGAAGCCGAGATCGACTTCGACCTGCGGGACATCGACCGCCTGTCCCGTCACGTGCCGCAACTGTGCAAAGTCGCGCCGAACATCCAGAAGTACCACATGGAAGACGTGCACCGCGCCGGTGGGATCTTCTCGATCCTCGGCTCGTTGGCCCGTGGCGGCCTGTTGCACACCGACCTGCCGACCGTGCACAGCAAATCCATCGCCGAAGGCATCGCCAAGTGGGACATCACCCAGACTGACGACGAAGCCGTGCATACCTTCTTCAAGGCAGGCCCGGCCGGCATCCCGACACAGACCGCGTTCAGCCAGTCGACCCGCTGGGAAACCCTCGACGACGACCGTGAAAACGGCTGCATCCGCAGCGTCGAGCACGCCTACTCCCAAGAAGGTGGCCTGGCCGTGCTGTACGGCAACATCGCCCTGGATGGCTGCGTGGTGAAAACCGCCGGCGTGGATGAGTCGATTCACGTGTTCGAAGGCCGCGCCAAGATCTACGAAAGCCAGGACAGCTCGGTACGCGGCATCCTCGCTGACGAAGTGAAGGAAGGCGACATCGTCATCATCCGCTACGAAGGCCCGAAAGGCGGCCCGGGCATGCAAGAGATGCTCTACCCGACCTCGTACCTGAAATCCAAGGGCCTGGGCAAAGCCTGCGCCTTGCTGACCGATGGCCGTTTCTCCGGCGGTACCTCGGGCCTGTCCATCGGCCACGCTTCGCCGGAAGCCGCTGCCGGCGGCGCCATTGGCCTGGTGCAGGATGGCGACAAGGTACTGATCGACATTCCGAACCGCTCGATCAACCTGTTGATCAGCGATGAAGAACTGGCGGCACGCCGGGTCGAGCAGGACAAGAAAGGCTGGAAGCCGGTAGAGAAGCGTCCGCGCAAAGTCACTACCGCGTTGAAGGCTTACGCCCTGCTGGCCACCAGTGCCGACAAGGGTGCAGTACGTAACAAGGCGATGCTCGACGGCCTGTAAGCCTCGCCCCTAAAAATGCCCCGCCAGGTGCGGGGCATTTTTTTGCCTGCTCGAATCAGAATTGCGGCGTGTAGGTCATGGTGAACATCACGTTACGCGGGTCGCCATAGTAATTGCTGCCCCAGTTCGCGTTGTACGCGGGGATGTAGTACTTCTTGTCGAACATGTTGTTCAGGTTCGCCGCGACGGTGAACTCCTGGTTGACCTTGTAGGCCACCCGCGAATCCCACAGCGCGTTGCCCGGCACACTGAACGTGCGGTCATAGGCGACGGTGCTGCTTTGCGCGGTGACGCCGGCGCCGACGCTGACTTTCTCCCAATCGCCCGGCAACTGGTAGTCACCCCACACCTTGAGCAGGTGTTTAGGAGTCCAGGTGCTGAAGATCTTGCCTTCGTAGGTGTCGTCCTTGAGGAACTTGGTGGTGTTGTAGGTGTAGCTGGAGACCAGTTGCAGGCCAGGCAACACCTCACCGCTCAAGGTGGCTTCAAAGCCCTGGCTGCGGACCTTGCCGGAAGCGAGCGAGCAGTACCAGCCGCCACAGACTTTGCCGCCTTGCAGGTCTTGAGCCGCACGGTTTTCCTGGTCATAGCGGAAGATAGCGAACGACGTATTGAGCCGGCCGTCAGCCAGTTCGCCCTTCAGGCCCAGTTCGTAGTTCTGGCCCTCAATGGGCTTGAGCACGGTCAATGAGGTGGTCAGGTTGGTTTGTGGCTCAAAGGCGTCGGTATAGCTGGCGTAGGCCGACCATTGCTCGTTGAGCGCATAGACCAGGCCGGCGTAGGGAGTGACGTGGCCATTGCTTTGCGTGGTGCTCTGGGTCGGGTCGCCATAGACACCCTGGAAACCGCTCTCGTCCTTGTAGGAATAGTCATACCAACTGGTGCGCGCACCGAGGATCAACGTCAGCGGGTCCAATAGCTGGACGCGCCAGGTGCCATAAATCCCCTTCTGGCGAATGTCATACCAGCTCTTCGTCGCATTCCCTGCCTGGAACAACTGGTTCCTGTCGCGCTGCGGACGGTTGTGGTCGATGTTGAAGATATCCGCTCCCGGCGTTGCCGCACGCGCCCAGAAATCATCCGTGGTGAGTTTGGAATAGTTGGCGCCCAGTACCATCTCCTGCCGCAAACCAAAGCCTTCGAACTTGCCGTCGACATACACGTCCACACCGCGACTCTTGGTGTTGAAGTCGGTGACCCAGTCCACGTAACGCACGGTGCCGCTGTCACCGGGGTTGGGGATGGTGTCCCATGTCGCTTGGTAAGTCGCGTCGTTGTGTTCATCCATGGCCACCAGGGCGGCCTTCATTTTCCAGTCATCGTTGAAGCGATGCTCGATATCGGCAAACACCTGGGTCTGGTTATTGACGTTGCGGTTCCAGCTGGCCCCCACAAACGTCGAACGTGGCAGACCGATGTCGCTGCCGTTGGCATAACGCGGCAGCGACATGAAGTTCGGGCGGGCGTGGCCTTTCTGGTTACTGATGCCGACGCCGACGGTGGTGTCGGGGGTGAAGTCATAGTCGACGGCGGCATACACCGTCTGGTTCCAGCTGCCGGCGTAGTCGACGAAGGAGTTGGTGGTGTCGTAATCCGCCACAAACCGGCCGCGCAAGGTGCCCTCCGAGTTCAGCGGGCCGCCGGCATCAACCTGGGTGCCGTAGTGGTCCCAGGAGCCGGCCTTGGCGGTGATGGTGACTGTCGGCGCCTGCTGGCCGCGCTTGCGCACCAGGTTCATGGTGCCGCCGGGGCTGTTGGCGCCCTGTAGCAAGGCAGCCGGGCCGCGCAAGGTCTCTACCCGGTCATAGATCGCCATGTTCTCGGTGAGGTAGCTGCCCAGCGCGTAGGTGTTACGCGGGATACCCACACCATCGTATTGCAGGGTGCCCACCTCGAAGCCACGGGAAAAGATGAACATGCCGGGGCCGGGGGATTTGGTCGCCGTCAGGCCCGGCGTGCGCTTGACCACCTCGGAGAGTTTGGTGGTGTTCTGGTCATCCATCTGCTTGCGGGTCATGACGCTGACCGATTGCGGGATGTCCTTGAGCTTCTGCTCGCCCTTGCCGATGGTCACCGCGCCGGTGGTGTAGGAGCCGGTGCCTTCGGTTGTAGCGCCAAGGTGCTCGGCGCTGATGGTGGTGGCACCCACTTCAAGGGCTGTGCCTGATGACACACGCTTTTCCAGGGTCACGGTATCTGCGTTGATAAATGCCGCACTCAACCCCGTCCCCGCAAGCAACCTCGCCAGGGCGTCCCGCTGCCCCAGGTTGCCACTCACTCCCGGCGACAGCAGCCCCTGCGTCAACTCACTGGGCACCAGCACTTGAAGCCGCGTCACCGCCGAAAACGCCGCCAACGCGCCGTCCAGGCTTTGCTCCTGGATATCGAAGCGGTAGGTCTGGGCCTGCGTCGTCTCAGCAGCCTGCAAATACAACGGCGCAGTGCCGCACGCCAAGGAAATGGCCAGCGCCAGCAAGGGCCGTGCGGCAAATCGGTGTGCCATGGATGATGCTCCCCGGTGCAAAAGTCAGTGAACGGGCGCGGCACTACTTGAGAGTGCTTACTATTTACGCCTCAGTGATCAAGGACGATGGCTTGGGGAGAAACCCTGAAAGTTTTTTGAAAAAGATTCGTCTAGGACGCTTTGCCTTCGCGCAACACCAGCAAATACGGGGTGTAATGCTCGGCACGCAGGTTAAGGGTGTATTCCAGCGCCTTGATGACGGCATCGGGCTTGTCGATCTCGAACACGCCAGACACCACGCGGTTGCGCAACCTATCGCCGAGCACCAGCGTCTTGCCGGGCCAGTAGCGATTTAATTCGGCAACCACATCGGACAGCGGTTGCTGGCGAAACACCAGTTGCCGCTGGCGCCAGGCAAAACCACTGGCAGGGTCGAACGCGTGGACCGCCGTCAGGCGTTGGTCCTGATACTCCACCGCACGACCCGGCTCCAGATACACCGGCTCACCCAGGCCGGAGCTGACCTGCACCTTGCCCTGGGCGACTTGCACCTGGGTCTGTGCATCGCGGCGGGCGACGCTGAATTGCGTGCCCACCACCTTCACCCAGCCATCGCCGGACTGCACCACGAAAGGCCGCGATGGATCCTTGGTCACGCTGAAAAACCCTTCGCCCCGCAGCAGGCGAACCTGGCGTTCACCGGCACTCATGCGGATCTGCACCGCGCTGTCAGTGTTGAGTTGCAGTTGCGAGCCATCCGCCAGTTCGACCGTGCGCGATTCACCGGTGCCGGTGGCGTAGTCGGCCCGCAGGCGATCCAGCCATGGCGTGTTTTGCAGCGTCAGCCCGACCGCCAAAAGCATCGCGGCAGCATACGCCCAACGCCGTGCCGGCTTGCGCCAGGCGGCTTGCTCGGCCCGGCGAATCACTCGCGCCGGTTCGCGTAGGCCGCCCAGCATCGCCTGGACTTCCTGCCACGCATCATCCTGGGCGGCGCCCTGCCCCAGCCAGACGGAAAACGCCTCGATTTCGGCCGCTGTGACGTCGTCGGCCTGGAGCCGGAAATACCAGCCGGACGCTTCGGCAAACAACTCGTCGGCAGTGGGTGCGGCGATCATGACCGGCGTCCTTGTTCATCACAGGCCAGCCGCGCCTTGATAAAGGCACGGCATTCGATCAAGGCCCGACGCAATTGGTATTCCACACTCCGCGGGGTAATCGACAGGCGCTCACCAATCTCGCGGTAGGAAAGTTCGTCGACATGATAGAGCAGGAAGATCTGCCGAGTCGCTTCGGGCAGCGCCAGGATCGCATCCTGCATCAGTTGCTCCTGTTGATAGGCGGCCAATTGCTCGTCGGCACCTGGGTTGCTGCAGGGCAGTTCTTCGCTGGGCTCGCCGGCATCCAGGCGCTCGCGGCGGATGGCCTGGCGCTGATGGTCGCGCACCAGGTTGCTGGCGATGGTGAAGAGGAAGGCAGGGAGGTTGTCGATCTTCTCGCCGGAGTCCAGCCGGGCCAGGCGCAGGAACGATTCCTGGGTCAGGTCGGCGGCCACCTGGGCGCTGCCGGTGCGGCGGGTGACGAAGGCTTCGAGGGCCTTCTTCTGCTCCGCAAACAGGCGCGCGATCTGAGAATTCCAGGAGAGCACAGCACTACCTTGAGAAGAACGGGATGTTCAGGAAGTGCGCACGCTAGCAGAAGATGAGATTTGTTCGCAATTGATATCTATTTTTGCTGGGGCTTTGCAGTGCTGCTGATGGCCTCATCGCGGGCAAGCCCGACTCCCACATGGACCGAGTTGCCTGAGCGAACTCGGTCCAGGTGGGAGCTGGCTTGCCTGCGATGGCCACGCCTCGGTATTACTGAATCTCGTCCGGCTTGACGATCACCCAGTTCTTATCCGCCGTCACCGGCAACCCTTCCTTGGCCTGGGCCGCCGCGTGCTTGGCCATCATGCCGTTAAGCTGGGTCATGTATTTGTCCTTGCGGTTGATCCACAGGTGGATGCCGCCCTTGGCCACGTCCACATCGTGGAACAGCATGTAGCCGTCACTGGTTGGCGTGTCGCCACCAACGATCACCGGTTTTTTCCACTCATCGATATAGGTCAGGATCGCCGCGTGCTTGCCGGCCATCCAGGTGGCCGGGGTCCACAGGTACGGGGTCAGTTCCAGGCCGAGGTTGGCCTTCTCGTCATACTTGCCGGCGGCGATCTGTTTGCGCGCGGTGGTCAGTTCGCCGGTCTTGCGGTCCTTGAGCAGGGTGCTCACGCCAATCACGTTCTCGGGTTTGACGTTGTAGCCGTACTTCGGATCGGCCGCGACCATGCGCACCAGTTCCTCGGACGCGGCGGTCATCACGTAGACCTCAATGCCGTTTTCCATCAGCTTGTTGAACAGCTCAGCCTGGCCGGTGAAGACTTTCGGCGGCTGCACTTCCATGTTCTTGACCACGTCACCTTCGTAGTAGGTGACCGGCACCGGCTTGCCCGACGCCATCATCTCGTCGACGTAGCCTTTGAGCTCCTTGAGGGTGAAGCCGGAGAAAATCTGCGCCACCCACGGGTAGCAGACCATGTCGTCGACTTCGCAGAGGCGGTAGTAGTAGCTGAACAGGCTTTCCTTGTGGTCGGCGGTGTCTTTGAACGGGATCAGCTTCAGGGAAGGGTCCATGGTGTCGCGGGTGATCAGGCCCTTGTTTTCCAGGTACGGCAGCAACGACTCTTCAAGGTCGTAGCGGTAACTGGTGTTGTCCATGTCGAACACCGCGAAGTTGCCCTTGTTGGCATTGGCGGCAATCATCGTGTCCAGTTGCTTGGCGGCCGCCGCCGGCCAGTGTTTCAACTCGGTGGCGGCAAAGGCCTGGCTCGCAAGGCCCAGGCACAGCGCGGCGGCAAACAGTTTCGGCGCTAGCTTCATGTGCGTTTTCTCCCTGAGTGAAAGACATCGACGCTAACAAATCCCTGTGACAGTTTCCGTCCGAGCGCGACCGCTTTCGTCGTGATCGCGCCAACGCCATACACCTGGGCGCCATTCGCTTATTCCAAAAACGACAGTCACCATTCTATAAAGGTATTAAATCAATAAATATCAAGCTGTTAGGCATGCCGGTTCGCAATCGCAGGCTCACGCGATTGGCTGCCTTCTCAACGGAGCTTCAATGAATCTGCCCCTGATTCTCAACTTACTGGTGTTCGTGGCCCTGTTGCTGGGCCTGGCACAAACCCGTCGTACCCACTGGAGCCTCGCCAAGAAGGTGTTGTTCGCGCTGGTACTCGGCGTGATCTTCGGTGTGGTGCTGCACGCCATTTACGGCGCCGGCAACCCGGTGCTCAAGGCCTCGATCGGCTGGTTCGACCTGGTCGGCAACGGTTACGTGCAGTTGCTGCAAATGATCGTGATCCCGCTGGTGTTCGCCTCGATCCTCAGCGCCGTGGCCCGCCTGCACAACGCCTCGTCCCTGGGCAAGATCAGCTTCCTGACCATCGGCACGCTGCTGTTCACCACGGCGATTGCGGCGCTGATCGGTATCGGCCTGACCAACCTGTTCGGCCTCACCGCCGAAGGCCTGGTGGCCGGCACCCAGGAAATGGCGCGCCTGCAAGTGATCCAGAGTGATTACGCGGGCAAGGTCGCCGACCTGAATATCCCGCAACTGCTGCTGTCGTTCATCCCGCAGAACCCGTTCGCCGACCTGGCCCGGGCCAAGCCGACGTCGATTATCAGCGTGGTGATCTTTGCTGCGTTCCTCGGGGTTGCCGCGCTGCAACTGCTCAAGGATGACGTGGAAAAAGGCCAGAAAGTCCTCAACGCCATCGACACCCTGCAAGCCTGGGTGATGCGCCTGGTGCGCCTGGTGATGAAACTCACCCCGTACGGCGTATTGGCACTGATGACCAAGGTGGTCGCCAGCTCCAACCTGCAAGACATCATCAAGCTCGGCAGTTTTGTGGTGGTGTCGTACCTCGCCCTGGGCCTGATGTTTGTGGTGCATGGCGTGCTGCTGTCCCTGGCCGGGATCAACCCGCTGCGGTTCTTCCGCAAGGTGTGGCCGGTGCTGACGTTTGCTTTCACCAGCCGTTCCAGCGCCGCGAGCATCCCGCTGAGCATTGAAGCGCAGACCCGTCGCCTGGGGATTCCGCAGTCCATCGCCGGCTTTGCCGCCTCGTTTGGCGCGACGATTGGCCAGAACGGTTGTGCAGGTCTTTACCCGGCGATGCTGGCGGTGATGGTTGCGCCGACCGTGGGCATCAACCCGCTGGACCCGTTGTGGATCGCAACACTGGTGGCGATTGTGACCTTGAGTTCGGCCGGTGTGGCGGGCGTGGGCGGCGGTGCGACGTTTGCCGCGCTGATCGTGCTGCCGGCGATGGGCTTGCCGGTGTCACTGGTGGCGTTGCTGATTTCGGTTGAGCCGCTGATCGACATGGGCCGTACGGCGTTGAACGTGAACGGTTCGATGACGGCGGGGGCGATTACCAGCCAGATCATGCAGCAGACGGATAAAGAGCTGCTCAATACCGATGAGCATGCGGAACTGGCGCAGGCTTAACGGCCGAACTTTGTGGCGAGGGAGCTTGCTCCCGCTGGGCTGCGCAGCAGCCCCAAAGCAGGCGACCGAGTTTTCTGAGAGATTGAGGGATCAGCTTTTAGGGCCGCTTCGCAGCCCAGCGGGAGCAAGCTCCCTCGCCACAGCAAGCTCCCTCGCCACATGAGTTTTTAGGCTTTTTCCCAGACTTCGAAGTTGTACGCCGGCTTGTCACCCTCAGCCGCATTCTCGACATTCGACACCAGCTTCCACTGGTTCAAATCAAACTCGGGAAACCACGCATCCCCTTCCGGGCTCAATGCCACGCGCGTCAAATACAGGCGATCCGCTTGTTCCAGCCCCTGGGCATACAACTGCGCTCCGCCGATCAGCATCAGCTCATCCACGCCCTGCGCCTTGGCCCATTCCTCCGCCCGCTCCACGGCCGCGTCCAGTGACGGAAAAACTTCCGCACCTTCCAGCGCCAGGTCGGTCTGACGGCTGACCACAATGTTCAACCGGCCCGGCAACGGTCGGCCCAGGGAATCCCAGGTCTTGCGCCCCATGATGATCGGCTTGCCCAAGGTGGTGGCCTTGAAATATTTGAAATCCCCCGGCAAATGCCAGGGCATGCTGTTGTCGACGCCGATCACACGGTTTTCACCGAGGGCTGCGATCAGGCTTAAAGGGAGAGTTTTTTTCATGGCGACGAGAATACCAGAGCCGCGCGCGGCATACCCCAACCGGCGTTCCAGCGGTTATGCTCCAGACTCACTGGCTCAACAGGACGACGCGTGACTGCTCTGAATCCCCTGCAAACACTCTGGCTGACCGAAACCGTGCGCCTGCGGGAGGAACACGCGGGCGCCCTGGAAGACCAGGAAGCCAATCGCCTGGCCCGCAGCACCGGCGGTGACTTGCCCACGCGCATCCAGAACCGTGCGCTGTGGCTGGCCGAACGCGATGGCCTGACCGCCGCCCTGACCCGCTGGCTGCAAGGTGCGCGCCTGGCGCTGATCCTGCTGGCGGCGGTCGCTATTATCAGCGGCGCCGGCCTGGCGTTTGCCGCGCTGGGCAATGGCCTGGTGCCGGTGAATGTGTTCTGGGCCCTGGGCAGCCTGCTGGGCTTGAACCTGATCCTGTTGTTGAGCTGGGCCCTGGGCCTGCTGTTTGCCGGTGAACACGGCGCCAGCCTCGGGCGCCTGTGGTTATGGCTCAGCGAAAAACTCGCTCGCGACGCCAAGGCTGCGCAACTGGCGCCCGCCCTGCTGCTGTTGCTGCAACGGCGCAAGCTCAATCGCTGGGCCGTCGGCGTGCTGGTCAACAGCCTATGGCTATTGGCGCTGCTCAGCGCCATGGTGATCCTGCTGACGCTGTTGGCCACCCGGCGCTACGGCTTTGTGTGGGAAACCACCATTTTGCGGGCCGACACCTTTGTCGCCGTGACCCAAACCCTTGGCGCCCTGCCGGCGTTGCTGGGCTTCAACGTGCCCACCGTCGAGATGATCCGCGCCAGCGGCGATGCCGCCCTGAATATCGAAAGTGCCCGCCAGGCCTGGGCCGCCTGGCTGGTGGGCGTGCTGCTGGTGTACGGCATCCTGCCGCGGCTGATCCTCGCGCTGCTGTGCCTGTGGCGCTGGAAACGCGGGCGCGCCGCCTTGAGCCTCGACCTCAACCTGCCCGGCTACAGCCAACTGCGCGAACGGCTGATGCCCAGCAGCGAACGGCTTGGGGTCAACGATGCAGCGCCCGACCAATTGCATCACGTGACCGGCGGCGTCAGTGAACTGCAAAGTGACGGCGCCCTGCTGGTGGCTATCGAGCTGGACGAACAGCGCCCGTGGCCGCCGAAGCTCCCGGCCAGCGTCAAGGACGCCGGCATCCTCGACAGCCGCGAATCGCGCAACAAGCTGCTGGAACAGCTCACTCGCTTCCCGCCCGCACGCCTGGCCATCGCCTGCGACCCACGGCGCTCGCCGGATCGCGGCAGCCTCGCGCTGATCGCCGAACTGGCCCGCAGCGCCACAGCCACCCGCGTCTGGCTGCTGCAAGCGCCGGCGGGCCAGGCCCTGGACGCAGAACGCCTGGGTGATTGGCATGCGGCCTTGCAACAACTGGAGATTCCGTTCGCCGATTGCGCGCCGCTCACTTGGCTGGAGACCGGTCATGACTAAGCCCCTGAAACTCGCGGTGGTCGGCCACACCAACGTCGGCAAGACCTCGTTGCTGCGCACCCTCACACGAGACGTCGGTTTTGGTGAAGTGTCCCATCGGCCCAGCACCACCCGGCACGTCGAGGGCGCACGCCTGTCGGTAGACGGCGAAGCCTTGCTGGAGCTGTACGACACCCCCGGCCTGGAAGATGCCATCGCCCTGCTCGACTACCTCGAACGCCTGGACCGCCCCGGCGAACGCCTCGACGGCCCGGCTCGGCTGGCGCGTTTTCTGGAAGGCAGCGAGGCCCGCCAGCGTTTCGAGCAGGAAGCCAAGGTGCTGCGCCAACTGCTGGCCTCGGATGCTGGCCTCTACGTAATCGACGCCCGTGAACCGGTGCTGGCCAAATATCGCGATGAGCTGCAAGTGCTGGCCAGCTGCGGCAAACCGCTGCTGCCGGTGCTCAATTTTGTCAGCAGCGCCGACCACCGCGAGCCGGACTGGCGCGAAGCATTGGCCCGTCTCGGCCTGCACGCACTGGTGCGTTTCGACAGCGTGGCGCCGCCGGAAGACGGCGAGCGCCGCCTGTATGAAAGCCTCGCCCTGCTGCTGGAAAATTCCCGTGGGCAACTGGAGCGGCTGATCCTCGACCAGGAAGCCCAACGCCAGGCACGCCAGCAAAGCGCGGCGCGGCTGATTGCCGAACTGCTGATCGACTGCGCCGCCTGCCGCCGCAGCGTGGTCAGCGAAGCTGAAGTGGAGCAACAAGCCATCAGCGAACTGCGCAAAGCCGTGCGCCAGCGCGAACAAAAGTGTGTGGAGGCCCTGCTCAAACTGTTCGGCTTCCGCCCCCAAGACGCCGCCGCCAGCGACTTGCCGCTGCTGGACGGCCGTTGGGGCGATGACCTGTTCAACCCCGAAACCCTCAAGCAACTGGGCGTGCGGGTCGGCGGCGGCATCGCGGCCGGCGCGGCAGCTGGTGCGGGTGTGGATCTACTGGTGGGCGGCCTGACTCTCGGCGCCGCCGCCCTCGCCGGGGCCATCGCCGGCGGTGCCCTGCAAACTGCTCGCAGCTATGGCAGCCGCCTGTTGGGCAAGATCAAGGGCCAGCGCGAGCTGACCGTCGACGACAGCGTGCTGCGCCTGTTGGCCCTGCGCCAGCGGCAACTGCTCAAGGCCCTGAACCTGCGCGGGCATGCGGCGATCCACAGCATCAAGGTCGACACGCCCCAGGACAAGACCTGGCGCGAAGGCAAGCTGCCGGAAGCCCTGAACAGGGCCCGCGCCCACCCGCAATGGTCGTCCCTCAACCCGCATCCGAAACTGAGCCAGGCCGAGCGCCAGGAACAGATCGAAGCCCTGGCCCAGCGCCTCGACGAGACCTAAGCCGCCAACAGGTGCCGGGCCTTGGACTTCAGCACCTCAAGGTCCAGCACCGGCACGTGCATTTCCTTGGCCTGTTCATCCCAATGGCGCATGCGCAGACTCACGGCGCACAAAGGGTCCTGCTCGAACGCCCGGGCTTCTTCGGCCGTCATCACGCCGCCCTGGTAACCCAGGGTGCGGCGACTGGCTTCGCTCAGGCGCGCGTAGTAATCCGGCTGGCTGAAGGTCAGGTAACGCTTGGCCTGCACGTGATATTCCACCAGCTTGGCCATGCGCTCGCTGAAACCTGCCCGGCGCAGATAATCAGCTCCCAGCCGTTCATGGCTGACCACGCCATAACCGCCCATGTTCTCGCCGCCTTGACCGCAGATGTGCCCGATATCGTGGAAGAACGCCGCCAGCACCACTTCATCATCGAAGCCTTCGGCCATGGCCAACTGCGCAGCCTGGGACATGTGCTCGATCTGCGAGACCGGCTCACCGATGTAATCGGCGGTGCCGTGCTGTTCGTATAAGCCAAAGACTTCGGCGATTGCCTGCTCAGCGTTCATCACGCATTCCCCCATAGCTCGGTGATATTGCGCTCGGCCATCGCCGGCCCGACGCTCATGCCCACACCGGTGTGCATCAACGCCGCACTCACCCCCGGTGCCGCCCGCAGGAACGAGAACGGCGCCGGCCCACGGGAACCATAGACGCCCTGCCAACGTTCCACGACCTGGATCTTGCAGCCCAGGGTGTGCTCCGCCAGCTCGATCATCCAGTTGTCCACCTGTTCGGCGTTGAACGGTGATGGATCGCTGCCGTAATGATGGGAATCCCCGATGATCAGTTCTCCGTACGGTGTCGGGCTGATCAGCAGGTGGATGCCGTTTTCGTGCAAGTGCGGGACGTCCCGCAGGATTTCGGCCTGTACCGGCGCCGCTTCCGGCAAGTCGGCGAACGCGCCGTAGTGCACGCAGCTGAGGCCGGTCAGCACGGCATGTTGCAGGTTCAAATCCACAGCAGGCCGGGCGCGCAGCATTTGCAGGCGGCAGATTTGCGGGTTGAGTTCGGCGATCTGCTCGGCCAGCAGCGTCTGGTAGTCGTGGCCGGAGCAGACAATGATCTGCTCGCCGCGAAAGGAGCCGGCGCTGGTGTGCACCTGGCCGGGCTCGATGTCGCGTACGAGGGTGGAGAAATGAAACTCCACGTTGAGTTCGCGGCCGAGGTAGTTGATCAGCGCCGGGATGGCTTCCCGGGAATACAGTTGTTGATCGTCCAGGCCATGGAGCGCAGCGCGGTGATGGGCGAACTGGCCGCCGTACAGGTCTTGCAGCGCTGCACCCTGGAGCAGTTCGACGCGATAGCCGTGCTCCTGGGCGCGCCCGGCGCAGAAGGCTTCAAGCAGGTGCTCTTCGGCTTCGGTGCGGGCGAACAGGTAGGAGCCATTGCGCTTGAGCTGGATGCCGGCGAGTTGCGCCCACTGGCCCCAGATATCGTGGCTTTCACGGGCCAGGTCGAGCATCGGCCCGGGCGGCTGGCCGGTGACCAGGGCCTGGCCAAAGTTGCGCACGGAGGCGCCCAGCGGTGTGGCGCTGCGTTCGAAGACCTTGACCTTGAGGCCGCGCTTGGCGGCCGCGTAGGCGTGGGACAGGCCGAGGATGCCGGCGCCGATGATCAGCAGTTGTGTCATGAAGTGATGTCCTGAATTCGAGACCGCTATCGCAGGCAAGCCAGCTCCCACATTGGAAGGTATTCACAATCCAAAATGTGGGAGCCGGGCCTGCCCGCGATGAGGCCATCAGCCCAAACGAAATGCCTACTGGCCGGCCACCTTTTCCGACTTACCGTCATAGCGCTTGCGCCACTCGGTCAGTATGTTGTCGCGGTTTTTCGAGGCCCAGGCGAAGTCGTTCTTGATCAACCGCTGCTCGTAATCCGCCGGCAATTCGGTCTGCGGCTTGGCAATCCCCGGCTGGGCCAGGACCGCGAAGTTTTCCTTGTACAACTCCATCGCCGCCGGGCTTGCGGAGAAGTCGGCGAGTTTCTGTGCCGCGTCCGCATGGGCGGTGCCTTTGATCACGGCGGTAGCCTCGATGTCCCAACCCAGGCCTTCTTTCGGCAGGATGATGTCCAGCGGTGCACCCTGGCGCTTCAGTTGAACGGCCGGGTATTCGAAGGAAATGCCGATCGGGAATTCACCCGATGCCGCCAGCTTGCACGGCTTGGAACCGGAGTGAACGTACTGGCCAATGTTCTGGTGCAGGTCGTCCATGTACTGCCAGCCCTGCTTTTCGCCGAAGGTCTGCAACCAGGCGCTCACATCCAGGAAACCGGTGCCGGACGAGGCCGGGTTGGGCATCACGATCTTGCCCTTGTACTCGGGCTTGGTCAGGTCTTGCCAGCTCACCGGTTTGCTCAGGCCCTGCTTTTCAGCTTCGACGGTGTTGAAGCAGATGGTTGCGGCCCACACGTCCATGCCGACCCAGGCCGGCGGGTTGGCGGCGTCGCGGTAGTTCGCGCCGATCTTGCCCAAGTCGGCCGGAGCGTAGTTTTGCAGCATGCCTTGCTGGTCGAGGATCGCCAGGCTGGACGCCGCCAGGCCCCACACTACATCAGCCTGCGGGCGGGCTTTTTCGGCCAGCAGCTTGGCAGTGATGATGCCGGTAGAGTCGCGCACCCATTTGATCTCGATGTCCGGGTTAACCTTTTCGAAGGCCTGTTTGTAGGTCTTCAATTGCTCGGCTTCGAGGGCCGTGTACACGGTCAACTCGGTCTTGGCGGCAAAGGCATTCAGGCTGAACGCAGTGAGCACAGCAGCGGCTAACGCCAGGGGCTTGAACATGGTGCAGTTCCTTTATGGGTGAATTATTGGCCGGGCGCGGTTTGGCGCCAGGCCTGGGAGCGGCGCAACAAGCCGCGTGAGGCCCACGCCAGCAGCAGGGACACGCCCGCCGAGGTGAACAGAATCAGGGTCGACATGGCCGCCGCGCCGCCGACGTTGCCGGCGTCGTCCATGTTCAGCACGGCGACGGCGGCGAGGATGGTGTCGGGGCTGTAGAGGAAGATCGCGGCGGAAACGGTGGTCATCGCCGACACGAACAGGTAGCGCACGATGTCCAGCAACGCCGGCAGGCAGATCGGCACGGTGACCCGCAAGTAATGGCGGTACAGCGGCGCCTTCAGCGACAGCGCGGCGGCTTCGAATTCCGCATCCAGTTGGCGCAAGGCCGTAGTGGCGGTCATTTGTGCGGTGGTCAAATAGTGAGCAATGGTGCACACCACCAGCAAGCTCATGGTTCCGTAGAACACATGCAGCGGGTTGCCATTGAGGTTGAAAAAGAACACGTAGCCCAGGCCCAGCACCAACCCCGGCACCGCCATCGGTACGAAGCTGAGCATGCGCAATGCCAGGTTCAGGCCCTTCTGGCCGCGGGTTTTTTCCATCAGGTAGGCACCGGTGAAGATCAGCACGCTGCCGATCAACGCGGTGCACAGGGCCATGGTGATGCTGTTGCGATAGGCCAGCCAACCGCCGCCGGCCGTGTCTTCGAACTGGTAGTGGGCCAGCGACAGCGACAGGTTGTAGGGCCAGAATTTCACCAGCGATGAATAGACCGCCATGCCGAACACCAACAGCAAGGTCGCGCAGATCAGCAGGACGACGGCCAGGTAGCAGCTATCCCGCAGCTTCGACGGCGCCGGCTGGAACACCTGGGCGCGGCCGCTCATGGAGTCGCCATGCCGGCGGCGCAACCAGGCGTCCACACCGAAGCTGAACAGCGCCGGCAACAGCAGGACCATGCCGATCAAGGCGCCACGGCCGAATTGCTGCTGGCCGACCACGGCCTTGTAGGCTTCCAGCGCCAGCACCTGGTAGTCGCCACCGACGACGACGGGCACGCCGAAGTCAGTGATGGTCAGGGTGAACACCAGGCAAAACGCGGCGAACACCGCCTGGCGGGTCGCGGGCCAGGTGATGCTGCGAAACGCCCGGGACGGGCTCGCGCCCATGCTCGATGCGGCATCGAACAATCGCGCATCCGCCAGGGAAAGCGCCGACAACAAAATCATCAAGGCATGGGGAAAGGTGTAGATCACTTCACCGAGCACGATGCCCCAGAAACCATAGATGTTGTCCGACAGCAGCCCGCGCAGCATGCCCTGGTTACCGAACAGGTAGACCAGTGCAATCCCCGGCAGCATCGACGGCGCCATCAACGGCAGCAGCGACATGCCGCGCCAGATCGCCTTGCCGGGAATCAGCGTGCGTTGCAGGGCGTAGGCAAACAGATAAGCCAGCGGTACGACGATGGCCGCCACGCTGAGGGAAACTTTCAGGCTGTTACCCAGCAACCAGTGAAAGTTATCGCTGGTGACCAACTCCCGCGCGGCCACCAGGCCGCCGCCCTGCCCGGCTTCACTGCTGAAGCCGCGCCAGAAGATAGCCGCCAGCGGCATCAGCACCGCAACGCTCAACAGGCACAGCCAGAGCAGCTTGCCGCCGACCACAAAAATACGGTCGCCGACGTCGGCACGGGAAACCTGTCGAGCCACGTTATCGGGTATCGGCAGCGTCATATCGCGGGCCATCTCAGGCAAACACCTGCAGGCTGCGCGGGGGCAGCGCGACCCAGATGTCCTGGGCGCCGAGGCGCGGCATGGCTTCCGGGGCCAGCTCGGCCAGCAGCGGATGGCCAGGCAGTTGGTCCAGCTCGAAGCTCATGCGGCAGCGGTTGCCGAGGAAGGTGATCTCGCGGACCTTGGCCGGGAACAGGTTTTCTTCATGCACCGGCGGGTTGACGCTGATGGCTTCCGGGCGGCAGAACAGACGGCCCGACTTTGCGGCACCGGAGTTTTCCGCCAGGCGCATATTCATCCCGCCGACCTGGGCGTGGCTGGCGCTGTTGCGGCTGAACGGCAGCCAGTTGCCCTGGCCGACGAACTCGGCCACGAACGGCGTGGCCGGGCGGTCGTAGATTTCCTGGGGCGTGGCGTATTGCTCGACCTTGCCGTTGTTCATCACGGCGATGCGGTCGGCCATCAACATGGCCTCGTCCTGGTTGTGGGTGACCATCAACGTGGTGATGCCCAGGCGGCGTTGCAGCTGGCGCAGCTCGGTGCACAGATGCTCGCGCACCCGGGCGTCGAGGGCCGACATGGGTTCGTCCAGCAGCAGCAAGGATGGCGCCGGTGCCAACGCGCGGGCCAGGGCTACACGTTGTTGCTGGCCGCCGGAGAGTTGGCCGGGGTATTTTTTTTCGCTGCCTACCAGGCCCACCAGTTCCAGCATCTGCCCGACGCGCTTGCGCACTTCATCGCGACCACTGCCGGTGAGGCCGTAGCCGATGTTTGCTTCGACAGTGAGATTGGGGAACAGCGCGTAGGACTGGAACAGGATGCCGTAGTCCCGCGCCTGGGGTGCCAGTAGGGAAACGTCGCGTTCGCCGAGGTACAACTCGCCGCTGTCCTGACGCTCCAGGCCTGCAATGCAGCGCAGCAAGGTGGTCTTGCCGCAGCCCGACGGGCCCAGCAGGCACACCAGTTCGCCGGCGGCGACGTCCAGGGACACGTTATCCAGCGCGGTGAAGGCGCCGAAGCGTTTCTGTACACCGCGCACTTTCATTGGCGCGCCGGGGTTGCTCAGGACTGTGTTCATGGAGGCACCTCATCAAACTGATGAAGCTCATCCTAGGCAGGCAATGCGTCCCTCTTGTGGCAGAAAGGCAAAACGTGGCGATAGTGGTATTGGTGGATTTGGGTAGGGCTTGAGGAAGGTTTTGCCTGGACCGGCGCCATCGCGGGCAAGCCCGGCTCCCACAGTTGATCGAGTCGGGCCAGCGAAATGCATTCCAGCTGTGGGAGCTGGCTTGCCTGCGATGGCGCCTTCAGATCGGCGACATTTCCTGCGCCAACCCCAGAAACGCCGCCGGCAACCGCGCACTCTTTCTCTCTTTGAGGCAGTACAAGTACTCAGGAATCTGCGGGGCATTCTCGATGGTCAGCACGCGCAATTGCGGGTCGTGGGGCACTTCCTGACGGGCAATGATGCTGATGCCGATGTTGCGCAGCACCGCCTCACGGATCGATTCCCGGCTGCCGATCTCCAGCAGCGGCCCGTAATTCACGCCGGCACCCTGCAGCATTTCTTCGGTCAATCGGCGGGTGGTGGAGCCCGGTTCGCGCATCAGCAAGGTGTGCCCGGCCAGCGCGGTCAGCGGTACATGGTCGAGCACCGCCAGCGGATGGTTGCGATGCACCGCCAGCACCAGCGGGTCCATGCCCAGCACCCGGCGAATCAGGCGCGGGTCTTCAAGCAACTGGGATGAGGCGGCGACGTCGACGCGGTAATCATCCAGCGCTTCCAGCACTTGCTGGGAGTTGCCGATTTCCACCGAGACTTCAACCTGCGGCAGCCGCTCGCGGAAGGTTTTGACAAGGTCGAGGATGTAATACGGCGCCGTCGCGGCAATCCTCAACGCGCCTTGCACCTGGCCACTGTTGCGCAGGAAAAACTCGATATCCGCTTCCTGCTGCAACAGCGCCTTGACCATCGGCAACAGCCGCGCGCCTTCGTCGCTGACGGTGAGGCGGCGCCCGCCGCGGTAGAACAACTCTACCGAGTACTGGCTTTCCAGGTGACGAATCTGGGTGGTCACCGTGGGCTGGCTCAGCCCGAGCTTTTTCGCCGCCTGGGTAATGCTGCCCAGGCGGGCGACCATGTAAAACGCCTTCAGCTCGGTACTCAGCACACCATCCTCTCATCGACTATTTGCGCAACAGGCGCAGACCATTGAACACCACCAGCAGGCTCACGCCCATGTCGGCGAACACCGCCATCCACATGGTGGCCATTCCGAGGAAGGTCACCGCCAGGAAGATCGCCTTGATCACCAGGGCCAGGGCGATGTTCTGCTTGAGGATACTCGACGTTTGCCGCGACAGCCGAATGAATGCCGGAATCTTGCGCAGGTCATCGTCCATCAGCGCCACGTCGGCGGTCTCGATGGCGGTGTCGGTACCGGCGGCCGCCATGGCAAACCCGATCTCGGAACGGGCCAGCGCCGGGGCGTCGTTGATGCCGTCGCCGACCATGCCGACCCGGTGGCCCTTGGCGTAGAGCGCTTCGATGGCTTGCAGTTTATCGGTGGGCAACAGGTCGCCCTGGGCCTGGTCGATGCCGACCTGATCGGCGATCGCCTTGGCGGTGTGGGTGTTGTCGCCGGTGAGCATCAGGGTCTTGATGCCCAGGTCATGCAACTGCTGGATGGCTTCGCGACTGGTGTCCTTCACGGTGTCGGCCACGGCGAACAGCGCCAGCGGGCCGGACTTGTCCAGCAACAGGACCACGGACTTGCCTTGTTTTTCCAGGGCGAAGAGCTTCTTCTCCAGGGCCGGCGAGCACAGGTTCAGCTCTTCCACCAGACGGTGGTTGCCCAGGTAATAGACTTCGCCGTTGATCTCGCCCTTCACACCGCGACCGGTCAGGGCCTCGAAGTTATCCACAGTGTGCACGCTGAGATTCTTATCCACAGCCGCGTTGGCGATCGCCAGGGACACCGGGTGATCGGAACGCCCGGCCAGGCTGGCGGCCAGGGCCGGCGCGCTGTCTTGCATGTTCGGGAACAGCGCCAGGTAATCGGTTTGCACCGGCTTGCCGTGGGTGATGGTGCCGGTCTTGTCGAGGGCGAGGTAGTCGAGCTTGTAACCGCCCTCCAGGTACACGCCGCCCTTGATCAGGATGCCTTTGCGCGCCGCGGCGGCCAGGCCGCTGACGATGGTCACCGGTGTGGAAATCACCAGTGCACACGGGCACGCGACCACCAGCAATACCAGGGCGCGATAGATCCAGTCGAACCAGACGCCGCCCATGAACAGTGGCGGAATCAGGGCCACACCCAAGGCAAAGAGGAACACTGCAGGGGTGTAGATTTTCGAGAAGCTGTCGACAAACCGCTGCGTCGGCGCGCGGGCGCCCTGGGCCTGTTCCACGGCGTGGATGATCCGCGCCAGGGTGGAGTTGTTGGCGGCGGCGGTGACTTTGTACTCCAGGGAACCGGCCTGGTTGATGGTGCCCGCGAAGACTTTGTCGCCCACGGTCTTTTCAATCGGCAGGCTTTCGCCGGTGATCGGCGCCTGGTCGATGGTGGACTGGCCGGAGGTGACTTCGCCATCCAGGCCAATACGCTCGCCGGGACGAACCCGCACGATGGCGCCCAGTTCGATGACTTTGACGTCTTGTTCAACCCAACTGCCGTCAGCCTGACGCACAGTGGCCTGCTCCGGCGTCATCTGCATCAAGCCGCTGATGGCATTGCGCGCGCGGTCGAGGGACTTGGCCTCGATCAGTTCGGCCACGGTGAACAGGAACATCACCATCGCCGCTTCCGGCCACTGGCCAATAAGGATCGCACCGGTCACGGCGATGCTCATCAGGGCGTTGATGTTCAGGTTGAGGTTCTTCAGGGCGATCCAGCCCTTTTTATAGGTGGTGAGGCCGCCGCTGAAGATCGAGACCATTGCGACCAGGGCAATCACCCACGTCGGGGCGGCGTTGGTGAAGTGCAGCACTTCGGCGCCCAAGGCACCGATGCCGGACACAGCCAGCGGCCACCAGTGTTTCTTCGCAGGCGGTTCAGCCGGAGCTACGCCTTCTTCGATGGGGTCTGCCTGCATGCCCAGAGACTTGATGGCCTCGACAATCGGCGCAGTAGTCGGCAGGTCGTGGGTCACGCCGAGGATGCGGTTGATCAGGTTGAATTCCAGCTGCTGCACGCCGGCGAGCTTGCCCAGTTTGTTCTGGATCAGCGTCTGTTCGGTGGGGCAGTCCATGGCTTCGATACGGAAGGTGCTCAGCCGCGAGCCCGCTGTCGGGGCTTCGGTCAGCTTCACCAGCGCAGGCGCGGCCTTGCTGGAACAGCAGGAATCGCCATGGCTGCCATGGTCGTGCTTCTGCACAGGTTGCAGCTTGGGGCCATGATCGTGCGCGTGGTCATGATCATGGTCGTGCTTGTGCGGGGTGTGGATGGAGTCGCTCATTCTGTCGCGTCCGTAAAGGTGCCTGTTGCCAAGTAAAGACCCTGTAGCCACTATAGGGTCAAGCACCCTTTTGGAGATTGCTGCGATGAAGATCGGCGAATTGGCAAAATTGACGGATTGCCATGTGGAAACCATCCGTTATTACGAGAAGGAAGGCCTGCTGCCGCCGCCTGCGCGCAGCGACGGGAACTACCGCCTGTACACCCAGGCGCACACCGAACGGCTGGTGTTTATCCGCAATTGCCGCAGTCTGGACATGACCCTTGAGGAGATTCGCAGCCTGCTGGGCCTGCGGGACAGCCCTCAGGACCAGTGCGAAAGCGTGAACGCATTGATCGACGAGCACATTCACCACGTCAAGGCGCGGATCGACGGGCTGCTGGCGTTGCAGGAACAGTTGCTCGACCTGCGCCAACGCTGTGGCGGTGGGCCGGACCTGGATCAGTGCGGAATTTTGCAGCGGCTGGAAGTCAGCGGGAGTGTCGCGGCCAGCGAGGCTGAGCCCTCGCATGTGGGCAGGAGCCACGGCCATTGAGAAGCTTGGCGCCATCGCGGGCAAGCCCGCTCCCACAGGGGAATGCATTTCAACTGTGGGAGCGGGCTTGCCTGCGATGCAGACACTGCGGTCTCAGATCGCTACATCAGCCTTGATGCTCGGGTCGGCGTCGTAGCCCACGATTTCAAAGTCTTCGAATTTGTAATCGTAGATCGACTCGGGTTTGCGCTTGATCACCAGTTCCGGCAGCTTCTTCGGCGTGCGCGCCAGCTGGGTCTGGATCTGTTCCATATGGTTGCTGTACGCATGGGTGTCGCCCGTGGTGACGATGATCTCGTGAGGGATCAGGTCGCACTGCTGGGCCAGCATATGGGTGAGCAACGCCAGGGCCGCGGTGTTGTACGGCAGGCCGAGGAATACGTCGGAGCTGCGGATATACAACTGCATCGACAGGTGACCGTCATGCACAAACGCCTGGTACAGCAGGTGGCACGGCGGCAGGGCCTGCTTGCCGTCGCGGGCGTTTTGCTGGGGGCTTTTGGTCTCGTCCGGCAGGTACTCGACGTTCCAGCCGTGGAACAGGATGCGGCGGCTGTTGGGGTTGGTCTTCAACGTCTCGACCATGTAGTCGATCTGGTTAATCTTGCCGCCGTCCTTGGTTGGCCAGGCGGTCCACTGCTCGCCGTACACCGGGCCCAGGTCGCCGTCTTCGGTGGCCCATTCGTCCCAGATCTTTACGCCGTTTTCATTCAGCCACTTGATGTTGGTGTTGCCGCTCAACATCCAGATCAATTCGTTGGCGATGCTTTTGAAGTGAAGCTTCTTGGTGGTCAGCAGCGGGAAGCCGTCGGCCAAGCTATGCCGAAACTGACGGGCAAACACGGCCTTGGTGCCGGTGCCGGTGCGGTCGCCCTTGGTCAGGCCATTGGTCACGACATCGTTCAGTAGTTCGAGATATTGCTTCATGTGTATACCTGTATCGTTGAAGCCGGGACCCTCGGGCCCCGGCGTTCGAATTTAAAGCGCGGTGTTCTTGATGCCTTGGGGGCGATTGTAAGCCCACCACAGCAGGCCCAGGCCGGCGATGATCATCGGCAGGCTGAGAATCTGACCCATGGTCACCCAGCCCCACGCCAGGTAGCCCAACTGCGCATCCGGCACCCGGACGAACTCGACGATAAAGCGGAAGATCCCGTAGAACAACGCGAACATGCCCGACACGGCCATGGTTGGGCGTGGCTTGCGCGAGAAGATATAAAGGATCAGGAACAACGCCACACCTTCCAGGGCGAACTGGTACAGCTGCGACGGGTGACGAGGCAACTGCGCCGGGTCGCTGAACGGCGGGAACACCATGGCCCACGGCACATCGCTCGGCTTGCCCCACAATTCGGCGTTGATGAAGTTACCGATACGCCCGGCACCCAGGCCAATCGGCACGAACGGGGCGACGAAGTCCATCAACTGGAAGAACGACTTGCCGTTACGCCGGCCAAACCACCAGGCGGCGATCATCACGCCCACAAACCCGCCGTGGAACGCCATGCCGCCCTTCCACACCTCGAAGATCAGCGTCGGGTTGGCGATGTAGGCTGGCAGGTCGTAGAACAGCACATACCCCAGGCGTCCGCCGACGATGACCCCCATCGACATCCAGAACACCATGTCGGAGAGCTTCTCCTTGGTCCAGGTCGGGTCGAAACGGTTCAGGCGCCGGGAAGCCAGCAGCCAGGCACCGCCGATGCCGATCAGGTACATCAACCCGTACCAGTGGATTTGCAGCGGACCGATGGCCACGGCCACCGGGTTGATCTGCGGGTAAGGCAGCATTGCGACTCCTCGTTAAATCAATAGTCATGGCGCATCGGACCATGCCGGTGCGCGATTAAGCCTGCGTTACAGCAAAAAATTCAGCCCTACGCAAAACAGCAGCCCGGCGAACAGCCGCTTGAGCAAGCGCGGCGACAACCGGTGCGCCAGGCGCGCGCCGAAACGGGCGGCCACCATGCTGGTCAGGGCAATGCCCAGCAGCGCCGGCAAATACACAAAGCCGAGACTATGATCGGGCAGCAGCGGATCATGCCAGCCCAGAATCATGAAACTTAACGCACTGGCCAGGGCAATCGGCAAGCCGCAGGCCGATGAAGTGGCCACCGCCTGCTGCATCGGCACGCTGCGCCAGGTCAGGAACGGCACGGTCAACGAACCGCCACCCGTACCGAAAATCGCCGACGACCAGCCAATCACCCCGCCCGCCAACGTCAGGCCCAGCTTACCCGGCACCTGGCGGCTGGCCTTGGGCTTGAGCTCCAGGGTCATCTGCACGGCGATCACCAGGGCGAATACACCAATGATTTTCTGTAGATGCGGCCCGGAGATCGCCTCGGCGGTCAGCGCGCCGACGCCTGCGCCCAGCAGGATGCCCACGGCCATCCATACGAAGATCGGCCAGCGCACCGCGCCGCGTCGGTGATGCTCACGCACCGCATTCACCGACGTGAAGATAATAGACGCCAGGGACGTGCCCACAGCCAGGTGGGTCAGCACCGAGGGATCAAAGCCCTGCAAGGTGAAACTGAACACCAGCACCGGCACAATAATGATGCCGCCGCCCACGCCGAACAGCCCCGCGAGCATGCCCGCACAGGAACCCAGCAGCAAATACAGCAGAAATTCCATGGCAGCCCCCGAAAACAGACCGGCATGTTAACGGATGCAAAGCACAGGGTTCTATGGGTAGAGTGGGCAAAACACAAAGGGATCGCCTTATGTGCCTGATTGTTTTCGCCTGGCGGCCGGGCCACGCCCAGCCGCTGATCGTCGCGGCCAACCGTGATGAATTTTATGCCCGGCCCAGCTTGCCGTTGGCCCAATGGCTGGATGTGCCTCATGTTTACGCGGGCCGCGACCAGGAAGCGGGCGGGACCTGGCTGGGGGTTGGCGCAGATGGGCGCTTTGCGGCGCTGACCAATATTCGGGATCCGCACCAGCCGCCGGCGCGCAAGTCCAGGGGTGAGTTGGTAGCGCGCTTTCTCAGTGGTTCGCTGCCGATTGACGACTATTTGGCCGATGTTAACGGCAGGTCAATTGAATATGCCGGGTTTAACCTGTTGGTCGGAACGCGGGATGAACTGTGGCATTACAACGCCAAGGATTCAGCGCCGAGTCAATTGGTGGCAGGGGTTTATGGGTTATCCAATGCCGGGCTGGATACGCCCTGGCCGAAGTTGGTGAAGGCCAAGGCGGCGCTGGAGGCCTTATTGGAAGATCCGCAGCCTGAGGCCTTGCTGGGGATTTTGAGCGACCCGCAAACCGCACCGTTTGCCGACCTGCCGGACACCGGCGTGGGGTTGGCGACGGAGAGTTTATTGTCGAGTGTGTTTATTACCAGCCCCAGCTATGGGACGCGGGCGAGCACGGCGCTGATTGTGAATGCCGACGGGACGCGGCATATCGTGGAGCGCAGTTTTGGGCCATATGGTGGGCAGTTGGGTGAAGTTGAACTGAAGGTGTAATTACTCACGTAGCAGCTGTCGAGCCTTGGCGAGGCTGCGTTAGCGGTGTGCCTGACACACCGCGGACGCAGCCTCGCCAAGGCTCGACAGCTGCTACGTACGCGTTACCCCTCTATAAGGTTTTTGCAGACGCCGGATTGATCATCCGCGCCAACCCAAGGTTCTTCAGCGCCAATTGCAGCGAGCTGTGGATAACTTGCGGGTTGTCGATGGTCATCAACTCCGCCAGCAGCTCCTTGGCCCGGCTCAAATTGATCTGGCGCAGCATCCATTTCACCTTCGGCAAGTTGGTGGCGTTCATCGACAGGCTGTCAAAGCCCATCGCCATCAACAACACCGCCGCCGCCGGGTCACCGGCCATCTCGCCGCAGATACTCACTTGCTTGCCTTCGGCATGGGCGTCGCGCACCACGTTCTGCAAGGCTTGCAGCACCGCCGGGTGCAGGTAGTCGTAAAGGTCGGCCACCCGCGGGTTGTTGCGGTCCACGGCCAGCAGGTACTGGGTCAGGTCGTTGGAGCCCACCGACAGGAAGTCCACCTGCCGCGCCAGCTCTTTAGCCTGGTACACCGCCGCCGGAATCTCGATCATCACGCCAATCGGCGGCATCGGCACGTCGGCGCCTTCGTCGCGCACTTCGCCCCAGGCCCGGTGGATCAGGTGCAGGGCTTCTTCCAGCTCGTGGGTGCCGGAGATCATCGGCAGCAAAATGCGCAGGTTGTTCAGGCCTTCGCTGGCCTTGAGCATGGCGCGGGTCTGGACGAGGAAGATTTCAGGGTGGTCGAGGGTAACGCGAATACCGCGCCAGCCAAGGAAGGGGTTGTCTTCCTTGATGGGGAAATACGACAGTGACTTGTCGCCGCCAATGTCCAGGCTGCGCATGGTCACCGGTAACGGATGGAAGGCGGACAGTTGCTCGCGATAAATCGCCAGCTGCTCCTTCTCACTCGGAAAACGCTGATTGATCATGAACGGCACTTCGGTGCGGTACAACCCAACACCTTCGGCGCCGCGCTGCTGAGCACGGGCCACGTCCGCCAGCAGGCCGGTGTTGACCAGCAGCGGCACGCGGTGGCCGTCGAGGGTCACGCACGGCAGTTCCCGCAGGGCATCAAGGCCCTGGGACAGCTGGCGTTCCTCTTCCACCACTTCGGCGTATTGCTTGCGCAGCACTTCGCTGGGGTTGGTGTAGACCTCGCCGTGGTAGCCGTCGACGATCATTTCGATGCCGTCGACCTTGGAATACGGCAGGTCCACCAGGCCCATCACCGTCGGAATGCCCATGGCCCGAGCCAGGATCGCGACGTGGGAGTTGCCCGAACCCAATACCGAAACCAGGCCCACCAGTTTGCCTTCGGGCACTTCGCCGAGCATGGTGGCGGTCAGTTCTTCACTGATCAGGATGGTGTTGTCGGGGTACACCAACGTGGTCGAGCGCTCTTCCTGCAGGTAGGCCAGCAGACGGCGACCGAGGTCCTTCACGTCCGAGGCGCGTTCGCGCAGATAGGCGTCGTCCATCAATTCGAAACGGTTGACGTGATCGGTGACCACCTGGCGCAGCGCGCCCTGGGCCCATTGACCGGTCTTGATCACGTCCTTGACTTCGCTGCCCAGGGACGCGTCGTCGAGCATCATCAGGTACACGTCGAACAGCGCCCGCTCTTCAGGCCGCAGCTGGGTGGCCAGCTTGGTCGACAGGGTGCGCATGTCATTGCGCACGCCTTCGAGGGCGGTCTTGAACAGGATGATTTCAGCGTCGATGTCGGTGACGGTCTTGTCCGGCACCACGTCCAGGTCGGCCGGCGGCAGCATGACCACGGCGGTACCGACGGCTGCACCCGGCGAACCCGGTACGCCGACGAACTTGGCTTCCTGGATGCCCTTGCCCTGGCGCCCCAGGCCGCGAATCGAGCCGGTGGCCTCGGCGTGGGCGATAACCCCGGCGAGCTGCGCGCTCATGGTCACGAGGAAGGCTTCTTCGCCTTCGTCGAACTGGCGGCGTTCTTTTTGCTGGATGACCAACACGCCGACAACGCGGCGGTGGTGAATGATCGGCGCACCGAGGAACGAGGCGTAGCGCTCTTCGCCGGTTTCGGCAAAGTAGCGATAACGCGGGTGGTCGGCCGCGTTTTCGAGGTTCAGGGGTTCTTCACGCGTCCCCACCAGGCCCACCAGACCTTCATTGGGCGCCATGCTGACCTTGCCGATGGAGCGCTTGTTCAAGCCCTCGGTGGCCATCAGGACAAAACGGTTGGTCTCGGGGTCCAGCAGGTAAACCGAGCAGACCTGGCTGCCCATGGCTTCCTTGACGCGCAACACAATAATCCCCAACGCCGCCTTGAGATCCTTGGCGGAGTTAACTTCCTGGACGATCTTGCGCAGCGTATTGAGCATGGCTCGGGGTCGAACTCCGTCGTCAGTCGCGCGCTAAAAGGCGCGGGGCAAGCTCTTTAAGAGCGCGACGATAAACCTCGCGCTTGAATGTCACCACCTGGCCCAACGGATACCAATAACTGACCCAGCGCCAGCCATCGAACTCCGGTTTACCGGTCAAATCCATCCGCACCCGCTGCTCGTTGGAGATCAGGCGCAGGAGAAACCATTTCTGTTTCTGGCCGATGCACAGCGGTTGGCTGTGGGTACGCACCAGACGTTGCGGCAAACGATAGCGCAACCAGCCTCGGGTGCAGGCCAGAATTTGCACATCTTCGCGTTCCAGGCCTACTTCTTCGTTCAACTCACGGTACAAGGCGTCTTCAGGGGTTTCGTCGGGGTTGATTCCGCCTTGAGGAAACTGCCAGGCATCTTGGTTGATACGGCGAGCCCATAGCACCTGTCCGGCATCATTCGTAAGAATAATCCCGACATTAGGACGGAAACCATCGGGGTCGATCACGGCAACAACCTCGCAAACGCATGTCACCGCATTGTTCCACAAAGATTGATACAGCGGCAACGAGGCTGCTTACCTTATGTGCACTCTTGTGAAAAGACCGTATTCTGGACGCCTTTTTACAGACTTTTCAGCGAGTAACTGCAATGCGCCTGGCTTTATTCGACTTGGACAACACGCTTTTGGGGGGTGACAGCGATCACGCCTGGGGCGATTACCTCTGTGAACGCGGGATTCTCGACGCGGTGGCCTACAAGGCCCGCAACGATGAGTTCTACCAGGATTACCTGGCCGGCAAGCTGGATAACGCCGAGTACCTGAACTTCTGCCTGGAAATCCTCGGTCGCACCGAGATGGCCCAGCTGGATGAATGGCACCGCGACTACATGCGCGACTGCATCGAGCCGATCCTGCTGCCACAGGCGATTGAATTGCTGGCCAAGCATCGGGCGGCGGGCGACAAGCTGGTGATCATCACCGCGACCAACCGCTTTGTGACCGCACCGATTGCCGAGCGGCTGGGGGTTGAGACCCTGATTGCCACGGAATGCGAGATGCAGGATGGCCGTTACACCGGGCGCAGTACGGATATCCCGTGCTTTCGCGAGGGCAAGGTGACGCGCTTGAATCGTTGGCTGGAAGAGACCGGGTACAACCTGGAGGACAGCTACTTCTACAGCGACTCGATGAATGACCTGCCGCTGCTGGAGCAGGTGACGCACGCGGTGGCGGTGGATCCGGATCCGAATCTGCGGGCTGAAGCCCAGAAGCGTGGCTGGCCGGTGATTAGCCTGCGCGGCTGAGGACGCCATCGCAGGCAAGCCAGCTCCCACACTTGAATGTATTCACACATTTTGATTTGTGAACAGGGTCCAATGTGGGAGCCGGGCTTGCCCGCGATGAAGGCAACTCGGTCCCAAGCCTTAAACCGGCTTGGCGCCCATCAACCCGGCAATCGCCACAAACCCCACCAGGCTCACCACCGCCAGCGCCACGGTGAAGTTCACACTCCCCGCCCCGCCCAACCGCAGTCGATTAAGCCGCGCCACCAGCCAGAACCAGCTCAGTGCCGCCACGGTGTAGATCACACTCGAGCCCAGAATCCAGGTTTGCCCCAGCGGCCAGCCCATCAAGTGCGCCAGCCACCAGCCGGTGAACGGCATGCTCACCACGCAAATGCCCATCAACAACCACACAAACACCCACGGCCGCTGCACGGTATCGGCCGGCCCCGCGCTGCGCTTGCGCCAGGCCAGCACCGCCAGGGCGAGGCCGCTGAGCAGCAGCAACACCGTGGCCGCGATGTGGATAACTTTAAGGGTGGTCAGCGTTTCCATGTTCTCTATTCCTTGAAGGCCGCCCAGTCAGCGTAGTCGCTCAACCGAGGAACAGCTGGTAGGCCGGGTTATCACTTTCATCCCAGTAGGGGTAGCCAATGGCTTCCAGCGCCGCCGGCACCAGGTGGCGCTCGTCCGCCGGCACTTGCAGGCCAGCCACCACGCGCCCGTCGGCGGCGCCGTGGTTGCGATAATGGAACATCGAGATGTTCCAGCGCCCGCCCAATTTGTTAAGAAAGTTGAACAGTGCACCCGGACGCTCCGGAAATTCGAAGCGAAACACCACTTCATCGCTGACGTGCGCCGCATGGCCGCCGACCATATGACGGATGTGCAGCTTGGCCAGCTCGTTTTCCGTCAGGTCCAGCACCGGGAAACCCTGGCTGGTGAGGCTGGCGATCAGCGCGCTGCGCGGGTCGTTTTCCGGATGGGTCTGCACGCCGACAAAAATGTGCGCCTCACGGCCGGAATGGTAGCGGTAGTTGAATTCGGTGATCTGGCGCTTGCCCACGGCTTCGCAGAAGGCCTTGAAGCTGCCCGGTTTCTCGGGGATGGTCACGGCGATGATGGCTTCGCGGCCTTCACCCAGCTCGGCGCGCTCGGCCACGTGGCGTAGGCGGTCGAAGTTGACGTTGGCCCCGGAATCGATGGCCACCAGGGTTTGCCCGGTGATGCCACGGGTCTCGACGTACTTCTTGATACCCGCCACGCCCAGGGCGCCGGCCGGCTCGGTGATCGAACGGGTGTCGTCGTAGATGTCCTTGATCGCCGCGCAGATTTCATCGGTGCTGACGGTGATCACTTCGTCCACGTAATCCTTGCAGATGTCGAAGGTGTGCTGGCCGATCTGCGCCACCGCCACGCCGTCGGCGAAGATGCCTACGGTCGGCAATACCACGCGTTCGCCCGCGGCCATGGCGGCTTGCAGGCAGTTGGAGTCGTCAGGCTCGACGCCGATGATCTTGATTTCGGGCCGCAGGTACTTCACGTACGCCGCGATACCGGCGATCAGGCCGCCGCCGCCCACCGGGACGAAAATCGCGTCCAGCGGCCCCGGGTGCTGACGCAGGATCTCCATCGCCACGGTGCCCTGCCCGGCAATGGTGTGCGGATCATCGTAGGGGTGAATGTAGACGTAGCCTTTTTCGTCGACCAGCTTCAGCGAATACGCCAACGCCTCCGGGAAAGAATCCCCGTGCAGCACCACTTTGCCGCCACGGGAGCGCACGCCTTCGACCTTGATCTCGGGGGTGGTCTTGGGCATCACGATGGTGGCCTTGACCCCCAGCACCTTGGCCGCCAGGGCCAGGCCCTGGGCATGGTTGCCCGCCGAGGCGGTGACCACACCACGCGCACGTTCTTCGGCGCTCAGCTGGGTCAGCTTGTTGTAGGCACCGCGAATCTTGAACGAGAACACCGGCTGCAAGTCTTCGCGCTTGAGCCAGACCTTGTTGCCCAGGCGCTCGGAGAGCTGGCGGGCGGTCTGCAGCGGGGTTTCTACGGCAACGTCGTAAACGCGCGAGGTGAGGATCTTTTTGACGTACTGTTCAAGCATCGGAAAGCATCACTGGGCGGGTTGGGCAGGGCCAAGGAGTCTAACCCAGCGTTTGGCCGGGCGACCACACGAAAACCGAGGTTTTGTTGGGTTATACTCGCGCCCCTCTTTACTCCCCGCCCGTTCCGGAGCCCGCATGACCCAGGATCAACTCAAACAGGCAGTGGCCCAGGCCGCCGTCGATTTAATCCTTCCTAAACTCGACGATAAAAGCATCGTCGGTGTCGGCACCGGTTCCACCGCCAATTGCTTTATCGATGCGTTGGCCCTGCACAAGGGCGCGTTCGACGGCGCGGTCGCCAGTTCCGAAGCCACCGCTGCGCGCCTCAAGGGCCATGGTATTCCGGTGTATGAGCTGAACACCGTCAGCGACCTGGAGTTCTACGTCGACGGCGCCGATGAAAGCGACGCCCACCTGAACCTGATCAAGGGCGGCGGCGCAGCCCTGACCCGCGAGAAGATCGTCGCGGCCGTGGCCAAGACCTTCATCTGCATCGCCGACGCCAGCAAACTGGTGCCGGTACTCGGCGCGTTCCCGCTGCCGGTGGAAGTGATCCCGATGGCCCGCAGCCACGTGGCCCGCGAGCTGGTGAAACTGGGCGGCGACCCGGTGTACCGCGAAGGCGTGCTGACCGACAACGGCAACATCATCATCGACGTGTTCAACATGCAGATCACCAACCCGGTGGAGCTGGAGCGCTCGATCAATGCCATCGTCGGCGTGGTCACCAACGGCCTGTTCGCCGCCCGTCCGGCTGACGTACTGCTGCTGGGCACCCCGGAAGGCGTGAAAACCCTCAAGGCATAAAAGTGTGGGAGCTGGCTTGCCTACGATGGCATCGCCTCGGCACTACTGAAAAACCGCGTCGTCTGCATCGCAGGCAAGCCAGCTCCCACATTCGATCCTCGCCATGGCCGGGATCGGGTTTATTTTTTGAAGACGTAAAACAGATTGGGCTCACTGACCATGTACAACGTGCCGTCGTTGTCCATGGCGATCCCTTCGGCCTGAGGCACGCGTTGCTTCAGGCCATGGCGCCCCTTGAGCAGTGACAGACTGCTCAAGGGGCGACCGTCGATATCCAGTTCCAGCACCAGGAATGACTCATCCGACAGCGCCAGCAGATGGCCGCTGCGCTCATCGTATTGCAGGCTCGACAAGTCGCGCACAAACAACCCGGCATCGCGCTTGGGGTTGTTGATCACGTGCACCGAGTAGGTTTTTTCCGGTTTGAAATGGGGAAAACCGTGGACCTCGTAGATCAGCATCGGGTCGCGTTCCTTGGCCACAAACAGGCGCTTGCCCACCGAGTCATAGGCCAGGCCTTCAAAACCATTGTTGCCACCCAGATGCACGCCGAGGGTCATTTGCTCGGCATCCGCGGCGTCCAGGAACCGGGTGTCGTCATCCACATGGACCTTGATCAGCCGCTGCTGGCGCTCATCACTGATCACATAGGTGTTGTCGCTGATGTACTCCACCGCCTCGGCATCGCCAAACCCCACCAGCGCAATGCGCCGCAGGATTTTGCCGTCCAGGGACAGCTCCACCAGCTCGGCATTCTTGTTGGTGACGGTAAACAGGCTGTTGCGCGCCGGATCAAAGGTCAGGGCCGAGACATCATCGTCGAGGCCGTCGATCACCTGCGCCTCCAGGGTCACCCGGTAATCCCCCAGGCCAATGGAATGCTCGCCGGCAGGATGACGCCAGGTCTGCCAATTGAACCAGGCACGTTCGAACAGGCGCAATTGCTGGGCGACCACGCCGACAGCCACCAGGGCGATCAGGATCAGGATGAAAAAAGCAGGTTTGGGGCGTGCAAGTCGGCGCATCGGAGGCGGGGCTCAAAGTAAAAACTGGCGAATGAATATCACGGTCGCCTGAATTTAAACTTAAACGCCCCGGGTGTGTGGCGGATGCCGCAGATAGAGAAAAATCTGACGTAATCGAACTACTGCGCCTGCTTCTCGAAGCGATAGAACAGGTTGGGTTCACTGACCAAGTACAGCGTGCCGTTCTCGTCCATCGTCACGCCTTCGGCACGGGGAATGGTGTTCTTCAAGCCATTGAAGCCGCCAAGCAGGGTCATGAAGCTGACTTGCTCACCTTTCTCGTCCAGTTCCAGCAGCAGGTGGGAATCGGCCGACAGCGCCAGCAGATGGCCGGTGCGCGGGTCGACGGCGAGTGCCGAGAGGTTGCGCATGTCCAATTCGGTACTGGCGAGCTTGTGTTTGTCACCGGTGAGGGTCTGGCTGCCGTCGCTTTTCCAGGTGAACAGGGCTGGTGGCCGCTCTTCGCCGAGGATCAGCTGCTGGTTGCGCTTGTCCCAGGTGACCGCTTCAAAGGCTTTGTTCTGGTCTTTCGACGGGCCGAGGTCGTAGGACGGGAAGTCGGCTTTGTTCAACTGCTGGGTCTGCGGGTCGACCTTGATGAGGGTCAGGCTGTGCTGACGCTCGTCGACCACGGCCATCAGGCCGTTTTCCATCATGGTCACGCCTTCGGGGTTGTTCCAACCGTTCAGCGGCATCTTGCGCAGCACGTCGCCTTGCAGGGTCAATTCAACCAGGAACGGGTTCTTGCCCATCACCGAGAACAGGGTCTTGGTCTGCGGGTTATAGGTCAGGTCCGAGGCTTCGTCCTTCTCCATGCCGGGCAGCAGCTTGGCGTCGATCACCGCGTGGTAGTCCGGGAGCCAGACGCTTTGCAGGCGCTCGCTCGGGGTTTCGAAGCGTTCTGCGACCCACAGCAAGCCACGGTCGTCCCAGTGCATCGCCCAGGCAACGCCATAGATGATGGCACCGGCCAGGAACAACCAGGAATACCAGCGCATGGCGAGGCGGGAACGCAACGTGGGTTTTACGGAAGGGAGGGGCACGGCCATTACGCTTTCCAGAAAGTCAGCTTTAGGGGATAGCACAGGATCACAAGGTCCGCGCGCAGGAGGCTGAGGATTATCCGGATGGGGTGTGAAAAAAATGCAAAAACCGATATTTCCAGGCAAACACAAAACAATGTGGGAGCCGGGCTTGCCCGCGATGGCGGCGGGTCAGTCAACATTCAAGGCGACTGACACACCGTCATCGCGGGCAAGCCCGGCTCCCACATTTTTGACCGTGTCTTAGCGAACGCTGCTTTCGAAGCGGCTCACACCCGGCAATTCCAGCACCAGCTCATCACCCACATTCAGCGGGCCCACGCCCACCGGCGTGCCCGTAAGGATCACATCCCCGGCCTGCAGCGAGAAGCAGCCGGCCATGTACTGGATCATCGGGATGATCGGGTTGAGCATGATCGCGCTGTTGCCGTCCTGGCGCACTTCGCCGTTGATGGTCAGGCGGATGCCGATGTCGGTCACGTCCGGGAAGGTGCTGCCGACGACGAACGGGGCAATCACCGCCGCGCCATCAAACGACTTGGCGATTTCCCACGGCAGGCCCTTGGCTTTCAGCTCGGCCTGCTTGTCGCGCAGGGTCAGGTCCAGGGCCGGAGCGAAGCCGGAGATGGCGTCCAGCACTTCCTCGCGGCTCGGCTTGGCCGACAACGGCTTGCCGATCAACACCGCGATTTCCGCTTCGTAATGCACCGAACCGCGCTCGGTAGGAATGGCGAAACCGCCTTCCAGTGCCACCACGCAGCTGCCGGGCTTGATAAACAGCAGCGGCTCGGTCGGTACCGGGTTATCCAGTTCCTTGGCGTGTTCGGCGTAGTTACGCCCGATGCACACCACTTTCCCCAGGGGAAAGTGAATATTGGTGCCGTCGACATACTTGTGCTGGTAGCTCATGGACCGACTCCTTCAGGGACTGTTAAACAGCGAAAATCTTGCCCGGGTTCATGATCCCGTTAGGGTCGAACACCGCTTTCACTGCCTTCATGTATTCAATTTCAACCGGCGAACGGCTGTAGGTCAGGTAATCGCGCTTGGTCATGCCCACGCCGTGTTCGGCGGAGATCGAGCCGTTGTACTTCTGCACGGTCTCGAACACCCACTTGTTGACGGTGGCACACTTGGCGAAGAACTCGTCCTTGCTCAGGTTTTCCGGCTTGAGGATGTTCAAGTGCAGGTTGCCGTCACCGATATGACCGAACCAGACGATTTCGAAGTCCGGGTAGTGTTCGCCGACGATCGCGTCGATTTCCTTGAGGAAGGCCGGCACTTTCGACACAGTCACCGAAATGTCGTTCTTGTACGGCGTCCAGTGGGAAATGGTCTCGGAGATGTATTCGCGCAGCTTCCACAGGTTGTGCAGCTGGGTTTCGCTCTGGCTCATCACGCCGTCCAGCACCCAGCCCTGCTCCACGCAGTGTTCGAAGGTTTCCAGGGCCTGGTTGGCCACTTCCTCAGTGGTCGCTTCAAATTCCAGCAGCGCGTAGAACGGGCAGTCGGACTCGAACGGCGCCGGTACGTCGCCGCGACCGAGGACTTTGGCCAGGGCCTTGTCGGAGAAGAACTCGAAGGCCGTCAGGTCCAGCTTGCTTTGGAACGCGTGCAGCACCGGCATGATCGAGTCGAAATCGGTGGTGCCGAGCACCATGGCGGTGAGGTTTTTCGGCGCACGGTCCAGGCGCATGGTGGCTTCCACCACAAAGCCCAGGGTGCCTTCGGCGCCGATGAACAGTTGGCGCATGTCGTAGCCGGTGGCGTTCTTGATCAGGTCTTTGTTCAGTTCCAGCAGGTCGCCCTTGCCGGTGACGACCTTCATGCCGGCCACCCAGTTACGGGTCATGCCGTAGCGAATCACCTTGATCCCGCCGGCATTGGTGCCGATATTGCCGCCAATCTGGCTGGAACCGGACGAGGCGAAGTCCACCGGGTAGTACAGGCCTTTTTCTTCAGCGACGTTCTGCAAATGCTTGGTGACCACGCCCGGCTGGCACACGGCGGTGCGGTCGGTGAGGTTCACGTCGAGGATCTGGTTCATATAGTCGAACGACACAACCACTTCGCCATTCGCCGCCACCGCAGCGGCCGACAAGCCGGTACGACCACCGGACGGCACCAGCGCCACCTTGTGTTCATTGGCCCAACGGACGATGGCCTGCACCTGTTCGGTGGTCTTCGGGAAGACGATGGCCACCGGGGCCGGCGCGAAATGCTTGGTCCAGTCCTTGCCGTAAGCCTCAAGGGAGTCAGCATCGGTCAGGACCTTGCCAGGCTCAACCAGGGTCTTCAGCTCATCAATCAGGGCAGGATGGGTCATCGACAGAACTCTCGAACAATTCATGGTCATCCTGAGAACGCTTCACGTCGCAGGAATGGGTGTTTAGCGGGGCACGTATGCTAGCATACCGCCCCCGCAGGATAGTGCCCAAGGGCGTTCTGCGGTGACGGCTTTCCTGCCGTCCGGGTCAGCTTAAGCGATCCGATTCCCTGCCATTTTTCTCCGGGATACAGGTTTACGCAGATGAGCAAGACTTCTCTCGATAAGAGCAAGATCAAGTTCCTTCTTCTGGAAGGCGTCCACCCATCGGCCGTCGAAGTCCTGAAGGCCGCCGGGTACACCAGCATTGAGTACATCACCAGTTCTCTGCCGGAAGCCCAGCTCAAGGAAAAGATCGCCGACGCGCACTTTATCGGCATTCGCTCCCGCACTCAGCTCACCGAAGAGATCTTCGATCACGCCAAGAAGCTGGTGGCTGTGGGCTGTTTCTGCATCGGCACCAACCAGGTCGACCTCAACGCGGCGCGCGAGCGCGGCATCGCGGTGTTCAACGCACCGTACTCCAACACCCGCTCCGTAGCCGAGCTGGTATTGGCCGAGGCGATCCTGCTGTTGCGCGGCATTCCTGAGAAGAACGCTTCCTGCCACCGTGGCGGCTGGATCAAGAGCGCAGCCAACTCCTTCGAAATCCGCGGCAAGAAGCTGGGTATCGTCGGTTACGGCTCGATCGGCACTCAACTGTCGGTATTGGCCGAAGGCCTGGGGATGCAGGTGTTCTTCTACGACACCCTGACCAAGCTGCCATTGGGCAACGCCACCCAGGTGTCGAGCCTGACCGAGCTGCTGGGCATGTCCGACATCGTGACCCTGCACGTACCGGAAACCGCTGAAACCCAGTGGATGATCGGCGAGAAGGAAATCCGCGCCATCAAGAAGGGCGGGATCCTGATCAACGCTGCACGCGGCACCGTGGTCGAGCTGGACGCCCTGGCCGACGCGATCAAGGACAAGCACCTGATCGGCGCCGCCATCGACGTGTTCCCGGTAGAGCCGCGCTCTAACGACGACATCTTCGAAAGCCCGCTGCGTGGCCTGGACAACGTGATCCTGACCCCGCACATCGGCGGTTCCACCGCTGAGGCCCAAGCCAACATCGGCCTGGAAGTGTCGGAGAAACTGGTCAAGTACAGCGACAACGGTACGTCGGTGTCCTCGGTCAACTTCCCGGAAGTGGCCCTGCCGGCTCACCCTGGCAAGCACCGTCTGCTGCACATCCACCAGAACATCCCTGGCGTGATGATGGAGATCAACAAGGTCTTCGCGGAAAACGGCATCAACATTTCCGGTCAGTTCCTGCAGACCAACGAGAAAGTCGGCTACGTGGTTATCGACGTAGACGCCGAGTACTCGGACCTGGCGCAAGAGAAGCTGCAACACATCAACGGCACTATCCGTAGCCGCGTGTTGTTCTAATCCTGTGGGAGCGGGCTTGCCCGCGAAAAACGTTAACGAAAACGCGTGCATCCTGGATGCACGCAGCGCCCTCAGGTTTTTCGCGAGCAAGCTCGCTCCTACAAATAAAAAACGGGAGCCCCGCAAGGGGCTCCCGTTTTTTATTTCACGTTAACCGTGATGACTTTTGACGCTACAGTCGGGTTGAACTGCATGTGCAGTTTGTCGCCGGCGACCAGTTGCAGGGTGTGCTTGCCCGGGGTGAGGGTCAGCTCGGTTTCGGTCTGGGCCTTGCCGTAGTGGATCACGGTGTCGGTGGCCGGGATCGGCACGCTGGCGTCGGGCAATTCTTTCTGGTCGATCAGCAGGTGGTGGTGGCCGGTGCCCGGGTCCTGGCTGGTGGCCGGTGCCAGTTTCAGACCTTCCATGCCGAATTTCACGGTGAAGGTCTTGTCGACAGTGGCGCCATCTTTCGGCGACACGATGAACACTTTGGCACCTTCAGGTGGCGCGCTACGCGGGATGCCATCGGCGGCGGTTGCCAGCATCGAAGCGCCCAGCAGCAGGCTGGCCAGGGTTGCACGAGACAAAAGAGCTTTCATTCACTTCTCCAGTTTAATCTGTAGGGTTATGACAACTTCGCGACAAATTGCTGTCCAAGGCACTCAACACCATAGCAAAGCGAGCCTGAACAACGCCTCGCTCATTCGAATTTTTTAGGAGAGACCATGCGCTTCCTGCCTGGCCTGTTACTTTTACTGCCCCTTGTGAGCCCCTTGGCCCATGCCGAACTGATCGACGATGTGTTTGACCGCGGGGAACTGCGCATCGCCCTGGAAGCCAACACTCCACCCTTCAATTTCAAGGAAGGCGACAAACTCACCGGTTTTGAAGTGGAACTGGGCGAGTTGCTGGCCAAGGAAATGGACGTACGCCCCTCCTTTATCACCGTCGATGCCGCCGAGTTACTGGCTGGCGTGGAAAGCGCCAAGTACGACGTGGCGATCAACCATATCGCTATGACTCCTGAACTGGCGGATCGTTTCGACTTCAGCGAGCCCTACAGCTACTCCAGCGCGCAACTCATCGTGCGCAAGCAGGAACAACGCCCGCTGGGCAGCTTTGCGGCGCTCAAGGGCAAGGCGTTGGGCGTGGCCCAGGGCAGCCAGTTTGTGGAACAGGCGCGCACCGCCGAGGGCGTTGATCTGCGCAGTTATGCCGATGCCAAACAGCCGATCAAGGACGTTGCCGACCAGCAGATTGATGCCGCCATCAGTGACCGCTTGCTGATTCCCTACGCGATTCGCGACAGCGAGTTACCGGTGAAGGGAGGCGCAGATGTGGGCCCGACGTTGAGCCTGGCGATTCCGTTCCAGAAGGGTAACCCGGCGTTCAAGGCCAGCCTGGACAAGGCCCTGCAACGGGTGAAGGCCGATGGCCGGCTGACGGCGCTGTCGGAGAAGTGGTTCGGGATGGATGCGAGCAAGCCGGTGGCCAGGGCCGAATAAACGACTCGGTCAGTGTAGGAGCTGGCTTGCCTGCGATAGCGGTGGGTCAGCACCAAAAATGTAGGCTGATACACCGCTATCGCAGGCAAGCCAGCTCCTACATTTTGATCTATGTCGGGCTTGAGAGTCTTGCCAGGGCCGCTGCCGCCTCGGGCAACTCCAGCTCACTGAACACCAGCACCCCATGGCGCTTGAGCAGCGCCGCCGTCACGCCCTCACCCGTCACCTTCACGCCGGTGAAAGTGCCGTCATAGGTCAGCAGGTTGCCGCAAGACGGGCTGTTGGCCTTGAGCACCGCAACCCGGATGTCGTGGCGTTGCACCAACCCCAACGCTTGCCGGGCGCCATCGAGGAAGGCTTCGCTGAAGTCTTCGCCCTGGGCCGTCAGCACCTGGGCGCGGCCTTCCCACACATCAATGCCCTGCCCACCGGGGATTTCGGCAGACGGGCGCGGCGTCGGCAAGCCACCCGCCACTTCCGGGCACACGGCAACCACCCGACCTTCGGCCTGCCACGCGGCCAATTGGTCGAAAGGCCCGCTGGCCCCTCCGTCGTAGCGTACCCGGTGCCCCAGCAGGCAGCGGCTGACCAGAATCTTTTGCATCATCAGAACGGCTCGTTACCCCGCCGGCGAAACCAACCGGTAAGGGACAGGCGTTCGCGAGTGGCGGGCATGACTTCATGGGGGATTTCCCCCGACAGGAACACCACCAGGCAACCGCCGGTGGGCACCACATCGTATTCGACGTCGCCCTTGAGGTACATGCGCAACTGGCCACCGTGCTCCGGCAGCCAGGCGTTGTTCAAGTAGATCACCGCCGACACCATGCGCCGGTCGTCATCGCGAAAGCGGTCCACATGCCTGAGGTAAAACGCCCCCGGCGGGTACATCGCGAAGTGGCTTTCGAAATCTTCCAGCCCCAGGAACAGGCCGCGGTTCATCGCTACCCGCAGGCTGTCCATCAGCTCCAGGTAGTTGTCGCAGGCGACCACTTCGCCCGGCTCCAGCCATTGGATATGGTCACCCCGAATGCCCTCGCGAATCTCCTGGGACGGCCCGCGTCCGACGGCTGCCGGCGCCAATTCACCTTCGGCGGCGCGTTTTTGGCACTCAGCCGCCAGTTCGAGGGTCAGAGCCTCGGGCAGGAAGATATTCTGCTGCGACCAGCCTTGTGCGGCCAGGTCATCGACAATGCGTAGCAGCAGCGGGTGATCGGAGGGTATGGGCATGGCGCGCATAGTATCCATACGCCTGTGAATCCGACAGAGCCGCCGAGCGTCTGAATACACTTTAGTCAGGTGACCGATAGGATTTCTCGACAAATCCTACGCCCGACACGGACAATAGTGGCCGACTGACAGGAGTCCATATGCGTCGTTTGTTTTTTTCCTTGCTGATGTTCTGCGTTTTGCCCGCTTGGGCAGACGGCCATGACCAGTTGTACAAGGTCGCCGGCTGGGCAGACCAACGCGCGCATTTTAATGACGCCCTCAGTGCCGCCCAGCAACGCTACCGCAACAGCTTGCCGCCGGCCGTGTATCAGGCGCTGGTGGACAACAGCAATAAACGCTTTGCGCCCCAGTCGGTAGACCAGCGGGCCGAGGCGCAGCTGCGCAAGAATTTGACGGACCCGAAGCCGGCCCTGGCCTTTTTCCAGTCGCCCCTTGGCCGCAAGATTGTCGCCGCCGAGTTGCTGGCGACCCGCCGCGATCAATTGGCGAAGAATGCCCAGGGCTTGCCGCACATGGAAGCCGACGCTACCCGCAGCCTGATCATCGGCCACCTGGCCCAGGCGCTGCCGGCGCGGGAAGCCGGAGCTGAGGTCAGCCTGGCGATCGCCGGAGTGGCCGCCGACAGTTTGAGCCAGATGATCCCCGGCCTGTTGGGCGGCGGTCAGGCCCAAGGCATGTTGAACGGCCAGCGCGAGCGCTTGATGCAGCAGATTGGCAATGATTTGAACAACACGCTGCTGTACGTCTACCGGGATTTGTCCGACCCGGAGCTGGAAGAATTTGCCACCTTTGCTGAGTCGCCGGATGGCAAGGCGTACTACAAGGCGGCATTGGCGGCGATTCGGGCCGGGCTGGCGGTAGGGCAAAGTACTTCAAGCCTGGCACCGTAAACGATGTGGGAGCTGGCTTGCCTGCGATAGCGGTGGGTCAGTAATGAACGTGTGGCCTGATACACCGCTATCGCAGGCAAGCCAGCTCCCACAGGGAACAGCGTTATTTCAGGTGGTCGGTGAGAAACCTGAAGTATTGCTGCCGAATCTCTGGAATCTCATTCGCCAAGTGATGCCTGCCGCGCGGCAGCATCAACACTTCCGGCTGGTCGAACTTGCTGCGCAGCACCTTCAGGTTGTGCTGCCAGTCCACCGTCATGTCCTCTTCACCCTGCACGATCAACGGCCGCCGCGTACTGCGTGGCGCCGCTTCAATGCGCTTGATCCAACGCGCCAGGGCGCCCACCCAGGCAGTCGGCAGTTGCCGGGGTTGCAGCGGGTCGGCTTCCAGGAACGGCTTGAACTGCGGGTCGTTGGTGTTATCGCTGAAACGCCGGGCGATACCTTTGACGAACGGCCGAAGCAGGTAATAACTGAGCTGCGACCAGCCCCAGGCACGAGGCCGCACCAGCGGCGAGAGCAGGAACGTCTTGCCCTGGGCCGGGCTGTCAGTGCCATGGTCAAGCAGGTGATCCACCACGATCGCCCCGCCAGTACTCTGCCCGAACAGGTGCCAGGGCTGCGGCAACTGCAACGACCTGGCCTGCTCGAACAGCGCCTGCACCACGTCCTGATACACCGCAAAATCATCGATGCTGGCCCGCTCGCCGCTGGACAGGCCATGGCCCGGCAAGTCGCACGCGATCACCACAAAACCCTGGTCCAGCGCCCAATCCACCGCGTGGCGGTACAGGCCCATATGGTCGTAGAAGCCATGGAACAGGAACATCGTCGCCACCGGAACGGGCGGCCACCACACCTGGCAGACCACCTCGAACCCGTCCACCGCAAAGCGGCCCAGGCGGCTTGTTGCAGGCGCCTTGCGGGTCGCCAGGTCCAGGCCGTAGAAGCGCTGGTAGACCCGGGCCTCGGCAGAAAGCGGCTGCGCGTCCACCAGGGGGCGCAAGCTTTCGCGTAGATGATCAGGGTCAAACGTAACGGGCATAAAAACTTCCAGACTGTGGCTTCAACGCATTGAACAGATGAATATCGAGTCGCGATATTCATCTGTCAGGGCAAGCATGGCAAGCTACGCGTCCTCCGAGGATTGATCCAAAATGCGACAGCCCTACCGCACCACCCTCTTCGCCAGCCTGATCGTGATTATTTGCGCCGGCGTGTTATGGGCGGCGTATGACTGGTTCCAGGGTCGCTACCTGCGGGCGTTCAGTGAGCATACGGCGGTGTTTTCCGGTGACAGCCTGAGCCTGCCCGCCGAGCTTGCCGGCCCCGGCCCGATCCGCCTGGTGCACTTCTGGGACCCGGCCTGCCCGTGCAACGTCGGCAACCAGCAGCACCTCGGCGAGCTGATCGAGCAGTACGCGCCCCGGGGCGTGGAGTTCTATTCCCTGCAGAAAGCCGGCAGCCACGGCCAGCTGCCCGCCACCCTCGGCGCGATGAAGGCCCTCAAGGCCGTGCCCGGCGCCCAGCACCTGCCCGCCAGCCCCGCCGTGGGCATCTGGGACCGCAGCGGCAAGCTCGCGTATTTCGGGCCCTACAGCGAAGGGCTGACGTGTAATTCGAGCAACAGTTTTATCGAACCCATCCTGCAAGCCCTCGAAGGCGGGCGCGAGGTCAATGCCACCCACACCCTGGCGGTGGGCTGCTATTGCGAGTGGAGCGGCGAAACGTCGCCACCCTGACCGGGCGCAAGCTGAACAGACGCTGTTCGTTCGGCAAACTCGGACAACTGTATCGGCATGCTGCTGTATCGTAAGCAGCTAGCCGTACCAGCTGACGACACGGGAACACATGAGCCAATTAACCATCATCCTCTGGATACTCAACGTCATTGTTGATACGTCCGGCCAGCTGGCATTTAAAGCCGCTGCCTCAGCCAGTGCCGAGCATGACGGCATGGCCCACTGGCGCCATATGCTCAAGCGGCCCTGGATCTGGATTGGCGTGATCTGCTACGTCTTCGAATTCGTGCTGTGGCTGGCGTTCCTGACGCTGGTACCGTTGTCGGTGGGCGTGATGCTGGGCTCCATCAATATCGTGGTGATCATGATTGCGGGCCGTTTCCTGTTCAAGGAAAGCCTGACCAAGTGGCGGTTGATCGGCATCATGCTGATCGCCTGTGGCGTGACCGTCGTGGGGTTTGAGTAATGAAGCGTTTTTATATCCTGGGTTTTCTGTCGCTGATCATTTTCGATACGTTGGCGCAGGTGAGTTTCAAATTCGCCTCGATTCATGCCGAGCCGCTGACCATGGACGCCGCGTGGCTGGTACGCGTGTTCGGTGCGCCGTGGATCTACGGCGCCTTCGTGGGCTACATCGGCGCGTTTTTTACCTGGATGACCTTGCTCAAGTACGCGCCGGTGGGCCCGGCATTTGCGGCGTCCCACCTGGAGCTGATCAGCGTGACGCTGATTTCCGTGTGGCTGTTCAACGACACCTTGACCCTGCCTAAAATCGTCGGGGGCGCGCTGATTATCGCGGGCATCCTGTGCCTGGCGCGCAGTGAAGACAAAGAGAGCAAGACCGTCGAGGCCGAACCCTCGCAGACGCTGGCCTCATGACCCGCGTTGCCGGCCAGCGGGAGATTCCGCCGACGGCGGGGCTTCCCCTGCGCTGGCAGGATTTGTTCAACCGCTCGGGCGACCTGGCCCGCGACCTGGCCCAACAACTCGATATCCCGCTGCCGGCCCTGCCCTGCTCCGGCACCGCCGCGCTGATCATGGCGCTGCGCGTGTTGCAGCAGCGCATGCCTGGGCGCACCGAGCTGATCGTGCCGGCCTATACCTGCCCGCTGGTGGCCCTGGCGGCCCATCACTGCCCGCCGTTACGCGTGGTGCCGTGCGATTTAAAGCCGGGCAGCATCGACCTCGACGAGCAACAGCTGGCGCAGCTGTGCAACGAAAACACCTTGGCCATCGTCGTCACCCACCTCGCCGGGCGCGTGGCGGATGTGGATGCCGCCACACGCATTGCCGAGCCTTTCGGCGTAGCCGTCATCGAGGATGCCGCCCAGGCCATGGGCGCGCGGGATGAGGGCAAAAGCGTCGGGCTTAAAGGCGACATAGGCTTTTTCAGCATGGCGCTGGGCAAAGGCCTGACAACGGCCGAAGGTGGCGTGTTGTTCAGCCGGGATGCCGCGTTGCATCAGGCGTTGCATCGGCAATGCCGGCAGGACTTGCCCTTCAGCCTGCGCTGGGAACTGCAACGCAGCGCCGAGCTGTGGGGCTATGCCGCGGCCTATCAGCCCCGCGGGCTGAAGTACGTGTACGGCAATCCACTGCGGGCGGCGCTGGCGCGGGGCGATGAAGTGGCGGCGGTGGGCGACGACTTTTCCGTCAACGACATTCCGCTGCATCGCCTGGGCGGCTATCGCCAGAAGGTCGGCGCCGCAGCGCTGAAACGCTTGCCCGAACATTTGCAGCAAGGGCGCCTGCGAGCGCTGCGTCGCGTGGCGTTGCTCAACAGCTTGCCCGGCGTGTCGGTACTGACCGACGGCCCGGGCCAGCAAGGCACCTGGCCGTTCCTGATGGTGGTGATGCCCAGCGCACAAACCCGCGATACCGCCATGGCGCAACTGTGGACGGCGGGCCTGGGCGTCACCCGCCTGTTTATCCACGTATTGCCGGGCTACCCGGCACTCACTTCGCTGTTACAGCCAGGCGCCGCTATCCCCTGCGCGCAAAGCTTCGCCGCCCAGACGCTATCGATCAGCAACAGCCACTGGCTGACAGACGACCTGTTTGAGCAGGTGCTGGATCATCTGCGGCGGATTCTTAAGCGCTGACCCAGCTCTGATCGATACGGGTCAGCAAGCGTGCATTCAACTCATTCTGCTGCTGTTGCCAGATGACCACCTGGTTCTCCGGCAATTCTTCCTGGCCATCCGACGCACTCAGCCAACGCTTGAACTTGCTCTGGTAGTGGTAGGCCGACACGTCACCGGTAATGTCGGCGCCAATGATGCTGCCCTGGCATGCATCGATCAGCTCATTCAGGTGCTTCTCCAGAAACTCGCCCTGGTCCCAGTTGGTGTTCACCACCTCCGGGCTCAACACGTCTTTATCGATGGAGAGATACACCGGCAGCGACCGGTCGAGCTGCGCCAGGAACGCGCTCATCAGTTCGTCGGCATTGCTGAAGGCCCGGTTGCTGCGGCCCGCGCCGATCCAGTTCAACCAGCGGGTATCGACGTTGGTGTTCCAGTAGGTCAGCTTGCGTTTCACCAGCGGCGACCAGTGATTCTCCCAGGCGTGCTTGAGGGAAATATCCGGCGAGCCAATGCCCAGCACGTGAACATGCTCGACCTGCGGCAGGCGGCTGGCCCAGTAGACCCAGGACCCGCAATGGATGCCAAACGGATAACGCATGTTGTCCGGGTGGTTGTCGCAAATGATCAGCTGGATTTTTTGCTGGCTGGGCAGGCGGTTCAACAACAGCTGGCTGAGGTGGTGATAATCGCCGCTGCCGGTAAACACACAGCCGTAGTCGCTGGGCATCTGCGCTTGCAGGGCGCTCTCCAGTTCCTTGAACTGCGCCCAGCGGCAGCCGAAACGAATCTTCTCCTGCCAGGTTTGCATCGGCAGGGTGATGGCGCCAGGGATGTTGCTCACCGCGCCATCAAAATCGAGGATCAACGCCGGGCGGGCCTGGCTCATGAGATTTGCTCCTGCTGCCATTGCATGTCGCTTTCAAAGTGGTGACGGAAGCGGTTCAACACCTTGCGTAACAGCGGGTTCCTCACCCACACCAGATGGCGGGTGAAGGTGAATTTGGCGCCGAGGCTGGACTTGACCTGCGGGTCGGTCCAGCCCGCCACGTAAAACTGCAGGCCCTTTTCCAGGGCGTATTCCAGGTTCACAAACCAGCTGACAAAGTACAGGTTGTGCTCCAGCGCCAGCGGGTAGTTCAGGCCGATGTACTTGTCGAGCAGCTTGCCGTCTTGCTGGTAGCACAGGTTGTAGCCCACCAGCTCATCCTCGTCCCAATAGCAGAACACATGCCCACCGCTGTCGGCATCGGTCAGCAACTGGATGAAAAATTCGGGGGTGAGCAAATCGAAGTGGATTTCGCTCTGCGCATACACCGCCTTGTACAGCCGATACAGCTCCTGCTGCCATTGCTCGTCGCTGAACCGTGCATCGCCGGTGTCCAGGATTTCAATGCGCAATGCCTCGCGACTGCGCAACTTGCGGCGGATATTGCGCCGGCGGCTGTGGGACAAGCGCGACAGATACTCGTCGGTCGAGGTGAAGTCGATGGGCACGTAGGCCAGCGCCTGGCCCTCCACGCTGATGAACCCGCGCTGTGTGCAGGCTTCGATCAACGCCTGTGCATAGCGATTGTCCTCGACGCTGAGCAGCGGAGAATCCAGCGGCACATCCTTGACGATGGTGAGTTTGCGTTGCGGGGCACATTCCTGTTGCAGCCATTGCGCCAGGTCCTGCGGTGGCACGCTCAGCGGGAACGGAGAATATTCGCTGACCGTGGTGCCGACAAAGCAGGTGTCGATATGCAGCCATGACTGCCACAACCGATACCCCGGCCAACTGTGCAGGCGGGCACGCAGCTCATCGTCGGCGGTGGTCAGCAGGTCGAACCGGGTGAAAAAGTACGGCAGTCCCTGTGCTGACAGCTGGGCATTGAAGCCCACCGGCGGGTGGCGCAAAAAGCTGCTGATCAGCGCTGGCGTTTCCATGCAGCAGGCATAAGGCACCTGTGCACGGCTGGGATCTGACATAAATTGCATTCCGAAAGTGATAGCAAAGGCGCGCCCGGATGGCCTGGTTGATCACGGCGCAGCGGGCTTCATGTAACAGAGCAAACATAATAACCCGCCCATCCGCGTCGAACTTCAGAACCCCAACTTCATGCAGGTGAGGTTCAGGGAACGCAAAGCCAACAGCTTCTTCCTCACCGCTCGCCAAACCCACTAAACTGCCCGGATCACTAATAAGGGACAACCCATGAAACGCATCCTGACCGCGCTGGCCATCCTGCTCGTCGCCCTTATGGTGGGCGCCGGCTGGTACGTGTACAGCAAGCAACCGACCCGCCAGGGCACGGTGGAGCTGGCCCACCTGCAAGGCTCGGTCACCGTGCGTTACGACGACCGTGGCGTGCCGCATATCCGCGCCGAGAACGAGACCGACCTGTACCGCGCCCTCGGCTATGTGCACGCCCAGGATCGGCTGTTCCAGATGGAAATCATGCGGCGCCTGTCCCGTGGCGAACTGGCCGAAGTGCTGGGCCCCAAGCTGCTGGAGACCGACAAACTGTTCCGCAGCCTGCGCATCCGCGAACGCGCCTTGAGCTACGTCGAGCACATGGACCATGAGTCGGCGTCCTGGAAGGCCCTGCAAGCCTACCTGGACGGGGTCAACCAGTATCAGGACAGCCACGCCAGCCCCATGGAGTTCGACGTACTGGGCATCCCCAAGCGCCCGTTTACCGCCGAAGACACCATCAGCGTCGCCGGCTACCTGGCCTACAGCTTTGCCGCCGCCTTTCGCACCGAACCCTTGCTGACTTACGTGCGCGACCAATTGGGCAACGACTACCTGAAAGTCTTCGACCTCGACTGGCAGCCCAAGGGCGCGCTGAACCTGGCGGCCGGTGACTGGAAAGATCTCGGCGCCATCGCCCAATTGAGCGAACAGGCCCTGGCCGACAACGGCCTGCCGCAGTTCGAAGGCAGCAACGCCTGGGCCATCAGCGGCAGCCGCACCAAGAGCGGCAAGCCGTTGCTGGCGGGTGACCCGCATATTCGCTTCTCGGTACCGTCGGTGTGGTACGAGGCGCAGCTGTCGGCGCCGGGCTTCGAGCTTTACGGTTATCACAACGCGCTGGTGCCCGTGGCGTTCCTGGGCCACAACAAGGATTTCGGCTGGAGCCTGACCATGTTCCAGAACGATGACCTCGACCTGATCGCCGAGAAGGTCAACCCGGACAACCCCAACCAGGTCTGGTACCACGACAAGTGGGTGGACATGACCAGCAGCGAGCAGCAGATCGCAGTCAAGGGCCAGGACCCGGTGACCCTCACCCTGCGCACCTCGCCCCACGGCCCGATCATCAATGACGTACTCGGGGAAAACGCCGGCAAGACCCCGATCGCCATGTGGTGGGCGTTCCTCGATACCGAGAACCCGATCCTCGACGGTTTCTACCAGCTCAACCGTGCCGACACGCTGGCCAAGGCCCGGGCGGCGGCGGCCAAGGTCCAGGCGCCTGGCCTGAACATCGTATGGGCGAATGCCAAGGGCGATATCGGCTGGTGGGCGGCAGCGCAATTGCCGATCCGCCCGGCGGGGGTCAACCCGGGTTTTATCCTCGACGGCAGCACCGCCCAGGCGGACAAACTCGGGTTCTACCCGTTCAGCGCCAATCCCCAGGAAGAAAACCCGGCGCGGGGTTATGTGGTATCCGCCAACGCCCAGCCGGCGTCGCCCACCGGCATGCCGATCCCCGGTTATTACAACCTCGCCGACCGTGGCCAGCAGCTGAACGCGCAACTGAGCGACAACAGCGTGAAATGGGACGTGGAGAACAGCCAGGCCTTGCAGCTCGGCACCACTACCGCCTATGGCCCGCGACTGCTGGCGCCGCTGTTGCCGGTACTGCGCGAAGTGGTCAAGGACCCGGCGCAGTTGAAACTGGTGGAGCAACTGGCAACGTGGAAAGGTGATTACCCGCTGGATTCCACCAGTGCCACGCTGTTCAACCAGTTCCTGTTCAACCTCACCGATGCAGCGTTTCGCCCGAAACTGGGGGACGCGATGTTCAAGACGCTCCTGAGCACCCGCGTGGTGGACGCCGCCTTGCCGCGCCTGACGGCTTCAGCGGATTCGCCCTGGTGGGACGGCCACCGCGCCGACACCGTCAAGCTCGCCTGGGACAACAGCCTGCAACACCTCAAGGCGACCTTCGGCGATGACCCGTCGCAGTGGCAGTGGGGCAAGGCCCACACCCTGACCCACGGCCACCCGCTGGGCTCGCAGAAGCCGTTGGACAAGATCGTCAACGTCGGCCCGTTTGCCGCTCCCGGTACCCATGAAGTGCCCAACAACCTGTCGGCACAGATCGGCCCGGCGCCGTGGCCAGTGACCTACGGCCCATCGACCCGGCGCCTGATCGACTTCGCCGATGCTGCGCATGCGCTGACCATCAACCCGGTCGGGCAGAGTGGCGTGCCGTTCGACAAGCACTACTCCGACCAGGCGCAGACGTATATCGAGGGCGGGTATGAGCAGGCGCATTTCAATGATGAGGAAGTGACGGCGAATACCCGCAGTACGCTGAAGCTGTTGCCTGCCAGATAGGTGGTTGAAATACGGACTGTGTGGGAGCTGGCTTGTGTGGGAGCTGGCTTGCCTGCGATGCAGGCGCCTCGGTATCTCAGTTACACCGCGGTGATGCCATCGCGGGCAAGCCCGGCTCCCACACAAGCCAGCTCCCACATTTAGCGCTCCATCGTGGCATCTACCGTGCTCGAAGCCGCCCCGGCGCCTCACCGTAGGTTTCCTTGAATTTCTTGCTGAACGCCGCCTGGGATTGATACCCCGCCTGGGCGGCGATGTCCGTCAGGCTCAGCCGCGACTGATGCAGCAGGTTGAACGCCAGCTCCATGCGCAACTGCGTCAGCAGCACCCACGGCGAAACGCCGGCCACTTTGACAAACGCCCGCATGAACGTTGCCCGGGACATCGACGCGGCGCTGGCCAGGCTGTCGATGGTCCACTCATGCCCGGGCTCGGCCAACATCGCCTGCCAGGCCTTGCCCAGACGTTTGTCGGCCAGCAAGGCAAAGGTGCCCGCCGCCGGGGCTTGCTGCGTAAGCCAGGCCCGCAAAATCAGGGTGAACAACGCCGACGACAGCGCATCGATAAAAAACCGCGCGCCCAACTGCTGACCGTCCGCCTCGCTGCGCAGCAAGGCGATCAGTGCCGCCAACTGTCCATCGGCCTGCCACTGCCGGCTGGACACCACCAGGTAGTCCGGCAACGCACTGAACAACAGCGACTGGCGGTTGTAGCGAAAACTGCCGCAGAGCATGTCCACGTCCGGCTGATCACTCCCCAGGCGATGGATCGGCAGCAGGCCGCCCTTGATCACGGTCTGCGCCACCGGCTCTACCCGCGCGCCCTGGCTGCGCACCAGATGCGTCGCGCCACCGGGCATCAACAGGATGTCGCCCTCCTCCAGCGTCACTTGCTGGCCGCCGGACAATTCGGCGCGACAGGTGCCCGCCAGCACGATGTGATACGGCGCCACGCCCAGCGGCTCGGGCTCGTGGTCCATGGCCCAGGCGCCCTGGAACTGGCAACGCAGGTCCAGGCTGCCCCGCAGGTTGGCCAAGGCGATCAGGGTGTCGATGGAGTTCATTTGCGAGCATCGGTCAAAAAGGTGAGTGGATCGAACAAAAGCGCCAAACCTGAACCGCGCAAACTGGCTTCACACCCAAACCCGCTGAGGAGTTAACGCAATGTTCAATAACTGGTCCGACTTGCTGCCTACCGTGAAGAAAGCCTTTGGCGCACTGGGCAAGAGCAACCCGAAGATGGTCAAAGCCTACATGGCGCTGGGGGAAGCTGCCGAGGAAAACAACGTCCTCGATGCCAAGACCCGCGAGCTGATTTCCATCGCCGTGGCCATCACTACCCGCTGTGACGGTTGCATCGGTGTACATGCCGACGCAGCGATCAAGGCCGGCGCCACCCGCGAAGAAGTGGCCGCGACCCTGGCCACGGCGATCTCGCTGAATGCCGGCGCAGCGTACATCTATTCGCTGCGCGCCCTGGAAGCCTACGACACGCTCAAACCGGCGCCGCAAAGTTAAGCCGGAATTGTTGCGGCGTCACGCCCAGCCGGCGATTGAACACACTGCGCATGTGCTGGGCATCGCGAAAGCCGCACTGATACGCCACGGTCTTGAGCGGTGCGTGGGTGCTTTCCAGCATCACCCGCGCCGCATCCACCCGCGCCCGCTCGACGAACTCCGCCGGGGTGATCTGCGCTTCCCGGGCAAATACCCGCGAGAAGTTGCGCGCACTCATGTTCGCCGCCTTGGCCAGGTCGGCGATGGTCAGGTCGCCCGTCAGGTTGGCCAATACGTACAGCTGCACCAATGCCACCGCCGAGGTGGCTTCGGCGTGGGGCGTGAGAAACGGGCTGAACTGCGACTGCCCGCCGGAACGCTGGGTAAATACCACCAGACGCTTGGCCACGCTGAGGGCCACTTCCGGACCGTGGTCCTGGGCCAGCAGGTACAGCGACAGGTCAATGCCCGCCGTCACCCCGGCGGAGGTGTAGAGGTTGCCGTCCTGCACATAGAGGCGGTCGGCTTCCACCTGGGCCGACGGGCATAAGCTGGCCAGATCGGCGGCGTCGCCCCAGTGGGTGGTGACCGTGCGCCCGTCCAGCAACCCGGCGCGGGCGAGCAGGAAGGCACCGTTGCAGATGGAGCCGAAGCGCTTCGCTCGAGCACTGGCGTCCCGCAGCCATTGATTGAATACCGGGCCAAAATCCTCGAACGGCAGCTGCGGCCCGCCGGCCATCAACAGCAGGTCGTAAGGCTCGAGGGCGTCGCTGAAATGCCGGTGCGCCTGCAATGACAAACCGTTGGAACAGGCCATGTTGCCGTGCCCCAGGCCAATCACCTCCAGCTGGTAATGCTCCCCGGGCGGCAGAAACCGGTTGGCCTCACAGAACACATCCAGGGGCCCGGTCACGTCCAGTGACTGGACGCCGGGGAAGATCAGGATGGCGACGGTTTTGCCCATGAGCAGGAACACCTTTTTCAACTGAATAAACACAAACCCCTGTAGGAGCTGGCTTGCCGGCGATGGCATCACCTCAGTCTAACTGACAGACCGCGTTGGCCGCATCGCAGGCAAGCCAGCTCCCACAGGCTGCTTGGCGCGATATCGCGGCACATTGGCCGGGATCGCGCCCTCGCCGCGGTAGCCCCCTCGCGGGTGCGCGACCAGACTGGACTCATCAGCGCCAACCCCGGCGCTTTCTTGAGGAGAACGACCATGAGCACCACCATCGCCGGCATCAAGATCCCGGACAGCGCCCTGGCCAAGGCCACCACCGAATACATCCGCGACATCGAATCCGACCTGCTGTACCACCACTCCCGCCGGGTATTCCTGTTCGGCGCCTTGAGCGGTGAGCGCCAGCAGTTGGCCTATAACCCGGAGCTGCTGTACGTCGGCGCGATGTTCCACGATTTGGGCCTGGTGGACGGTCACCGCAGTGACGACGAGCGTTTTGAAGTGGACGGCGCCAACGCCGCGGCGGACTTTCTCAAGCCGTACGGGTTGAGCGACGACGATATCGAGCAAGTGTGGTTGTCGATCGCCCTGCACACCACACCGGGTGTGCCCAAGCACTTGCGTCCGACCGTGGCGCTGGTGACGGCCGGCGTGGAAATGGATGTGCTGGGGATGGAGTACGCGGCGTTCAGCAGCGTGCAGCGCGAAGCCGTGGTGCATGCGCACCCTCGGGGTGAAGGGTTCAAGGAGTGCATCATCTGCGCGTTTGCCGACGGCTTGCGCCATCGTCCGCAGACCACGTTTGGCAACGTGAAGACCGATGTGTTGGTGGATCAGGAGCCTGGGTTCAAGCCGATGAACTTTGTCGAGGTGATTCGCAAGTCGCCTTGGGTGGCCTGAAACACAACCTTGTAAACACCACAAAACCACTGTGGGAGCTGGCTTGCCTGCGATGGCGGTGTGACAGTCGACTAATTTGTTGACTGATACACCGCTATCGCAGGCAAGCCAGCTCCCACATTTTTTTAAGCCGGTTCCGTCAGTTAGATCGGTGCCGGTGCACGACGCGAGTCCGCCGGCTTCTCCCAACCATCCGCAGCCGCTTCTTCAATCGCCTGCTGGATGGCTTTCTTGCGGTGTTCTTCGGCACGACGGCTGAAGAACCACACCAGGAAGGTCACCAGCGACACCGCCAACAGAATCAGGCTGGCCACGGCGTTGATCTCGGGTTTAACCCCCAGGCGCACCGCCGAGAACACTTCCATCGGCAACGTGGTCGAGCCCGGCCCCGACACGAAGCTGGCCAACACCAGGTCATCCAGGGACAGCGCGAACGACATCATGCCGCCCGCCGCCAGCGACGGCGCGATCATCGGGATGGTGATCAGGAAGAACACCTTCCACGGCCGCGCCCCCAAATCCATGGCGGCCTCTTCAATCGACAGGTCCAGCTCACGCAAGCGCGCCGACACCACCACCGCCACATACGCCGAACAGAACGTGGTGTGGGCAATCCAGATGGTGACCAGGCCACGTTCCTGGGGCCAGCCGATCATCTGCGCCATGGCCACGAACAGCAGCAACAGCGACAGGCCGGTAATCACTTCCGGCATGACCAGCGGTGCCGTCACCAGGCCGCCGAACAGCGTGCGGCCCTTGAACTGGCTGATACGCGTCAGCACGAACGCCGCCAATGTACCCAGCGCCACCGCCGCAATCGCCGTGTAGCAGGCAATTTCCAGCGAGCGCCCTACCGAGCCCATCAACTGGGTGTTGTCCAACAGGCCGACGTACCACTTCACCGACCAACCGCCCCACACTGTCACCAGCTTGGATTCGTTGAACGAGTAGATCACCAGGATCAGCATCGGCAGGTAGATGAACAGCAACCCCGCCACCAGCATGAAGCTTGAGAAACTGACGCGCTTCATATCTTGCCCTCCATCTCTTTGGCTTGGCTGCGGTTGAACAGGATGATCGGCACAATCAGGATCGCCAGCATCACCACCGCCAGGGCAGACGCCACCGGCCAGTCACGGTTGTTGAAGAATTCTTGCCACAACACTTTACCGATCATCAGGGTTTCCGGACCGCCCAGCAGTTCCGGGATCACGAACTCGCCCACCACCGGGATAAACACCAGCATGCAGCCGGCGATGATGCCGTTCTTGGACAGCGGCACGGTGATTTTCCAGAAGCTGTTGAAGGTGCTCGAACCCAGGTCCGATGCGGCTTCCAGCAGGCTCTGGTCGTGCTTCACCAGGTTGGCGTACAGCGGCAGGATCATGAACGGCAGGTACGAATAAACCACGCCGATGTACACCGCGATGTTGGTGTTGAGGATCTGCAGCGGTTCGTTGATCAGCCCGATGGACATCAAAAAGCTGTTGAGCAAACCGTTGTTGCTGAGGATGCCCATCCACGCATACACGCGGATCAGGATGGCCGTCCAGGTCGGCATCATGATCAGCAGCACCAGCACGGTCTGGATTTCCTTGCGGGCGCTGGCAATGGCGTAGGCCATCGGGTAGCCGATCAGCAGGCAGAGGATGGTGCTGAAAAACGCCATCTTCAGCGAGCCCAGGTACGCCGCGATGTACAGCTCGTCATCGCCCAGCATCCCGTAGTTGGCCAGGTTCAGCACCAACTGCAGTTTCTGTTCAACGAAGGTGTAGATCTCGGTGTACGGCGGGATCGCCACGTCGGCTTCGGCAAAGCTGATCTTCAAGACGATGAAGAACGGCAGCGCGAAGAACAGGAACAGCCAGAGGAAAGGGATCCCGATGACCACATGCCGGCCACCGGGCGTTATTCGTTGCAGCTGGCGTTTGAACTTCTTCATGTTCATGAGCGAAGTACCACGCCGCTGTCGTCTTCCCACCACACGTACACCTGGTCACCCCAGGTTGGGCGCTGGCCACGGCGTTCGGCGTTGGCCACGAAGGATTGCACCAGCTTGCCGCTCGGCAATTCGACGTAGAACACCGAGTGGCCGCCCAGGTAGGCGATGTCGTGCACCTTGCCGCTGGACCAGTTGTGCTCGCAGGTCGGCATTTCGGTGGTCACCAGCAGCTTTTCAGGGCGGATGGCGTAGGTCACCGACTTGTCTTCCACCGAAGTGGCGATGCCGTAGCCAACGTAGATGTCGCGGTCCAGGTCCGGGCACTTGAGCACCGCGTGGCCTTCGGCGTCGTCCACCACCTGGGTGTCGAAGATGTTGACGTTGCCGATGAACTCGCACACCAGGCGGCTGGTAGGCGTTTCATAGATGTCGATCGGGCTGCCGATCTGGGCGATCCAACCCAGGTGCATGATCGCGATGCGCTCGGCCATGGTCATGGCCTCTTCCTGGTCGTGGGTCACCATCACGCAGGTCACGCCCACGCGCTCGATGATCTCAACCAGCTCCAGTTGCATCTGCGAACGCAGCTTCTTGTCCAATGCGCCCATCGGCTCATCGAGCAACAGCAGTTTCGGACGCTTGGCCAGGGAACGCGCCAACGCCACCCGCTGACGCTGGCCGCCAGACAGCTGGTGCGGCTTGCGCTTGGCGTACTGGCTCATCTGCACCAGCTTGAGCATTTCGGCCACGCGGGCGTCGACCTCGGCCTTGGGGATCTTGTCCTGTTGCAGGCCAAACGCGATGTTCTGGGCCACGGTCATGTGGGGGAACAAGGCGTAGGACTGGAACATCATGTTGATCGGCCGCTCGTAGGGCGGCATGTCGGTGATGTCTACACCGTCGAGGTAAATGCGTCCTTCCGTTGGGCGCTCGAAGCCTGCGAGCATGCGCAGCAAGGTGGATTTGCCCGAACCCGATCCGCCGAGCAAGGCGAAGATTTCGCCTTTCTTGATTTCCAGGGACACATCGTCCACGGCAATCGTCTCGTCGAACTTCTTCGTGACCCGGTCGATTTTGACCAGCACCTTTTTCGGTGTCTGGTCGCCCTCGAGGGCTTTCTTATAGGCGCCGGAGGCAACTGCCATTTACGAAACTCCCAGAAAAAAAGAGTGCAGCTCGCCCAATACGGACGAGCCTTGGATAGTTTGAGCCTTACTTGCCCGTCTTGACCTTGGTCCAGCTACGGGTCATCAAACGTTGCACTTTCGGGGGTAGCTCGAAGTTGACAAAAGTCCGGTCGAGAACCGCCTGCGGTGGGTAAACCGCTTCGTCAGTGCGTATCGATTGCTCCATCAGTTTGTCCGCCCCTGGGTTAGGGTTGGCATAACCGACGTAATCACTGACCTGAGCGATCACCTCAGGTTTCAGCAAATAGTTGATGAAGGCGAGGGCCTCTTTGACGTTGGTCGCATCCTTGGGGATGGCCAGCACGTCGAACCACAGGTTGCCGCCTTCTTTGGGAATCACGTAGGCGATGTTCACGCCTTTGCCCGCCTCGGCCGCACGGGCCTTGGCCTGGAACACATCACCGGAAAAGCCGGCCGCCACGCAGATGTTGCCGTTGGCGAGGTCCGAGATGTACTTGGAAGAATGGAAGTAGGTCACGTACGGACGCACTTTCAGGAGTTTCTCTTCAGCCTTCTTGTAGTCTTCAGGGTTGGTGCTGTTGGGGTTCAGGCCCATGTAGTTGAGCACCGCCGGCAGCATTTCATCCGCCGAGTCCATGAACGACACGCCGCAGGTGGCCAGCTTCTTCATGTTTTCCGGCTCGAACAGCACGGCCCAGGAATCGATATGGTCGACGCCCAGCACTTCCTTGACCTTGTCGACGTTGTAGCCAATGCCGTTGGTGCCCCACAGGTACGGCACGGCGTACTGGTTGCCCGGGTCATTCTTTTCCAGGCGCTTGAGCAGCGCCGGGTCGAGGTTGGCGTAGTGGGTCAGCTGCGACTTGTCGAGCTTCTGGAACGCCCCGGCCTTGATCTGCTTGCCGAGGAAGTGGTTCGACGGCACGACCACGTCATACCCGGTACGCCCGGCCAGCAACTTGCCTTCCAGGGTTTCGTTGGAGTCGAACACGTCGTAGACCGGCTTGATGCCGGTGGCCTTTTCAAAGTTGGCCAGGGTGTCGGGGCCGATGTAGTCCGACCAGTTATAAATATGCACAGTCGGCGCGGCCTGCACGCTGACAGCCAGCGTGATACCTGCACCCACCAGCATGGCTTTGCGAAATAAAGAAATTGGCAAGTGGAGGTCCTCTTAAATAGTTGGGCCCGAAGTTGTTGCCCGGCAACAAAACCGGCGCGCAACTTACCCTCGATAAACCGATCCGGCAAAACTTTCTGTCATTAAATTGTTTTGTTAACCACCGCGCGCATCGCGGCGGTTAACAAAACGGGTATCAAGTCGGCTTACTTGCCCGATTTGATTTTGGTCCAGCTGCGGGTCATTTCCCGCTGAGTAGCAGCCGGCAAGTCAGCAATTGCATAAAGCTTGGCTTGCACGTCCGCCGGCGGGTAGATACCCGGGTCGCTGGTGATGTCTTTGTCGACCAGTGCGGTGGCTTTCTCGTTACCGTTCGGGAAACGCACGCTGTTGGTAATGCTCGCCATGACTTCCGGCTTGAGCAGGTAGTTCATGAACTTGTAGGCGGCGTCGACGTTTTCGGCATCTTTAGGGATGGCGACCATATCGTAGAAGCTGCCGGCACCTTCTTTCGGAATGTCGTAGGCAACCTTGACCTTGCCACCGGCTTCAGCCGCGCGGGACTTGGCCTGTTGCACGTCACCCGAGTAACCCACGGCTACGCAGATATTGCCGTTGGCCAGGTCGGAGATGTACTTGGACGAGTGGAAGTAGCCGATCGAAGGACGCAGCTTGAGGAACAGCGCCTCGGCTTGCTTGAGGTCTTCTTTCTTCTGGGTGTCGGTCGGCAGGCCCAGGTAATGCAGCGCCACCGGCAGCATTTCGGTTGGCGAATCGAGGAAGCTCACACCGCAGCCTTTGAGCTTGGCGAGGTTTTCCGGCTTGAGGATGGTGTCCCACGAGTCGATCTTGTCGATGCCCAGTGCGGCCTTGACCTTCTCCGGGTTGTAACCGATGCCGATCGAGCCCCACATGTACGGGAAGGCGTGCTTGTTGTCCGGGTCGCTGACGGACACGGCTTTAAGCAGGGATTTGTTCAAGTTGTCGTAGTTCGACAGTTTGGACTTGTCCAGTTCCTGGTAAACACCGGCCTTGATCTGCTTGGCCAGGAAGTTGTTCGACGGCACGACGATGTCGTAACCGGACTTGCCTGCCAGCAACTTGGCTTCCAGGGTTTCGTTGGAGTCGAACACGTCATAGACCACCTTGATCCCGGACTCTTTTTCAAAGTTCGCGATGGTGTCCGGTGCGATGTAGTCGGACCAGTTATAAACGTGCAGCACTTTATCGTCGGCGTGCGCCGCGCCTGCCATGGCCCCCATCAGGGACAAGGCCAGGAGGGTCTTGCCAGCGTTCTTCAAACCTAATGCCTTCATTCGGTCATGCTCCAATTTTTTCTTTTTTGGGCCACGTTCGTTCTTTACGTACAACGTGTTTCGCAGCCCGTCTAAGGGCAACAAAACAGGGCGACAGTCTGGCAAGTTCAAGGGCCGGCTTTCAACCAATGCCCCACTTTTCTAACATCCCAGAAGCAGCGCCCAACCGGCGCTGCGTTCTGAGCCTAGCATTTAGCCCTGCAATGCCGCCAAAGTCAGGTCCAGGCAGTGCCGCGCCTTGGTCACCAACTCGTCTATCTCGGCCTTGCTGATCACCAGCGGTGGCGAAATGATCATGGTGTCGCCCACGGCGCGCATGATCAGGCCATTCTCGAAGCAGAACGTACGGCAGATCATGCCAACGCCACGGCCTTCGTAACGTTTGCGTGTTGCCTTGTCCTGTACCAACTCGATCGCACCGAGCATGCCCACACCGCGAACTTCACCCACCAGCGGGTGATCAGCCAGTTCCCTCAGACGCTTTTGCAAATAGGGTGCCGTTTCGTCGTGAACGCGCTTAACAATTTGTTCATCGCGCATGATGCGGATGTTTTCCAGGGCGACAGCCGCCGCCACCGGGTGACCGGAGTAGGTGAAACCGTGGTTGAAATCACCGCCTTCGTTCAGCACAGCGACCACTTCGTCGCGCACGATCAGGCCGCCCATCGGGATGTAGCCCGAGGTCAGGCCCTTGGCGATGGTCATCATGTCTGGCTTGAGGTCGTAGAAATCGCTACCGAACCACTCACCGGTACGGCCAAAGCCGCAGATCACTTCATCGGCCACGAACAGGATGTCGTACTTGGCGAGGATTTCCTTGATGCGCGGCCAGTAGCTGGCAGGCGGCACGATCACGCCACCGGCGCCCTGGATCGGCTCGGCAATAAAGGCACCGACGTTGTCCACGCCCAGTTCCAGAATCTTCTCTTCCAACTGGTTGGCCGCCCACACGCCGAACTCTTCCGGGCTCATGTCGCCGCCTTCGCCAAACCAGTACGGCTGGGCGATGTGGACGATGCCCGGGATCGGCAAGTCGCCCTGTTCATGCATGTAGGTCATGCCGCCCAGGCTCGCGCCGGCCACGGTGGAGCCGTGGTAGCCATTCTTGCGGCTGATGATGGTTTTCTTGTTCGGCTGGCCTTTGATCGCCCAGTAGTGGCGGACCATACGCAGCATGGTGTCGTTGCCTTCGGAGCCGGAACCGGTGAAGAACACGTGGTTCATGCCTTGCGGGGCGATATCGGAGATGGCTTTGGCCAGTTCCAGCACCGGCGGGTGGGCCGTCTGGAAGAACAGGTTGTAGTAAGGCAGCTCTTTCATCTGCTTGGCGGCCGCATCAGCCAGTTCGTCGCGACCGTAACCGATCGCCACGCACCACAGGCCGGCCATGCCGTCGAGAATCTTGTTGCCTTCGCTGTCCCACAGGTAAACGCCGTGGGCTTTGGTGATGATCCGTGGGCCTTTCTCTTTCAATTGCTTGAAGTCGCTGAACGGCGCCAGGTGGTGATCGCTGCTCAAGGCTTGCCATTCACGGGTTTGCGGGTTGTTGCTGGACATACCAATCTCCTAGATGTTTCAGGTGAGGACGCGCCGTTTAAAGGGCGCGCCCGGCGCATCAGACGGCGAAGAGCAGGAATTCCCGCTCCCACGAACTGATCACGCGCTTGAAGTTTTCATGCTCGGCCCGCTTGACCGCGACGTAGCCTGTGATGAATTTGTGACCCAGGTATTTCTCGATGGTCTTGCTGTTTTCCATGCGTTCCAGGGCGTCTTCGATGGTCAGCGGCAGGCGCAGGTTGCGGCGCTCGTAACCACGGCCAACCACTGGCGCACTTGGGCTGATGCCTTCGACCATGCCGATGTAGCCACACAGCAGGCTGGCGGCAATCGCCAGGTACGGGTTGGCGTCGGCGCCCGGCAGGCGGTTTTCCACCCGACGGTTCTGTGGGCCGGCATCCGGTACCCGCAGGCCAACGGTGCGGTTTTCTTCGCCCCATTCCACGTTGACCGGCGCCGAAGTGTCGGGCAGGAAGCGACGGAACGAGTTCACGTTGGGCGCGAACAGCGGCAACAACTCGGGGATGAATTTCTGCAGGCCACCGATGTGGTGCAGGAACAGCTCGCTCTTGCTCCCGTCTTCATTGGAGAAGACGTTCTTGCCGGTGGCGATGTCGATGATGCTCTGGTGCAGGTGCATCGCGCTGCCGGGCTCGCCGGTCATGGGCTTGGCCATGAAGGTGGCCGCCACGTTGTGCTTGAGCGCCGCTTCGCGCATGGTGCGCTTGAACACCAGGATCTGGTCGGCCAGGGACAATGCATCGCCGTGACGGAAGTTGATTTCCATCTGCGCGGTGCCGTCTTCGTGGATCAACGTGTCGAGGTCCAGCTCCTGCAGCTCGCACCAGTCGTAGACGTCTTCGAACAACGGGTCGAATTCGTTGGCGGCTTCTATAGAGAAGGACTGGCGGCCAGTCTCCGGGCGACCGGAGCGGCCAATCGGCGGTTGCAGCGGGAAGTCCGGGTCTTCGCAGCGTTTGGTCAGGTAGAACTCCATCTCCGGCGCCACGATGGGCTGCCAGCCTTTGTCGGCGTAGAGCTTGAGGACTTTCTTGAGCACGTTGCGCGGCGACAGCTCGATCGGGTTGCCTTGCTTGTCGTAGGTGTCGTGGATCACCTGGGCGGTAGGCTCTATGGCCCAGGGCACCAGGTACACCGCGTTCTCGTCCGGGCGGCAGATCATGTCGATATCGGCCGGGTCGAGCAATTCGTAATAGATGTCGTCTTCGACATAGTCGCCGGTCACGGTCTGCAACAGAACGCTCTCGGGCAGGCGCATGCCTTTTTCGGCGATGAACTTGTTGGTCGGCGAGATCTTGCCCCGGGTGATGCCGGTGAGGTCGCCAATCATGCATTCGACTTCTGTGATCTTGTGGTCTTTCAACCAATCGGTGAGCTGGTCGAGGTTGTTACTCATAAATGCCTCTGGGCTGTGTTTCCTGACATCCATTAAAGGTCAGGCGTAAGTTGACGCAGCATCCGCGTCGCGTTGCATCACCCGCTTTCGACAGGCATTGCCAAATGCCTGGAAGATTGCGAGGTAGTGCGGGTTAGAGCTTACCTGCCATTCGGGGTGCCATTGCACTCCTAAAGCAAAAGCCTTGCCCGCGGGGATCGAAAAGCCTTCGATCAAGCCGTCCGGCGCGGTGGCCTCGACCTGAAAACCCAGCGCCAGGCGGTCGATGCCCTGTGAATGAATCGAGTTGACCTGGATCGTCGGCGGCAAGCCCAGGCTTGCCAATACCCCATTCGGGGAGATGGCCACCGGGTGCGCCGGGCCATACTGGATTTCCAGCGGCTGGGTGTCGTCTTCGCGGTGATCCATCATGCCCGGCACTTCGTGAACCTTCTGGTGCAGGCTGCCGCCAAACGCCACGTTCATTTCCTGGAAGCCACGGCAAATCCCCAGCACCGGAACGCCGGCCGCGATGGCGGCACGCAGCAGCGGCAGGGTGGTTTGGTCCCGTGCAGAATCATGAGCAGTCCCGGGCGCGCTGGCCGGACCGTCGTAGTGAAAGGGTTCGATATTGGAAGGTGAGCCGGTAAAAAGAATGCCGTCCAGGCCGTCAAGAATATTGGCCGGGTCGAGCACATCCGCCAGGGACGGAATGATCAATGGCAAGCCCTTGGCAGCGGTGGCCACTGCACGGACGTATTTGTCGCCACTGATGTGATAAGCATGCAGACCGACCTGTTTGGAGCAGGCGGTGACGCCGATTAACGGCAGGCGAGACATGAAGCACCCCGGTATTATTGCTGTTATGGGTTTGAATCGAGCTTAGCCTTGTTCATTTTTTTACACAACACCCCCGTAAAAAATACAACACGGCCCGCTCAAACGTGCTGGTTCCAAGAGCCCCAATCCCAAAAAACCGCCCCAAAAAGCCCCAAAAAAGCCCTCATGGCGCTTTTTTAGGGCAAAAAAGGCCTCGCTTGACTTCGGCATGCCGTTCGGGTTGACTGAAACCCGAAGAGATCAATGATTGATATTTTTAACAACAAAGGTGTTGCATCATGTCGGTACCCCCGCGTGCCGTTCAGCTTAACGAAGCGAACGCGTTCCTTAAGGATCATCCTGAGGTTCTGTACGTAGACCTTCTAATTGCGGATATGAATGGTGTGGTGCGCGGCAAGCGCATCGAACGCACCAGCCTCCACAAGGTTTACGAGAAGGGCATTAACCTGCCTGCCTCTCTATTTGCCCTGGATATCAACGGCTCAACGGTGGAAAGCACCGGCCTGGGCCTGGACATCGGTGATGCTGACCGAATCTGTTATCCAATCCCCGACACCCTGTGCAATGAACCCTGGCAAAAGCGCCCAACCGCGCAGCTGCTGATGACCATGCACGAACTCGAAGGTGAACCTTTCTTCGCCGATCCTCGCGAAGTTCTCCGCCAGGTTGTAAGCAAGTTTGACGACCTCGGTCTGACCATCTGCGCCGCATTCGAGCTGGAGTTCTACCTGATTGACCAGGAGAACGTGAATGGCCGGCCACAACCGCCCCGCTCGCCGATCTCCGGCAAACGCCCGCACTCGACACAGGTCTACCTGATCGACGACCTCGACGAATACGTCGACTGCCTCCAGGACATTCTGGAAGGTGCAAAAGAGCAAGGCATCCCTGCCGACGCCATCGTCAAGGAAAGTGCCCCGGCGCAGTTCGAAGTGAACCTGCACCACGTTGCCGACCCTATAAAGGCCTGCGACTACGCGGTACTGCTCAAGCGCTTGATCAAGAACATCGCCTACGACCATGAGATGGACACCACCTTCATGGCCAAGCCTTACCCGGGCCAGGCAGGCAACGGCCTACACGTACACATTTCGATCCTGGACAAGGACGGCAAGAACATCTTTGCCAGCGAGGATCCCGAGCAGAACGCCGCATTGCGTCACGCGATCGGCGGTGTGCTGGAGACCCTACCCGCCCAAATGGCGTTCCTGTGCCCTAACGTCAACTCCTACCGTCGTTTCGGCGCACAGTTCTACGTGCCGAACTCGCCGTGCTGGGGCCTGGATAACCGCACCGTAGCGATTCGCGTACCGACCGGCTCGTCCGACGCCGTACGTATCGAACACCGTGTGGCTGGCGCCGACGCCAACCCTTACCTGCTGATGGCTTCGGTATTGGCGGGCGTGCATCACGGCCTGACCAACAAGATCGAGCCTGGCGCACCGGTGGAAGGCAACAGCTACGAGCAGAACGAACAGAGCCTGCCGAACAACCTGCGTGATGCCCTGCGCGAGTTGGACGACAGCGAGGTGATGGCCAAGTACATCGATCCTAAATACATCGATATCTTCGTCGCCTGTAAGGAAAGTGAGCTGGAAGAGTTCGAACACTCCATCTCCGACCTTGAGTACAACTGGTACCTGCATACCGTGTAAGCGGTTGCTTGATTAAAGGAACGCCGCAGGCTTTTGGCCTGCGGCGTTTTTTTATGCCGGTTGTGGCGAGGGAGCTTGCTCCCGCCGGGCTGCGAAGCGGCCCCCATCAGAACACCGCGCTCTTTCAGGCAGGACCGGGGTGCCGGTTTGGGTCTGCTGCGCAGCCCAGCGGGAGCAAGCTCCCTCGCCACAAGGTATGGATCATCCAGTGGCTCTGCGTACAATGCCCGCTGCCCTGTAGGAGACTTCAATGAATCGCCCCGCCCCTCGCAAACCCCGCGCCCGCAGCCAGGCCCGGATCGACGCGATACTCGACGCCGCCCGCACCTTGCTGGCCGCCGAAGGCGTGGCGAGCCTGTCGATCTACAGCGTGGCCGAACGGGCGCAGATTCCGCCTTCGTCGGTGTACCACTTCTTTGCCAGTGTGCCGGCCTTGCTCGAAGCGTTGACCGCCGATGTGCACGCCGCCTTCCGCGCAGCCATCCAAGCGCCCATCGATCATGATTCACTCAAACACTGGCGCGACCTGTCCGGCGTGGTGGAACAGCGCATGCTCACCATCTACAGCAACGACGCCGCCGCCCGGCAATTGATCCTCGCCCAGCATGGGTTGACCGAAGTGACACAGGCTGACCGCCAGCACGATCTGGAGCTGGGAAACCTGATGCATGAAGTGTTCAACCGGCACTTCGAGCTGCCGAGCCTGCCCGCCGATGTCGACGTGTTTGCGCTGGCCCTGGAACTGAGCGACCGCGTCTACGCGCGCTCGGTGCATCAGCACGGGCAGATCACCCCGCGCATGGCCGAGGAAGGCATGCGGGTGTTTGATGCGTATGTGGGGCTTTACTTGCCGGCGTTCTTGCCCAAACGGGTGGTCAGTGCCTGATTGATGTGTTGCTCACAAAGGCCTTATCGCAGGCAAGCCAGCTCCCACACAGATCAAAATGTGGGAGCTGGCTTGCCTGCGATGGCGGTTTCAAGAACGCCAATCACAACTTGGCGATCGACACCTCGGTGGATTTGACGAAGGCAATCACTTCGCTGCCAATCACCAGCTCCAGCTCTTTCACCGAGCGAGTGGTGATCACCGAAGTCACGATGCCGGACGCGGTCTGCACGTCGATTTCCGACAGCACGTCACCTTCGACGATTTCCTTGATGGTGCCTTTGAACTGGTTACGTACGTTGATGGCTTTAATAGTCATGGTCGTTCTTCCTGTGTAAGACAAGTGAGTTATTGAGCCCAACGCAATTGCGTAGGCAGCGGTGAAACAGGTTCGGGTTCCGGCGGAGTGCCGGGCAGCGACAACACACGGTTAAGCACTTCGGTTTCCAGCGCCGCCAGGCGGTGGGAGCCACGCACCCGCGGACGTGGGAGTTCCACGTACAGGTCGAGGCCGATTTCGCCGTCTTCGATCAGGATCACCCGGTCGGCAATGGCCACGGCTTCGCTGACGTCGTGGGTCACCAGCAACACGGTGAAACCGTGCTTGCGCCAGAGGTTCTCGATCAGTTGTTGCATCTCGATCCGGGTCAGGGCATCCAGGGCCCCCAGCGGCTCGTCCAGCAGCAACAGGCGCGGTTGGTGGATCAAGGCGCGGGCCAGGGCCACGCGCTGCTTCTGGCCACCGGACAACGCCGCCGGCCACTCGTTGGCGCGCTCGGCCAGGCCGACCGCTTCCAGCGCTTCCAACGCCTGTGGGCGCCAGTTGCCCTTGAGCCCCAGGCCCACGTTGTCGATGATCTTTTTCCACGGCAGCAGGCGTGCTTCCTGGAACATCAACCGCGTGTCTTCAATCGCATCGCTCAGCGGTGCGGAGCCGGCGAGCAGTTCACCACCGCTGGCCTTATCCAGGCCCGCCAGCAGGCGCAGCAAGGTACTTTTGCCGCAGCCGCTACGGCCCACGACTGCTACGAATTGACCGGCCGGAATATGCAGGTCGATGTCCTTCAGCACTTCGCGGGTGCCGAAAGCCTTGCGCAACTTGCGCACTGCCAGGGGAATGCCCCGCAGCAGGCGTGGAGGTTGAGCGGTCATGCCGCACCTCCTTTATTCACTTGATAGGCTGGGTGCCAGCGCAGCCAGACACGTTCCAGGCCGCGAGCCGCCAGGTCTGCCAGCTTGCCGAGTACCGCGTACAGCACGATGGCCAGTACCACCACGTCGGTTTGCAGGAACTCCCGGGCGTTCATCGCCAGGTAGCCGATGCCGGAACTGGCGGAGATGGTTTCGGCGACGATCAACGTCAGCCACATGAAGCCCAACGCAAAGCGCACGCCCACCAGAATCGAAGGCAAGGCACCCGGCAAGATCACCTGGCGAAACAGGCTGAAACCGGACAGGCCATAACTGCGGGCCATTTCCACCAACGCCGGGTCGACGTTGCGGATGCCGTGGTAGGTATTGAGGTAGATCGGGAACAGCGTGCCGAGGGCCACCAGGAATATCTTCGCGGTCTCGTCGATGCCGAACCACAGGATCACCAGCGGGATCAGCGCCAGGTGCGGCACGTTGCGGATCATCTGCACCGAGCTGTCCAGCAGGCGTTCACCCCAGGTCGACAGACCGGTAATAAAGCCCAGGGCCAGGCCGATGCTGCCGCCGATCACAAAACCCAGGCCCGCACGCCAGCCACTGATAGCCAGGTGTGTCCAGATTTCGCCACTGCGCACCAGGCTGATGCCCGCTTCGATCACGGCGCTGGGTGCCGGCAGAATGCGCGTCGACAGCCAACCGGCCGAGACGGACAACTGCCATACCGCCAGCAACAGAATCGGCAGCGCCCAGGGCGCCAATCGATGACTTAACTTTTCGAGGTTCATGGCGGCGCCTCAGCTCTGGGACGCAGCTTTGGGAAGGATGTCGTTGGCGACCATTTCGCCGAACGGGCTGACGTAGCCGGCGCCCTTGGGCAGCTCGGGACGTTCGATGTCCAGGTGCGGGAACAGCAACTCGGCCACCCGATACGACTCTTCCAGGTGTGGATAACCGGAGAAGATAAAGGTGTCGATGCCCAGGTCAGCGTATTCCTTAACTCGGGCCGCCACGGTCGGGCCGTCGCCTACCAGGGCGGTGCCCGCACCGCCGCGCACCAGGCCGACGCCGGCCCACAGGTTGGGGCTGACTTCGAGGTTGTCGCGGCTGCCGCCGTGCAAGGCGGCCATGCGTTGCTGGCCAACGGAGTCAAAGCGCGACAGCGAGGCCTGGGCGCGGGCGATGGTTTCATCGTCCACGTGGGAGATCAGTTTGTCGGCGGCCTGCCAGGCTTCGGCGTTGGTTTCACGCACGATCACATGCAGGCGAATGCCGAAGCGCAGGGTACGCCCGAGCTTGGCGGCCTTGGCGCGAACCTGTGCGATCTTTTCCGCTACCGCAGCCGGTGGCTCGCCCCAGGTCAACACCATTTCCACTTGTTCGGCTGCCAGGTCCTGGGCCGCTTCGGAGGACCCGCCGAAATACAGCGGCGGACGCGGTTGCTGGATCGGCGGGTAGAGCAACTTGGCGCCTTTGACGCTGATGTGCTGGCCGTCGTAATCCACGGTTTCGCCTTCCAGCACGCGGCGCCAGATGCGGGTGAATTCCACCGACGCCTGGTAACGCTCTTCATGGCTCAGGAACAAACCGTCGCCGGCCAATTCATCCGGGTCTCCACCGGTCACCAGGTTGAACAACGCCCGGCCACCGGACAACCGATCCAGGGTCGCGGCCTGGCGCGCAGCCACCGTCGGGGAAATGATCCCGGGGCGCAGCGCGACAAGGAATTTCAAGCGCTGGGTCACCGGGATCAGCGACGCCGCCACCAGCCACGAGTCTTCGCAGGAGCGGCCGGTGGGAATCAGTACCCCGCCGAAGCCAAGGCGGTCTGCCGCCTGGGCCACTTGCTGCAGGTAACCGTGATCAACGGCGCGAGCGCCTTCGGCGGTGCCAAGGTAATGGCCGTCGCCGTGGGTAGGCAGAAACCAGAAAATATTGAGGCTCATGGAGTTGTCTCCTGAAGAAGTCGGATTACGGCGCTTTGGCAACGGCGGCGGGTGGTGTCCAGATCACGTCCTTGACGCTCAAGGGCTTGGGGATCAATTTGAGTTGGTAGAAGCTGTCGGCGATTTTCTGCTGCGCGGCGACCACTTCCGGGGTCAGGAAGAGCGCGCCGTAGCCCTGGCGTTTCACCGAGGTCAGGGTGATGTCGGCGGGCAGGCCCAGCAGCGGTGCAACTTGTTCGGTGACTTGTTCCGGGTTGGCCTTGGACCATTCGCCCACGGCGCGCACTTCTTCCACCAGCGCCTTGATCACCTCAGGGTGTTTTTCGGCGTAAGGCTTGGTGGCCAGGTAGAACTGATGGTTGTCGGCAATGCCGGTGCCGTCACGCAGGGTGCGGGCTTGCAGCTGTTTCTCGGCGGCCGCCTGGTACGGGTCCCAGATCACCCAGGCATCGACGCTGCCACGCTCGAACGCAGCACGGGCATCGGCGGGCGGCAGGAAAACGGTCTGCACGTCGGTGTATTTCAGGCCGGCATCTTCCAGCGCACGTACCAGCAGGTAGTGCACGTTGGAGCCTTTGTTGAGGACGACTTTCTTGCCCTTGAGGTCTTGCACCGATTTGATCGGCGAGTCTTTCGGTACCAGGATCGCTTCGCTGGTGGGCGCTGGTGGTTCGTAGGCGACGTAGAGCAGATCGGCACCGGCGGCCTGGGCGAACACCGGCGGGGTTTCGCCCGTCACGCCGAAGTCGATGGAACCGACGTTCAGTCCTTCCAGCAGCTGGGGGCCGCCGGGAAATTCGGTCCACTGCACCTGCACGCCCTGCTCGGCCAGCCGCTTCTCCAGCGAGCCCTTGGCCTTGAGCAGCACCAGGGTGCCGTATTTCTGATAGCCGATCCGCAGGGTCTCGGCCGCTTGAGCTTGAACAATGGCGCCGAAGGACACAGCCGCAGCAAACAGTGCGACCAGACCACGACGCAAAATGACAGTGCGCATGGCGCTCTCTCCACAATACGATTAGGGGGTTGGCTGCACCTGCTTGGCCGTTGGCGGCTGAGTAAGGTGAGTAGTACTTATTGAATCCAGGTAAAGCTGGGTAAGGCTTAAATGCTCCAGCGAGCACTCAACAAACGTTCATTCAACACATGGGGATCAAGGGGTTTCGGGCGGCGGGCCATGGCGGCGTAGAACGTCTCCAGGGCCTCGCTCAGGCGTTGCTCCAGCACCGGCACCAGCTGCGCCTGGGCACTGCCTTCGCCGTAGGCGATCTGGCTGTCTTCGGCAAAAATCCCGTGGAGCAATTCCTGGGCTTTCAGGGCCGACAGCACCGGCTTCAGTGCGTAGTCCACCGCCAGCATGTGGGCGATGCTGCCGCCGGTGGCCATCGGCAACACGATTTTGTGGGCCAGGGCGCGCTCGGGCAGCAGGTCGAGGATGGTTTTCAGGGCGCCGGAAAACGAGGCCTTGTACACGGGCGTGGCGATCACCAGGCCATCGGCATTCGCCACTTGCTGCAGCAGGTCGATGATCTTGGGGCTGTCGAACCGCGCGTGCAGCAAGTCTTCGGCCGGGAAGTCCCGTATCTGATAACTCACCACTTCCACACCTTGTTGCTGCAACCAGTTGCGGGTGTGATCCAGCAACACCCCGGACCGGGAACGTTGGCTGGGGCTACCACCAAGTGTTACGACCAGCATTTAGGAAATTCCTTTGGAAAGTGTCGGCGGTTCGCTATGTGGCGATGGCGCCAAGATGGGACAGACCATATCAGCCAATTTATATATCTATAAATCTTATTTTTTCATTTGTTTATTCCCTAAATGCATATGCCGTTCATCAAACTCCAGGCATAAAAAAAGGCCGTCGAAACGGCCTTAAAACCCCTGCATGTGAAACGGTTTACAACCTGAACTCTCTGTTGCTGGCAGGCCGCCATCGCGGGCAAGCCCGCTCCCACAGTTGAACCGCATTCCCCTGTGGGAGCGGGCTTGCCCGCGATGGCGATATCAGCCTTAACGATTCGGTTGAGGCGTGAGCCGCAGGTACGGCTTCACCGCCCGGTAGCCTTTCGGAAAGCGTTTCTTGATCTCTTCTTCGTCCTTGAGCGACGGCACGATCACCACCTCGTCACCGTCCTGCCAGTTGGCTGGGGTGGCGACTTTGTAGTTGTCGGTCAGCTGCAGCGAGTCGATCACCCGCAGGATTTCGTGGAAGTTGCGACCGGTGCTGGCCGGATAGGTAATGGTCAGGCGAATCTTTTTGTTCGGATCAATCACGAACAGCGAGCGCACGGTGAGGGTGTCACTGGCATTCGGGTGGATCAGGTCATACAGGTCGGAGACCTTGCGGTCTGCGTCGGCCAGGATCGGGAAGTTGACGAGGGTGTTCTGGGTTTCGTTGATGTCTTCGATCCACTTGTGGTGGGAGTCCACCGGGTCCACCGACAGGGCAATGGCCTTGACGCCGCGCTTGGCGAATTCATCCTTGAGCTTGGCGGTGAAGCCCAGTTCGGTGGTGCACACCGGGGTGAAGTCTGCCGGGTGGGAAAACAGCACGCCCCAGCTATCGCCCAGCCACTCGTGGAAGCGAATCTTGCCGGCGCTGGAATCCTGTTCAAAGTCGGGGGCGATGTCGCCCAGTCTGAGGCTCATGGTGTGGCTCCTGATGAGTGCTTATAGAGCCCACTGTGCCTGTGTCGCGGATTATTTAAAAAGAATAAATATCGATTTATCTAGACGATAAAGGAATATTAAAAATCTGTTCATTGGACTTGGCTGCAGCCGAGGATCAACATCGGCTTCAAGGTTCGAGAAGGCCTTGAGACGCTGTACAAAGAGGGGATTCAGGAAGGGCTTGCGGGGGTTGAGCCCGACTTGAACAGTAAAAAGCACCCTGCCCGGCGTTGCGCCGGGCAAGGTTTTACGCTCTTACTTGAACGCGTAGGTGTAGCTCAGAATTACGCGGTTTTCGTCCTGGGAACGAGTGTTCGCCAGGTCGGTACGCCACATCGCGTTTTTCCAGGCAACGCCCAGGTTTTTCAGCGGACCTTCTGGAACAACGTAAGCCAGGGTCAGGTCGCGTTCCCACTCGTTACGCTCGCCGACGGTGGTGTCGATGTTGCTACCCTTGAGGTAGACCACACCGGCAGTCAGGCCAGGCACGCCGATCTTGGCGAAGTCATACGCGTAGCGAGCTTGCCAGGTACGTTCGCCGGCACGGGCAAACTTCTGGATTTGCATGTCGGTGATGGTGCTGTTCGACGAGCCGTCACCTTGGTTCAGCCAAGGGAAGTCGCTGTCGCCCTTGGTGTACTGGTAACCAGCGCCGAAGGTGTGACCGGCAACCGAGTACAACGCCAGGTAGCTGTACAGGTCGTTGTCGACCTTACCCTTGACCTTGGTGGCATTGGTCGGATGATCCGAGTAGTAGCCGGAGGTGTAGTAGCCAGCAGTATCACCGTTGGCACCGTTGTCACGGCTACGGTAGTAGCGCAGGTCGCTTTTCAGGACGCCAGGACCAATCGCCCAGTTGTGGACCAGGCCCAGGAAGTTCTGAGCGTAGAAATCCTTCAGCTCGCCGAAGTAGTACGAAGCAGTCAGGTCTTTGGTGATCTTGTAGTCAGCACCGGCGTAGTAGAACTTGTTGACGAAGTTACCTGCGTCATAGTTCGAGCTGCCGTTGGCACCGGCCAGGGACAGACCTTCATTGTTGCTGGAGTTACGGCCCTTGGAGTGCTCGATCTGGCCAGCAGTCAGGGTCAGGTCCTTGAACTCGTTCGAGGAGATCTCGCCGCCCTGGAAGGTTTGTGGCAACAGACGACCATCGTTGGTCTTGATCACCGGGTTGTTCGGCTGCAAGGTACCGATCTTCAGCACGGTCTGGGAGATCTTGACCTTACCGGTCACGCCCAGGCTGGCGAAATCGTTGACAGCTTTGTTGCCATCGCTTGGGAACACGGTGCCGCCGGAGGCAGTACCTGTGTAGTTACCGTGATCAGCGCGGCTGGAATCCAGACGCACGCCGTACAGGCCGATGGCGTCAAGACCAAAGCCCACAGTACCTTGGGTGAAACCCGAGATGAAACGCAGGTCGAAACCTTGGCCCCATTCAGCGTTTTTGCTGCGGGTGTTCGAGGTAGCCGATGGCTTCAGGTCGCGGTTGTCGGTGTTGATGTAAAAGTTACGTACGCCGAGTGTGATCTTGCTGTCATCGATAAAACCAGCGGCGCCTGCTTGTTGAGCGATTGCCCCCAAAGCTACGGCCAACGCCAATGTTGACTTCTTCATGTACCGCTCCTCTCATTTCTAATTTTTGTATTTCTTAGGTCTCGGGTCTGACGCCCTCGATCCACAGATGCGCGATTAGCACCGGATAGTGACTGACAAGTCAATCGTAACCTTGTGTGTCTACTACTTTCGTCTAACCGCAGTTAATTTGGTCCTTGCAGGGTAATGAGTTTTTCATACACCCAAAAAGAATTGTTTCGTCCTTTTTCATACGATTCAGGAATAACGCTTTCCATGGCACGGTCGAGCCAGTAAGGCGGTACCGCTCCATAAGGGTGTTCCTGAAGAGCATGTCTTTTCGCCTTTTTAGATCGTTTCGCGCTGACCCAAAGGTCAATACGTCACTCACGATCAAAAATGCGACGCCATCATGGCCAAACGCACATCATTCCGTCAATTTGTTACAGTTTTTGTATCGATGAAACTTTTTTGCCGTCCCAGCAATCCACCTCACCGTACTCGGTGATAATGTCACTTTGATGTCAGTTATGTGTATAAATCGGCAAGCCCTGTATTCAGGGCCGATGCACCCGCCCCGGATGCATGACTCGCCAAATTGACAGGCGAGAGGATTGCCCCCTCGCCCCTTCAGGCTTACAACGCCTTTTCGAAAATCTTCGAATTACGCTGATAGTTGTACAACGACGCCCGCGCCGATGGCAGACGATCCACCGTGCTCGGCACAAAACCGCGCTCGCGGAACCAGTGGGCAGTACGGGTGGTGAGGACGAACAAGGTCTTCAAACCCTGGGCCCGGGCGCGGGTCTCGATGCGCTCCAGCAGTTCATCACCGCGGCCGCCGTGGCGGTACTCCGGGTTCACCGCCAGGCACGCCAGCTCGCCCGCGTCCGAGTCGGCGATCTGATACAGCGCCGCACAGGCGATGATCATGCCTTCACGTTCCACCACGCTGAACTGCTCGATTTCCCGTTCCAGCACTTCCCGGGAACGACGCACCAGAATCCCCTGCTCTTCCAGCGGACTGATCAGATCCAACAATCCGCCCACATCTTCAATCGCCGCTTCGCGCACCAGCTCGAACTGCTCCTGGGCCACCAGCGTACCGCCGCCGTCCCGGGTGAACAGCTCGGTGAGCAAGGCACCGTCTTCTGCATAACTGACAATATGGCTGCGCCCTACGCCGCCGCGGCACGCCTCGGCGGCCGCGTCCAACAACTCGGCCTGGTAATTGCTGCCCAGGCGTTGCAGATGCGCGGGCACCTGTTGCGGCCGCAGTTCGCGCACCAGGCGCCCGTGTTCGTCGATCAGGCCAAGGTCGGCGCCAAACAGCAGCAGCTTGTCCGCGCCCAGGTCGATCGCGGCGCGGGTAGCGACGTCTTCGCAGGCGAGGTTGAAGATTTCACCGGTGGGCGAGTAGCCCAGGGGCGACAGCAGCACGATGGAGCGCTCGTCCAGCAGGCGGTTGATGCCCTTGCGGTCGACCCGGCGCACTTCGCCGGTGTGGTGATAGTCGACACCTTCGAGCACGCCGATCGGACGCGCCGTCACCAGGTTGCCGCTGGCCACCCGCAGGCGCGAGCCCTGCATCGGTGACGAGGCCATGTCCATCGACAGCCGCGCTTCGATGGCGATACGCAGATGGCCAACCGCATCGATCACACACTCCAGGGTCGCGGCATCGGTGATGCGCAAGCCTTCGTGGTAAGCCGGCGTCAGGCCGCGGGCAGCGAGGCGGGTTTCGATTTGCGGGCGTGAACCATGGACCAGCACCAGCCGCACGCCCAGGCTGTGGAGCAGCACCAGGTCATGGACGATATTGCCGAAGTTCGGATGATCCACACCATCGCCCGGCAGCATGACCACAAAGGTGCAGTCGCGGTGGGCATTGATGTAAGGCGAAGCGTGACGAAGCCAATTGACGTATTCGGGCATAAAACCTGGGCCTGTAATAAAAAGCAGCCAAAAAAGGATGATTCATGGAAACGCACAGCGGGCTGTTGGTTATCGTCGGAACAGGCTTGGCGACACGCTCGCTCTCCTTCTATGTACGGATGGGCCGGGGTTAATTTATGCAGGTGTCAGGCAGTAATGTTGAATCAGTTCCCGCAATAGACGCACTGTAGGCGTCAAGCGTGACATTTCAAGGTACTCGCCGGGCTGGTGGGCGCAGGCGATATCGCCAGGGCCAAGCACCAGGGTTTCGCAACCAAGGCGCTGAAGATAAGGCGCTTCGGTGCCGAACGCTACTGCTTCGGCGCGATGACCGGTAAGTCGTTCAGCCACCCGCACCAACTCGGCATCCTCGGCCTGCTCGAAGGGCGGCACTTCGGGGAACAGCGGCGCGTAGTCGATCTTCACCTGATGGCGCTCGGCCAAGGGCTCGAGCTTCTGGCGGATGGCGGCGCGCAGCACCTGGGGATCCATGCCCGGCAAGGGCCGCAGGTCAAACTCCAGGGAACACTGGCCACAAATGCGGTTGGGGTTGTCGCCCCCGTGGATGCAGCCAAAATTCATGGTCGGTTGCGGCACGCTGAACTGCGGGTTGCGGTATTCGCGTTGCCAGGCCAGGCGCAGGCCGCGCAGCTCGCCGATGGCGTCATGCATGGCTTCGAGGGCGCTGTGGCCCAGGCTTGGATCCGACGAATGGCCGCTGCGCCCGAGAATATCGATGCGCTCCATCATCACGCCCTTGTGCAGACGGATGGGTTTGAGGCCGGTGGGCTCACCGATCACCGCTGCGCGACCTAAAGGACGACCCGCCTCGGCCAGCGCACGGGCGCCGGCCATGGAGCTTTCTTCATCGCAGGTGGCGAGAATCAGCAGTGGTTGCTTGAAGGGTTGGTCCAGCAATGGCTGTACCGCTTCGATCACCAGGGCGAAAAAGCCTTTCATGTCACAGCTGCCCAGTCCTACCCAGCGACCGTCGACTTCCGTCAGCTTGAGTGGATCGGTCTGCCACAACGCGCCGTCGTACGGCACGGTGTCACTGTGCCCCGCCAACACCAGGCCGCCAGGGCCGGTGCCGAAACTGGCCAGCAGGTTGAATTTGCCGGGGCTGACCTGCTGGATGTCGCAGGCAAAGCCCAGGTCCCCCAGCCAGGTGGCGAGCAAATCGATAACCGGGCGGTTGGATTGGTCGAGAGAGGCCTGGGTACAACTGACCGAAGGCGCGGCAATCAGCGCGGCGAATTGTTCTTTCATGGACGGTAAAGGCATGCGCTGTCTCTCAACTTCCCGGACGAACCCCATCATAGAGCCATCTGCACAACACAATAAACCGTTGCGGCACGTTGCCGGGCTCAGTCCTGTACACTGCACGACCTTGGCAGCCACACATTTCCCCGGCTGCGCTCCCGATCCTGGATTTTCCGGCCATGCAGAAAGAAACCGAAATCAAGCTCCGCGTCAGCCGCGAAACCCTCGCCGCGCTGCGTGAGCACCCGCTACTGAAAAAACGCAACAAAAGTGGCTGGGAACGCCGTGAGTTGATGAACCAGTACTTCGACACCCCGGAACGCGACCTGGCCCAGGCCAAAGTCGCCCTGCGCCTGCGCAAAGACGGCGACGAAGTGATCCAGACTCTCAAGACCCGTGGCCAGAGCGTCGCCGGTTTGTCGGAACGCAATGAGTACAACTGGGACCTGGCCAAAGCCAAGCTCGACGTGAAGAAACTCGACGGCGAATGCTGGCCCGAGCAACTGGCCGAACTGGACAAAAAGACCCTCAAGCCGATCTTCACTACTGACTTCGTGCGTGAGCGCGCCGAAATCGCCTGGGGCCGTGGCAAGGCCAAGGTCGTGATCGAAGCCGCTTTGGACCTGGGCCACGTGGTCGCCGGCAAGCAGAAAGAAGAAATCTGCGAGCTGGAACTTGAGCTGCGCGAAGGCGACCCGGCCGCCCTGCTGGAACTGGCCGCTGAACTCGCCGCGACCCTGGCACTGATGCCCTGCGATATCAGCAAGGCCGAGCGTGGCTATCGCCTGTTCGACGCCAACAGCTATTCCCTGAGTCTGCCGGCGCCGGTGCTGCACGCCGAAATGCCGCTGGACGACGCATTCGCCGCCGTCATGTGGCACTTGTTGGGCAGCAGCCAGCGCCTGGCCGAGCAATACCGTTTCAACGGCCACTGGCGCCTGCTGCAAGACTGGGTGGAAAACCTCGGCGAACTGCGCGCCCTGCTCGGCAGCCTCGGCCAGGCCGCACCCCGCCAGTCCACCAGCGAACTGCGGGCCGCACTGGACGCGTTGCTGGAAGACTGGCGTCCGCTGGTCCAGGCCGGTGACGACGACGAAGACATCCGCAAAGCCGCGCCGGAACAGTTCGCCGAAGAACTGGAAGACGTGCGCTGGGGCCTGTTCTCCCTGACCACCTCCCGCTGGTTGCTGGCCCGTACCTGGGCTGCCGATCGCAACGTGCGTGGCAACCGCCAGGGCGCTGCACAACTCGCCAACTGGCTGCCGCGCCTGCTGGCCGACGACGCCGTCGCCCTGCAACTGCCGCGTTACCAGCAACAACCGGAAGACCTCGCCGAGCAACTGCCGCGTATCGAGCGCATCCTGGCCTGGCTGCACCATGCACGCCAAGTGCTGGATATCGCCGAGCTGGACCGTTTGTATGGCGAGCTGAACAAGCTGGCGCATCTGGCCAACCAGCCGATTACCGATGAGTCACTGGATGCGCGGATGCATCAGGCGATCGCGGTTTATCAGAATCGTGCCTGGAAAACCCTGCTGCGCCTGTAAGATCGCTATCGCGGGCAAGCCCGGCTCCCACATTGGAATGCATTCCAGTGTGGGAGCCGGGCTTGCCCGCGATGGGTCCGCCGCTATCAGCGCAACACCGGCAAACTCGTGGTGGACTTGATCTCCGACAAGGCCACTATCGAGTTGACCTCCTGAATCCCCGGCACCATCGACAGTTTTTCGAAGAAAAACCGCTCATACGCCTCGATGTCCGACGTGACGATCCGCAATAGAAAATCCACCGCCCCCATCAGCACATAACATTCCAGCACTTCCGGAAAGCCGCGAATCGCCTCGGTGAATTCCGTGAAGTTGGAACGGCCGTGGGCGTTGAGTTTCACCTCGGCGAAAATCTGCGTGTTGAGGCCGATTTTCTTGCGATCCAACAAGGTGACCTGGCCGCGAATCACGCCCTCCTCTTTCAACCGCTGAATCCGCCGCCAGCACGGTGACTGTGACAGGCCGACCTGTTCGGCGATCTGCGCGCTGGAAAGCGAAGCGTCTTCCTGCAACAGCGCCAGGATGCGCCGGTCGTACACGTCCAGCTCACTGTGCATATAAATACCCGCCGATCATGTTTTTTTGAATTGAATGATTCCCTTATAAGCCATTACCGGCTTTTTTAGACAAGAAATCTCCCACGACGAATGTAAAAATTTCTCCAGTCGAATCAGGAGAGCCATCATGCATGTCGTCGAAGCCACCAGCCCCGCCCCACGCGTCGATGCCTGGGCCGTCAGCAATGCCCACTGCCAGGCGCACTATCAAATCCTCGCCGAGGCTGAGCCCGACGTGCTGTGCCGGGTGCTCAACTATTTTGCCCTGCAGTTCCTGGTTCCTCTCCAGGTGAACGTACACCGCGAAGACGACCTGCTGGCGATCGATATCGTGATGGATGGCCTGAGCTGGCACCGCGCCCAGGTGATCGGTGAAAAACTTCGTAACCTGATCAGCGTGTGCTCGCTGGAACTGCAACCGGCTGATGCCGCGCGGCCTCTGGCGGTGCAGGCGGCCAGTCAGTAAAAGCCTGCAATAAACCCCGGAAGCCGAACTGCAATGGGTGACTAGCCTGAGGACTACGCCTAACCGTTGCCCAGGAATGTCACCATGTCTGTTGCGCCAAACACCCAGGATCGCTGGCTGGAAATCCATCAGTTGTTGCCAGCCCTGATCGACCAGGGCGTAGTGCCCGCCGATCTGAACGTACCGGCCAACAGCGGGCTGCACCCTCTTGAATGCATTGCCAGCCATGGCCCGTCCCTGGAAACCCTGACCGAATGGCTCGCCCGACACTGTGGCCAGCCTTACCTGCGTATCGACCCGTTGAAAATCGATGTCGCGGCGGTGGTGCCGCTGATGTCCTACGCCTTTGCCCAGCGGCACAGGATCCTGGCGGTTGCGGTCGACGCCCACAGCGTCACCGTCGCCAGTGCCCAACCCTACGTGAGCAGTTGGGAAGCCGGCCTGGCCCAGGTCTTGAAGCGCTCCATCCGGCGTGTGGTCGCCAATCCCCAGGCTATCCAGCGCTGCACGGTGGAATTTTACCGGCTGGCGAAATCGGTCAGCGGCGCGGTCGATCAAAAAACAGCCGGTTCACCCAGCATCGAGCAATTGCTCAACCTCGGCGCCAGCGACCAGGAACCCGACGCCAATGACGCGCACATCGTCAATATCGTCGACTGGCTGCTGCAGTACGCTTTCGGCCAACGGGCCAGTGATATCCATCTCGAACCCGGCCGCGACCAGGGCCGCGTGCGGTTTCGCATTGATGGCCTGCTGCATGACGTCTATCAATTCCCGTCCCAGGTCACGACGGCGGTGGTCAGCCGCCTGAAAAGCCTCGGCCGGATGAACGTGGCGGAAAAACGCAAACCCCAGGACGGCCGCGTGAAAACCAAAAGCCCCGCAGGCGGTGAAGTGGAACTACGCCTGTCGACCCTGCCCACGGCCTTCGGCGAAAAGCTGGTGATGCGGATTTTCGACCCGCAGGTGCTGCACAAGGACGTCCAGCAACTGGGGCTCTCCAGCGACGACCTGCAACGCTGGCAATCCATGACCGGCCAGGCTAATGGCATCATCCTGGTCACCGGCCCCACCGGCTCGGGCAAGACCAGCACCCTGTACACCACGCTCAAGCAACTGGCCACCCGGGAGGTCAACCTGTGCACCGTCGAAGACCCGATCGAGATGGTCGAGCCGGCCTTCAACCAGATGCAGGTCCAGCACAACATCGACCTGACCTTCGCCAGCGGCATCCGCGCGCTGATGCGCCAGGACCCGGACATCATCATGATCGGCGAGATTCGCGACCTGGAAACCGCAGAAATGGCGATCCAGGCCGCCCTCACCGGCCACCTGGTGCTGTCGACGCTGCACACCAACGACGCCCCCGGTGCCATCAGCCGCTTGCTGGAACTGGGCATTCCCCATTACCTGATCAATGCGACGCTGCTGGGGGTGATGGCCCAGCGCCTGGTGCGGCTGTTGTGCCCACACTGCAAGCGGCCTGCCGGGCAGGTCTATGAGGCTGTGGGCTGCGGGGACTGTCGGGAAAGCGGCTATCAAGGGCGGGCCGGGATCTATGAAGTCATGCTGCTGAACGACCGTCTAAAGGCCCTGATCACCCCGGGCGCCGACATCCAGGCACTGCGCCGCGCGGCCCTGGACCAGGGAATGTGCAGCTTGCGGTCTGCCGGCACGCGCAAGGTCATGGCCGGGCTGACAACGCTGGAAGAAGTACTGCGAGTGACGCCTGGGGATTCAGAAACAAATCCTTTGCTTGATGGGCCGGTAAACCGTCCTTATCCCTGACAACACCGTTACAATCGGTCAAACCTCGCGTTACCGCCAACACCAGACAAGGAATCGTTATGCAGATCGGAACCGTACTGCTGCTATTTGTAGGCTTGGCCGTCGCCATCCTCTTCATGGGCTTCAAGGTCGTTCCACAGGGTTACCAGTGGACGGTCGAACGCTTCGGCCGCTACACCAACACCCTCAAGCCGGGCCTGAATATCATCATCCCGGTCATGGACCGCATCGGTCGCAAGATCAACGTGATGGAAAGCGTGCTGGACATTCCGCCCCAGGAAGTCATCACCGCCGACAACGCCACGGTACAGATCGACGCCGTGTGCTTCTTCCAGGTGGTCAACACCGCCCAGGCTGCCTACGAGGTAAACAACCTCGAGCACGCCATCCGCAACCTGCTGCAAACCAACATCCGTACCGTGCTCGGCTCCATGGAGCTGGACGCGATGCTCAGCCAGCGGGATGGCATCAACGAGAAACTGCTGCGCACCGTCGACGAAGCCACCGCACCGTGGGGCATCAAGATCACCCGGATCGAGATCAAGGACATCAGCCCGCCCGCCGACCTGATGGCCGCCATGTCCGGCCAGATGAAGGCCGAGCGGATCAAGCGCGCACAGATCCTCGAAGCCGAAGGCCTGCGAGCGTCCGCAATCCTGACCGCCGAAGGCAAGAAGCAGGCGCAGATTCTTGAGGCAGAAGGCGGTCGTCAGGCCGCGTTCCTGGAATCCGAGGCCCGCGAACGTCAGGCCGAAGCTGAAGCCCGCGCCACCCAGGTGGTATCGGAAGCAATCGCCACCGGTAACGTGCAGGCCATCAACTACTTTGTCGCCCAGAAATACATCGACGCCCTCGGCAAGCTGGCGTCGGCCAACAACAGCAAGGTGATCCTGATGCCGCTGGAAGCCAGCCAGGTGATCGGCGCCGTCGGCGGCATCGGCGAGATCGTCAAGGCCACCTTCGACAACAAGAAAGCCTGAGGCACGCACCATGTGGGAATTCCTGCAGCACCTGTCGTTTTGGGACTGGCTGGCACTGGGCACCGTGCTATTGATTCTTGAAGTGTTCGGTGCCGGTGGTTATCTGCTGTGGATGGGTATCGCTGCGGCAGCCGTGGGCGTGATCAAGTTCCTGGTTCCGAGCCTCGGGCTGGAGTGGCAACTGCTGCTGTTCGCGGTGTTGTCGATCCTGACGGCGGTGTACTGGTGGAGACGCCAGCGCAGCAGCGCCAAGGTCAGCGACCAGCCGGGGCTGAACATGCGCGGTTCGGAGTTGATTGGGTGCACCTTTGTGGTGCATCAGGCAATTATCGAGGGCCGTGGGAAGATCAAGATCGGCGATGGCGTATGGATCGCAGCCGGCCCGGACGCGCCCGTGGGAGCACATGTGCGTGTCATCGGTCAGGACGGCGTGATTCTGAAGGTTGAAACTGTTTAGTCAGCCATGGAACTCGGCTGGGCTATCTACAATCAAACTGTACAGATAACCCAGTCGGAGTCACCCATCATGCGTCTAAAATATGCTGTCGCTACCCTCGCTGTGCTTTCCCTTCCTGTCGGTTCAGCCATGGCCGACAGCTTCTGGCGTAATGTCATCTCATCGGGTGCCACAACCGGCTCGACGTACCTGACGTTCAAGGACCACAAAATGGTGGTCGCCGCCCAGGACGACGCCGGTAGCTTCGTCGCCAGCGACGGCAGCATCCGTGGCCCGTACCTGGAAGCTGCGATGCAGAAGGTTCGCGCCGATAACCCTGGCCTCAAAGCCACGGACATGGATTTGGCTAACGCGATCCTGGCAAAAAACGCCATTGCTTCCGAGTAACACCGCCACATAAAAATGCCGCTCTTTGAGAGCGGCATTTTTTTGCCTGGCTTTCCTACAGTCTATATTGGCGTTTCAGCGCCCAAACAGGAAAAGTCCTGTCGAGATACCCGCACGCCACGCAACAAGCTGTCGATTCCTTTCGTTCTAGTGAATCGATGACCATGCAAAAACTCTCCTGCGCCCTGCTGCTCGCCGCGATTGCCACCCCTTATGCTCAGGCAGAAGGCTGGTACGGGTCGGCGAAGCTCAACAGCGCCCGCCAGAATCTGTCCAGCTCCCTGCTGACCAGCCCGCGCGTCACCGACCGCGTGTCGGCCCCCGATAGCAGCAAAACGTTCACCGGATCATTTGCCGTGGGTTATGCCTTTGCCGATGGCTGGCGCCTGGAAGGGGAATACACCACGCCCAGCCATTCGAACTTCAAATCCCAATGGGCGCCATTCAATGCCAACGTCAACAGCCTGCAGACCGACAGCCAGCGCTTGATGCTCAATGGTTATAAAAACATCCCGATCAACGAGTGGCTGTCGTTCTACGGCATGGCGGGAGTGGGATTGGCCCAAATTGACGCCGAGGGTTACCAGACCAACAAGACCCGGCGTTTCGCCGACAATCGCCAATACAACTTCGCCTACAACGTGGGCCTCGGGCTGGACGCCAAGGTCAGCGAAACCCTGACCCTGGGCACAGGCTGGCGCTACGTGGACATGGGCCGGATTGAAACCGGCTACAACACTTTCGCCAACCGTATCAACGCCCGCGACGAGCAGCTCAAAGGCAAGCTCAAGGAACAGAATGTGTTCCTTGAGGCCCGCGTTTCCTTCTGAACCAGGCTCCAGGAGTGCCGCTGCCGAGGCGGCATTTTCTCCAGAGGGTGACGTTTCATTCACAGACGACAGGCTATATTCAGTCGAGCCGTGCAACCATGCCCGGCATTGATATGCTTTTCTCTCATCGTCTACCTGAAACGGATGCCTTCAACGCCATGAGCCAACTGCCTTTTCTGCCGTTTTCCAAGCCCACCATCGATGAAGCCACCATCTCGGCGGTGGGCGACGTACTGCGCTCAGGCTGGATCACCAGCGGGCCGAAAGTGCAGGCGTTCGAAGCGCAGTTGTCGGAATACTTTGGCGGGCGTCCGGTGCGCACCTTCAACTCGGGCACCTGCACCATGGAGATTGCCTTGCGCATCGCCGGTATCGGGCCTGGGGATGAAGTTATTACTACGCCGATTTCGTGGGTCGCCACGGCCAACGTGATCCTCGAGGTGGGTGCCACGCCGGTGTTCGCCGATATTGACCCGGTGACCCGCAATATCGACCTGGCCCAGGTGGAAGCGGCAATCACGCCACGCACCAAGGCGATTATTCCGGTTTACCTGGCCGGCCTGCCGCTGGACATGCCGTTGCTCTACGCGCTGGCCAACAAGTACAACCTGCGCATCGTCGAAGATGCCGCCCAGGCCCTGGGTTCCAGCTGGGATGGCCAGCGGATTGGTGCCACGGGCGATTTCGTGTCCTTCAGCTTCCAGGCGAACAAGAACATCACGTCGTCCGAAGGCGGCTGCCTGGTGCTGAACAACGCTGAAGAAGCGCGCCTGGCCGAGAAATATCGCCTGCAAGGCGTGACCCGCACCGGCTTCGACGGCCTGGACGTGGACGTACTTGGCGGCAAATTCAACATGACCGACATTGCTGCGGCCATCGGCCTGGGTCAATTTGCCCATATCGAGAAAATCACCGCCCACCGCCAGGAACTGGCGCAGCACTATTTCGAGTGCTTCGGCAGTGACTTTGAAGAGAAGTACGGTGCGCAATTGCCACCGGCCGATTTCGAAAACAGCAACTGGCACCTGTTCCAGTTGGTACTCCCGGAGCGCCAGGACGGTTTGCCGGCACGCGCCACGTTCATGGAGCAGATGCAGGCCCATGGCGTCGGCATTGGCTATCACTACCCGCCGATCCACCTGCTGAGCTTGTACAAGGCGCAGGGATTCAAGGAAGGCATGTTCCCGGTAGCGGAAAAAGTGGGGCGGTTGATTGTGTCGTTGCCGATGTTCACGGCGATGACGAAAGCGGACGTAGAGCGTTCGGTAGCAGCAGTCAAAGCGGTATTGAAGCGCTGATCAAACCTTTGCGGGAGCCGGTTGCCGGCTCCCGCAGCGGGATCACTCGCCGATGGCAGCCTTGTAGGCAGCGGCATCCAGCAGTTTTTCCAGATCAGCGGTGTTGCTTGGCTTGAGTTTGAAGATCCAGGCGCTGTAAGGCGTGGAATTCAACTGCTCAGGCTCGCCACTCAGGTCTTCGTTGACCGCAATCACTTCGCCAGCAACCGGCGAGTAGATATCCGAAGCGGCTTTCACCGACTCGACAACGCCTGCGGTATCACCTGCGGCAAACACTTTGCCCACCTCGGCCAACTCAACAAACACCACATCCCCCAATGCTTCCTGGGCATGGTCCGAGATCCCGACGGTCACGGTGCCGTCAGCTTCCAGACGGGCCCATTCGTGACTTTCGGCAAAACGCAGGTCGGCAGGGATATCGCTCATAGTCTGTGTCCTCAAGAAAAAATGTCAGCGGCCATCGGCCCGCCGGAAAAGTTAGATCAATGTTTTGCCATGGCGCACGAACGTCGGTTTGACCACCCGAACCGGGTACCACTTGCCGCGGATTTCCACCTCGGCCCGGTCAGCAGTCGCCGACGGCACACGCGCCAGGGCAATGGATTTGCTTAGCGTAGGAGAGAAACTACCACTGGTGATCTCTCCTTCGCCAACATTGGCGATACGAACCACCTGATGCGCGCGTAAAACCCCACGTTCTTCCAGCACCAGACCGACCAACTTGGACTTCACGCCGGCTGCTTTCTCGGCCTCCAGGGCCGCACGGCCGATGAAGTTTCGCTCGGCCGGCGCCCAGGCGATGCTCCAGGCCATATTGGCCGCCAAGGGCGATACGTCCTGGTGGATATCCTGACCGTAGAGGTTCATGCCGGCCTCAAGGCGCAGCGTGTCGCGGGCGCCGAGGCCAATCGGCGAAATGCCTGCGCCTACCAGGTCGTTGAAAAACGCCGGGGCCTGATCGGCCGGCAGGACAATTTCCAGGCCGTCTTCACCGGTATAGCCGGTGCGCGCAATAAACCAATCACCGTCGGCCAAACCTTCAAAGGGCTTGAGCTGGTGGATCAGGGTGGCGCGGGACTGGGTCACCAGTTCGGCGATCTTCTGCCGGGCATGGGGGCCTTGAATGGCGAGCATGGCCAACTCGGGCCGCTCGTGAAGCTGGGCTTGATAGCTGCCGAGTCGGCCCTGCATCCAGGCCATGTCCTGGTCGCGGGTGGCGGCGTTGACCACCAGCCGGTAACCGCCCTCGGTGCGATACACGATCATGTCGTCCACCACGCCGCCCTGTTCGTTGAGCATGGCGCTGTACAACGCACGGCCGCAGCCGTGCAGTCGGTCAACATCATTGGCCAGCAAATGCTGGAGCCATTCCTTGGCCTGGGGGCCTGTGACATCGATCACGGTCATATGGGATACATCAAACACCCCGCAGTCGCGGCGCACCTGATGGTGCTCCTCAACCTGCGAGCCGTAGTGCAAAGGCATATCCCAACCGCCAAAATCGACCATTTTCGCGCCAAGGGCGAGATGCAGGTCATACAGAGGCGTGCGCTGTCCCATGGGTTTCTCCTTCCGGGCGTGGCGAAGGTGCGGACGGTTGCCGTTCGGGCCACACGCCTTGAAATACAAGGCCTGTAGCCGGGCTCAGCAACCCGACCTGGAAGATCGACCGCACCGAATGCCGCGCATTGTAGCCTCAAGGCGTAGGACTGGCACCTAGCCGATTCGTCTCGCCGAACGTCGGATCAGCCCGATGACCGGTAACAGGCCCACCAGCACCAGGGTCAGGGCCGGCAGTGAAGCCCGCGCCCACTCCCCTTCGCTGGTCATCTCAAAAATCCGCACCGCCAGCGTGTCCCAGCCGAACGGGCGCATCAGCAGGGTGGCCGGCATTTCCTTGAGCACATCGACAAACACCAGCAACGCCGCGCTCAGGGTGCCCGGCAGCAAGAGTGGCAGATACACTTTGCAAAACAGTCGCGGCCCGCTGACCCCCAGACTGCGCGCGGCTTCGGGCAAGGACGGGCGGATTCGCGCCAGGCTGTTTTCCAGCGGCCCGTAGGCCACCGCAATGAAACGCACCAGATACGCCAGCAAGAGCGCCGACAGGCTGCCCAGTAGGAGCGGCTTGCCGGCCCCGCCCAGCCAGCCGGAAACCGGGAGCACCAGTTCACGGTCCAGGTAGCTGAACGCCAACATGATCGACACCGCCAGCACCGAGCCCGGCAGTGCGTAGCCCACGTTGGCCAGGCTGATGCCGGAGCGGATGGCTCGGGTAGGCGCCAAACGATGGGCGAACGCCAGCACCAGCGCCACGCTCACGGTGATCAGGGCCGCCATGCCACCCAGGTAAAGGGTATGCACGATCAGACCGGCGTAGCGCTCGTCCAGGTCGAAACGCCCGCGCTGCCAGAACCAGGCCACCAGCTGCAGCATCGGAATCACAAAGGCGCAGGCGAACACCAAACCGCACCAGCCACTGGCTGCCAGCGCCTTGAACCCGCGCAGGTGGTACAACGCCTTGCCGCGCGGTCGCTCGTTGCTCGGCCGGCTGGCGCCCCGGGCGCGGCGTTCGCCGTAGAGCACCAGCATCACCACCAGCAACAGCAGGCTGGCGAGTTGCGCGGCACTGGAAAGGCTGAAAAAGCCATACCAGGTCTTGTAGATGGCGGTGGTGAAGGTATCGAAGTTGAACACCGAGACCGCGCCGAAATCCGCCAGGGTCTCCATCAGCGCCAAGGCCACGCCCGCACCGATGGCGGGGCGCGCCATGGGCAAGGCCACCCGCCAGAATGCTTGCCACGGCGACTGGCCCAATACCCGCGCTGCTTCCATCAGGCCTTTGCCCTGGGCCAGAAAGGCCGTGCGCGCCAGCAGATAAACGTAGGGGTAGAACACCAGCACCAGCACGATGATCACGCCGCTGGTTGATCGCACGCGGGGCAGGCGCAGGCCCATGCCGAACACGTCGCGCAGCAGGGTTTGTACCGGGCCGGAGAAGTCCAACAGGCCGACGAAGACAAAGGCCAGGACGTAGGCGGGAATCGCGAATGGCAGCATCAACGCCCAGTCCAGCCAACGCCGGCCGGGGAATTCACAGAGGCTGGTCAGCCAGGCCAGGCTCACGCCCAACAGCGTGACACCCACACCGACACCCAGCACCAGGGTCAAGGTGTTGCCCAACAGGCGTGGCATCTGGGTTTCCCACAGATGGGACCAGATCTGTTGGTCGATGGTTTGCCACGACAGCAGCAAGACGCTCAGCGGCAGCAGCACCAGGGCGGCGACGGTGAAGACCGGCAGGTACCAGCGGCGTTGGGCGGGATGGGCCAAAGGATCGTATCTCTGGGAATAATATCTTGAACTCGCCACAAAACAGTGTGGGAGCCGGGCTTGTCGAACCGTCGCACCGCCGCGATGCAGGCACCACAGTGTGTCAGCCACACCGTGGTGATGCTATCGCAGGCAAGCCAGCTCCCACACTGTCTTGCGGTGTTTGGAAGAGTGTACTTAGTTCCAGCCAGCCCGATCCATCAAGCGAATAGCCTCGGCCTGGCGCTTGCCCGCCACTTCCACCGGCAATGTATCGGCCACGAACTTGCCCCAGGTCGCCACTTCCGCCGACGGCGGCACCGCCGGGTTGGCCGGGAATTCCTGGTTCACGTCCGCAAAGATCTTCTGCGCTTGCGGCGTGGTCATCCACTCAACCAAGGCCTTGGCGGCCTCCGGATGTGGCGCGTGCTTGGTCAGGCCAATACCCGACAGATTGACGTGCACCCCACGGTCGCCCTGATTCGGCCAGAACAGCTTCACCGCCAGGTCCGGCTTCTGCTTGTGCAGGCGGCCGTAGTAGTAGGTATTGACGATACCGACGTCGCACTGCCCGGCATTGATCGCCTCCAGCACGGCGATGTCATCGGAGAACACGTCGGTGGACAGGTTATTGACCCAGCCCTTGACGATTTCTTCGGTCTTGGCCGCACCATGGGTTTCGATCAGGGTGGCGGTCAGCGACTGGTTGTAGACCTTCTTCGCGGTGCGCAGGCACAGGCGGCCTTCCCATTGCTTGTCAGCCAGGGCTTCGTAGGTGGTCAGGTCGCCCGGCTTCACGCGGTCGGTGGAGTACGCGATAGTCCGCGCGCGCAGGCTCAAGCCGGTCCAGGCATGGGCCGAAGAGCGGTATTGAAGAGGGATGTTCTTGTCGATCACCGCGGAGGTGAACGGCTGCAGGATACCCATCTGCTCGGCCTGCCAGAGGTTGCCGGCGTCGACGGTGAGCAGCAGGTCGGCGGTGGCGTTTTCGCCTTCGGCCTTGATGCGCTGCATCAGCGGCGCTTCCTTGTCGGTGATGAACTTGATCTGCACGCCGGTCTTCTGGGTGTAGGCGTCGAACACCGGCTTGATCAGTTCATCGATACGCGAGGAGTAGACCACGACTTCGTCGGCCGCCTGCACGGTGGTGCTGCCGATAAGGGTGAGTGCCAGGGCAGTCAGGAGGCGCTTGGGTGCCAACATGGGTGCGGTCTCTCATTTGCGAAAAGAGGGCAAATGATAAGGACTCACATTTGGTAGCGCTCAACGGAGCCGTTACCAGATGTTGCACAGCTGAAATAGGTGGCGCGGTTGAGGCCCTATCGCGGGCAAGCCCGGCTCCCACAAGGGAATGCGTTCCCCTGTGGGAGCCGGGCTTGCCCGCGATGAGGCCATTAGCCCCGGCGAGAATCTCAGGCTTTGGCCAGCTCCGGCAAATCCCCCGTCAAACCCAATGCCTGACGCACAAACAACGCCTTGGCCTCCGGCATCTGCTCGACCACCTTCAACCCGGCATTACGCAACCAGCGCAACGGCAGTTGATCGGCCTGGAACAACCGTTCAAAGCCCTCCATCGCCGCCATCAACGCCAGGTTGTGCGGCATGCGTCGGCGCTCGTAACGGCTGAGCACCTTCACATCCGCCAGGCGCTCGCCGCGCTCGTTGGCGGCCAACAGCACTTCGGCCAGCACCGCCGCGTCGAGGAAGCCCAGGTTCACGCCCTGCCCCGCCAATGGATGAATGACGTGGGCCGCATCGCCAATCAATGCCAGGCCCTCGGCCACGTAACGCTTGGCGTGACGCTGGCGCAGTGGCACGCAAAGCCGTGGATCGGCGCTTAACACCGTACCCAGGCGGCCTTCGAAGGCGAGCTCCAGCTCACGGCAAAAGCTTTCGTCGTCCAGCGCCATCAAACGCTCGGACTCACTCGGGGTGGTCGACCAGACGATCGAACACCAGTCCTCCTGCCCATCCCGCACCAGCGGCAGGAACGCCAGCGGCCCGTTGTCGGTAAACCGTTGCCAGGCCGTCTGCTGATGCGCCTGGCTGCTGCGCACACTGGTGACGATAGCGTTGTGCAAGTAATCCCACTCACGGGTGGCGGTGCCGGTCAGGCGGCGCACTGCCGAGTTGGCACCGTCTGCTGCCACCACCAGCGGCGCGCGCAAGGTGCGGCCGTCGGCCAGGGTCAGCAGCCAGTCATCACCGGAGCGGCGCATCTGTTCCAGGCGCGCATTGGCCAGCAGGCCGAGGTCGCAGTCGTGCAGGCGATCGAGCAAGGCATCCTGGACCACACGGTTTTCGACGATATGCCCCAGCACCTCGGCATGCACGCTGGCCGCCGAAAAGTGGATCTGCCCGGTGCCGCTGCCGTCCCATACCTGCATCTCGCCGTAAGGGCTGGCACGTCGCTCGACGATGCCGTCCCACACGCCGAGGCGCTCGAGGATGCGCTGGCTGGCGGCCGACAATGCGCTCACCCGCGGCTCGAACGCGGCTTGCGGGTCGAACGGTTTGACGCTCAGCGGGCTGCCGTCGAGCAGCAGCACCTGCAGGCCACTGCCCTGCAACGCCAGCGCCAGGGCGCTCCCGACCATTCCGGCCCCGACAATCAGCACATCTGCGCGCATGTCCATGCTTTAAGCCTGTCTCGATTGCGGCTTGCGCCGCACGTAAAGGGTTTTGTCGACCCGCGCCACCAGGGTGCCGGAGCCGTCATGAATCTGCACCTTGAGCTGCGGCAAGTACTTGTCGCCGCTGGCGGTGTGCTGGCGAATCTCGTCCAGCAACACTTGGTCGATGGAAAATTCGGCATACACCGGGCCTTTGCCCGGCGAGATGAAATCGATGCTCGCCGCCTTGTCCCAGACAATGTAGTCGCGGCCCAGGTTCTCCATCAGCATCAGCATGTAGAACGGATCGACCATCGAATACAGGCTGCCGCCAAACTGCGTGCCGACGTAATTGCGGTTGTACCAGCCCAAACCCATGCGCACCTTGACCTCGCGAAAATCGCTGCCGATGTGCAACACCCGCACCCCGGCACCGAGGTACGGCGGGTACAGGGTCATGATCCAGCGCAATAGCCGTGCCTTGCCCAGGCGTTGGGTCAGCCACTCACGCATCGGGGCGGGTGCCCAGGCCCATGGCCTGACGCGCAAACCAGCGCTTGGCCGGCGGCAGCAAATCCAGGCCCAGCAGGCCCATGTTGCGGCCCAGCGCTACCAGCGGCTGGGCACTGCCAAACAGGCGGGTGACCTGATCGGAGAAGCCGACGGTGAGTTTCTGGTCCAGGCGCTGGCGCTCGCGGTACGCCTGCAAGGTCGCCAGGTCACCCGGAATTGCTGGACCGGCCAGCAAAGCCTCGGCCAGGGCGTAGGCGTCACGCAGGGACAGGTTGAAGCCCTGGCCGGCAATCGGGTGCAGGCTGTGGGCGGCATTGCCGAGCACGGCCAGGTGAGAGCGCACTTGTTCTTCGGCTTCCACGAGGGTCAACGGGTACAAGTGACGCGCGCCGACCTGCTTCAAGGTGCCGAGGCGGTAGCCGAACACGCCCTGCAACTCGCTGAGGAAACTGCGCTCGTCCAGCGCGGCCAGGCGCTGGGCGTCCATGCCGATGCGGGTCCACACCAGCGCGCAACGGTTGTCCGGCAACGGCAGCAAGGCCATCGGGCCTTCGTCGGTGAAACGCTCGAAGGCCTCGCCGTTGTGGGCTTCGCTCGGGGTGATGTTGGCGATCAGTGCGCTCTGGTTGTATGGCCGCGTTTTAACGCCGATCCCCAACTGCTCGCGCAAACCGGAGCGGCCGCCGTCGGCCAGCACCGCGAGGTCGCATTCAAGTACGGTTTCATCATTGAGGGTCAGGCGGTAGCCATCGGCAAGCGGCTCCATGCGAGTGACTTCCGCCGGGCAACGCCAGCTGACCACTTCCTTGTCCAGGCCTTGCCACAGGCATTGGCCGAGCCAGGCGTTTTCCACCACATAGCCGAGGGCCGGCACGCCTTCTTCCATGGCCGACAGGCGCGCGGTAGAAAAGCGGCCACGGTCCGACACATGAATCTGCTTGATCGGCTCGGCGCGGCGGGAAATCTCCTGCCACACGCCCAACCGTTGATAAATCTGCCGCGCGCCAAAGGACAGCGCCGAAGAACGCGCGTCGTAGCTCGGCTGGTAGCTGTCTCCTGGGGCAAACGGCTCGATCAGCACGATCTTCCAGCCACGGGCCTTGGCCCCGGCCTGCAACGCCAACGCAAGGCTGGCGCCCACCAGGCCGCCGCCGATAATCGCCAGGTTGACCCGGCTCATCGGGCGCTCGCCATCAGCGCTTCAATCTCGGCGACGGCCTTGGGCACGCCACCGGTCAGAATTTCACAGCCTTGCTTGGTCACCACCACGTCGTCCTCGATGCGTACGCCAATGCCACGCCATTTCTTCGCCACGTTCTGGTTGTCGGGCGAGATGTAGATTCCCGGCTCCACGGTCAGCGCCATGCCGACTTCCAGCACCCGCCACTCGCCGCCTACTTTATATTCGCCGACATCGTGCACATCCATCCCCAGCCAGTGCCCGGCGCGATGCATGTAGAAGGCTTTATAGGCTTCGCTGGCGATCAACTCGTCGACGTCGCCCTGCAACAGCCCAAGCGTCACCAGCCCGGCGGTGATGACTTGCACCGTCGCCTCATGGGCCTGGTTCCAATGTTTGTTCGGGGCGATTTCGGCAAAGGCGGCTTCCTGGGAGGCCAGCACGATCTCGTAAATCGCCTTCTGCTCGGCGGAAAACTTGCCGCTCACCGGCCAGGTGCGGGTGATGTCGCTGGCATAGCAGTCGATCTCGCAACCGGCATCGATCAGCACCAGGTCGCCGTCCTTGAGCACCGCGTCATTCTGCTGGTAATGCAGGATGCAACTGTTGCGCCCCGAGGCGACGATGGAGCCATAGGCCGGCATCTTTGCCCCGCCCTTGCGAAACTCGTAGTCGAGCTCCGCTTCCAGGCTGAACTCATACAATCCGGCGCGACTGGCCTGCATCGCCCGCACATGGGCCGCGCAGGAAATCCGCGCGGCCTCGCGCATCACCTTCACTTCCGCCGCCGATTTATACAGGCGCATGTCGTGAAGCAGATGATCCAGGGCAACAAATTCGTTCGGTGGCTGGGCGCCGAGGTGCGCTTTAGAGCGGATCACGTTGATCCACTCCATCAGATGCCGGTCGAACTCGGCGTTGCTGCCCATGGCCGAGTACACCCGGTCGCGGCCTTCGATCAGGCCGGGCAGGATGTCGTCGATATCGGTAATCGGGAATGCATCATCGGCGCCGAATTCGCGGATCGCGCCTTCGGTACCGGCCCGCAGGCCGTCCCACAGTTCGCGCTCGGCGTTGCGTTCGCGGCAGAACAGCACGTACTCGCCGTGCTGGCGGCCGGGCATCAGCACGATCACCGCTTCCGGTTCAGGGAAGCCGCTCAGGTACTGGAAGTCGCTGTCCTGACGATAGACGTGCTCGACGTCACGGTTGCGAATGGCAACCGCGGCTGCCGGCAGGATGGCGATGCTGTTGGGTTCCATCTGCGCCATGAGCGCCTTGCGGCGCCGGGTGTATTCCGCTTTGGGGATATGGATCATGGGCAGATGGGCTTCCTTTCTTAGTGCAACGAAGGCTTGGGTGCAGCGGGCTCAGCCGATTTACGGGTCTCGGTGAACAGCAGCAACGGCGCAACGCGCAGGTATTCCATGACTTCCATGTAGTCGCTTTCGCCGTCTTCGGACTCTTCCAGGGCGTCTTGCACCTGGGAGATAGCGGCCAGGTCTTGCAGCACTTCCTGGGCATCGGTGCTCAGGTCGAGGCCGCCGGCGTTCACGCCAAAGCCGTGGAGAAAGCCCTGGCACCATTGGCCCAGTGCCGCAGCGCGCTCGGTGAGCGGTGCGTCATCGGTAGGCAGCAGCAACACGACGGTGACGTCATCACCGGTCAGCTCGCCTTTGACCATCTCTTGCAGGCCGATGAGGGCGTTGCGCACGTTTTCGGTGGGCTCGGTTTCCAGCAGCTCGGCGACGTCGGCCAGCCAGTTGTCGGCGTCAAAGCCGACACCGGTGCAACTGCGGCCCAGCAGCACGCCGTGCAGTTCGGCAGGCGAGCAAGGATGACCGCTGGAACTCAGCAGTTTGGAAAAAGCATCGTACGGGGAATTCTGAATGGGCATGGTGAGCTAGGCGCCAGGCGGCGCAATGTCTAGAATGAAGCGCTGTATCCTAGCATCGGCAGACGTACCAAGACTATCGAGGGCGTCAGATCGTTTATCCAGCAGTTGCCATTCATCAGACAAATCCAGTGGAACCCAATGGAAGACACCGACCTGCAAGCGCTGATGGCCAGACTCGAGCTGCTAATTAACCGGGTCGAGCAACTTAAGAGCCAAAACGGACTCCTATTAGCTCAGGAAAAGACCTGGCGCGAGGAACGCGCTCACCTCATTGAAAAAAACGAAATCGCCCGGCGTAAGGTCGAATCGATGATTTCGCGCCTGAAGGCCCTGGAGCAAGACTCATGAGTTCAAGCAATAGCGTCACCGTGCAGATTCTCGACAAAGAATATTCCATCATCTGCCCACAGGAAGAACGCAGCAATCTGGTGAGCGCTGCCCGCTACCTGGACGGCAAGATGCGTGAAATCCGCAGCAGCGGCAAAGTCATCGGCGCCGATCGCATCGCCGTGATGGCCGCACTGAACATTACCCACGATTTACTGCATAAGCAGGAACGGCCTGACGTGCAGGCCAGCGGCTCGACGCGCGAGCAGGTACGCGACCTGCTGGAGCGGGTCGATCTGGTACTCTCTACCGATCCAGAGCCACCCAAGGGCTGATTGCGGCGTCGGTTTCGGGTATACTCGCCCCACTCCCTGGCGTGCTTGCCAGTCGGCGATGTCCCTGAGCCGATTCGCACTACCCTGGAAGTTACACGTTGGGCTGGTGTGCATGTCCGCTAGACGGAAAGCCTTAAAGCCTACTGTTTCTTCCACCTTGAACTTTCGGGTTCAAGGGCTAAGTCGACAGCGGTTCTGTCGGGGAGCCTGATTCCCAAATCCAATGCCAGTCTTAGGACTGGCATTGTTTTATGAGCCGAAAACCATGACCGAACCTGCGCCGCTTTCCCGCCCGCAACTTCGACGCATGCTGCGCAAAGCCCGCCGCGCCCTGACGCCCAGCGAGCAACGCCAGGCCGCCCTTGGCCTGTATCGGCAACTGGCACAGCACCCGCTGTTTCGCCGGGCCAAACACATATCCTTATATCTACCCACGGACGGTGAAATCGATCCGCGCCTGCTGCTGCGCGCCGCACAGCGCCGGGGCAAGGCGACGTATCTGCCGGTGCTCAGCGCGTGGCCGCGAACCAAGATGGTGTTCCAGCGAGTGCGGCCCGGCGAGAAGCTGAGGCCCAACCGGTTTCGCATCCTCGAGCCGCAGGTGAATGTCAGCCGCCAACGCAAGGTCTGGGCGCTGGACCTGGTGCTGCTGCCCTTGGTCGGGTTCGATGATGTGGGCGGACGGCTGGGCATGGGCGGCGGTTTTTATGACCGTAGCCTGGCCTACATGGCCCGCCGTAAATCCTGGCGCAAGCCGACGCTGCTGGGCCTGGCCCATGAATGTCAGAAGGTCGAAAGATTGGCGCAGGCAAGCTGGGATGTACCGCTTGAGGGCACAGTCACCGATAAGGATTGGTATATGGCAGAGACGCTACTGGAATCAGCAGCGCCTTAAAGACGGGTCAGCGTTTGAACGGTTGCTGCTGTTGCTGTGCGAGCTCAATCGGTGCGTCAGTCTTGTTCGACCACAAGCTCTGCGCATAGCCGGTGGTCACAACGCCCAGGCCGAACAAAATAACCAAAATCCATAGTAAATCCGGTTTGCGTTTCATCGATTGCCCCCCTTCAGGCATCTTGCACACGATGACAGCAACGTTCCATTAGTAGTCCGTGCCAGCTGCGTCAAGCTCAAAACCCCGGCATTCTGCGTTAACGTGAACCAACACGCAAACCTTGACGCCAACCGACTGTCGGTTTGTCATAAAATTGCAGGACAACTTTCCCAATCGCCTTTTGAGGAGCGAAAACATGGCCTATTGGCTGATGAAATCCGAGCCCGATGAACTGTCCATCACCGGCCTGGAAAAGCTCGGAGAAGCCCGGTGGGATGGGGTTCGCAACTACCAGGCGCGTAACTTCCTGCGGGCGATGGCGGTGGGTGACCAGTTCTTCTTCTACCATTCCAGTTGCCCGGAACCGGGGATTGCCGGCATCGGCAAAATCGTCGAGGCGGCCTACCCGGACCCCACCGCGCTGGAGCCTGACAGCCATTATTTCGACGCCAAGGCGACACCCGAAAAGAACCCGTGGAGCGCAATCAATGTCGCCCATGTAGAGACCTTCCCCAAGGTCCTGGGGCTGGGCTACCTGAAACAGCAAACCGCCCTCGCCGAGTTGCCCCTGGTGCAAAAAGGCAGCCGCCTTTCGGTGATGCCCGTCACCGCCGAGCAGTGGGCCGCTGTGCTCGGCTTGCACTAAAAGGCAGAACCCTGCGGTCACGCCCGTGGCGCATGCATCTGCGCGTCAACCGGGTTAGGCTTGCGCTTCATTTGACCCGCATCAAGGGCCCTCGGGCAGGATCGGTCAAACTAGGACGCTAACGCCGCAGGATGCACCCATGTCGACGAACCACCGCACCTCCCATCTTTTCGCCATTCCATTGATTGTCTTGCTGCTGGCCGCCGGCGGCTTCGGCTATTGGCAATCCACCCAGGACCGCCTGCCCGAAGGCTTGAGCATGGGCAATGGCCGGTTGGAATCGACTGAAGTGCAGATCGCCACCAAGATCCCCGGGCGCCTGGCCGAAGTACGGGTGGACGAAGGCGACAAGGTGCTCAAGGGCCAGTTGCTGGCGCGCATGGACACCCGCACCCTGGAAGCCCAGCGCGCCCAGGCCGAAGCCGAAGTGCTGCGGGCCAAGGAAAATTTCGCCGCCGCCGAAGCCAATGTGCAACTGCGCCAGAGCGAGCAACTGCTGGCCAGCCAGGAGCTCAAGCGCACCCAGGAGTTATACAAGCGCGGTTTCGCCAGCGGCCAGTTGATCGACCAGCAGCAAGCCAAACAGAACACCGGCAACGCCGCCGTAATCGCGGCCCAAGCGCAGGTCAATTCGGTAAAGGCCGCCATCGGCGCCGCCCAGGCCCAGGTCGCGCAACTCACCAGCGAAATCGAAGACAGCAGCCTGCGGGCGCCCATTGACGGCATCATCCAGCTGCGCCTGGCCGAGCCCGGCGAGGTGCTCGGCGCCGGTGGCCGCGTGTTGCTGCTGATCGACCCCAACGACCAATACATGAACCTCTACCTGCCCGCCTCGGTGACCGGCGCACTGACCGTCGGCAGCGAAGCGCGGATCCTTCTCGACGCCCTGCCGAAGCAACCGCTGCCGGCGAAAATCAGCTTTGTCGCGGCCAAATCGCAGTTCACCCCCAAGGAAGTGGAAACCCGCGACGAGCGCCAGAAGCTGGTGTTCCGGGTCAAGCTGCGCCTGACCCAACCAAGCGCCGTGCCCCAAGCCAAACCGGGCATGCCCGGCGCCGGCTATGTGCGCACCGCTGACCTGGACTGGCCGGCCAACCTGCAATGAGCGGCCTGGCGCTGCACGCCACGGGGATCAACCATCGCTACGGCAAGCAACAGGCGCTGATCGACATCGCCTTCAGCCTGCCCGCCGGCACCCGCTGCGGGCTGATCGGCCCGGACGGCGCCGGTAAGTCGAGCCTGCTGGGCTTGATCGCCGGGGTCAAAAAGCTTCAACACGGTGAGCTGGAAGTGCTCGGTGGCTCCATCGAAGACCGCCGTCACCGCAACAGCCTGTACCCGCGCATCGCCTTCATGCCTCAAGGCTTGGGTGGCAACCTGTACCCCGAACTGTCCATCAGCGAAAACATCCGGTTCTTCGCCACGCTGTTCGGCCTGTCGAAAGCCGATTGCGACCAGCGCATGCACAACCTGCTGCTGGCCACCGACCTCGCACGCTTCGCCGAGCGCCCCGCCGGCAAACTCTCCGGCGGCATGAAACAGAAACTCGGCCTGTGCTGCGCGCTGATCCACGACCCGGATCTGTTGATCCTCGATGAGCCCACCACTGGCGTCGACCCGCTGTCCCGCCGGCGTTTCTGGGAACTGGTAGAAACCGTACGCAGCGAACGTCCACAGCTGACATTGCTGGTGGCCACGGCCTACATGGAAGAAGCCGAGCAGTTCGAACACTGCCTGATGCTCGACCGCGGCAAGCTGATCGCCGACGGCCTGAGCAGCGAACTGGCTGCCGCGACACCCAGCGGCAAGCTGGACGAAGCCTTCACCCATTTCCAGGGCGACAGCGCCCATAACAACGAACCGCTGGTGATACCGCCACGGGAAAGCGACAACACCGACATCGCCATCGAAGCCCACGACCTGACCCTGCGCTTCGGCGATTTCACGGCAGTGAACAAGGTCAGCTTTGCGATTGGCAGGGGCGAGATCTTCGGCTTCCTCGGCTCCAACGGCTGCGGCAAGACCACCACCATGAAAGTCCTCACCGGGCTGATGCCCGCCACGGAGGGCACCGCTACGCTGTTGGGCAACCCGGTAAATGCCAAGGACCTGGCCACCCGCAAGCGCGTGGGTTTCATGTCCCAAAGCTTCTCGCTGTACGGCGAACTCAGCGTGCGCCAGAACCTGGTGCTGCACGCGCAGTTGTTCGACCTGCCCAAGGTCGAGAGCGGCCAACGTATCGACGAGCTGATCAAGCGTTTTGACCTGGGCGACGTCGCCGAGCAGCCTTCCGGCGAGTTGCCCCTGGGTTTGCGCCAGCGCTTGTCCCTGGCCGTGGCGGTGCTGCATCGCCCGGAAGTGCTGATCCTCGATGAGCCGACCTCGGGCGTCGACCCGGCCGCGCGGGATGATTTCTGGCGGTTGCTGATCGAGCTGTCCCGGGAACAAGGCGTGACGATCTTCCTGTCCACCCACTTCATGAACGAGGCCCAGCGCTGCGACCGCATCTCGCTGATGCACGCAGGCAAGGTGCTGGCCTGCGACACGCCGGATGCGCTGCAACAGCAGTTCCACGGCGAGACCCTGGAAGCGGCGTTTGTCGCCTGCCTGGAGCAAGCCCAAGGCGCACCTGAAGCAGCAGCCGCGCCCGCCGAAACCGTCAGCGAACCCATGGCGCCGCCCGTTAGCAAACGCGGGTTCAGCGTCGCCCGCCTGTTGGCCGTCGCCAGCCGCGAAGGCAAGGAACTGCTGCGGGACAAGGTGCGCATGGCCTTCGCCTTGCTGGGTGCGATTTTCATGATGGTGATCTTCGGCTACGGCATTTCCCTGGACGTGGAAAAGCTCGCCTTCGCCGTCTACGACCAGGACCAGACGCCACAAAGCCGCGCCTATCTGGAGGCGTTTCGCAGTTCGCGCTACTTCGCCGAGCAGCCGCCGATCACCGACGCCAACGAACTGCACAAACGTCTGCAACGTTCGGAAATCAAACTGGCGCTGGAGATTCCGCCGGGTTTCGGTCGCGATCTCTACGCCGGTCGCCAACCTGCCGTGGCCGCCTGGCTCGACGGTGGCATGCCGTTCCGTGCGGAAACCAGCCGCAATTATGTCGAGGCCGTGCATCAGGCCAATCTGCAGCAACTGGCCGAGCTGAACAGCACACCGCTTAACCAGCAGGCCGCCGCCAAACTGGAAACCCGCTTTCGCTACAACCAGGACGTGGTCAGCGTGAACGCCATCGGCCCCGGCGTGATGGCGCTGATCCTTGCGTTTATCCCGGCGATGCTCACCGCCCTGGGCATCGTGCGCGAAAAGGAGCTGGGCTCGATCACCAACTTCTACGCCACGCCGCTCACCCGCCTGGAATTCCTGCTGGGCAAGCAGGCGCCGTACCTGGCCGTAAGCCTGATCAATCTGGGGCTGCTGGTGGCAATGAACCGCTGGCTGTTTGGCGTGCCGTTCAAGGGCAGCGGCGTGACCCTGGCCTTTGGCGGCCTGCTGTATGTGCTGGCCACCACCAGCATGGGCCTGCTGATTTCCGCGTTCACCCGCACCCAGATCGCGGCGATCCTGGGCACCATGATCATCACCAGCCTGCCGACCATCCAGTTCTCCGGGCTGATCGTGCCGCGCTCGTCCCTGGAAGGCGCCGCCGCGTTGATGGGCATGTTGTTCCCGGCCGGTTACTTCCTCGACATTGCGGTGGGCACCTTTACCAAGGCCCTGGACCTGCGTCAGCTGTGGCCACAGTGCCTGGCGCTGTTCGGGTTTTTCCTGGGGTTTACCGGGCTTAGCCTGATCATGCTCAAGAAGCAGGAGGCCTGAGATGCACAAGTTCGCCCATATCCTGCGCCTTGGCATCAAGGAACTGACCAGCCTGCGCCATGACAGCGTGTTGCTGCTGTTCCTGTTCTACGCCTTTACCGTTGCCATCTATATGCCTGCCGCCGGTTCGGTGATCGGCGTGCACAACGCCAGCGTGGCCTTTGTGGATGAAGACCACAGCGCGCTGTCCCGGCAACTGGCCGAAGCGCTGCAACCGCCGGAATTCCAGGCAGCGGTGCCGTTGCCGTATGACCAGTTGGACAAGGTGATGGACAGCGGCCAGTACACCTTCGTGATCAATGTGCCGGCGAATTTCCAGGCCGACCTGTTGGCCGGGCGCCAGCCAGCGGTGCAGGTCAACGTCGATGCCACGGCCATGAGCCAGGCATTTATGGGCGCCGGGTACATCGGGCGGATTTTCCAGCGGGAGTTGCTCACCTATGGCAACCAGGCTGACGCCGCCCAAAAGGCACCGGCGCTGCTGACCACCCGGGCGCTGTTCAATACCAACCTGGAGGGCGGCTGGTTTTTGGCGGTGATTCAGATCGTCAACAACATCACCATTCTCGCCATCGTGCTCACCGGTACCGCGCTGCTGCGTGAGCGCGAACATGGCACCCTCGACCATCTGCTGGTGCTGCCGCTGACGGCGCTGGAAATCATGCTGGCGAAAATCTGGAGCAACATGCTGGTGGTGGTGCTGTGCACCTGGCTGTCGCTGGAAGTGGTGGTGAAAGGCTTGCTCGGCGTGCCGCTGGCCGGCTCGCTGACGTTGTTTCTGCTGGTGACTGCGCTGTACCTGTTTGCCAGTACCGCCTTGGGTATCTTCCTCGCCACCCTCGCCCGCTCGACGCCGCAGTTCGGCTTGCTGGCGATCCCGGTGATTATCCCGATGCTGTTGTTGTCTGGCGGCAGCACGCCGCTGGACAGCATGCCGCAGTGGTTGCAATGGGTAATGCAGGGCTCGCCGTCGACGCACTTTGTGAGTTTGAGTGCGGCGATTCTGTTCCGGGATGCGGGGGTGAGCGTGGTGTGGCCGGATTTGCTGGCGCTGGCGGGGATCGGGCTGCTGTTTTTTGCGGTGGCGTTGATGCGATTCAGGAAGAGCCTTGCCTCTTGAGAGCGATGCGCTCTTGTGGCGAGGGAGCTTGCTCCCGCTGGACCGGGCTGGCGCTCCAGTGCGAAGCGCTCCCAGGATTTTGGGGCCGCTGCGCAGCCCAGCGGGAGCAAGCTCCCTCGCCACAGGAGCGCCCTTTTACCAGACGTCAATTCCGTGGTGTTACTGGATGATCAGGTTGTTGAACAACAAATCCTCAACCACCGGCTTGCCGGTTTCGTCGTTCATCACTTGCTGGGTTTGCTTCAGGGCTTCCTGGCGCAGTTTTTCCTTGCCGTCGACGCTGCTCATGGCGTCGCTGGTCTGCTGGGTAAACAGCGCCACCAACTGGTTGCGAATCAACGCATCGTTGGCTTTGACGGCAGCGGCCGCCTCGGGGCCGGTCACCCGCAGGGCGATATCCGCCTTGAACACCCGCAGCTTCGCGGTGCCATCCAGGCCGTAGTTACCGACGAACGGCGGGCTCAGGCTGATATAGCTGACCTTCGGCGCGTCGCCTTCTTTGGCTTCTTCGGCCTGGGCTGCCATCGGCAGTGTCAGGGCCAGCATCAACAGGATCCACGCTTTCACAGTTCATTCCTCAATTCGGTTGCCCAGTAGCATAACGCTAGCAGCCCTGAGCACAAGCTTATGGCGGCTTATCAGGCCGGGGCATGCTCGTTGACCCGTCGCCCCGCCCACCTACACTTATCGGCCAACACGCCAAAAGGAATAGTCCGATGAAAGCTGTGCTGTGCAAAGCCTTCGGCCCCGCCGAAACCCTGGTGCTGGAAGACGTCGAAAGCCCGGCGATCAAGAAGAACGAAATCCTGTTGGACGTGCATGCCGCCGGGGTGAATTTCCCGGACACCCTGATCATCGAGGGCAAATACCAGTTCAAGCCGCCGTTCCCGTTTTCACCGGGCGGTGAGGCGGCGGGCGTGGTCAGCGAGGTCGGCGAAAAGGTCAGCCACCTGAAAGTCGGTGACCGGGTGATGGCGCTGACCGGCTGGGGCAGCTTCGCCGAGCAGGTCGCCGTGCCGGGCTACAACGTGCTGCCGATCCCGCCGAGCATGGACTTCAACACCGCCGCCGCCTTCAGCATGACCTACGGCACCTCGATGCACGCCCTCAAGCAGCGCGCCAACCTGCAACCCGGGGAAACCCTGCTGGTGCTCGGTGCTTCCGGCGGCGTCGGACTGGCCGCGGTGGAAATCGGCAAGGCCATGGGCGCCCGGGTGATCGCTGCGGCCAGCAGTGCCGACAAGCTGGCGGTGGCCAAGGCCGCCGGTGCCGATGAGTTGATCAACTACAGCGAAGCCAGCCTCAAGGACGAGATCAAACGCCTCACCGGCGGCAACGGTGTGGATGTGATCTACGACCCGGTGGGCGGCGACCTGTTTGACCAGGCCATCCGTGGCATCGCCTGGAATGGCCGGCTGCTGGTGGTGGGTTTTGCCAGCGGGCGTATTCCCGAGCTGCCGGTGAACCTGGCTCTGCTCAAGGGCGCGTCGGTGGTCGGCGTGTTCTGGGGTTCGTTTGCCCAGCGCCAGCCCCAGGACAACGCGGCCAACTTCCAGCAACTGTTCGGCTGGTTTGCCGAGGGCAAGCTGAAGCCGCTGGTGTCCCAGGTGTATCCACTGGAGCAGGCGGCGCAGGCGATCAATGACCTGGGCCAGCGCAAGGCTGTCGGCAAGGTCGTGGTGCAGCTACGCTGACCATTGTTTCATTTTGTCCACGAGGTGCCTGGGCCCATGATCGGCCGAGGCACTCACTCATTGGCAGGAAGAATAATGGTCACACGGTTGCGCGCGCTGTTCCTGGGAGTATTGATGGTGGTGTCGGCCCAAGCCCTTGCCCATAAAGAGGACAAGGACGTACGAGGGCTGAGCAATGTGACGGTTCTGATCGTGCGCCATGCGGAAAAACCCGATGACGGCCCGTTGCTGAGCCCCAAAGGCGAACAAAGGGCGGCGGCCTATGCCAGCTACTTCGACCCCTTGCTGTTGAACGGTATCTCGGTGGTGCCTCAGCGGCTGATCGCCACCAGCGACAGCAAGGAAAGCTCACGCCCGCGCCTGACCCTCACGCCCCTGGCCCAGCGCCTGCAACTCCCGCTGGAGACACCCTACGCCGACAATGAAGTGGGCAAGCTGGTGAAGTCGCTGCGCAAGTCCAACCAGGCCCAGACCGTACTGATCGCCTGGCACCATGGGCATATCGACAAGCTGATCGAAGCCTTTGGCGGCGACGGCCCGGCGCTGACCGGCATGAAAAAATGGCCGGAGAATGTGTATGACTGGCTGATCGTGCTGCGCTTCGACGACCAGGGCCAACTGGTGGAATCCCGCAGCCAGAAGGTCCAGGAACACCTGCTTCCAGGCGATATTGCAGCCGCCAACGGCGGCTGAGCCGTATCGCTGCCTGTGGCAAGGGAGCAAGCTCCCTTGCCACAGGTTCTTGAAATTCCCGCCTGAAAACGCCCCTCACTTGCCTCTAAGCGACATGTTCGTAAAAGAACATGCAATTGCACTCAATTCCTATGCCCGCAGATAAGAGGCGGTGCTATTTTCGGTAACGAAACTGTAACATTCGCATCCGCAGTCAAAACAAGAAATCTGGAGCTCTTGAATGTTTGCTTTCTTCCGTCCTGCCGCACATCAGGCGCCCCTGCCTGAAGAAAAAATAGACAGCACGTACCGACGCCTGCGCTGGCAGATCTTCGCCGGTATTTTCTTCGGTTACGCCGGGTACTACCTGCTGCGCAAAAACTTCTCCCTGGCCATGCCCTACCTGATCGACGAGGGTTACACCCGCGGCCAGCTGGGCCTGGCGATGTCGGCGATCGCGATTGCCTACGGCCTGTCCAAGTTCCTCATGGGCCTGGTGTCCGACCGGTCCAACCCGCGCTACTTCCTGCCCTTCGGCTTGCTGGTGTCCGCCGGGGTGATGTTCATTTTCGGTTTCGCACCTTGGGCGACGTCCAGTGTGACCATGATGTTCATTTTGCTGTTCATCAACGGCTGGGCCCAAGGCATGGGCTGGCCGCCAAGTGGCCGGACCATGGTGCACTGGTGGTCGCAGAAGGAACGCGGCGGCGTGGTTTCCGTGTGGAACGTGGCGCATAACGTCGGCGGTGGCCTGATCGGCCCGCTGTTCCTGCTGGGCATGGCCTGGTTCAACGACTGGCACGCGGCGTTCTACGTCCCGGCCACCGTGGCCCTGCTGGTGGCGGCGTTTGCCTTCATCACCATGCGCGATACCCCGCAATCGGTGGGCCTGCCGCCTATCGAGCAGTACAAGAACGATTACCCGGAAGGCTACGACGCCAGCCACGAAGACGAATTCAGCGCCAAGGAAATCTTCGTCAAGTACGTGCTGCGCAACAAAATGCTCTGGTACATCGCCTTCGCCAACGTGTTCGTCTACCTGCTGCGCTACGGCGTGCTGGACTGGGCACCGACGTACCTCAAGGAAGCCAAGCACTTCGACGTGGATAAAACCTCGTGGGCGTACTTCTTCTACGAATGGGCGGGCATTCCGGGCACGCTGCTGTGCGGCTGGATGTCGGACAAGATCTTCCGTGGCAACCGTGGCCTGACCGGCATTGTGTTCATGGCATTGGTGACGGTGGCGACCCTGGTTTACTGGCTCAACCCGCCGGGCAACCCGATGGTCGACATGATCGCGCTGTTCTCCATCGGCTTCCTGATCTACGGCCCGGTGATGCTGATCGGCCTGCAGGCGCTGGAACTGGCACCGAAGAAAGCCGCCGGTACCGCAGCGGGCTTTACGGGCTTGTTCGGTTACCTGGGTGGCTCGGTGGCTGCGAGTGCGGCCATGGGCTACACCGTTGACCATTTCGGCTGGGACGGCGGTTTTGTACTGCTGATCGGCGCGTGCCTGTTGGCGATTGCGTTCCTGATCCCCACCTTGTGGCACACCAATAGCGTCAGTGCCGCGCGTTAATCGCAGGCATTGCCTTTGGAACACCGCTTGAGCCGCGCCTCCAGATTCTTGTCTGGCATGGCGTGGCTACGCAGGGCGTTGACGGTCTGCTCGACATAATCGCGCGTAGTGCCGTAACGCCCGCAAGCGCTTTGCAGCACGTGATTGAGCACAATATCGGGCAAGTTGCCGGCATAACTGGGCAGGTGCCGTTCCAGGACAAATCCCAATGCCTGCACCTGGCTGCCATCTTCAAGACGGCAGGTCAGCCAGTGTGGCCGGTAGGAGGGATAAGGCATCTCGCGCTGCCACAGGGCATAAAGCGAAGCCTCCAGTTGATCTTCCGGCAAGCGGTAGGCAAACCCGCTGCACGAGCCGCCGCGATCCAGGCCAAACACCAACCCCGGTATTTCCGGCGTGCCCCGATGCTCGTGAGACCACAGGTACAAGCCCCGGTGATAACCGTGGACCCGTGCCCGCATCCGTTGGGTCGACGAACATTCAGGCCGCCAGATCAGCGAACCGTAAGCGAATAGCCAGACCGGCCCACCCTTGTGCCGGGCCATGGTGGCCTGCATCGAACTCATCAACTGTTCGTGAGTGAGCTGCGGCCCCAGATCGAGCCGCGGAGGGTAAGCCAATTGCAAAAGATCAGATTCAATGGCGGTCATGGCAGATCGCTTAGGTCTCCTTTGTGGTTACGAGAAGCTGTTACCAGTTGTAAGCAACTTTACCGTAATAGAACGCGCCGCTGTAACCGTACGGCGAAAAAGTGCTATAGGCCAAATTGCCACCACTGCTGGCGTAGGCATTGAGCTTTTCCGGGTACTTGTCGGTGACGTTGTCGCCGCCGACGGTGAAGGTCCAGTTTTTCAGCTTGTAGTCGGCCGACAGGTCCAACAGCCAGGCGGCCTTGAAGCTTTGGTCGTTGGTCGGATCTGCCTGGTAGCTGGTAAATGAACCATAGCGCACCAGATTACTGTGCAGCGCCCAATTGCCGAAGCTCAGGTCGTTGCCCAGGCTCAGCTTGTGCTGGGGCGTGGTGTCGCCCAGCAGGCCGATGCGCTCGCGCCGGTCCACCCGAACCAGGCTGGCGCCCAGGCTATCCAGTACAGCCGGGTTGGCTTTTACGTCGGTGACCTTGGTGTGGTTGTAGTTGTAGCCCACGGTGCTGTTCCAGCGCACACCGTTATCCAGCTGGTAGCGGTAGTTGGCCACCAGGTCGATGCCATTAGTGGTGGTGTCGGTGGCGTTAGTGAAGTAACGCACAGTGGTGTAGTTGATGTTGCCCACGCCGTTGGCCTGCAGGTACGCGAGCGCGGCCGGGTTCTTGCTCAGGTCCAGGTTGGAGGACAGGCTGATGCGGTCGCTGATGTCGATACGGTAGACGTCGGCAGTCACAGTCAGGTTGTCAGTTGGTTCCAGCACCAGGCCAAGGCTGTAGTTGCGGGACTTCTCGGCTTTCAGGTCTTCAGCACCCAACAGGCGTGCCACCTGGCTGTTGGCCGGGAACGTACCGGCTTCCTGGATGGTGTTGCCGATCAATTGCGACGAGGTGTAGGCGAAGTTCTGCTGCGCCAGTGACGGCGCGCGGAAACCGTTGGAAACACTGCCGCGCAAGGCCACTTGCGGGGTGAAGTCGTAGCGGGCCGAGAGCGAGCCGCTGACGTTGGAGCCAAAATCACTGTAGTCCTCGTGACGCACGGCAGCCGAGGCGCTGAGTTTTTCGGTGAAGTTGGTTTCCAGGTCCAGGTACTGCGCCCAGTTATGCCGCGTGCTGGTGCCGGCGTCTGAATCACGGAAGCCGCCCAGGCCCGAACTGCCGGTCTGGTAGTAGGACGCCGGATCACCCGCCTTGATTTGATAACCCTGATCCAGGTATTCACCACCAAACGCCACCGACACCGGATACGGTAACCAGCCCAGGCTGAATTCCCGCGACAGGTCCAGGCTGAGTTGCTTCTGGTCATTGACCAGGGTGCCGTTGTCGAACTTGCGCGGCGTGGCCAGGCCCAGCGAGGTGTTGATGGTTTCAGTGCCGATCTGGTACTGGTTCTTGCCGTAGTTGACCGACACATCGTAGTGCCAGTCATAGGCCAACAACCCGCGCAGGCCCACCGCCAGGGACGTGTCTTCCACGTCGCCGCGAATCAGCGGCAGGTAACCGTTGGGGTTGAGCGCAGGAATGTTGTTGCTCGCGTTGCTGGCCCGATAGAACGCTGCGGTCTCGCCGCGGGTCTTGCTGTAGCCGCCAAACGCGTAGAACTCAGCCGCGTCGCTGAAGGAATAGGCCGAGTTGAGAAACAGCTTGCCCTGGTCGGTAGCCGGTTCGCCCTGGCGGAACACGCGCTGGCCATAGGTCGTCGAACCGACGCTGCCCGGCCGCAAGTCCTTGCCGGCGCGGTTGGTGTAATCGTTGTCGGCCCCTTCGGCCGAGATATTGATAAAACCGTTATCCCCCAACGCCGCACCGGTGTTGCCACTGAGGTTACGCTGGATCCCGTCACCCTTCTTGTACTCGCCGAACTTGCTGGTGATCGAGCCGCCGTGGTCGTCATGCTTGAGGATCACGTTGATCACCCCGGCAATCGCATCGGAGCCATAACGGGCGGAGGCGCCGTCACGCAGCACTTCGATATGGTCCACCGCCGACAGCGGGATCGCATTCAGATCTGCCGGGGCCGAGCCGCGCCCCACCGCGCCGCCGAGGTTGACGAAGGCGCTGGTGTGGCGGCGCTTGCCATTGACCAGCACCAACACTTGGTCCGGCGACAGGCCGCGCAGTTGCGCCGGACGCACCAGTTCGGCGCCGTCTACCAGGCTTGGACGCGGGAAGTTGATGGAAGGAATCAGGCGGGCCAGTACCGCGCCCAATTCATCAGAGCCGGTACTGCGCAAGGTGTCGCCGGAAATCACGTCGATGGGTGACAGCGAAGCACTGGCGGTGCGCTCCTGGGCCCGGGTGCCGGTCACGATGACTGTATCGAGTTTGGGTACATCGGCAGTGGCTGCTTCGGCGGCTGCCACTGGATTGAATCCTACGGCGGTCAGCAAATTAGCCGACAAAATCGCCGTGTACAGCAGGTGCTGCTTGTTGCTCCCCATACCGCTCCCCTTGGAATCAAAAGCCAGAACGTCAATGCTCTGAGCTCATACGATCGATCCGTGTGGCGGACGGTGGCGGTCATTTATTGGTTATTGGCAGATAGTCGGTAGTCCGTTGTCATATAGCTTAATGATATTTATGTAACAAATTAAATACCTTTAAAGAATAAGCGAATGCATAAGCACCGCCCGTCCGCTCATCAGGATTGAGCCGTGCAAGCCCGGTACCTTCAGCGCCCGTTCAGCCTTTACGGGGCTTAAGCCTTCAAAATGGCCATCTGTCACGACCCACTTAGCCGCCCAATCACCGACTATCGAGGTCGCACCATGAAATACCGACTTCCCAGCCTGCTGCTCCTGGCACAGGCCACCACCGCCCTGGCGGTCGAAGCACCGACCCAGGACGAGAAAGGCTTCTGGTATGCGCAGACAAGCGTCTACACCCGGCACTTTGCGCCGGACAAGGATCACAACAACCATCAAGACCTGATCGGCCTGGAACGCAATGAAGCGTCAGGCCTGGTGTATGGCGGGGCAACGTTTCGCAACTCGTTCAGGCAGCGTTCGTACTACGTCTATGCCGGCAAGCGCTACGACATGACCGATTACCCGGTATACCTGAAGCTGACGGGGGGCTTGATCCAGGGCTATCGCGGCAAGTACCGCGACAAGATTCCGCTGAATGGGCTGGGGATAGCACCCGTGATCATCCCGTCGGTGGGTACTCACTACGGGCCGGTCGCCGCCGAGCTGGTGTTGCTCGGGTTCAATGCGGCGATGGTGACGACAGGCGTTCGGTTCTGATTGAGCCGCTGAAGGGCTTCTGTGGCAAGGGAGCTTGCTCCCTCAGCACATGTTACGGACGGGGCGCGTAGGCAAATACGTCAGCGCGCATCTGGTGCGCATCCATGCCGGCCTCGACCAAGGCATCCAGCGTGCCGTAGATCATCGCAGGTGAACCGCTGGCATAGACGTGCACGGCCTTGAGGTCGCTGATGTCTTCGCACACTGCTTCATGCAACAGCCCGCAGCGCCCTTCCCAGCCGCAGAGGTCGCTGACCACTTTGTGCAGGAACAGGTTGGGCAGCTGCAGCCACTGGTCCCAGTGCTCGATGTCGTAGAAATCTTCTGGCCGGCGCACACCCCAATACAGGTGAACCGGGTACTTGAAGCCACTGGCGCGGCAGTGTTCGATCAGGCTGTGCATCTGCGCCATGCCGGTACCGGCGGCGATCAGCACCAATGGCCCGTCGGGCAATTCCGCCAGGTGGGTATCGCCAAATGGCAGCTCGATGCGCGCCATCTGGTTGCGCTGCAACTGCTCCAGCAGGCTGCGGGCGCTGTCTTCCCGGGCCAGTACGTGCAGCTCCAGCTCGCGCCCGGCATGGGGCGCCGAGGCCAGGGAGAACGCCGACTTCTCGCCGTTTTCCCGCTCGATCATCAGGTATTGCCCGGCGTGGTAGCGCACCGGTTTACCGGCCGGAGCCCGCAGGCGCACGCGCCATACGTCACCGCCCACTTCAACGCACTCACTCAGTTGGCAAGACAATTTGCGCACCGGCAACTCTCCCGGCGCCAGCACGCCATCCCACAACACGATGCAATCTTCCAGCGGTTCGGCAATGCAGGTATAGAACTCGCCATGGTCACGCACCTCGCCGGCTTGCTGCACCCGGCCTTCCACCAACAGCGCCGCACACACGTGGCACACGCCATTGCGGCACGCCTGGGGGCAATCGTAGCCCAGGCGTCGCGCGCCCTCGAGGATCCGCTCGCCGGGCGTCAGTTCAAGTACCGCACCGGAAGGCTGCAGGGTTACACGCATCAATCTATTCCTAATTCTTTCCAGAGCGCATCGACACGGGCAGTCACCGCTTCGTCCTTGACGATCACGCGGCCCCATTCACGGGTGGTTTCACCCGGCCATTTATGGGTGGCATCCAGGCCCATTTTCGAACCGAGGCCCGATACCGGCGAGGCGAAGTCGAGGTAGTCGATCGGCGTGTTGTCGATCATCACCGTGTCGCGCTTGGGGTCCATGCGCGTGGTGATGGCCCAGATCACGTCGTTCCAGTCCCGGGCGTTGATGTCGTCGTCGGTGACAATAACGAACTTGGTGTACATGAACTGTCGCAAAAACGACCACACACCCAGCATTACCCGCTTGGCATGGCCCGGGTACGACTTCTTCATCGTCACGATGGCCATGCGATACGAGCAGCCTTCGGGCGGCAGGTAGAAGTCGGTGATTTCCGGAAACTGCTTTTGCAGGATCGGCACAAACACTTCGTTCAGCGCCACGCCGAGGATTGCCGGCTCATCCGGCGGACGGCCGGTGTAGGTGCTGTGGTAGATCGGTTTGATCCGGTGGGTGATGCGCTCCACGGTGAACACCGGGAAGCTGTCCACTTCGTTGTAGTAGCCGGTGTGGTCGCCGTAAGGGCCTTCATCAGCCATTTCGCCCGGATGAATCACCCCTTCAAGGATGATTTCGGCGGTGGCTGGCACTTGCAGGTCGTTGCCGCGGCATTTCACCAGCTCGGTACGGTTGCCACGCAACAGGCCGGCGAAGGCGTACTCGGACAGGCTGTCGGGCACCGGCGTCACGGCGCCAAGGATGGTCGCCGGGTCGGCGCCCAGGGCCACGGATACCGGGAATGGCTGGCCGGGATGCTTTTCGCACCACTCACGGAAATCCAGCGCGCCGCCACGATGGCTCAGCCAGCGCATGATGACCTTGTTGCGGCCAATCACTTGCTGACGGTAGATGCCGAGGTTCTGGCGGTCCTTGTTCGGGCCCTTGGTGACAGTCAGGCCCCAGGTGATCAGCGGGCCGACGTCGCCGGGCCAGCAGGTCTGCACGGGCAGCATGCCGAGGTCGACGTCATCACCTTCGATAACCACTTCCTGGCACACCGCGTCTTTGACGACCTTGGGGGCCATGGCAATGATCTTGCGGAAGATCGGCAGCTTGGACCAGGCATCCTTCAGCCCCTTGGGTGGCTCGGGCTCCTTGAGGAAGGCCAGCAGCTTGCCGATCTCGCGCAGTTCGCTGACCGACTCGGCGCCCATGCCAAACGCCACGCGATCGGGGGTGCCGAACAGGTTGCCGAGCACCGGGATATCAAAGCCCACCGGTTTTTCGAACAGCAACGCCGGGCCCTTGTTGCGCAAGGTGCGGTCGCAAATCTCAGTCATTTCCAGCACCGGGGAAATCGGCACCTGGATACGTTTCAACTCTCCGCGCTGCTCAAGTTGCTGCACGAAATCCCGAAGATCCTTGAATTTCATTAACCATGCCACCCGTAAAATAGGCGTACATCCTACCTGCTCTTACGGTCGCTGGCAGCTTATTGAGCAGCATTGCCGACTACACCGACTCAAAGAGCCGACGCCTGGGTTTCATCTCTCAAGGCCTTGAACAACGGTTCAAGGAACCCCTCGACATACCGCGAACCGACTGCAGAGAGATGATTGTCGTCGGTGTACAGCGACTGGCCCCCCAGCTCCACACGGCACCAGTCATTCACACTGCATAACTTCGGGGCCGGATCCAGCACCTTCACCCCAGGATCAGCAGCAGCGATTTTTTCGAATACGTGGCTGATATAGGCCTGGCGCTGGAGATGTTCAGCCAGGGGCATTCCCTCTTTGTCGGTGGGCCGGCCGAGCATCGCCAGGCGGCTGAGGCGATAAGGCGCACTGAACTCCTGCAGGGGGACTTCCTTGACCAGCCACACCCGATGGCCACCGGAGCGCAACTGCTGCACAAGGGCACGTATGCTTTCGTCGAAACGCTGCTCGGCGAAGGCCCGGTCATAGGTTCCGGTCTTCGGGTCGAGCAGCGAGAACTCGGTGTCGCCATCGCGCTGCCCATAAACGTACAGGCTCCAGCGCGCCACCAGCACCACGTCGCTAAAGGTTTCCTGGCCCAGCAGTTGGGTGACCTTCTGGTTGAAGCTCAAGCAGCCTGGAACGCTCTCTTTGCGATTAAACGGCAGGCAACCGGCATAACCCGCCTGGGTGACGCTGACCCCGTACTTGCTTGCACCGTCTTGCAATGCCGGAACCAGGGACGTGGCATGACTATCGCCCCAAACCAGCGCGCGTGTCGGGCCCGACTGAGGGCCGAAATGACAAAATCCATGGTGGCGATTCTTCCCCCCATCCACCAGGCAGGCCATCAGGTCCGGGCTCCACGTGCGCGCCTGGGCAAATTGCAACGCCTCGGGCGACAGGCGCCAAGGCAAACCCTGCGTCCAGACCAGTCCTTTGCCGAGCAGCCCCACCCCAAGCAGCGCGATACCCGCCACCACCAGGATTGGCTTGCGCCCTGCCAACAACCGACGCTCACGGAACGGCGCCTCGACGAAGCGCCAGGATCCATAACCCAGCACCAGGCTCAACCCAAACAGCGCGCCGAGCTCCCACGGACCCAGCCCGTCGACACTGGCGTACTTGCCGAACACATACACCGGCCAATGCCACAGGTACCAGGAGTAGGAAATCAGGCCAATCCCCACCAATAAACGACTGCCCAGCAGCTTGCCCGCCAGGGTGGCTTGCTGGCCGTTGGCCCAGATCAGGCACACCACACCCAGCACCGGCAACAGGGCCGCAGCACCGGGAAACGGGGTGCTCGGGTCATAGGCGAAGACCGCCAGCAGGATCAGGCCAAGGCCGGCAAGACTGACGGCCTGCGCCAAGGCCAGGCTCGCGCGGTACTCGCGTGCCGGGATAACCGCCAGCATGGCACCGGCCAGCAGCTCCCAGGCACGCATCTGCAGCAGGAAAAAGGCTCTTTCCGGAGCGTGAGCGACCGCCCACGCGCTCATCCCGAAAGACACCAGCAACAACACGAACAGCGCTGTACGCCAGTGTTTGAGCCGGCTCGACAGCAGCGTCAGCAGCAGCGGGAAAACAATGTAGAACTGCTCTTCAACTGACAACGACCAGGTATGCAGCAATGGCTTGAGGTCGGAGGCCACGTCAAAATAGCCATCCTGGCGCATGAAAAACAGGTTGGAGATAAACACCACCTGATTGTGCATCGAGCGGCCCAACTCGCTGTAATCCTTGGGCGCCAGCAGAAACCATCCCACCGCCAGCGTGCCGAGCATCATCACAAAGAGCGCCGGCAGGATACGCCGAGCGCGTCGGGCCCAGAATTCGATGAAACTGAAACGCCCCGCCTGACGTTCGCGCCAGATGATCGAGGTGATCAGATAACCGGAGATCACGAAAAAAACGTCGACACCAACAAAACCGCCAGTGAAACCCGGCACACCAAAATGAAACAGCACAACCGCGATAACAGCTATGGCACGCAGGCCGTCAATGTCCCTGCGATAAGCGAGAGTGGTCATAAATCTTGTTATTAGCCCGGTCAGATTGACAGCAAGCGCAGTCACGCTCGCCTTTTGTCTCTAAACAGACACACGCTTGCGCCAAACCTCCCTTTTTTGACACAAAAAAAATGACGCCCCGTGGGGCGCCATTCTTTTGGACCTGAAGCGTCGTGTTACTTGCGCTTCATCGACAAGAAGAACTCGTCGTTGGTCTTGGTGGTTTTCAGCTTGTCGATCAGGAACTCGATGGCTGCAACTTCGTCCATCGGGTGCAGCAGCTTGCGCAGGATCCACATACGCTGCAGTTCGTCGTCGGCGGTCAGCAACTCTTCGCGGCGTGTGCCGGAACGGTTGATGTTGATGGCCGGGAACACACGCTTCTCAGCGATACGACGGTCCAAAGGCAGTTCCATGTTACCGGTACCTTTAAACTCTTCGTAGATCACTTCATCCATCTTCGAGCCGGTTTCAACCAGCGCGGTGGCGATGATGGTCAGCGAGCCGCCTTCTTCGATGTTCCGCGCAGCGCCGAAGAAACGTTTCGGTTTCTCCAGGGCGTGGGCATCGACACCACCGGTGAGCACTTTGCCGGAGCTCGGGATCACGGTGTTGTAGGCACGGGCCAGACGGGTGATGGAGTCGAGCAGGATCACCACGTCTTTCTTGTGTTCGACCAGGCGCTTGGCCTTCTCGATCACCATTTCGGCAACCTGCACGTGGCGGGTTGGCGGCTCATCGAACGTCGAGGCAACCACTTCGCCGCGCACGGTGCGCTGCATTTCGGTCACTTCTTCCGGACGCTCATCGATCAGCAGCACGATCAGGTGAACTTCAGGGTTGTTACGGGCGATGTTCGCTGCGATGTTCTGCAGCATGATGGTCTTACCGGCTTTCGGCGGCGCAACGATCAGGCCGCGCTGGCCTTTACCGATCGGGGCGCACAGGTCGATGACACGACCGGTCAAGTCTTCGGTGGAACCGTTGCCGGCTTCCATCTTCATGCGCACGGTCGGGAACAGCGGGGTCAGGTTCTCGAAGAGAATCTTGTTCTTCGCGTTCTCGGGACGATCGTAGTTGATCGTGTCGACCTTGAGCAGGGCGAAATAACGCTCGCCTTCCTTTGGAGGGCGGATCTTGCCAACGATGGTGTCACCGGTGCGCAAATTGAAGCGACGGATCTGGCTCGGCGAGACGTAGATATCGTCTGGGCCGGCAAGATAGGAGGCGTCTGCAGAGCGGAGGAAGCCGAAGCCGTCCTGGAGAATCTCCAGCACGCCATCACCGGAGATTTCCTCGCCGCTTTTCGCGTGCTTTTTCAGCAGGGAGAAAATCACGTCCTGCTTGCGCGAACGGGCCATATTTTCTATGCCCATCTGTTCGGCCAATTCGAGCAGTTCGGTAATCGGCTTTTGCTTGAGTTCAGTCAGATTCATATAGGAATGACGTAATCATTTATGGAGGGGGGGAAATTAAGCTTTTGGCTTAATGAGGCCGCGCCGCAGAGAAGGCGACAGGATCGCGTACTAATCGAAAAGGAGAGCGTCGGCGACGGCTTGCAGGGGGCAGTGGAGAAACCAGTGCGGGGCCGAATGTACCACCTGAGTTTCAGAGCGTCTAGCCCTGTTTCACGAAAAAGCCCCGCAATTTGCGGGGCCTTTTGAGGACGCTTAGATGTTGGCGTCGAGGAAAGCTTGCAGCTGGGACTTCGACAGTGCGCCGACCTTGGTGGCTTCGACGTTGCCGTTCTTGAACAGCATCAGGGTCGGGATACCACGCACGCCGTGCTTGGCCGGGGTTTCCTGGTTGTCGTCGATGTTCAGCTTGGCGATGGTCAGCTTGCCTTCATAAGTGGTAGCAATGTCGTCCAGGACCGGAGCGATCATTTTGCAAGGACCGCACCACTCAGCCCAGTAGTCAACCAGCACCGGGCCCTGGGCCTTCAGTACTTCGGCCTCAAAGGTCGCGTCGGTGACGTGCTTGATAAGATCGTTGCTCATGGATGTCTCCGGGTTGTAAGCAAAAAAAACGTTGCCCATCATAGCCGCCCTTCCCGCGTTCAGGAAGCCGCAGCTGATTGACTCTTCCTATGATGGCGCATGAGTTTGGGTATAGCCCAACTCAAGGGGTCACGGGAGTGATGAAGGCAATGCCGGTGCGCAGCGCGGCGTTACGTACGTGCTCCTGCATGCTTTTCTGCGCCGCCCCGCTGGCGCGCCGGGCCAGTGCACGGAGGATCTTGCGGTGCTCCTGCCAGGTCTCCATGGCCCGTTCCGGCCGGATGAACGGTAGCTTCTGACTCTCCAGGAACACCTCGGCACTGGCACTGAGGATGCTCACCATCGCCTGATTGCCGCTGGCCAGCAGGATGCGCTGGTGGAATTCGAAGTCCAGCCGAGCCGCCGCTTCAAAGTCCAAGGCCTTGAGCTCCTTGCGCATCGCCTCGACATTATCTTCCAGGATGTCCAGCTCCCCGGTGGTCAACGTCACGGCTGCCAGCCCCGCCGCAAAGCCTTCCAGGGCGTAGCGCAGCTGAAAGATATCCAGCGGCGTCGCCTGCGCCGTAAACGGCCAGGCCAAACCCGGGGGCTCTTCAGCCGCCTGGACGAACACACCCTTGCCCGGCTGCACACTCACCACGCCCAAGGCACTGAGGGATGACAAGGCTTCACGCAACGAGGCCCGGCTCACGCCCAATTGCAGCGCCAAATCGCGCTGGGAGGGCAATGCATCGCCCGGCCCGAAGCCCTCGTCAGCGATCAATTTGCGGATGGCCTGTAGCGCCACTTCCGGTACGGCTTGGGCGATGGAATTCATAAAAACTCAAGTTTCCAGTCAACTGAGCAGCTAGTTGTAAAGCTATTCACGGCGCCCGGCAAGCCACGCCCCAAAGGGGCTCGCGGGTTTTTGGCGACGCTCGAAAAGGGTGCAGAAAGCGCAGCAACTGTTCAGACCAGTAAGACCGCCAGAACTCAATGACTACCGGCCTCTGCGGTCATTAAGGCAGTGCTGGCATGGGCTGTGCACTGGCGAAACTCAGAAAATCCTTTCGTCCTTTTCGGAGAGTTGCCATGACCAAGCGTTGCAGCGCCCTGCTCACTGCCCTGTTTGCCAGCCTGATGCTGAGCCAGGCGCCCGCCCAGGCCAACGGTCTGGACGATATCGTCGCCCGTGGCACCCTCAAGGTGGCCGTACCTCAGGATTTCCCACCGTTCGGCTCGGTAGGCCCCGACATGAAGCCCCGTGGCCTGGACATCGACACCGCAAAACTGCTGGCCGACCAACTCAAGGTCAAACTTGAACTGACCCCGGTCAACAGCACCAACCGCATTCCGTTCCTCACCACCGGCAAGGTCGACCTGGTGATTTCCAGCCTGGGCAAGAACCCCGAGCGCGAGAAGGTCATCGACTTCTCCAAGGCCTACGCGCCGTTCTACCTCGCCGTATTCGGCCCGCCGGATGCGCCGATCAGCACCGTTGACGACCTCAAGGGCAAAACCATCAGCGTGACCCGTGGCGCCATCGAGGACATCGAGCTGACTGCCGTTGCCCCGAAGGAAGCCACGATCAAACGTTTTGAGGACAACAACTCGACCATCGCCGCCTACCTGGCCGGCCAGGTGGACCTGATTGCCAGCGGCAACGTGGTGATGGTGGCCATCAGCGAGCGCAATCCCAAGCGCGTACCTGCACTGAAAGTGAAGCTCAAGGACTCGCCGGTGTACGTGGGCGTGAACAAGAACGAGCCGGCGCTGCTGGACAAGGTCAACCAGATCCTGGTCGCGGCCAAGGCCGACGGCAGCCTGGAAAAGAATGCAATGCAGTGGCTCAAAGAGCCGCTGCCGGCTGATCTCTGATCGCGGTAACGAGGGTTACACATGGCCTATCAATTCGACTTTGTGCCGGTGCTGGCCAATACCGATCTGTTGCTGCGCGGCGCGCTGTTCACCCTTGAGCTGACCGCCATCGGCGCGGTGCTGGGGGTGGCGCTGGGAATCGTTGGCGCCGTGGTGCGGGCGTGGAAGATCCAGCCCTTCAGCTGGATCTTCGGGGTGTATGTCGAGTTGATCCGCAACACGCCGTTCCTGGTGCAGTTGTTTTTCATCTTCTTCGGCCTGCCGTCCCTCGGACTGAAAATCACCGAATGGCAAGCAGCTGTGCTGGCGATGGTGATCAACCTGGGGGCTTACTCCACAGAGATCATCCGCGCCGGGATCCAGGCGATCCCTCGCGGCCAACTGGAAGCAGCGGCCGCACTGGCGATGACGCGTTTCGAGGCGTTCCGCCATGTGGTGTTGCTGCCGGCGCTGGGCAAGGTCTGGCCCGCCCTGAGCAGCCAGATCATCATCGTGATGCTCGGTTCGGCGGTCTGCTCACAGATCGCTACTGAAGAGCTGAGCTTTGCCGCCAACTTTATCCAGTCGCGCAACTTCCGCGCGTTTGAAACCTACGCGCTGACGACCTTGGTCTACCTGTGCATGGCGCTGATGATCCGCCAACTGCTGAACTGGATCGGCCGGCGCTATGTGATGAGGAACGCCCGATGAGTGATTTTTCCTTCTGGGACATCGTGCGCAACCTGCTCACCGGTTTGCAGTGGACGTTGTTGTTGTCGCTGGTGGCGTTTATTGGCGGCGGCGTGATCGGTTTGCTGGTGATGACGATGCGCATCAGCCGCAAAGCGTTCCCGCGCAACCTCGCCCGTACCTACATTGAACTGTTCCAGGGCACGCCGCTGTTGATGCAGTTGTTCCTGGTGTTTTTCGGTGTCGCCTTGCTTGGGGTGGACATTTCACCCTGGCTGGCGGCGGCGATTGCCTTGACCCTGTTTACCAGCGCCTACCTGGCCGAGATCTGGCGCGGCTGCGTCGACTCCATCGCCCACGGGCAATGGGAGGCGTCCGCGAGCCTGGCCCTCAACCCGCTCGAGCAATTGCGCTACGTGATCCTGCCCCAGGCCCTGCGCATTGCCGTGGCGCCAACCGTGGGTTTCTCGGTGCAAGTGGTCAAAGGCACCGCCGTGACCTCGATTATCGGTTTTACCGAGCTGACCAAAACCGGCGGCATGCTCGCCAACGCTACCTTCGAACCCTTCATGGTCTATGGCCTGGTGGCGCTGGGTTACTTCCTGCTCTGCTACCCGTTGTCCCTCAGTGCGCGCTACCTGGAAAGGAGACTGCATGCCTCTGCTTAGAATTTCCGCCCTGCATAAGTATTACGGCGATCACCACGTACTCAAGGGCATCGACCTGAGTGTCGAAGAAGGCCAGGTGGTGGCGATCATCGGCCGCAGCGGCTCGGGTAAATCCACCTTGCTGCGCACCCTCAATGGCCTGGAATCGATCAACGACGGGGTGATCGAAGTCGACGGTGAATACCTCGACGCCGCCCGTGCCGACCTGCGTACCTTGCGCCAGAAGGTCGGCATGGTGTTCCAGCAGTTCAACCTGTTCCCACACCTGACCGTGGGCGAGAACGTCATGCTCGCTCCGCAAGTGGTGCAGAAAGTACCCAAGGCCAAGGCCGCGCAACTGGCGCGGCAGATGCTCGAACGGGTGGGACTGGGGGAGAAGTTCGACGCCTTTCCCGATCGCTTGTCCGGCGGCCAGCAGCAGCGGGTAGCCATCGCTCGGGCGCTGGCCATGTCGCCTAAGGTATTGCTGTGCGATGAAATCACCTCGGCCCTGGACCCGGAGCTGGTCAACGAAGTGCTCAGCGTGGTGCGCCAATTGGCCAAGGATGGCATGACCCTGATCATGGTCACCCATGAGATGCGGTTTGCCCGGGAAGTGGGTGACAAACTGGTGTTCATGCACCAAGGCAAGGTGCACGAAGTGGGCGACCCGAAAGTCCTGTTTGCCAACCCGCAGACGGCCGAGCTGGCCAATTTCATTGGCTCTGTGGAACAGCCAGCCTGACCAGTTCGAAACTTCCGAGGCCCTCCAGCAGCGTCTCGCCGCGCACCCCATAGGCGGCAGATGGCAGGTCTACATCAATCTCGACCTGGGCCGTCAAACGACGGCCCAATGCTCGTGCTCCGGCCGTCTGGGCAAGCAGCACGTGGCCGGGCACCAGACGTCCGGGCGCAGGTTCGCCGGGCAACTGCACAGTCGCCCACTCTACAGCCTGGCCATCTACCTGCGCGTGCTTGAGACCCAGGGCGAAGCGCCCCAGCCGGCCAAACCGGAAGCTTTGCCCGTCGGCCGGCACACCGTTGAATCGTAGCGCCATGATCGATGGATCGGCACAAACAATATTCAGGTGCAGCGTGCGCGTCACCAAGGACGCGCTACCCGCACGCTCAGGCGGGCGGATAACACCGTAATCCACCCGGGACTGGCTCAACGACAGCCGGCAGGTATCGGCACGTGCCTCTTTTGCGAAGATGATGACCAGCAGCAACAGGAAAAGTAAAAGCCCGATACGCAGGCTGCCTGGATCACCGTGCACGGCACACCGCCACAGCGGAGTCGTAGAATTTGTCATCGTCGGTCTCTTGCTCAGGGTCAAGGTGCAACAGGCAGGCGCTGGAGTCCGGCAACGAAACCCGCAGGGTTTGCGGCTCACTGGCGTTGTTGAGGAAAATCATTCCCTCACCCACCACACTGGTCAGGAAGCGGTTGTCGTGGTCAAACACCGCGGTGCCCTGAGGCAGCGGGCGCCCCTGCTCGTCTTGCGCCTCCAGCAACAGGCGGCGAACCTTCACTACATCAAAATCCACGGTGCTGAAGGACCCACGGCCGGCGGCGAGTATTTTCGTGCCGTTCTTCAAGTCGACGCGCTTGGGCAAGGACTGGGTCTGCACCTCGATACGGCTGCTGGTGTAGGCCGGCAGACCGGCGATCACTGCCTGCCCGCGATAGTCAGTCCAGACCGGCCCTTGGGGCGTCGCGACTTTCGCCGCACCAAGATCGCCTACCGAGAGAATGCCGAAGGTGTCTTGCACAGCGTAGGGCGAAAATGTCAGCCCGCGCTCATGGGCTACAACTGCGCCTTGCAGTTGCCCGGTATAGCTGGTGCCCGACGGGGCCCGGCTCACGCCCAAGCCGACACGCGTGTAACGAGGCATCACATCCACATGGCCGCGAACGGTTTGCTCGCGGTCAGCGATATCACGCTCGACACCCACCTCGTAGTTCACATACTCATTCACCCGCTCACTGAGGGATGCACCGGCATCAACCCTGTCACCGCGACGGCTGGCGTAGGAAGTGAGTCGACGGTCCGCTCCCAACGGGACGCTGACCTGCAGTCGAACAGACACGCCCTCCTCCAACTGCCCGTCAGGCCTTCTTCCGCCAGGCTCGTTGCGATGGCGAGACCGCGACCCACCGATACGCGAATCGGCGACTAACGCCACATCAGCGCCGCTGAAGGATTTGTTCCACGCAGCAAACAGGTGTTCGCTGGATCGCCCGTCGAATTGCGAGCTGCGGGTATAACTGATCGAGAAACCTCCCAATGACGGCTCCGCCCAGCTCAAGCCTGCGGTGTACTGATGCTTGAAGTGAGTATCGAGATCGATGCCCCTCGACGACTGGCCCGCCTCAAGCACCTCACGGTAACCTTGAGTCTGGGACGTGGCGCTCAGGCTCATATCAATGCCTGCGATCAATGGACTGCTGACAGACACTGCGCTGCGCGCGCCGGACACTGCATCCAGGCCATCGCGGGACAGGTTGTGCCGAAGGCCCACGGAAACCTGCTGGAAAAACACGCTGCCCAAGGTGCCGCCTGCCGCCTGATAGTCATCGGTACTCAACAAGCCGAATCCGACGGATGACCCACGGCCCAGCCCCCAGGTCCCGCTGCCCATGGCTACTATCGGTTGCTCAAGGCCATCAACGGAGCTGTCGCGCACCTTGCCAAGGGAAAAGTAATAACCCGGCGTTACCGGCGCAGCCCCCCGGAAGGACGCCGCTGGCACCACGAAACTGCGGCGCGTACCGCGCACGTCGATCACGCTGACGTCAAGGTCATCGGTGCCGTTGATCAACGGCAAGCCGGTGAGCCTGAAGGGACCGTCCGGCACCAGGGTGGTGTAAACCAACACCCCGGACTGACGAACCTCGATACGCGACTGGCTCTCGGCCAGCCCCTCGACCACCACGTCGTTGCTACCTGCTGGCATACGCGACTGCCCGTCAGGGGAAAGCTGCAGGCCCGACAGCTGAATGCCTCCAAATACCGGGTTATTGCTGGAAATCTGGCCAACCTGGAACGTTGATCGCAACGCCGCGATATCCCGCTGGGCATAGGCATGCACATGCTCGGTGCTGGTCTTGCCATTGTCGGAAACGTAGAACTGGCGACTACGAACAATCCAGTTCCCCAGGTTGAAACCCGCCTCGGTGTAAGCCGACACAAAACGACTGGGCGCACTGCGCGAGCGGGTGTCGAAACCCAGCACGTCATAGTTGAACAGCACTGCCGTCCCGCCCCTGGAAAACTCGCCGGCCTCCCATTCAGGCTCGCGCAGCGCCTGGGTGGGCACGATCAACGTGACTTCATCACTGCCCGGACGCAGCCTCACCATCGTCGCGGGAAACTCACCGAGAAAGTCATGGCAGGCCTGGTCAGGCGTGACTCCCGACTGGATGATCCCAGTCGGCTTCAGCAGGCCGGCCTTCTCCAGCAAACCGGGGGTAAAACACAGCTGCCCCTGATAATCGAAGCGCGCATCCACCAGCCCCAACGGGTTGCCGTTGACCCGCAGCCCCACCACATGGATACCCTCTCGAAAACGCGCGGCGCTGCGAAAATATTCGGAGACCTTCGGATCGATTCCGTGGGTGGTCAGCGCGGCGAGGTCAAAGCCCTCACCCAGGCCTATCGCCGCACTATGGCAAGGTACAGTCCACAGCGTCGCAAGCCCTATCAGCACTTTTGTGCGAGACGGCCGCGAGGCCGATGTATTGGCCCCCCCCAGGTTCCTGGCCCTGCCGCCAGCAGGTTTGTTTTTCATGCCTTGGTCAACGCGCATCGGCAATGACGAGGGCCTGGTAACTCTCGACCGAAAAGCCATAGACCGTGGCGGGCTGAATCTCCACCGACGCCACGCCATTCAAGGAGCCGTCGACTTTGGCCGTCAGTACTTCACCCGGCAGGATGTAGGTGCGCGGCAGCGTGGCGACGCCCTTGTGCGGCAGTAGTTGTAAATCCGGCGCCAGACGCACCACGTACGCACTGTCGTTATGCACCGTCAGATGCCCTGCGTTGCGCTTCCACGCCAACAGCTCCCAAGGCTTGTCGTGCCTGGGCAGCCCCTTCGGATGCAGGATCAACGGCAGATTCTGCCGAAGGGTGAGACCGATGGTCGCACCACCGGCCGTGCGGGCCTGGGGAATACCTTCGAACGAAACGCGCTTTAACCGTTGGGTCTTGAGTGGCGCCTTCAACGTACTGATAAAGCGGACAAGCTGGGTATCACCGCCCTCCACTCGGGTGATCGGTGGGGTGACAATCAACAGGGGTTCCAGATCCTCCGGCACATTTTCTATTACGGAATGAAGAAGTGCCGGACCGGCATCAGTATTCTTGATATTGATGGTCGCCTCACCGTCCTCCTCATAAAGCACAACAACCGTTGTTTCAGGCCGCATCCCGTCGGCTATTGCCACACCAGAAAAACAGACACACAAAGTTGTACACCACAGCAGCGCCATAGTTGTTCTTGAAAGACTACTCACCGAGGTTTCCCCACAACAGTAAAACTGACTACCCGTAAAACGGCCAGATAAAGGCAGCCGACAAGAAACAGAAACCACTTAACAGCTTCTGTATTCGTATCGGCTGTTTCTCAATCGTTTAGATGTAACTCAATACCAGGGTGGCGCGCCCATCGAGGGTGATATCACGGGTAAGGTCCAGATCCTGACCGCGGTTGATAACAGCCCTGACCGCCAGGACACCTGTCAGTTGGGATATCGAAGCAGGGGTCACGGCAGTACCATTGCGCCACGAGTACTGGCTGGGGGTCTGAGCAACCCGCCCGTCACTGTTCTGCCAGGCGCCGCTGCTGACCCGCACGATCGGGTTCAACACAGCACCCGACGACCGCAGATCCCTGAGGGTGACCGAGTAGCCGCCGGTGCGACGGGTGCCTACCGCGCCCAGCCCGTAGTTCTGCGCCTCGGTGAAACCGGTGCCCAGGATACCCGCAACCTTGGAGCCAGCCTGCAGGTCCGTCAGCGTCAGCCCGAACATCGCCGGCGTGGTCCCGCAATTGACAATGAGGGACGTAGTCTTCTCTTCACGGGGATTGAAAGCCGTCTGGGACAGCTCACCAGAACGAATGGTCCCGTAGTCGATGATCCCGCCGGCACCGAGGCTGAGATTGCAAGCTGCAGGGGTGATGGTCCCCCTTACAACCAGTTGAGCAACAGTTGTTGCCTGGGCAGCGATACTCGCTGCAAGGCAAACAACACCTATAGTCAAACCCACTATTTTCTTCATGTTCAACCTGTCACTAGAAGTTATCAGGTGTTCTTTATTATCGTCTGGGCAACCCATGCCCACTGCCAATCATCCTTGACATAAAAAACTATAAATAAGTAACACCACGGCATCATTGCCGAGTGACAGTCTGTCTCGTAAATATCAGCAATAAAATAAGACGCCCCTCTAACCATCGTCGGAGGAGTAAAAAATAGTTGTCGAATCAGCGCAGTTAACCAGTAGTCCAAAAAAAATTATTGCCCTGAACAGCTGATCATTAAACGTAGGTAAATTCAGCCAATACATACAAACTCGGTAGTTTTCACACCCGCAGACGCAACCCACAGGCCAAACTCCAAAAGTCAAAGAACAAAACCGGCATTTCCTACAATCCTTGATCCCAAGCACCCCTGGAGAAATTCCCCAAGCACTTCGCGTTGGCGTCAGCGGTTGATCGTGGCACGATGTCGAGGTTATCGACCGAGACCCCCTAACCATGCCGCAATCCCAAGCCAAGAATCTGTCCCTGATCGCCGCCATCGACCTGGGCTCCAACAGCTTTCACATGGTCGTGGCCAAGGCCCAGAACGGCGAAATCCGCATCCTTGAGCGGCTCGGCGAGAAAGTGCAACTGGCCGCCGGGATCGACGACGAACGTCAACTCAATGAAGAATCCATGCAACGCGGGCTCGATTGCCTGAAGCGTTTTGCCCAACTGATCAACGGCATGCCCCCGGGCGCCGTGCGGATCGTCGGCACCAACGCCCTGCGCGAGGCCCGCAACCGTGGCGAATTCATCCGCCGCGCCGAAGAGATCCTCGGGCACCCGGTAGAGGTCATCTCCGGTCGCGAGGAGGCCCGCCTGATCTACCTAGGCGTGTCCCACACCCTGGCCGACACACCGGGCAAGCGCCTGGTCGCCGACATCGGCGGTGGCAGTACCGAATTCATCATTGGCCAGCGCTTCGAACCGCTGCTGCGCGAAAGCCTGCAGATGGGTTGCGTGAGCTACACCCAACGCTATTTCAAGGACGGCAAGATCACCCCGGCCCGCTACGCCCAGGCTTATACGGCGGCGCGGCTGGAGATCATGAGCATCGAGCACGCGCTGCACCGCCTGACGTGGGATGAGGCTATCGGTTCGTCCGGCACCATCCGCGCCATTGGCCTGGCGCTCAAGGCCGGCGGCCACGGCACCGGCGAGGTCAACGCCGAAGGCCTGGCCTGGCTCAAGCGCAAGCTGTTCAAGCTGGGGGATGCCGAGAAGATCGACTTCGAGGGCATCAAGCCTGACCGCCGCACGATTTTCCCGGCGGGCCTGGCGATCCTCGAAGCGATTTTCGATGCCCTCGAACTGCAACGCATGGACCACTGCGACGGCGCCCTGCGTGAAGGCGTGCTGTACGACCTGCTGGGCCGCCATCACCACGAGGACGTCCGTGAACGCACCCTCAGCTCGCTGATGGAGCGTTACCACGTCGACCTGGAACAGGCGGCGCGGGTTGAGCGCAAGGCGCTGCATGCGTTTGACCAGGTGGCCGAGGATTGGGACCTGGAAGATGGCGTCTGGCGCGAACTGTTGGGCTGGGCGGCCAAGGTCCATGAAGTGGGGCTGGACATCGCCCACTACCATTACCACAAGCACGGCGCCTACCTGATCGAGCACTCGGACCTGGCCGGTTTCTCCCGGGAAGACCAACAGATGCTCGCGCTGCTGGTACGCGGCCACCGTCGCAATATTCCGAAAGACAAGTTTGCCGAGTTCGGCGCCGAGGGCATCAAGCTGATTCGCCTGTGCGCCCTGCTGCGCTTTGCGATCCTGTTCCACCACATCCGCGGTACCCAGGAAATGCCGCAAGTGGTGCTGCGCGCCAATGCCGACAGCCTGGACGTGGTTTTCCCCAAGGACTGGCTGGATGAAAACCAGCTGACCCAGGCGGATTTCGCCCAGGAAGCGGAGTGGCTGACGCGGGTTGGGTTCGCGCTGAACGTGCGCTAAAACGGTCTATATAACGCCACAAAAAAAATGTGTGGGCTTGTGTGGGAGCTGGCTTGCCTGCGATAGCATCCCCTCGGTGCAGCTGGTACACCGAGGCGTCTGCATCGCAGGCAAGCCAGCTCCCACATGGGCCCGCGTATACCTTGCTTAATTCACCGTCAGAATCGGGCTGCCCAGCTTCTCGAGCAATGTCGCCTGGGCGCTGCGCGGGTTCTGGTTGCCGGTCGGCGTGTTGCGCACGTAGCGCCCGTCCGACTGCAGGCTCCAACTGTGAGTGTTGTCGGTGAGATAACTCTCCAGCTCCTTCTTGACCCGCATGATCAGCTTCTTGCCTTCCACCGGGAAGCAAGTCTCCACACGCTTGTCGAGGTTGCGCTCCATCCAGTCGGCACTGGAGAGGAACATTTGCTCCTCGCCACCGTTAAGGAAGTAGAACACCCGGGTGTGCTCCAGGAAGCGCCCGATGATCGAACGCACGTGGATGTTGTGGGAAACCCCGGCGATGCCTGGACGCAGGCAGCACATGCCACGCACCACCAGGTCGATACGTACGCCCGACTGGCTGGCTTTGTACAACGCGCGGATGATCTTCGGATCGGTCAGCGAGTTGAACTTGGCGATGATGTGCGCCGGCTTGCCTTCGAGGGCGAACTGGGTCTCGCGGGCAATCATGTCGAGCATGCCCTTCTTCAGGGTGAACGGCGCATGCAGCAGCTTCTTCATGCGCAACGTCTTGCCCATGCCGATCAACTGACTGAACAACTTGCCGACGTCTTCACACAAGGCGTCGTCGGAGGTCAGCAGGCTGTAGTCGGTGTAGAGCTTGGCGTTGCCGGCGTGGTAGTTACCGGTGCCCAAGTGGGCGTAACGCACGATCTCGCCAGCTTCTCGGCGCAGGATCAGCATCATCTTGGCGTGGGTCTTGAAGCCCACCACACCGTAGATCACCACCGCACCGGCCGCTTGCAGGCGGCTGGCCAGTTGCAGGTTGGATTCTTCGTCGAACCGCGCGCGCAGCTCGATCACCGCGGTGACTTCCTTGCCGTTACGCGCGGCGTCTACCAGCGCATCGACGATTTCCGAGTTGGCACCGGAGCGGTACAGGGTCTGGCGCACGGCCAGCACGTGCGGGTCCTTGGCGGCCTGGCGCAGCAGGTCGACCACCGGAGTGAAGGACTCGAACGGGTGCAGCAACAGGATGTCCTGCTTGCTCACCACACTGAAAATGTTCTCGCTGTTTTGCAGCAGTTTCGGGATCTGCGGGGTGAACGGCTTGTATTGCAGCTCCGGATGGCTATCCAGGCCGGTGATGCTGAACAGGCGCGTAAGGTTCACCGGGCCATTGACCTGATACAGCTCGCTCTCGCTCAGGTTGAACTGCTTGAGCAAGTAGTCAGACAGGTGTTTCGGGCAGGTGTCCGCCACTTCCAGCCGCACCGCGTCACCGTAGCGACGGGAGAACAGCTCGCCGCGCAGGGCACGGGCCAAGTCTTCGACGTCTTCGGAGTCCAGCGCCAGGTCGGCGTTACGGGTCAGGCGGAACTGGTAGCAGCCCTTGACCTTCATGCCCTGGAACAGGTCATCGGCGTGGGCGTGGATCATCGACGAAAGGAATACATAGTTATCGCCAGGCCCCCCCACCTCTTCCGGTACCTTGATGATCCGTGGCAGCAAGCGCGGCGCCGGGATGATCGCCAGGCCCGAGTCGCGACCGAAGGCGTCGATACCTTCCAGCTCGACGATGAAGTTCAGGCTCTTGTTCACCAGCAATGGGAACGGGTGCGTCGGGTCGAGGCCGATCGGGGTGATGATCGGCGAGATCTCGTCGCGGAAGAACCGGCGTACCCAGGTCTTGAGCTTGGTGGTCCAGTAGCGGCGACGGATGAAGCGGACCTGATGTTTTTCCAGTTCCGGCAACAGGATGTCGTTGAGGATCGCGTATTGGCGGTCCACATGGCCGTGCACCAGCTCGCTGATGCGGGCCAGGGCCTGGTGCGGTTGCAGGCCGTCGGCGCCGGCTTGTTCACGGGCGAAGGTGATCTGCTTCTTGAGGCCGGCGACACGAATTTCGAAGAACTCGTCCAGGTTGCTGGAGAAGATCAGCAGGAACTTCAGCCGCTCCAGCAACGGGTAGGACTCATCCAGCGCCTGTTCCAGCACGCGGATGTTGAATTGCAGTTGTGACAGCTCGCGATGGATGTACAGGCTGCTGTCATCCAGGTTGGTAATCGCAACCACCGGCGCCGGCGCGGCGGCTGGCGCTTCCGCTGCCGCAGCAGGTGGCGCCGGCTCCAGCTCCGGCGGGGTCTCGGTGACTTGTTCGACCACCGGGTGAGCGTCTTTTACGGCAACTTCTGTGAGTCCTTCGGTATTCATCGAGTGTTCCTGTGAGGGCTATTGTTGCTCTCTAAGCAATTGGGCGGCGCGGGCGGCGAAGTAAGTCAGGATGCCATCGGCACCCGCGCGTTTAAAGGCAGTCAGGGATTCAAGGATCACCCCTTCACTCAACCAACCATTCTGGATCGCGGCCATGTGCATGGCGTATTCACCGCTGACCTGATAGACAAAGGTCGGCACCTTGAATTCCTCTTTGACCCGATAAAGGATGTCGAGGTACGGCATCCCGGGCTTGACCATGACCATGTCGGCACCTTCGGCCAGGTCCGCCGCCACTTCGTGCAGGGCTTCGTGGCTGTTGGCCGGGTCCATCTGGTACGAGGCCTTGTTGGCCTTGCCCAGGTTCAGCGCCGAACCCACCGCATCGCGGAACGGGCCGTAGTAGGCGCTGGCGTACTTGGCCGAGTAGGCCATGATTCGTACATTGACGTGGCCGGCCAGCTCCAGGGCTTCGCGAATCGCCTGGATACGACCGTCCATCATGTCTGACGGTGCCACCACCTGGGCGCCCGCTGCGGCGTGGGACAAGGCCTGCTTGACCAGTGCATCAACGGTGATGTCGTTCTGAACATAGCCTTCTTCGTCGAGAATGCCATCCTGCCCGTGGGTGGTGAACGGGTCCAGGGCCACGTCGGTGATCACCCCCAGTTCCGGAAAGCGTTCGCGCAAGGCACGGGTGGCGCGCTGGGCGATACCGTCCGGGTTCCAGGCTTCGGCGGCGTCCAAAGACTTGAGCTCGGGCGGCGTGACCGGAAACAGCGCCAGCGCCGGAATCCCCAGTTCGACCCAGTTCGCCGCTTCTTCAAGCAGCAAATCAATGGTCAAGCGCTCCACGCCCGGCATCGACGCCACCGCTTCCCGACGATTTTCACCGTCCAGCACAAACACCGGCAGGATCAGATCATTCACCGTCAGGACGTTTTCACGCACCAGACGACGTGAAAAGTCATCACGACGGTTGCGACGCAGACGAGTGGCGGGAAACAGACGGTTGGCGGGGGTAAAGCTCACGGCAGACTCCTGAGCCCGGGTTGACGGGCGAGCGTGACAGTTATAAGCGGCCATTATGACGAAGGAATTACAGTTGTGGTTAGCTCATACGCAGTAAGGCAACCGTCGTGCGACCTGTAGTCGCATTCGTCGTTTATGTAGGAATTGTTCACTTCGTGACACATCTCGATACTTTCATGAATGTTCACGAAGGCGTAGGCTGCGCGTTCATTTCGCCAGCACCCAGACCATGCTTCAACAATTTCTGCATGACTTCGGCTACTTTGCGCTGTTCCTAGGCACCTTCTTCGAAGGCGAAACCATTTTGGTTCTCGCAGGCTTCCTGGCGTTCCGTGGATACATGGATATCAACCTGGTGGTGGTCGTTGCCTTTTTCGGCAGCTACGCCGGCGACCAGTTGTGGTACTTCCTGGGACGCAAGCACGGCCGCAAACTGCTGGCGCGCAAACCGCGCTGGCAATTGCTGGGCGACCGGGCCCTGGAGCATATCCGCAAGCACCCGGACATCTGGGTGCTGAGCTTCCGCTTCGTCTACGGTTTGCGCACGGTGATGCCGGTCGCCATCGGTTTGTCGGGCTACCCGCCGGGCCGCTACCTGTTACTCAACGGGATCGGCGCCGCCGTGTGGGCCGCTGCGCTGGGGGCTGCGGCTTACCATTTCGGCGCGGTACTGGAAGGCATGCTGGGCAGCGTCAAGAAGTATGAGCTGTGGGTGCTGGGCGCGCTGCTGGTGCTGGGCCTGGGCTTGTGGCTACGCCGGCGCATCAAGAACGCCCGGCTGACCCGTGAAGCCTGCGCCGCCGAAAAGGTTCGCCTGGCCGCAGGCGAACCGGAAACAACCGAAAAACCTACGACGCCAGTCGAGTAAGCCGGTCTCTGCAACAGTAGAGACCGATGCCACTGAGCAAGCTGTAACTGACCAGGCCCAGCCAGCCTAACGAGCTGGCCGGCCACAGCCCAACCAGCGGCGCCAGCCACACCAGTGGCACATTCAGCGCCAGGCGCACCAGCTCAGCCTTCAGCGCCCACGGGCGATTCTCCAAAGCCACCCCCAGGGTGAACAACCCCAACGCCATCGCGCTCCAGCCCAACACCAGGGCGGCGGTCGGCAAGCCCTCGCCAAAATTCATCAGATAGCTGCCAAACCCCACGTACGCGGCAAATTGCAGGGCAATGTAGATCTGTTGGCGCCCATCCAGCGGCACCTCGAATTTGCGGAACTGGCTCAAATCCGGCTTGTTCATCGGGTACTTCGCCGCCACATCGGCCGGCCGCCAGCCGGTGCGCATGAACCAGATACGCAGCTTGTCCCACCCACTTTCGGTGCGCCGCGCATCACTCCACAGCTGTGCATAAAACTGCAGGTTGGCCCACAACGGGTTCCAACTGGCCAATGGCGTGGTCACGCCAAAGATCACCGGTTCGTTATCGTCTTCTTCCTGGAAGGAGCCGAACAGACGGTCCCAAATAATGAACACACCGCCGTAGTTGCGATCCATGTAGAGAGCGTTCTGTGCATGGTGGGCCCGATGATTGGACGGCGTGACGAAGAACCACTCGTACCAGCCGAGCTTCGGCACATGGCGCGTGTGCACCCAGAATTGATACAGCAGGTTGAGGGACGCCACGCTGATAAACACCACCAGCGGCACGCCAAGCACGGCCAGCGGCAGGTAGAAGATCCAGCTCAGCAGAAAGCCGGTGCTGGTCTGGCGCAAGGCGGTGCTGAGGTTGTAGTCCTCGCTCTGGTGATGCACCGAATGGGCGGCCCAGAGGATGTTGCGTTCATGGCCACAGCGATGCAGCCAGTAGTAGCAGAAGTCGTAGAACACAAAGGCGAATACCCAGGTCCAGACGCTCTGGGCCGACAGTTCGATGATTGCCAGGTGCTTGAGGGCGAAGGCATAGGTGAGGATGCCCACCCCTTTGGTCAAAAGCCCCGTGGTGGTGGACAACACGCCGGTACTGAGGCTGTTGATGGCGTCGGCCACCCGGTAATTGCGCTGGCCGCGCCGGTAGTCGGCCAGCAGTTCGACCACAATCAAGGCAATGAAAAACGGTACCGCGTAAGGGACGAAGTCCATGGGCAACTCCGGTCAATTATTGTTACATCTAGAGTAGGTGTAGCGGCTGGATATCCCATTGGCAATGAGTGACAAATGAGTAGACATTTAACGCCATGAATCAGGAGAAATGCCCATGAGCAAAAAGATTGCAGTGATCCTTTCCGGCTGTGGCGTGTACGACGGGGCCGAGATTCATGAAAGCGTGATCACCCTGCTGCGCCTGGACCAGCGCGGCGCCGAGGTGCAGTGCTTTGCACCGGACATTGCCCAGTTGCATGTGATCAACCACCTCACGGGCGAAGAGATGCCCGAGTCGCGCAACGTGCTGGTGGAATCGGCGCGTATCGCCCGGGGCGAGGTGAAGGACATCCGTGACGCCAACGCCGAGGATTTCGACGCGCTGATCGTGCCCGGCGGGTTTGGCGCAGCGAAAAACCTGTCGAACTTTGCCGTGGAAGGCGCCGGCTGCAGCGTCAACCCGCAGGTGCTGGAATTGGCCGAGGCGTTTGCCGAAGCGGGCAAGCCGGTCGGGCTGATCTGCATCTCGCCGGCCCTGGCGGCGAAGATCTATGGCCCGGGCGTGACCTGCACCATCGGCAACGATGCCGACACCGCCGCCGCCATGGACAAGATGGGCGCCACCCACCAGGAATGCGCAGTAGACGACATCGTCGAAGACAAGGCGCGCAAACTGGTGAGCACGCCGGCCTATATGCTGGGCAAGCGCATCAGCGAAGTGGCTTCAGGCATCAACAAGCTGGTGGACCGGGTGCTGGAACTGACTCACGAGAACGATTAGGCCTTCATCAGCCGGGTCAGGATCCGATCCAGCGAGTTGGCAAACGCCTGCTTGTCCTTGTCCCCATGGGGCGGCGGGCCGCCGCCCATCTGCCCCTGTTCCCGCAAATCGGTGAACAGGTTACGCACCGCCAGCCGTTCACTCATGTTCTGCGGGCTGAACTCCTTGCCTCGCGGGTCCAGCGCCGCTACGCCGTTCTTCACCAGGCGGTCGGCCAACGGCACATCGCTGCAGATCACCAGGTCGCCGGGCACCGCGTGCTCCACCAGGTAGTCATCGGCCGCATCCGGGCCGCTGGGCACCACGATCAGCTTCACACACGCGAAGCTCGGCTTGATCTGGCTCTGCCCGGCCACCAGCACCACTTCAAACTGGCGCTTGAGGGCGAACTTCACCACCTGGTCCTTGGCCGCCCGCGGGCAGGCGTCTGCATCGATCCACACGCGCATGGCTAGGCCACAACGCGGCGTTTTTCAGCCAGCCGGCTGCGGCCGTACAGCACCACAATCGCCAGGATCGCCACCGCTTGGGCACTCAACGAATACGCATCGGCGTGAATGCCCAACCAGTCGAAGTCAAAGAACGCCACCGGCCGGGTACCGAAGATCCCGGCTTCCTGCAACGCCTTGACGCCATGCCCGGCGAACACCACCGACAGCGCGCACAGCAACGCCGCGTTGATGCCGAAGAACAGCGCCAGCGGCAGTTTCGCCGAGCCCCGCAGAATCACCCACGCCAGGCCCACCAACAGCACCAGCGCCGTGGCACCACCGGCCAATACCGCGTTGTGCCCGGCGGGACCGGCCTGCAACCACAGGGTTTCGTAGAACAGGATCACTTCGAACAGCTCGCGGTACACCGAGAAGAACGCCAGCATGGCAAAGCCGAAACGCCCGCCACCGCCCACCAGGCTGCTCTTGATGTAGTCCTGCCAGGCCGCCGCGTGGCGACGGTCGTGCATCCACACCCCGAGCCACAGCACCATCACGCTGGCAAACAGCGCGGTGCAGCCTTCCAGCAACTCACGCTGGGCGCCGCTGACGTCAATCACATACGCCGCCAACGCCCACGTCGCCAAACCGGCCAACAGCGCCAGGCCCCAGCCGACGTTGACGCTGCGCACCGCCGATTGCTGGCCGGTGTTACGCAGGAACGCGAGGATCGCCGCCAGCACCAGGATCGCTTCCAGGCCTTCGCGCAACAGGATCAGCAAACCGGAGATGTAGCTCAGGGACCAACTCAGGCCATCGCTGCCCAGCAAGCCGGCCGATTCGGTGAGCTTGCCCTTGGCCACGTCCAGGCGCTGCTGCACTTGTTCGATCGGCAAACCGTCCTGCAACGACTGTCGGTAGGCCATCAGGGCCTTTTCGGTGTCCTTGCGTACGTTGGCGTCGACGTTGTCGAGGGAGCTTTCAACCAGCTCGAAACCTTCCAGGTAAGCCGCTACCGAGAGGTCGTAGGCCTGCTCATGCTCGCCATTGCGGAATGCGGCGAGGCTTTTATCAAGGGTTGCGGCGGTGTAATCGAGCAACTGCGCCGGGCCACGCTTGACCTGTGGCGGTTGGGCGCGCTGGGCGCGGAAGGTGGCAACTGCGTCCGGACCTTCGGCGGCCAGCACTTCGTTAGGGGTCTGGCGGGCGAGGTCGGCGAGGTTGAAGGACTTTTCGCTTTTCGCGGCAGCCGGGTCGGCGGTGAAACCTGCGATATAGGTGGCCAGGTCCCAGCGCTGGCGGTCGTCCAGTTGATCGGCGAACGACGGCATGTCGGTGCCTTCGACGCCCAGCCCAAGGGTGTTGTAGATCGCGTAGAGGCTCAAGCGGTCGAGGCGTGCAGCGTCCCGCAGGTTGGCGGGCGGCGGGGTCATGCCGACGCCTGCGGGGCCATCACCGGCGCCGGTGGCGCCGTGGCACACCGAGCAGTTTTGCGCGTACAGCGGCGCGCCACGGGTCGGGTCGGGGGTAATGGCCGGGGCCTGGCTGACTTCATATGCCACCGCCAGCTTGGCGCCCAATTGCCGGGCCTGGTGGGCAACCGCCGCGCCATCCTGATGGGCCGTCACGGCGGCCAGCAATTCATCCACGCCTTTTATCAGCTCGGCTCGCTCGGTTTTTTCCGGTAGCTCAGCCACCAACCCCTGCAAAACCCCAAGAAATTCCACCTGTTCGCGGTATTCCGAATCATCGATGACCTTGCCCGCCTCCACCGTCGGCGGGTAGTCCGCGCCGATGTAGTCCAGTAAATGCAGGGCCTGGGGGGCACCCTCGGCAGTTGCAGCCAGCAGGTTGACGCTGCACGACATCAACGCCGGCAGTACCAGCCAGGCAAGAAAGCGGGAAGGGGCAATCATGAATGAATCTCAAATGGAAATACGAAGTAACACATTGTCAAACCTTAAGCCGTTTGACTCAAGGCGTTAGTGATTTTGTGTAGGCGCAAGTAGTGGCATCTTCACTGAAATATGGATCCAAAAGGCCATTGTTTTGCCAGTAATGCAGCTTATAATGCCGCGCCTTCGTTATTGCGAAATGGCATTTTTGCTCCTCTTTTTATGAGGAATTGACAGGATCGCGACGCTTTCCTGCCATTGGTGATTCGGCCCGACCAGCACATTCGGCCGATTACGTTCAGGGAAGAAGCTCTTCGATGGCATCTCGCGCCTTTACTTCGCTCGCGCTCGCGGCGGTCACGTTGTTGTCCGGTTGTTCGATGTTTCGCAGCTACGACACCGAGCTGCAAGCCACCAACCAGCAGTTGGCCACCGGCAATGTCGATGGCGCGTTGACCCTGCTTGAGAAGAACAACACCGGCGACGACAAAGACCTTCTCTACTACTTCGAAAAGGGTGAGTTGCTGCGGGCCAAGGGCGACCTGACCGGCAGCCAGGTCGCCTGGCGCAGTGCCGACCTGCAAGTCTACAAGTGGGAAGAGTCGGTCAAGTTCGACACCGACAAGTACCTCGCGCAGTTCGGCGCCTTCCTGGTCAATGACAAGGTCCGCCGCTACGAAGGCTACGACTACGAAAAAGTCATGCTCACCACCCAGATGGCCCTGAACCTGCTGGCGTTGAATGACTTCGACGGTGCCCGCACCGAGATCAAGAAAACCCATGAACGCGAAGCGGTGATTGCCGACCTGCGGGACAAGGAATACCTCAAGAGCGAAAACGAAGCCGAGCGCCAGGGCATCGCGACCCAGTTCAAGGACCTGCGCGGCTACCCGGTGGAAAGCCTCAATGCCCCGGAAGTGGTGGGCCTGAAGAACAGCTATCAGAGTGCGTTCAGCCATTACCTGGCCGGTTTCGTCTACGAAGCCCTGGGGGAAAAAGACCTGGCCGCGCCGGGTTATCGCAAGGCGGCCGAACTGCGCCCCAATACACCGCTGCTGGAACAGGCCCTGCTCGACCTCGACAAATCCAAGGTCGGCGCCGACGAGACCGACGTGCTGATCGTGGTGCAGAGCGGCCTGGCCCCGGCCCGCGACTCGATTCGCCTGCCGTTGCCGATCCCCATCGACGGCCACCTGGTGATCACCCCGCTGTCGTTCCCGGTGATCAAGCCCGACACCTCCACCGCGACCTTCGCCCAGATCGGCGTCGACGGCCAGCAGCAGAACCTCACTGCCCTCAGCAGCACCACCGCCATGTCTCGTCGTGCTCTGCGTGATGACATGCCGGGCATCATCCTGCGCACTACCGTGCGCGCCGTCACTCGCGGTATCACCCAGAACAACCTGAACAAGACCAACCCGATGGCCGGCCTGGTACTCGGTATCGCCTCGGCCGTCACCGAAGGCGCCGACACCCGCACCTGGCGCACCCTGCCGGACATGACCCAGGTGACACGCCTGCGCCTCAAGCACGGCGAGCACCAGGTCAGCCTGCCCAACGCCCTGGGCGGCACGCTGGTGACGGTCAAGGCCGACCAGCGCTATCAGGTGATCACCCTGCGCGTGGTCGGCAACCAGGTATTCGCCGGCGGTCTTGCGGCCCACGTGGTGCAGAGCAACCCGCCGCAAGCCGTCGCCACTCTCAAACAACCTTAAGGAGCACGCTATGCGTCACTTCATCCTCGGCGCCCTGGCGCTGATCCTGCTGGCCGGCTGCGCCACCCCGCCACCACCGGAACCCGGCAGCGCCGCGAGCAAAATCGTGGTGATGGGCAAGTTCAAGGGCATTGCCGTCGGCGCCATCCGCGTCGCCCGGGAAAACGGTTTCCTGACCGCCAAGGTGCAGTTGAGCAACATCACCAGCAGCAACCAGATGATGTATTACCGCTTCGCCTGGTTGGGGGCCGACGGTTTCCCGGTGGGCGATGAAGAGGCCTGGAAGGTGCTGAACCTCTACGCCAACCAGGCGACCTTCCTGCCAGCCATCGCCAACCTGCCCCAGGCGGCGGACTTCCGTCTTGAAGTCAAAACCCCTTGAGCCGTCCACCCTTCTTGAGAGATTTCCCCATGTTTGCACGCTTTTCGTTCCTCGCCGTGGTGGCCGTCCTGGCCAGTGGCTGCGCCAACACATCGCCGGTACTGGGCGGTAAAAACATCAGCTACGGCGACACCAAGGCCGTGGAACTGGTGACCAACGAGTTCGGCTCCACCGACCTGCAGATGATCGCCGAAAGCATGACCCGCTCCCTGGCCCAGTCCGGCATCCTGCAAGGCCGCCCGGTGGTGCAGGTGTACGACGTGAAGAACAAGACCAGCGAGTACATCGACACCCGCGAGATCACCACGTCGATCAAGACCCAGTTGATGAAGACCGGCACCGCCCGCTTCGCCAGCGACAACACCGACATGCAAAGCCAGGTCGACCAGTTGAAGTTGCAGAACCAGAGCGGCCTGTACAAGAAGTCCACCGTCAGCAAGACCGGCAACATGGTCGCCGCCAAGTACCGCCTGGAAGGCTCCATCAGCTCCATCGTCAAGCGCAGCTCGGACTACAAGGACGTGTTCTACAAGTTCAGCCTGCAACTGGTGGATGTTGAAAGCGGCCTGGCCGAGTGGATGGACGAAAAAGAAATCCGCAAGACCACGGAGCGCTAAGCAATGCGTGCATGGATCGGCATGATCGGCCTGCTGTGCGCCTTTGGCGCCTCGGCAGCACCGAAGATCGCGGTGACCGACCTGGCCTACGAGGCCCGGGTGGAGGAGTACATCCACCAGGTCGCTGCCAGCAACAACTTCCAGGCCAGCGCCTACAACGCCAGCGGCGGTTCGAGCTATAGCGAGTACGAGAGCCGTACCAGCTACATCGAGCAGACCGAACTGCGCAAGTTCAGCGGCGACATCAAGGGTGAAATCCTCAAGTTGCGGCAGTTCCAGCTGGTGCAGGGCACGCCGTACACCGCAGACGCCAAGGGCGATGTGTACGACGTAATCAAGCGGATCAAGGCCGGCAACTTCAAGGGCGCGGACTACGTGCTGTTCGGCACCTTGTCGGACATCGACTTCACACAGGATGTAAATGCGCTGGACCACACCAACAGCTATTCGGCGGTGCTGGGCCTGACGCTGGTGGCGGATTTCAGCCTGATCAACACCCGCACCTTTGAAATCACCTCGGCGTTTACCGCGATGGGCGAAGGCCAGGACACCAAGCTGGTGAACAACCGTGACGTGCGCGTGAGCCTGAACCGGCCGCGTGTGGTGCGGGAAGTGTCGAAGGCGTTGGGCGAGGATGTGGCGCGGCAGTTGGCCGAACAACTCGGCGGTGGTTATCAGGAAGCACCTGGGCAGCCTGCATTGCGCAATAACCTGCCACGGGATGAAGCGCCGAAGATCTTGCGCTGATTACTGCAAGTACAAGCAACACAAAACCAATGTGGGAGCTGGCTTGCCTGCGATGCAGACGCCTCGGTGTATCAGTTACACCAGGGTGATGCTATCGCAGGCAAGCCAGCTCCCACATTTTTGATCCGGTTTCGCCAGTTACGCCGTTGCGCGATGCAGGCTGGCAAGAAAACCCGCCGCCCCAACGAACAACCCGGCAAACGTGCGGTTCATGCGCTTCTGCTGCTTCGGTGTGCGCAGCAACCGCAACACTTTCGAGGCCAGCCCGGTGTAGCCGGCCATCACGATCATGTCCACGCAGATCATCGTCGCGCCCAGGATCAGGTATTGATTCAGCAGCGCCGCCTGTGGGTTCACGAACTGCGGCAGCACCGCCAGCATGAACACCAGGGCCTTGGGGTTGCTGGCGTTGACCAGGAACCCGCGGAACATCATCGCCATCGGCTTGCCGATCGGGCGGATCGCCGCGTCATCGCTCAGGTCGGTGGGCAGTGCGCGCCATTGCTTGATGGCGAGGTACACCAGGTACGCCACGCCAAACCATTTGATCGCATAGAACGCGGTAGAGGATGCGGCGAGAATCGCCCCCAGGCCGCCGGCGACCACGGCAATCTGCATCGCCAGGCCCAGTTGCAGGCCCAGGGCGTTCCAGTAGCCACGCAGGAAACCGTACTGCAGGCCGCTGGACATCGACGCAATGGCGCCGGCGCCAGGAGAGAGACTGATGATCCAACTGGCCAGGAAAAAGGCCAGCCATGTGTCGAGTGCCATTACACACCTCAGAGCTGAGTTTGCTGAATGTTTCTAAACTAACGCTGCTGCCCGAGAAATGGCTACAAAAATTTTGGTCTGGGCCTGGGTGGTGAGGGAGTTTGCTGTGGCCACAGAGCTTACTGTGGCGAGGGAGCTCCCTCGCCACAGCAGCCCCCTCACCACATCAGCCCCCTCACCACAGCAAGCTCCCTCGCCACAGGTTAAGGCAGCGTGTCACTGCCGCGCCAGCGGCGCACCGAGCGCTGGAAGAACAGGCTGTTGGGCACTTGCACCATGACGCTGCCCGTCCCGGCCTCTTCCACTTCGATCAGCGTGGTGTAGAGCAGGTTGATTGCCACCACCCGACCTTTGACGCCAGGCTTGTCGACGGTGTCCACCAGCTCGACCACGTCGCCAAGACGGAACGGTCCCACGGTGAAAATCAGGATGGCGCACAGCAGGTTGGACAACACCGACCACATGGCGAAGAACGCCACCGCCGCCACCGCCACGAAACCCGACAACGCCGTCCACAGCACCGTGGCGGACACGCCCAGGCGCTCCAGCACGAATATCAGCGCGCTGCCCATGATCAGCCAGCGCAGGCCGCCGCGCAGGGGCATCAGCAACTGCGGCGGGAACGGATAACGCTCCCCCAGGCGGTTCAGGCATTTGGCGACGAAACGCTGGGTGAAGTAGCCGGCCAGCAGGATCAGCAGAATTTGTACGGCCACCCAGATCGGCGCGACCCATTGTGCCGGCAGCGGCAGTTGCAGCGCTTCCATCAGGACAGCGCCTCCAGCTCCGCTTGCAAGGATTCCAGCAGTTCGAGGGCTTCCATCCAGGTCTCCTCCAACTGCGCTTCACGCACCTTGAGCTTGGCCTGTTCGGCCAGCAGGTCGCGCAACTCATCCTTGCGGGCCGGCTCGTACACGGCGCTGTCACCGAGGCTGGTTTCGATCTTCGCCAGCTTCTCGTGGATTTTGCCCAGCTCGGCTTCCAGTTTGTCGGCTTCGCGCTTGTGGGGTGCAAGCTGCTGCCGCAAGGCAGCGGCGGCCTGGCGCTGGGCCTTCTTGTCGGTCTTGTCCGGGTTGACCGGCGTGTTGCTGACCGGCGCGTTGCGCAGGCGGTAGTCCGAGAGCCAACGGGCGTAGTCTTCCAGGTCGCCGTCGAATTCCTCGACCTTGCCGTCAGCCACCAGCAGGAAGTTATCCGTGGTGCTCTTGAGCAGGTGCCGATCGTGAGACACCACCAACACCGCGCCGCTGAACTCCTGCAGGGCCATGGTCAGCGCCAGGCGCATTTCCAGGTCCAGGTGGTTGGTGGGTTCATCGAGCAGCAGCAGGTTTGGCCGGTCCCAGGCGATCAACGCCAAGGCCAGGCGGGCCTTTTCGCCACCGGAGAAGTTCAGCACCGGCTCGTCGATGCGCGCACCACGGAAGTCGAAACCACCGAGGAAGTCCCGCAGGGTCTGTTCGCGTTCGGTCGGCGCCAGGCGCTGCAAGTGCAGCAGCGGGCTGGCCTTGGCGTCGAGGGAGTCGAGCTGATGCTGGGCGAAGTAGCCCACCACCAGGTTCTCACCGCGCACCAGGCGACCGGCCAACGGCTGCAATTCGCCCGAGAGGTTTTTGATCAGGGTCGACTTGCCCGCACCGTTGGGCCCAAGCAGGCCGATCCGCGCGCCTGGGGTAAGCTGCAACTTGACCTTCTCGAGGATGGTCTTGTCGCCATAACCCAGGCGGGCGTCGGACAGGTCCAGCAGCGGGCTGGAGATTTTCACCGACTCGCGGAACACAAAGTCGAACGGTGAATCGACGTGGGCCGCCGACAGTTCTTCCATGCGCTCCAGGGCCTTGATCCGGCTCTGGGCCTGACGGGCCTTGGTGGCCTGGGCCTTGAACCGGGCGATGTAGCTTTCCATGTGCGCACGTTGCGCCTGCTGCTTCTCGTAGGCCTGCTGTTGCTGGGCCATGCGTTCGGCACGGGCGCGTTCGAAGGCGCTGTAGCCGCCGCGGTACAGGGTGATTTTCTTCTGGTCGACGTGGGCAATGTTGTCCACCACGGCGTCGAGGAAATCCCGGTCGTGAGAAATCAGCAGCAAGGTGCCCGGGTAGCTCTTCAGGAAGTCTTCCAGCCACAGGATCGCATCGAGGTCCAGGTGGTTGGTCGGTTCATCGAGCAGCAACAGGTCCGAGGGGCACATCAGTGCCTGGGCCAGGTTCAGGCGCATGCGCCAGCCACCGGAGAAGTCGGCGACCGGGCGGTCCATCTGTTCGTTGGTAAAGCCCAGGCCGGCAAGCATCTTGCGGGCACGGGCGTCGGCGGTGTAGCCGTCGGCACTGTCCAGTTCCGAGTGCAGGCGGGCCTGTGCGGCGCCGTCCTGGGCTTTCTCGGCCTCGGCGAGGTCGTGTTGCACCTGGCGCAGGCGCAGGTCGCCATCGAGCACGTAGTCGATCGCAATGCGGTCGAGGGTGTCGATCTCCTGCCGCATATGGGCGATGCGCCAGTCGGCCGGGAGCAGACAATCCCCGGAGTCGGGCGTCAGCTCACCCAGCAGCAAGGCGAACAACGTGGATTTGCCGGCGCCATTGGCACCGATCAGGCCGGCTTTGTGACCGGCGTGCAGGGTCAGCTCGGCGTCTTCGAGAAGACGTTGCGGGCCACGCTGTAATGTTAGGCTTTGAAGTCGGATCATAATGGCGGCGGAGTCTACCAGCTTCGTTGGCCGCTGGCTTGGGTGTGAATATGTGCGCTGACCTGTGGAGCTTTGCCCTCTCGACTTACGCCCGCCCGGGCGTCGAGGACGCTTGCCTGCGCTTGCAGGCGCAAGGGGCTGATGTGTGCCTGGTGTTGTGCGGGTTGTGGCTGGAGCAGCGCGGTGTGGCGGCGCAACCGTCGCGTTTGCAGGCATTGCGGCAGATGGCCGGGCCGTGGCAGGCCGAGGTGGTTGAACCGCTGCGGCACGTACGCACGCAATGGCGGCCCCTGGCGCAGCACGATGCTGAACTGGGCGCGTTACGGGAGCGGGTCAAGGCACTGGAGCTGGAAGCCGAGCGCTTGCTGTTATTGCGACTGGAAGGTGTGGCGCAGGATTGGCCGATGGCCGAGGTGAAAGATCAAGCATGGCTTGAAGGACTGGCGGCCGAAGCCGCCAACCTTGACCACGACGCGCTGCATCAGCTGCGCGCCGCGGTTACCGGCACTTAGGAAGCGCTGGTTGGAGTGACGCTTGGCGCTGCCGGTGCAGGCGTGCTGCTGGCCGGTGCGGCAGGTGCTGCAGTGCTGGCAGCAGGCGCGGCTGCAGTTGCAGGCTTGGCAGCTGGAGTTGCTGGTTTGGCCGGTGCAGGCTTGGCGGCTGCTGGTTTTGCGGCTGGCTTGACGGCTGGTTTCGCAGCAGCAGGTTTTGCGGCAGCTGGCTTGGCGGCCGGCTTGGCAGCAGCTGGTTTAGCGGCAGCCGGCTTAGCGACCGGCTTGGCAGCAGTTGGTTTGGCAGCAGCGGTTTTAGCAGCTGGCTTCGCGGCTGGTTTCGCAGCAGCAGGTTTAGCCGCTGGCTTGGCAGCTGGTTTTGCAGCAGCAGGTTTAGCCGCCGGCTTGGCAGCTGGTTTTGCAGCAGCAGTTTTAGCAGCCGGCTTGGCAGCTGGTTTCGCAGCAGCAGTTTTAGCAGCTGGCTTCGCGGCCGGTTTGGCAGCAGCAGTTTTAGCAGCTGGTTTGGCGGCTGGTTTGGCAGCAGCGGTTTTAGCGGCTGGCTTGGCAGCTGGTTTCGCAGCAGCAGTTTTAGCAGCTGGCTTGGCGGCCGGTTTCGCAGCAGCAGTTTTAGCAGCTGGCTTGGCGGCCGGTTTCGCAGCAGCAGTTTTAGCAGCTGGCTTGGCGGCCGGTTTGGCAGCAGCAGTTTTAGCGGCTGGCTTGGCAGCTGGTTTCGCAGCAGCAGTTTTAGCCGCCGGTTTAGCCGGTGCTTTTACCGCAGGCTTGGTCGCAGCTTTTGCAGGTGCCTTGGCGGCGACTGCTTTGCTGGCAGGCTTTTTCGCCGCGCTGGCTGCAACGGCTTTGGCCGGAGCACGGGTGCTCAGCACTTTGCCGACAGCTTCCTTCACACGACCAATGCCCTGAGCCAGTTTCAGGCTCTCGGAAGCATCACGCTTGAGTTGGGAAATGTAGGTGCGGGTTTCGGATTGACGATCCTTGAGGGCGTCGAGCAGGTCCTCAAGTTCTTTGACGGCGTCCTTGGCTTTGGCTTGTGCCTTGGCTTTGCCAGCGGTTGCTGCGCCTTGCAGTTTGGTACGGGATTTGTGCAGTTTTTCCTGAGCTTTGCCGCGTTGTTTTTCAAGCTTGGCGAGCAACTTCTCAGCATCAGCCAAGGCTTGTGAACAGGCGCTTTCCAAATGCTCGAGCAGGCTGCCCGAAAGTTGTTGGAGCAAATGCAACGGGGTATTTACAGGCTTCTGTTTGGCCGACATGGTTTACCTCCTGGCTGACGTGGGTGCGGCTCATACTAGCCCTCTGCTCTTACCGCCGCTAGGGCATGTTGACAGTATCGAATGGCTTGCGTTGCACCGCACGAAAATTCTTATCGATATAACGAAAATCCACGCCACTTTTTAAGCATTCACACTGGCATAATCCATCGCACTTTCGGCTGGAGAACGCCCATGTCGCGTTACCTTTTTTTAGTGTTGAGCCTGGCGCTTTCAGTGGCCAATGCGAGCGAGAAATCCCCGTCCAAAGATGACCACGACCTGGCCTACAGCCTGGGCGCAAGCCTGGGTGAACGCCTGCGCCAGGAGATGCCGGGCCTGCAGATGGAGGCGCTGATCGACGGACTCAAACAGGCCTACCAAGGCAAGCCACTGGCCTTGGACGACACCCGCATCGAACAGATCCTCGCCCAGCACGAAGCGCAAAACGCGCCAGACAATCGGGCGCCACAAAGTGAACAGGCACTCGCGGCAGAGCAACAATTTTTGGCGAGCGAGAAATCCAAAACTGGTGTGCGCGAATTGGCAGACGGCATCCTGCTGACCGAACTGACCCCCGGCAGCGGAAAAAAACCGGCGGCCGATGATCGCGTGCAAGTGAATTACGTGGGGCGATTACCCGACGGGACCGTCTTCGACAAGAGCACGCAGCCGCAGTGGTTTCGTCTGGACAGTGTGATCAGCGGCTGGCGCAGTGCGTTGCAACAGATGCCGGTGGGCGCGAAATGGCGCCTGGTGATTCCATCCAACCAGGCCTATGGCGCTGATGGTGCCGGCGAGTTGATCCCGCCTTATACGCCACTGGTATTCGAGATCGAGTTGCTCGCCGCGGGCGCCTGAGCCCAAACGAAAAACGGTGCGCAATGCGCACCGTTTTTTTGTGTTGCGACGAGTCAGGCCTTGGCCGTCAACTCTTCCTTGTGAGCGTTGTGCAGCACTTCGATCAGGCAGTCTTCCAGCTCGAAACGCTCGTGAAGCAAACCGCCCAGCTCTTTGAATTTTTCTGCAACACACTTGCCGGCATCACACAGGTCGTTGAACGCCAGCAGCTTCTCGGTGATGACGTCGATGCGCGGGTAAATCGTCTCGGCCAAGTCCAGGCCACGTTGATCGTCGAAGGCCTCGGCCTCTTTGGTCAACTGCTCGTAGACACCGAAGTGCCCCGCCGAGACGTAATCCACCAAGACGCCGCAGAACTCCTGCAATGGCTTGCGGTTCTCGCTTAGCGCTTCGGGCTTGGCACCGAGAGCATCAAAGGCCCGAACCAGTTCGTGACGCGCTTTCAACCAACCATCGATCAGTTTGTGCACCCCACCCCAGCGTTCCTGAGCATTCTGACAACTTTCCAGCATGATGATCTCTCTTCCCTATAGGGGCGCCGCCCGCTGCCCGCGCAACACTTCAAGGTTAAAGCGGCCACCGGGCAAAGGTGCATCGAACAGTCTGTTTCAATAACGCGTGCGGGCCAGATTATGCCCGCACGACTATGGCATCAAGGTACGCAGGAGAGAAAGTTCATACAAGTGTTTAATCCCTTCCTACAACCCGCTGGCACCGGTCAGTGCCGCGCAAGGCCAAAACGCTGGCTCAGCAGCAACCGCGAGAACTGCGTCGCGCCAAGGATCAGCATGGCCACGAAGAACAGCAGGCTCCACTCGGGAATACTCAAGTCGAACAGCGTCCAGTTGATTTCCACACAGTCGACGGTGCCCTTGAACACGAGCGCCAACGCCTCCCGCAGCGACAGGTTTTCGATCATGTATTGGAGGCTGGGCCAACAGGTCGGTAGCTGTTCCGGCGGCGTATTTTGCAACAGCACCTGGCGTACAGCGGTGATGGCGCCCAATACGGCACAGCCCATGCTCGCCAGCCAATACAGGTAGATCCCGAACCGCCTGGGCCCGTGAATTGCCGCCACCAGGTTGATCAGCGTGAAGGCAGCCACAAGAACTCGTTGCACCTGGCACAGGAAACAAGGACGCAAAAGCGCGGCATATTCCAGGTAAAAGGACGCGCCCAGCGTCAGCGCACCAGCCAAAAAAGCCAGGAGGAAGAGGGAGCGTGAGGGGGCCAAAGACATTGTTTATCCGCAACGCAAGAGATAGGTAGTTACGGTAGAGGAAAGGCCTTACCCCTTTCAATACGCGCCAGAGCAGACGATTCCGCGAGAGCGTAGGGATATCCCGCCAAAAGCAGAGTGATTAAACGCGCGTCTGTGTAGGAGTTTACTACAAGCCGTATTGACTACAGCTAGTGGGTGGCATCGAAGGGTTGGCCGCCAGACATTTCTGAGCCAACCCTAACGCTGTTTCCTACGTCAAACCCGGGCCGGTACCGGCAGCGGTGATGCCAGCAAACGCTTGTCCAGCAAGCCCAGACCTTCCTGGAACAACTGGTTGCTGCGCTCGGTATCGCCCAACTGCGCCAACAGGCGCGCCAGTTCGGCGCAGGCTTCAGGGTTGCGCTGCACCTGCAGGCTGCTTTCCAGGTAGTCCCGCGCCTTGCCCCACAAGCTGTTTTGCAGGCACAGGCGCCCGAGGGTCAGCAACAGGCTGGCATCGCCTGGATGATCCTTTAGCCAGCCTTCGGCAAACTTCAACTGCTTCGCCGAGTCGCTGCCACGCAGCAAACCGTAGAGCCTGATCAGATGGCTGTCGTATTCGCGCTTGAGCGCACCGCGCAACACTTCTTCGGCCTTGGCGTCTGCGCCCAATTGGCGCAGTTGTTCGGCGTAAGCCAGCACCAGTTGTGGCTCCTGGCGCTGGGCTGAAGTCAGTTGTTGCCACGCTCGCTCCAGAGACTGCTGGCCCGCCTCGCCCAGCTCTTCGCGCTGGGCAGCCAGGGTCAGGTTCTCGCCCCAGGCGCGACGCTCGAGGTCGGCCAGTTCGGCAGGTGGCAGCACCTTGTCCTTGCGCAGTTCCGGCAACAGCCGGATTACCGAAGACCAATCACCGCGCTGTTGATACAGGCGCTGCAGCTGACGCAATACCTGGACGTTATGGGGGTGGCGCTCATGCATGGCCTGCAAGGTGACCAGGGCACCGTCAGTGTCGCCACGGTCCATCTGCAACTGCGCATGACTCAAAGCCACCGCCAGTTCGGCCTGGGGCTGTCGTTCAAGGGCACGCTCCAGCAAGCCGTCCGCCTCCTCATAACGCCCTTGCTCGTTGGCTGCGCGGGCAGCGCCGAGGTAATACAGCAATGGCTGGCGTTCGGCTTCGGCAGCACGGTGCAAGTGACGCTCGGCACTGGCCCAACGCCCTTCGGCGAGGTCCATCTGGCCCTGCTCAATGGCGACCTGGACCCGGCGGCTGCGGTTGCGTCGCGACCACGGATTGACCACGCCACCGGAGGTCAGCACAAGGCCCAGCAGCACCCGGACCAAATAGATCACCAGGCCGATGGCAAACAGCGCCACCAGCGTCGACCACAGCCCGGACTCGTAATGCAGCACATGGGGATAGGTAATCAACACGTAGCCGGTGTGTTTCGAAATGCCCACAGCCAGTGCCAGGGCGATCGCAATCGCCAGCACCAGGATCACATAGAAACGCTTCATCGGCTTTACTCCTGGGTCGCCGGTTTGCCAGCGGAAGCCTTGGCTTCTTCGGCAGACAGGTGGCGACGGTCAAGGTAAGCCTGCACGGCGGCCAGGCTCGCGGCCAGGTCCGGCGTCACCACCGAGACGGCCTTGGGCTCAAGCTCGGCAATACGGGCCAGCATGGCTTTGCTTTGCGGGTTGTCCTGATTGAAGTTGTCCTGCAACACGCTGCGGGCCTCGCCCAGGGATCGGCTGTACACCGCCGGCTCGCCGTTGAGTGCCGCCCACTGCGCCTGCTCCAGCGCCAGGCTCAGGGCCAGGCGCACCTGGTTCAGGCCTTGACCTGCCAACAGAGGGCGAATGTTGTCATCCGGGTTGAAGTCGATGCGGAAATACCGCGAGATCTGCTCCCACCACTGGCTCCAGCGGCTGTCCGTATCGGTGGTCGGGCGACCCTCATTGGCGGCTTCCGGGAGTTGATATTCCGGGGCGATGGCCGCCAGTTGCACCACCTGATCGCGCAATGCCGCCAGTTGCAGATACAGCCCGGTGCGGTCCGGCTGCTCAAGGCTGCGCAAGGCTGCGAGGCTCTTGGCCAACTGCTCACGCGCGGCGTAGGAGCCCGGGTCGCTTTGTTCGCGAAGGATCTCGTCGGCGCCCTGGACCAGCGCCTGCGCACTGTTGATGTCCTGCAAGGCAGACAGACGCAGGCTGGCCAGGCGAATCAGGTGCTCGGCCTCGGCCAGGCGCCAGTCCTGGCGGCTGGCACCCAGCACGGTTTCCAGGCGCTGGCTCAAGCGCTGTTGATCGCCCTGCAATTGCGCCACCAGCCGGCGGCGCTCTTCCAGTTCATCAGCGCCTGGCAGTTGGCCCAAGCGGGCCGACAACTGCTGCTGGCTCTGCTTGAGGCTCTGGGATTGGTCGTCCAGGGTTTGCACTTGGCCCAGCTGTTGCTGGCTGCTCGCCTGCAGTGCGCGGACCTGCCAGATCCCCCAGCCACCGGCAGCAACGCCAGCAGCACCGAGCAACAAGGCCACGATGGCCAGGCCGTTGCCACGGCGCGGAGCGGTGGTGACCGGTGTCTCAACAGGCGCTTCAAGCACGGGCTGAGCTTCATCTTTAGGCAAGGCTGTTTCGCTCACGTATCCATCCTTTGCGTATTAGAGAGTGGGAACGGAAACGCTCCGTAACGCCACTAACAAAGCCGCGGCACTCGCGCCACGACAATCCACAACTTCTTGCGCGCCAGCGGCACGCGCCATTTCGGCAACTCGCGGGCTGGGCACGAACAACGGCAGCCGGGCCACCTGGGGCCACTCTGTGCCAGCCAGGGCCTGCAGGTGTAAAAAACCCTGCCCACTGCTGACCACCACGCCGTTCAAGCGTTCCACGTTTATGCGCCGGGTCAGGGTTGCACTGTCGTAATCCGGCAGGAAACGGCGATACAACTCCAGATAGTCGACACTAGCACCTTGCTCGCGTAAACGCTCAGCCAGCAGCTCGCGCCCGCCCTCGCCCCGCAGGATCAGCACCCGGGCAGCGGGCCGTGCGATAGCCTCGCGCAAGGCGGCCAGTTCAAGCAAGGCTTCGCTGTCATCGCCGTCCTGGGGATAGCTGACATCAAGGCCGTGATCCGCCAGGACCTGCGCCGTGGCAGCGCCGACGCTGAACCACGGTACGGCCGGTGGCTGCGGCCAGTGTTGAGCCAGCAACTGCACGCCGAGGCGCGCCGCCGGCTTGCTCACCACGATCACCGCGCAATAACGGTCCAGCTCGCGAAAAACCGCCTGCTGTTCAGGCGTGACGGGCAGCGCTTCAATCTCCAGCAATGGCAGGCTGCTGCTGAAGATGCCTGCTTCGGATAACGTCGCCGCCAAGGCGGCCGACTCATCGCCAGGCCGCGTCAGCAGCACACGCCATTGCGTCACTGCGGACCGGCCTCGCCGTACACGGCTTGCAGGATGGCACCGGCGCCTTTTTCCAGCAGTTCTTCGGCGACTTTGATACCGAGGCTGGTCGCCTCGCTTTGCGGCCCGCGAATCTCTGCGGTGAGCAGCAGCCCGCCACTCGGGTCACCCACCAGGCCACGTAGCCAGAGGTTCTCGCCCTCAAGCACCGCGTAGCAGGCGATCGGCACCTGGCAGCCACCGTTGAGGTGCTTGTTAAGGGCACGTTCGGCGGTGACGCGAACTTCAGTGTCGTGGTGATCCAGGGGTTTGAGCAGCGCATGGATTTCGCTGTCGGCGGTGCGACATTCGATACCTACGGCACCCTGCCCGCCAGCTGGCAAGCTGTCTTCGACACTGATGGCCGAGGTGATGCGGTCTTCGAAGCCCAGGCGAATCAGACCGGCTGCCGCGAGGATGATCGCGTCATATTCGCCGGCGTCGAGCTTGGCCAGGCGGGTATTGACGTTGCCCCGCAGGAAGCGGATCTGCAGGTCCGGGCGACGGGTCAGCAACTGTGCCTGGCGACGCAGGCTGGAGGTGCCGACGACGCTGCCCAGGGGCAATTCATCAAGGGAGGCGTAGGTATTGGAAACGAAGGCGTCACGCGGGTCTTCGCGCTCGCAGATGCAAAAAAGGCCCAGGCCTTCAGGGAAGTCCATGGGCACGTCTTTCATCGAATGCACGGCGATGTCGGCTTCGTTCTCCAGCAGCGCGGTTTCCAGCTCCTTGACGAACAGACCCTTGCCGCCGATTTTCGACAATGGCGAATCAAGCAGCTTGTCGCCGCGACTGACCATGGGCACCAGGGACACCTTGAGGCCGGGATGGGCCTGCTCAAGGCGTGCTTTGACGTACTCGGCCTGCCATAAGGCCAGGGCGCTTTTACGGGTGGCGATGCGGATTTCGCGAGAGGACATGGATCAATCCGTACTGAATAGATACGGCAGATAATAACAGCTCAGGCAAAGGCGCTTTGATTTGAATCAGCAAGTGCGGGGCCTCCCTGGCCGCGTCGCACCGGGATATGGGCGGTGAAGCTCGCCTCAGCCCTCGGGCTAAAGCTGCTGCATCATCTTGCGCACACCGGCGACATGGCGCCGGCTGACGATCAGGGCGTCGCCATTGAGGCCTTTCAGGAACAGCTGAAAGTGCCCAAGCGGCGTGCGCTGCAAGCGCTCGATACGCTCGCGGGCCACCAGCGCGTTGCGGTGGATGCGCACAAAGCGGTCGCCGAATTCGTCTTCCAGGGCCTTGAGCGGCTCATCGAGCAGCACTTCACCGGCCTCGTGACGCAAGGTCACGTACTTGTGATCGGCGATGAAATAGACCACCTGGTCTAAAGGAATCAGCTCGATGCCCTTACGGGTGCGGGCGCTGATATGACTGCGCGGCCCGTTGCCGCCCTGGGCTGCGGGCTGGGTCAAGGCGGCGAGCTGGACACGGTTGGGACGCTCGGCCTTCTTCAAGGCACGAAGCAGTGCATCGGCATTGATCGGCTTGACAAGGAAGCTGACGCCGCTGGCATCCAGGGCCTCGGAAGAGAACTCATCCTGGGAGGCGCACAGCACCACCGAAGGCGGCGACTCTCGCTCGCTCAGGCGGGCAGCTACCTGCAAGCCATCAAGGCCCGGCATGTGGATGTCGAGCAAAACGACATCCGGCTTGAGGCTGTCAATAAGGGCCAAGGCTTCCTCGCCACTGGTGGCGCTCGGCTCAAGGACACTGTAACCCTCGAGTTCACTGACCAAACGGCTCAGTCGCTCGCGGGCTTGGGGTTCGTCATCAACGATCAGGACATTCATATTGCGCTGGATTCCTGCGTGAGTCTCGCACAAGGATAGCGTAGACAGGTGCGGTGACTTCCGTCACGGCGATCCACGCTAAGACTAGCGCGAGCGGCAAAAAGTGCCCCGAGAGTGGCACCAATATTTACCCGGACCTGTTCAATCGCGCCCAAAGCCTGCTGCCTTCGGGCATCGTCGTAGGGTTTGCTGATACACAATACGAACACCCCCTCTCTAATGGATAGCCTGGAGTTCGACCTCATCGCCCGGCATTGGTGCAATGCACCTTCTGTCAGCGCGATGCTCTATCAGTGCAACTGTAGACGCTCGCGAAGACGATATTGCTCAATCGTCAAATATCGTTTCAATAAACACGCTTTGCCAGGCCCAGGACCGCAAGTTTTAAACCCCCGTTCGGTCCTGGCTCCAGTCTCGTCCTGCGCGAGGCCGGGAGCAAGGCACTTAGCCATCTTGGAAACAAATAAAAATGCCGCGCCCCGGCATCATCGCCTCCGGGGGCAACCCTGTTATTATCGGCGCCACACTTTCATGCCCTCTTTCCAGCAGATCACGAGCGAATCCATGAGCACCGACAAGACCAACCAGTCCTGGGGCGGCCGCTTCAGTGAACCCGTCGACGCCTTCGTCGCGCGCTTCACCGCCTCCGTCACCTTCGACCAGCGCCTCTACCGCCACGACATCATGGGCTCGATCGCCCACGCCACGATGCTGGCCAAGGTCGGCGTGCTGACCGACGCCGAGCGCGACAGCATCATCGACGGCCTGACCACCATCCGTGGCGAGATCGAAGCCGGCACCTTTGACTGGCGCGTCGACCTGGAAGACGTGCACATGAACATCGAGGCCCGCCTCACCGACCGCATCGGTGTGACCGGCAAGAAGTTGCACACCGGTCGCAGCCGTAACGACCAGGTGGCCACCGATATCCGCCTGTGGCTGCGGGACGAGATCGACCTGATCCTGGCGGAAATCACCCGCCTGCAAAAAGGCCTGCTGGAACAGGCAGAGCGTGAGTCCGGCACCATCATGCCCGGCTTCACCCACCTGCAAACCGCGCAGCCTGTGACCTTCGGCCACCACCTGCTGGCCTGGTTCGAAATGCTCAGCCGCGACTACGAGCGCCTGGTGGACTGCCGCAAGCGCGCCAACCGCATGCCGCTGGGCAGCGCCGCACTGGCCGGCACCACCTACCCGATCGACCGCGAATACACCGCGCAACTGCTGGGTTTCGACGCCGTGGGCGGCAACTCCCTGGACGGCGTGTCGGACCGTGACTTCGCCATCGAATTCTGCGCCGCGGCCAGCATTGCGATGATGCACTTGTCGCGTTTCTCCGAAGAGCTGGTGCTGTGGACCAGTGCGCAATTCCAGTTCATCGACCTGCCGGACCGCTTCTGCACCGGCAGCTCGATCATGCCGCAAAAGAAAAACCCCGACGTGCCGGAGCTGGTACGCGGCAAAAGCGGCCGGGTATTCGGCGCGCTGATGGGCCTGTTGACCCTGATGAAAGGCCAGCCGCTGGCCTACAACAAGGACAACCAGGAAGACAAGGAACCGCTGTTCGACGCCGCCGATACCCTGCGCGACTCGCTGCGGGCGTTTGCCGACATGATCCCGGCGATCAAGCCCAAGCACGCCATCATGCGTGAAGCGGCCCTGCGCGGTTTCTCCACTGCCACCGACCTGGCGGACTACCTCGTACGCCGTGGCCTGCCGTTCCGCGACTGCCACGAAATCGTCGGGCATGCGGTGAAGTACGGCGTGGACACTGGCAAGGACCTGGCGGAAATGAGCCTGGAAGAACTGCGCCGGTTCAGCGACCAGATCGAGCAGGACGTCTTTGCGGTACTGACCCTGGAAGGGTCGGTGAATGCCCGTGACCATATCGGCGGGACTGCACCGGCGCAGGTGAAGGCTGCCGTGGTTCGCGGCCAGGCGTTGCTCGCCAGCCGCTAAAAGCATCGCAGGCAAGCCAGCTCCCACAGTAGATCGAGTTCTTCAGAACAACTCGGTCACCTGTGGGAGCCGGGCTTGCCCGCGATGGCGCCCTCACAGACGCCAGCTATCTACTTCTTCGCCGCAACCATCGCCATAAACGCCGGCATCGCCGCCTCCTTGTCCGCCGCCACCCGCTGGGCATTCGGCAGCGCCTGCAAGCGCGCCAGCAAATCCTTGGCCTTCGGCATCTCAGCCAACAGATCCAGCCCGAACAGCTTCCCGGCCACGGCACACGCCAGGTCCACGCTGTACACGAAATACAGATCCGCAATCGTGAAACTGTCCCCCGCCACATACGGCGCGAACTTCCCATGCCGCCCCAGTGACGCAACCCCAAGCAATAGCTCAGCCCTGGATTTGTCCTTGATCGCCTCCGGCACCGGCATCCCGAAAAACGCCTCGGCGAAACACGCCCGGGCCGGCAACTCGATATACAGCTCGATCTCCCTGCACAACGCCAGCACCTGGGCCCGCTGGAACCCATCGCTCGGCAGCAGCGAACGCCCGCCCTGGGTCTGTTCGAGGTATTCGAGGATCACGCTGGTTTCATTGATGAACCCTTGCTCGACACCCAGCACCGGCACCTTGCCCCGCGGGCTCACGGCCAAGGCTTCAGGGGTCTGGCCTGCGTAGAACGGCACCTCTTCGAAGGGCAGCCCTTTCTCCAGCAGCGCCAGCTTGACCATGTTGTAGTAGTTGCTGACCGAAAATCCATAAAGCTTGAGCATCACAAAGCCTCCAGGCCGTGTACGGGGTTGGCAGCAGTGGTTATAGATCGGGATGCCACGCCTGGCCAGCAGCATCACCCGAGTGAATGGGGGTAGACTGGCGCCCTTTCCTTCAGGAGCCTGCCATGAGCGAGCCAACCGATATCGACAACGACGAAGAAGAGTTCGCCGAGACCACCTTGATTGAAGCGATCGAAAACCAGATCGAAAGCGACAACCCGCCCGCCGCCAAGGCCACGTTCAACAAGCTGACCCTGGTGGGCTACGAGCGCGAAGACATCCTGCAAATGATGGCCCACGTCCTGGCCATCGAAATCGACGCCCTGCTCGAAGAAGACCGCGCCTTCAATACCGAATGGTATGAAACTACCTTGCGCGCACTGCCAGAGCTGCCGCCAGAGAAGCAATAAGCGCCACCCCGCGCTGGCCAGCAAGCTCTTGCTGGCCACAATCCTGCCCCACATCAACACCACATGAGTTCCGACTGGACAGCTCGCCCAAGTGCGTTCACCTTATGGCTGCTAACGTCTAAAAATTCCTAGAAAGTCTGGAGTCCTTATGTCGTATACCCCTGAGTTGGTTGCCGAACTGGAAATCCTTGCACTCTTCAACCTGGGCAGCTCCCAGGAAGGTCTGAAAGTTCATCAGACTGCCGCTCCCACTGCCATTGCCGCTGCCCGGCGCCTGTTTGATAAAGACCTGATCGACCAGCCAGACGGTGGTTACCTCACCAGCCTCGGCCGGGATGCTGCCGAACACGCACAAAGCCTGCTGACTATTCTGAAGACCGCCAAAGAAGCCGCCTGACATTTCGTATCGCCCACGGGATCCTCTTTTCACGGATTCCGCGGGCATTCCTGCGCCCGGGATAAAATTCCGGCGCCAAACACAAATTCCCGCTAAACCTCCTACGCTACTGGCTGTAAACTCCCCAACGGCCGCCCACGTCGGGCCCTGCGAGCCACCGAGTTCGACATGACCCGCACCCACGAAATCCGCCCCGACCTGGACGAAGGCATCGACCGCAAGGTGCTGGCCCAGTTGCGCGCGCGGTTTCTGGCCCTGAACGAGGGCCGCATGGCCCGGGCCGTTGAAGGGCTGACGCCGCGCCAGCAAAGCGTATTGACGCTGCTGCCACTGTTTTTCCACGTCAATCACCCACTGCTGCCGGGCTATGTGTCGGGCAGTACGCCGGCCGGCCTGTCGAATTTTGAACCCGACGCACAAGCCTTGGCCGAGGCCCAGCGCCTGACCCGCACGTTTTCCTACAAGCCCCGGCACGGCAACCCGCCGCGACCGATTCACGGCCTGTTCCTGATGGGCAGCCTGGGCACACTGGCCCAGGCCGATCAAAGTGATATGGACGTGTGGGTCTGCCACGCCGCCGATCTTGGGGAAAACGAACTGGCCGAGCTGCGCAAAAAATGCCAGCTGCTGGAAACCTGGGCCCTGAGCATGGGCGCCGAGGCGCACTTCTTCCTGATCGAGCCGACGCGCTTTATCCAGGGCGAGCGTGACACCCAACTGAGCTCCGAAGACTGCGGCACCAGCCAGCATTACCTGCTGCTGGACGAGTTCTACCGCACCGCCATCTGGCTGGCCGGGCGCACGCCGATCTGGTGGCTGGTGCCGGTGTACGAAGAAACCCGCTACGCCGAATTCACCCATGCGCTGATCTCCAAGCGCTTTATCCGCGCCGACGAAACCCTCGACCTGGGCCACCTGGCCCACATCCCGCCGGGTGAATTTATCGGCGCCGGCCTGTGGCAATTGTTCAAGGGCATCGAATCGCCCTACAAGTCGGTGCTCAAACTCCTGCTGACCGAGGTCTACGCCAGCGAGCACCCGAAGGTGCAGTGCCTGAGCCTGCGCTTCAAGCGTGCCGTGTTTGCCAACCAGATGGACCTGGACGAGCTGGACCCGTACATCGTGGTCTATCGCCGGATCGAGGAATACCTCAAGGCCCGCAACGAGCCGGAACGCCTGGAACTGGTACGGCGCAGCCTGTACCTGAAGGTCAACCGCAAACTCACGGCCGGCCAGCGCGCATCCGGCTGGCAGCGCTTGCTGCTGGAGCGCCTGGCCCATGAGTGGGGTTGGGACCAGCGCCAACTGGCCCTGCTGGACAGCCGCAGCCAATGGAAAGTCCGCCAGGTGGCCTCCGAGCGCCGGGCGCTGGTCAACGAGCTGAACTACAGCTACCGCTTCCTGACTCAGTTTGCCCGCACCGAACAGACCGTCAGCCTGATCAACAAGCGCGACCTCAATGTGCTGGGCCGGCGCCTGTACGCCGCATTCGAGCGCAAGGCCGGCAAGGTCGAGTTCATCAACCCTGGCATCGCCCCGGACCTGGCCGAAGACACCCTGACGCTGGTGCAGTCGCCCAACCGCAAAGAGCCGGGCCAGTACCACTGGGGCCTGTACAACGGCAGCCTGACCGCCCTGGAATGGGAGCATTTTGCGCCGATCAAGCGCAGCCGCGACCTGCTGGAAATGCTCACCTGGTGCCACCGCAACGGCGTGATCGACAGCAGTACCCGCCTGGCGCTGCATCCCGGTAGCAGTGACATGACCGAGTTCGAGCTGTTCAACCTGCTGGGCAGCCTGCAACAGACTGTCGTGCTGCCTTTGGCCAGCGTGGATGAGGAACGCCTGCTACGCTCGGCAGTGCCCGAGGAAGTGCTGCTGCTGATCAACGTCGGTGTCGACCCGCTCAAGCATCACCGCGACCTGAACATCCTGATGACCACCGAGCGCACCGACTCCCTGAGTTATGCGGGCGTACGGGAAAACCTGGTGCTGACCCTGGACCAGGTCACCGTCAACAGCTGGAACGAGGTGATGGTCAGTCGCTACGACGGCCCCCACGCACTGCTCGACTGCCTGCGGGACTACTTGAATCAGCTACCCGCCGATCATTTGCCACGGTTGCGGGTACGCTGCTTCTGTCACAACCGCGCACAATTCATCGCCCAGCGCGTGGAAGAAATCTTCGACACCGCGCAAAACCTGCTGCTGGGCCAGGAAAACCATCGCTACCTGGTGCAGGTGCAACAGCACTACCACGTGATGGAACTGACGCCCGGCCAGGCCAACCATGTGTCACTGGCGACCCAGGACGCGTTGATCGCCTACCTCAGCGAAGAACAGGCCAGCTACAGCCCGCTGCACCTCGATACCATGGCCCTGGAAGACCACGACCTGGCACTGCTGCTGCCCATGGGCCTGCCCGACTGCGTACAGGTGTTCTACCGGATCAACGAGGGGGTCGCCGAGCTGTACGTGCTGGATGAATTCAACGCACTCTGGCAGCAGCGCCTGCCGTTTCACGACGAGCAAAGCCTGTTGGTGCCGTTGCAGCGTTTCCTGCAGTCGATCATTTATCGCCGCGACGCACTGCTGCCGCTGGACCCGCAACAGCCGCTGGGCGCGGTGCAAATCCTGTATTACCAGCTGTTGCCGTCCGGCAGCAGTCGCGCACGCCGGGCTGAACCACGCCCGGCGCCGCAAACCCCGGCCAATAAACCGTTCTACGACGTGCAGGCGATTATCGGCAAGGCAGCACCGGGCCAGGTGGGCATCACCTTGTACTGCAATCAACGGGAGTTTTCCGAGCTGGAATTTGGCGACCAGCTGTTTGCGGTGGTCGCCCAGCAAATCGTCGGGCAACGCCAGGAGGCCGAGCGCTACCGCTGCTACATCACCGATCTGGACCTGTCCGGCCTGCTCGGTGATGTTCAAAGCCCGAGCAATCTGTACCTGCGCTACAAGGCTGATCTGGAACTGGCGCTCAATGAAGCGCTGAATCAGGTTTAAAGCGAGAACGCGCCGCCGTCTTTTGGCTGGCCTTCGACACTGAGCAATTCAAGCTTGAGGGTCTTGCCGCCCGGCGCTGGCCAGTCGATGTGCTGGCCGACTTGCAGACCCAGCAACGCGCTGCCCACCGGCGCCAGGATCGATATCTTGCCTTCGTCGGCGTTCGCGTCCTTGGGGTAGACCAGGGTCAGGTGATAGTCCTTGCCACTGCCTTGTTCACGGCAATGCACGCTGGAGTTCATGGTCACGACAGTTGCAGGCACTTCATCGTGGCCAACCACTTCTTCGGCGCGGTCGAGTTCGTGTTGCAGGGCTTCAACCCCCGGCGACGCCTCGCCTACACGGTCGATCAGTTGCTCAAGACGCTGCACGTCAAGACGGGTGAGGATGATGGAAGGTGCGGTCATGATTCAGGCAGACTCCTTTTTTCTGCACAAAAAAGCAAAACCCCGCCAGGAAAAGGCGGGGTTCTCACGGACCTCGATGAGTTGAGGTGTACCCGGACACTACCACAGCACAATAAATAAACAAGACGGCCTCAGGTGGAGGCCTTGCGCTGCTCGGCCTGGGCGACGATCACGCGGCGCCGCGCATCATCGGCAGAGCGCCATTCACGGATGTCTTCCACGTGGCGGAAGCAGCCGAGGCAGACTTTCTGCTCATCCAGCCGACATAAACTGATACAAGGTGACGGCACCGCCGGGCTGACATTGCTGAACAGCGGCTTGGGCGGGCGTACAGGTGCGGGCTGCGTCACGATCAGATCTCGTCGAAGTCCAGCTCGACGCCGGCTTGTTCCTGGGTGAGGCGCGCGAGCATTTCGCTCAGCAGCTCATCGGTGGTGTCGTGGGTCCAGCGGTTTTCTTCTTCATCGTAATCGAAGTGGAAACCACCGGTACGCGCCGCCAGCCATAGCTGACGCAGAGGCTCCTGGCGACTGAAAATCAGCTGGGTGCCATTTTCAAACTTGACGGTCAGTACACCGGCCGAGTTCTCCAGGTCCACATCCAGGCCGCTGTCGTCGAAAATATCCTCCAGCGCTTGCTGGGTCGAATCCACCAGGTCGTGAAAACGCGCTTCGGTCAAACTCATTGTGGGAACCTCGAAAAGTGTCTGGTCTCGCTCAAGCGCCGCACAATACGGACGCGCCATCATGATTGCAAAGGATACCGATTTCATTACCCGAAGCCGTGTGAATTATCCTCAACTGATGTAAGCGCAATCGCGACAAACTCGGCAAAGCCCCGCCGGACGGGTATTTCGGCGCATAGGCAATCCGGCAGGTGGTCGGTATACTCGGGCGCAATTAATGCATATTCAAGGATTTCGCCATGAAGCGCCTGATCTCTTCCCTTGCTGCGCTCGTCGCGGTCGCTTGCCTCGTTAGTGCCTGTGGTCAAAAAGGCCCGCTGTATCTGCCCGATGACAGCAAAGACCCGAATGAACAGGCGCAGTCGTCGCAAACCAAAGCGCACAAGCACGACACCTACTAAGGGAACATCATGGACGCTTTTAACAACCGGGACGGCGAGCTGTTCGCGGAAGGTGTCGCGCTGTCCGCCATTGCCGAGCGCTTTGGCACCCCGACGTACGTGTACTCCCGTGCCCACATCGAAGCCCAATACCGCTCCTTTGCCGACGCACTGGAAGGCACGCCGAGCCTGGTGTGCTTCGCCGTAAAAGCCAACTCCAACCTGGGTGTACTGAATGTCCTGGCGCGCCTGGGCGCTGGTTTTGACATCGTGTCCCGTGGCGAGCTCGAGCGTGTACTGGCCGCCGGCGGCAAGGCTGACAAAATAGTGTTCTCCGGTGTCGGCAAGAGCCGCGAAGACATGCGCCGCGCCCTGGAAGTGGGCGTGCATTGCTTCAACGTCGAATCCACCGACGAGCTGGAGCGCCTGCAAGTGGTGGCCGCCGAGATGGGCGTTCGCGCGCCGATCTCCCTGCGGGTCAACCCGGACGTAGACGCCGGCACTCACCCATACATTTCCACCGGTCTCAAAGAGAACAAGTTCGGCATCGCCATTGCCGACGCCGAGGACGTGTACATCCGCGCCGCCCAGTTGCCGAACCTGGAAGTATTGGGCGTCGACTGCCATATCGGCTCGCAACTGACCAGCCTGCCACCGTTCCTCGATGCCCTCGACCGCCTGCTGGCGCTGATCGACCGCCTCGGCGAGTGCGGCATCTACCTGCACCACATCGACCTCGGTGGCGGCGTGGGCGTGCGTTATCGCGATGAAGAGCCGCCGCTGGTCAGCGACTACATCAAGGCCGTGCGCGAGCGCACCGAAGGCCGCGACCTGACGCTGATGTTCGAGCCGGGCCGCTACATCGTCGCCAACGCCGGCGTGCTGCTGACTCAGGTCGAGTACCTCAAGCACACCGAGCACAAGGATTTCGCCATCGTCGACGCGGCGATGAACGACCTGATCCGCCCGGCGCTGTACCAGGCCTGGATGGACGTGACGGCCGTCAAGCCACGTGCAGGCGTTGGCCGCGCGTACGACGTCGTCGGCCCGATCTGCGAGACCGGCGACTTCCTGGCCAAGGAACGTCAGCTGGCCCTGGAAGAAGGCGACCTGCTGGCCGTGCATTCGGCCGGTGCCTACGGGTTTGTCATGAGCTCCAACTACAACACCCGCGGGCGTACCGCCGAGGTGCTGGTGGACGGTGATCAAGCGTTTGAAGTGCGTCGCCGCGAGACGGTAGCCGAGTTGTTTGCTGGCGAAAGCCTGCTGCCGGAGTAAGGTCATGTTGCTGCGTTTTACCAAGATGCACGGGCTGGGCAACGACTTCATGGTCCTCGACCTGGTCAGCCAGCACGCGCACATCCTGCCCAAACACGCCAAGCTGTGGGGCGACCGGCACACCGGTGTCGGCTTCGACCAGTTGCTGCTGGTGGAAGCACCGAGCAACCCGGAAGTGGATTTCCGTTACCGGATCTTCAACTCCGACGGCTCCGAAGTGGAACAGTGCGGCAACGGTGCCCGCTGTTTCGCCCGCTTTGTGCTGGACAAGCGCCTGACCGCCAAACGGCAGATTCGCGTCGAGACCAAAAGCGGCATCATCGAGCTGGATATTCGCAGCGACGGCCAGATCGGCGTCAACATGGGCGCGCCACGGCTGGTGCCGGCGGACATTCCGTTCCAGGCTACCGAGCAGGCGCTGAGCTACCCGGTGGACGTGGACGGCAAGACCGTCAACCTGGCCGCCGTGTCCATGGGCAACCCCCACGCCGTGCTGCGGGTGGATGACATCAACAGCGCACCGGTTCACGAACTGGGGCCGAAGATCGAAAACCACCCGCGCTTTCCGGCGCGGGTTAACGTGGGTTTCCTGCAGGTCATCGACCGTTCCCGTGCGCAGTTGCGCGTCTGGGAGCGCGGTGCCGGCGAAACCCAGGCCTGCGGCACCGGTGCTTGCGCCGCTGCCGTCGCCGCCATCAGCCAGGGGTGGATGGATTCGCCGCTGCTGATCGACCTGCCCGGTGGACGCTTGTCCATCGAATGGGCAGGTCCCGGCCAACCGGTGAAAATGACCGGCCCGGCCACCCGCGTCTACGAAGGACAGGTCCGTCTATGAGTGAGCAAATCTAATGACTGATAAGCCTCAAGTACCCGCGCAAGCATCCCCAAGCGAAAGTCTGGAGGCCGCAGCCGTTGCGGCGTATCTGGAGGCTAATCCGGACTTCTTCGTCGAACACGAAGAGCTGTTGCCGGCCCTGCGTATTCCCCACCAGCGCGGCGACACCGTGTCGCTGGTGGAGCGCCAGATGAAGATCCTGCGCGAGCGCAATATCGAGATGCGCCACAGGCTCTCGCAGCTGATGGACGTGGCCCGCGACAACGACCGCCTGTTCGACAAGACCCGCCGCCTGGTCCTGACCCTGATGGACGCCGCCAGCCTGGAAGAAGCGGTGATTGCCGTCGAAGACAGCCTGCGCCAGGACTTCCAGGTGCCCTTTGTGAGCCTGATCCTGTTCAGTGACAACCCGATGCCGGTGGGCCGCTGGGTCAGTGGCAGCGACGCCCAGACCGCCATTGGCGGCCTGCTGTCCGAAGGCAAGACCATCAGCGGCACCCTGCGTGAGCATGAGCTGGACTTCCTGTTCGGCGCCGAGCAGCGCCAGCAGATCGGCTCCACCGCCGTGGTCGCCCTCAGTCATCAAGGTTTGCATGGCGTGCTGGCCATCGCCAGCCGTGATCCACAGCATTACAAAAGCTCGGTGGGCACACTGTTCCTGAGCTATATCGCCGAAGTGCTGGGCCGCGTCCTGCCACGCTTCACCACCGCCCTGCGCGCGGTGCGCTAGCCATGGAACGACAACTGGACGCCTACTGCGCTCACCTGCGCAGCGAGCGCCAGGTGTCGCCGCATACCCTGGAAGCCTACCGGCGGGACTTGAACAAGGTCCTGGCGTTCTGTGAGAAACACCACATCAGCAGCTGGAAGGCCCTGGACATCCAGGGCTTGCGCAGCCTGATCGCCCGCCTGCACCAGCAAGGCCAATCCTCCCGCAGCCTGGCACGCCTGCTGTCGGCGGTGCGCGGCCTCTATCACTACCTGAACCGCGAAGGCCTGTGCAACCACGACCCGGCCAACGGCCTGGCGCCGCCCAAGGGCGAACGCCGCCTGCCCAAGACCCTCGACACGGATCGCGCCCTGCAATTGCTTGATGGCGCCGTGGAGGACGATTTCCTGGCCCATCGCGACCAGGCGATCCTCGAACTGTTCTATTCCTCGGGCCTGCGCCTGTCGGAACTGACCGGGCTTAACCTCGATCAACTGGACCTGGCGGACGGCCTGGTGCAGGTGCTCGGCAAAGGCAGCAAGACCCGCGTATTGCCGGTGGGCAAAAAGGCCCGCGAAGCCTTGCTGCTATGGCTGCCGCTGCGCGCCCTGGCCAGCCCGGCGGATGATGCCGTGTTCATCAGCCAGCAAGGCCGCCGCCTCGGGCCGCGGGCCATTCAGGTGCGGGTCAAGGCCGCCGGCGAGCGCGAGCTGGGGCAGAACCTGCACCCGCACATGCTGCGGCACTCCTTTGCCAGCCACTTGCTGGAGTCGTCCCAGGACCTGCGCGCCGTGCAGGAGCTGCTGGGCCACTCCGACATCAAGACCACCCAGATCTACACCCACCTGGACTTCCAGCACCTGGCAACGGTGTACGACAGCGCCCATCCACGGGCCAAACGCATTAAGGGCAGTGACTCATGAGCATCAAGCTGATCACCTTCGACCTGGACGACACACTCTGGGATAACGTGCCGGTCATCATCAGTGCCGAGGCATCGATGCGCGAATGGCTGGCGACCCATGCCACCAAGGTGGGCGACTTGCCCCTGGAGAAGTTCGCCCGCCTTCGCCAGCAGGTGCTGGAGCGCCATCCAGAGCTCAAATACCGCATCAGCGTGTTGCGTCACAAGGTGCTGCAACATGCCTTCGAGGAAGCCGGATACCCACTGCCCGAAGCGGCGCAGATGGCGGATGTGTGCTTTGAAGCGTTTATCCACGCGCGCCACCAGCTCACGGTGTTTCCCGAGGCCGAGCCGATGCTCCAGGCGCTGCGTCAGCACTATTTGCTTGGGGTGATCACCAACGGCAATGCCGATGTGCAGCGTGTGGGGCTGGCGGATTACTTTCACTTTGCCCTGCGGGCTGAAGACATTGGTATCGCCAAGCCGGATGCGCGGTTGTTCCAGGAGGCCTTGCAGCGCGGTGGCGTAGCGCCGGGCGCGGCGGTGCATGTCGGGGATCATCCGGGGGATGACATTTCCGGGGCGCAGCAGGCGGGCCTGCGGGCGGTGTGGTTTAACCCGGCGGGCAAGGCCTGGGAAGCGCAAAAGCGCCCGGATGCCGAGATTCGCAGCCTGACCGAGTTGCCAGAAGTCCTCGCCCGTTGGAACGTATAACTGACGATGAAGCGCTTTTGTGGCGAGGGAGCTTGCTCCCGTTGGGCTGCGAAGCGGCCCCTGAACCAGCCACGACGGCCTTTCTGAAAGACCGCGTCGACCCAACCAGGGGCCGCTTCGCGCCCCAACGGGAGCAAGCTCCCTCGCCACCACAAACGCTTCATTCTTAGATGGGTGTTGGGCCTGACCCTTTTGATTCGCCCATGAAAAAGCCCGCAGCGACGGCGGGCTTTTTCAGCAAGCGGACAGCGGGCCTTAGATAGGCCGGCTGCCGTACTTGTTATCCGGCTTCTTCGGCGGATCAGCCACCACGTTAGCCTCGACTTCCTGCACTTTGCCGCCTTTAGCGAGGAATTCTTCCATCGCACGGGCCAGCGCATCGCGCTCTTTGTTCTTGGCTTCTACGCTCGGCAGTTCGTCAACCGACACCGCAGCCTTGGCCTTGCCCTTGGCTGCCGGGACCGGTGCGTCGTCGCCACCGTCGTCGTCAGCCACGTCTTCGGCAGCCGCCTCAAGACCTTCTTCGGTTTCGTCGTCGTCGCCTACTTCGAGGTCGTCGTTTTCCAGATCATCGTCGCTCATGTTCTACCTCATGACTTGCGAAAAGCAGATTAGTTATAGCCCAGCTTCGCCACCTGTCGACGGCGGCCGGAAAAAAATCAACATCCACCGGTTAACCAGTGGCTTATGCCCCATCACCGTGCAAGGTGGCGAGGACTTTACGAGCACCGCCATGATCACGGTGCTCGCCCAGATAAACACCTTGCCAGGTCCCCATCGCCAAGCGGCCGGCCCTTACCGGCAAACTCAGCTGGCAGCCCAGGAGACTGGCCTTGAAGTGCGCCGGCAGATCATCCGGACCTTCGTCGTTGTGTTCATATCCCGCCATGCCTTGCGGCACCAGCGCATTGAAAAAACGCTCGAAGTCACGGCGAACCGCCGGGTCGGCATTCTCGTTGACCGTCAACGAGGCCGAGGTGTGCTGCAGCCACAAATGCAACAGGCCCACCCGACAGGCCTTCAATTCAGGCAGGCCGGCGAGCAACTCGTCCGTTACCAGATGAAAGCCCCGGGGCTTGGCCCGCAGGGTTATCAGGGTCTGTTGCCACATACAGTTCTCCGCCCATCGGCGCGCATTCTAGCGCGCTCAGGGAAAAAACAAAGTGCCGAATACGCCTACATGCCTGTAAGACATTCGCACAGTGAAAAGTGCGGTGTGGATAGCATCACAAAGTCGTGAAAAAACCCATACACCTTTAGCCACAGACAAACCCCAGGCAAAAAAATGCCCGGCAAGCCGGGCATCTTTTTTTCGCGTACTTACAAGTTGTAGCCGCGTTCGTTGTGTTGCGCCAGATCGAGGCCAACTGCCTCTTCCTCTTCGGTCACCCGCAGGCCCATCACCACGTCCAGCACCTTGAGGATGATGTACGTCACGATAGCGGTGTAGATGACGGTGAAGCCGACGCCTTTGCACTGGATCCAGACTTGTGCCGCGATGTCGGTGGTGGTGGCGTTGAAGCCGCCCATCGCCGGTGCAGCAAATACGCCGGTCAGGATCGCGCCGAGGATACCGCCGATACCGTGCACGCCGAAGGCGTCCAAGGAGTCGTCGTAGCCCAGTTTGCGTTTCAGGGTAGTGGCGCAGAAGAAGCACACCACACCGGCAGCCAGGCCGATCACCAGGGCGCCCATCGGGCCCACGGTGCCAGCGGCTGGAGTGATTGCCACCAGGCCCGCAACCACACCCGAGGCGATGCCCAGGGCGCTTGGCTTACCGTGGGTGACCCACTCGGCGAACATCCAGCCCAGCGCTGCAGCAGCGGTAGCGATCTGGGTGACCAGCATCGCCATGCCGGCAGTGCCGTTGGCCGCAGCAGCGGAGCCGGCGTTGAAGCCGAACCAGCCGACCCACAGCATGGCCGCGCCCACCAGGGTGTAACCCAGGTTGTGCGGTGCCATCGGGGTGGTTGGGAAGCCTTTACGCTTGCCGAGTACCAGGCACGCTACCAGGCCAGCCACACCGGCGTTGATGTGCACCACGGTGCCGCCGGCGAAGTCCAGCACGCCCCAGTCGCCCAGCAACGAACCCGGACCGCCCCATACCATGTGGGCAATCGGTGCGTAGACCAGGGTGAACCAGACGCCCATGAAGATCAGCATCGCGGAGAACTTCATGCGCTCGGCGAACGCACCGACGATCAGCGCCGGGGTAATGATCGCGAAGGTCATCTGGAAGGTCACGAACACCGCCTCAGGGAACAACGCCGCCGGGCCGGTGATGCTGGCCGGGGTCACACCCGAGAGGAACAGTTTGGACAAGCCACCCACAAACGAGTTGAGGTTGACGACGCCTGCTTCCATACCGGTGGTGTCGAACGCCATGCTGTAGCCGTAGACGAACCACAGGATGGTGATCAGGCCGGTGATGGCGAAGCATTGCATCATCACGGAAAGAATGTTTTTGGAACGAACCATGCCGCCGTAGAACAGCGCGAGGCCTGGAATGGTCATGAACAGCACCAGCGCGGTGGACGTGAGCATCCACGCGGTGTCGCCGGAATTGAGGACTGGAGCAGGTGCTGGGTCCGCCGCCATGGCCAGGGCCGGCATTACGAGGGACAACAGGGCTCCTAGCCCTGCGAATTTACGCAGAGTCATATTGTTTTCTCCTGGGGCGTTGGGGTTTGGCGGCTTAGATTGCGTCGGTATCGGTTTCGCCGGTACGGATGCGAATAGCCTGTTCCAGATTGACCACGAAGATCTTGCCGTCACCGATCTTGCCGGTGTTGGCGGCCTTGGTTATCGCCTCGATAACCCGGTCAAGATCCTTGTCGTCAATGGCGACATCAATCTTCACCTTTGGCAGGAAATCGACCACGTATTCCGCGCCGCGATACAGCTCGGTGTGACCCTTCTGCCGACCGAAGCCTTTGACCTCAGTAACGGTAATGCCCTGCACGCCGATCTCGGACAGTGACTCGCGTACATCGTCCAACTTGAACGGCTTGATGATGGCAGTGACTAGCTTCATGAAAACTCTCTCCCGAATTGGTGGACTTGCCCCAGGAAAACAAACCCGTCTCAAGTCTAAGCGCAGTGCCTGGCTTTGTAACGCTTCGTCGCCCTGGCATTTGCCATTGCGACGCTCGCTAACCACTGGTGACGAAACATGTACCGCTGGTCCGTCGGCGCACTGCATCGTCACAGCGACTGCATCAGTGCATGGGTCATGATCGTCTAAGCAGAAAGCTTGCCAGCTCCGTAAAAATCACTGAAATCAGTCCTTTGTTCGCTTGTGCCCACCTGCCGGGCGCTGTTGCCGCGAAGATACGCACGAAAACAGTGCGCGACCGCCCGGCCCCATGCGCGAAAAGCGTGCGCCGGCGGCGGTAAAAAAGACTATAGACGCTGCGTGATACACTGCCGGCCAACAGATTTTCCGGACTATTTCCCATGCTCGCGCCCAAAGACCTCCTCGACGCCCTGAGCGGCCACGCCTCCCGCCTGTTCAGCAGCGACACACCGCTGCCACGCAATGAAATTGAAAGCCAGTTCAAGGCGCTGCTGCAGAGCGGCTTCAGCAAGCTGGACCTGGTCAGCCGGGAAGAGTTTGATAGCCAGATGGTGGTGTTGGCGCGCACTCGGGCGCGGCTGGAAAGCCTTGAGGCCAAGGTGGCGGAGCTGGAAGCGCGATTGACGCCTGCCGCCGAATAAACCGGCCAACCGGGGCAGGTCTTGCCTGTCCCCGTTAAACCGTTGCTACCGTCAGCTTACCCGCTGATACCCGCCGACAACGCCCTTCTTCGACAACACCCACTGCCACAGCTGGATATCCCGCGCGCGAAACGCCCCTGCACACGACAGCAGGTAATAGCGCCACATCCGGTAGAAACGCTGGCCAAAGGTTTCTGCAAACTCGGGCCACGCCAACTCGAAGTTTTCGCACCAGGCCATCAGCGTCTTGTCGTAATCGGCGCCAAAGTTGTGCAAATCTTCGGCAACAAATAATCCGTCCATGGCATCGCCAACCTGCCCGATCGAGGGCAAATCGCCGTTTGGAAAGATGTATTTATCGATCCACGGGTCCGGCGTGCTGTTGCGCTGGTTCTTGCCGATGGTGTGCAGCAGGAACAGCCCTTCGTCCTTCAGGCAGCGGTTGGCGACCTCCATATACGCCCGATGATTCTTGCGGCCCACGTGCTCGAACATGCCGACGCTGGCGATATGATCGAATTGCTCGTCGATATCCCGATAGTCCTGCAGCCTAAACTCGATCGGCAGATGGGCGTACTTGGCGCGGCCCCACTCCGCCTGCTCCTTGGAGATGGTCACACCGACACACTCGACGCCGTAGTGCTCGGCGGCATGGCTCATGAAGCTCCCCCAGCCACAGCCGATATCCAGCACGCGCATGCCCGGCTTGAGCCCCAGTTTTTTACAGATCAGGTCCAGCTTGGCGAACTGCGCCTGTTCCAGGGTGGTGGCGTCTTTCCAGTAGCCGCAGGTGTAGGTCATGCGCGAGTCGAGCATGCTTGCGTAAAAGTCATTACCGAGGTCGTAGTGCGCTTCGCCGACTTGCCAGGCGCGCTTCTTGTTTTGCAGGTTCAGCCATCGGGAACTGAACGCGTGAAACAACAAGGTGGCCGGGTTGGCCTGGTCGATCACGCCGGAGCGCATGAGCCGGTAGAAAAACTCATCCAGCGCCTCGGCATCCCAGCCGCCGTCCATATAATCTTCGCCAAGCCCCAGGTTTCCCTTGGCCAGGGCCAGGTCGAACGTGGCACCGTGGTGCAGTTGCATATCTGCAGCCGACGGTCCGTTGACCTCGATCTGCGCCTGCGCCAGCAACTCCTTAACGAAGCGCGCTCCCTGAGACATCTCATCAGAACCGGAAAAAGAATGACGCGTTTTGTTAAGCACAATTGCTCTCCAGAAATAGCGTTGCCTTTGATTCATACACTGCGAGAAATCTGGCCATGGAAGCGTCTGGAAAGGCCCTTGCGGCATGACCGGGAACGCTGGCTGGGAACAGATGTAACAAATCTTATCCAGCCAATTTTTAAAGATATAATGAATTAATATTATGAAAACCATGCAAAATTGGAATGCAAGATGGACATCCGGGCGCTCCGTTATTTCGTAGAAGTCGTGGACCAGCAGAGCTTCACCAAAGCCGCCACCAAACTGCACCTGACCCAACCCACGGTCAGCAAGATGGTGCAGCAACTGGAATCGAGCCTTGGCCTGAGGCTGCTGGACCGCATGGGAAAACGCTTCACCCTGACGGACGCCGGGGAGATCGTGCTCAAGCGCGCCAAGGAAATGATCGCGCTGCACGACGAGATGACCGTAGAGCTGCAAGACCTGCAGCAGGTCGGCCGTGGCGCCCTGCGCATGGGGCTTTCACCCTCCACGCACCTCGCGTTGGCGCCGATCTTTGCCGAATATCACGCCCGCTATCCGAAGATCGAACTGAAACTGTTTGAAAGCGGCGGCAACGTCACCCTTCAGGACCTGCGCCAGGGCACCCTGGAGTTCGGCACCATTCTGGACTCACCGCGCGTGGCGGATATCTGGTCCGAATTCGAATCAATGCCCTTGTTCGAATCGCCGCTGTGCCTGCTCGCGCCCCACGACTCGCCCTGGCAGGGACGCAGCTCGGTGCAACTGAGCGAACTGCACGCCTGCGAATTCATCTTTTACGATGACACCTTCACCCTGAACCAGTTTGTACTCGATGCCTGCGCCCAAGCCGGTTTTGAGCCGCGCATCAGCGGCCGCAGCAGCCAATGGGACTTTATCGCCTCCCTGGTGCGGCTGGGCGTGGGCATCACCCTGCTGCCCCGGGCGTTCTGCGACACCCTCGACGCCAGCCAATTCAGCATTGCGGAAATTCAGTCGCCGGCCCTGAACTGGCGGCTGATGCTGGCGTGGCGGCGCCAGTGCAAGCTGTCGTTTGCGGCGCAGGCGTGGTTGACGTTGGCGAAGGAGTTTCTGTGTGTGCCGCCGCCGGACCGCTAGCGCGATACGTTCTGTAAAACCTCGCCGCCGCACTCCGCCAGCGCTCAACTACCCTTGAAAAACCGCAGGAAGCGGCCACTCATTTCAAGGATCGAGCATGTCCCTCGCCATTGTCCACAGCCGCGCCCAGATTGGCGTCGAAGCCCCCGCCGTCACCGTCGAGGTGCACATGGCCAACGGCTTGCCGTCGCTGACGCTGGTGGGCCTGCCGGAGACCGCGGTCAAGGAAAGCAAAGACCGCGTGCGCAGCGCCATTCTCAATTCCGCGCTGCAATACCCGTCCCGCCGCATCACCCTCAACCTCGCGCCCGCCGACCTGCCCAAGGACGGCGGGCGTTTTGATCTGGCGATTGCCCTGGGGATTCTCGCCGCCAGCGTGCAGGTGCCGACGCTGACCCTCGATAACGTGGAATGCCTGGGCGAACTGGCGCTGTCCGGCGAGGTGCGGGCGGTGAAAGGTGTGTTGCCGGCAGCCCTGGCGGCGCGCAAGGCCGGGCGCACCTTGATCGTGCCTCGGGCCAATGCCGAGGAAGCGTGCCTTGCCTCGGGGTTGAAGGTGATTGCGGTGGATCATCTGCTGCAAGTGGTGGCGCACCTGAACGGTCACGTGCCGATCGAACCCTTCGTTTCCAGTGGCCTGATGTACCTGAACAAGCCCTACCCGGACCTCAGTGAAGTGCAGGGCCAACTGGCAGCCAAGCGCGCCCTGTTGATCGCTGCGGCGGGCGCCCACAACCTGTTGCTCAGCGGGCCGCCGGGCACCGGCAAGACCTTGCTCGCCAGCCGGCTGCCGGGGTTGTTGCCGCCCTTGAGTGAGCAGGAAGCGCTGGAGGTCGCGGCGATTCAGTCGGTGGTCAGCCTGGCGCCGCTGAGCCACTGGCCGCACCGGCCATTTCGCCAGCCGCACCATTCGGCATCCGGCCCGGCGCTGGTGGGCGGTGGGTCGAAACCGCAGCCGGGGGAAATCACCCTGGCCCATCACGGTGTGTTGTTTCTCGATGAGCTTCCGGAGTTTGATCGCAAGGTCCTGGAGGTGCTGCGGGAGCCGCTGGAATCCGGGCATATCGTGATTTCCCGCGCCCGCGACCGAGTGAGTTTCCCGGCGCGTTTCCAGTTGGTGGCGGCGATGAATCCCTGCCCTTGCGGCTATGTGGGCGAGCCGAGCGGCCGTTGCCGCTGCACGCCGGAGCAAATCCAGCGCTATCGCAACAAACTCTCCGGGCCGCTGCTGGACCGGATTGACCTGCACGTGACTGTCGCCCGGGAAAGCACCGCGCTGAACCCGGGCAAACAGTCCGGCGATGACACCGCCAGCGCGTCCGTGCTCGTCGCCGAGGCCCGGGAGCGTCAGCAACGGCGCCAGGGCTGCGCCAATGCCTTTCTTGACCTGCCGGGGCTACGCCAGCACTGCAAGCTGGTGAAGGCCGATGAAGGCTGGCTGGAGAGCGCGTGCGAACGGCTGACGCTGTCGTTGCGGGCGGCGCATCGCCTGCTCAAGGTCGCCCGCACCCTGGCAGACCTGGAACAGGTGGATGCCATCGCCCGCCATCATCTGGCGGAAGCCTTGCAGTACCGGCCTGCCAGCGCTTCCTAGCGCGGCGCAACCAGGTGCTGGGCTGTCGGACCGAGGCTTGAGGCGTCGGGTCGGCCGTCATCGCGGGCAAGCCCGGCTCCCACAGTGGACCGCGTACTTCAGAACAACACGGTCAACTGTGGGAGCGGGCTTGCCCGCGATGGGGCCCGAACAGTCAATCAACGAAACCGGTCAACCTCATGCCGCAAGCCCGCCGCCAGGGTTTCCAGTTCCTTGGCGGTGATCGCCAGGTTCGACACCACTTCACGCTGCTCGCTGTTGGCCAGGGCAATGCTCTGCAGGTTGCTGCTCAGCAAGGTCGCCGTGCTGCTCTGCTCTTGGGTGGCAGTGGTAATCGCCGCAAACTGCTGGCCGGCCGAGCGGCTTTGCTCGTCGATCCGCGCCAGCGCCGATGCCACGTCAGCATTGCGCGCCAGGCCTTCCTGCATCAGCACGTTGCCTTGCTCCATGGTGCTGATGGCGTTGCCGGTTTCCTGCTGGATGCTCTGGATCATCCCGGAGATCTCGTCCGTGGCCTGACGGGTGCGCGACGCGAGGTTGCGTACTTCATCCGCCACCACCGCAAACCCGCGCCCCTGCTCACCAGCCCGTGCGGCTTCGATGGCGGCGTTGAGCGCCAGCAGGTTGGTCTGTTCGGCAATCGCGGTGATCACACCGACGATCCCGCCGATTTCCTGGGAGCGCTGGCCCAGGGTGTTAATCACCGTGGCCGTGCTGTTCAGTGCAGTGGCGATGTGTTCCAGGGACGACGACGCCTCTTGCATCGAGGTGCGGCCGATCTTGGTTTGCTGGGCGTTGTCCTGGGCCAGGCGTTCGGTATTGCCCATGTTGTCGGCGATGTTCAGCGAGGTGGCGCTGAACTCTTCCACCGCGCCGGCCATGCTGGTGATTTCGCCGGACTGTTGCTCCATGCCTTCATAGGCACCGCCAGACAAACCCGACAGCGCCTGGGCGCGGCTGTTCACGTCTTCAGCGGCCTTGCGGATGTGCGACACCATGGTCGACAGCGCTTCGCCCATCTGGTTGAAACTGCGGGCCAACTGGCCGATTTCGTCATGACTGGAAACGTTCAGGCGCGCACTCAAATCACCAGCGCCCAGGGCTTCGGCCTGACGCACCAAGTCGCCCAACGGCTGCAACTTGCTGCGCAGCAGCCAGACCGCAGCGCCCACCGCCAGCAACATCGCGAGCAAGCTGCCGATCACCAGGCGAATGCCCACCGACCAGGTCACCGCGCGAATTTCGGCTTTCGGCATGCTCGCCACCACCGACCACGGGCCGCCTTCAAACGGCACCGCGACGCTGTAGAAGTCTTCGTTCTTGTCGCTCCAGAAGCGGCCTTTGCCGGGTTTGGCGGCCAGGTCGAGCATCACCGGGATCGCCTGGTCGAGCGCCTGCACACCCGCCGGCGGCACCAGCCAGTGTTTCTGTTCATCCAGCAGCGCCAGGGAGCCGGTCTGGCCGATGCGGAAGCGCTTGAGGTTGTCGAACTGGGCGTTCTGCGCATCGGTGTAGTCGAAGCCGACAAACAGCACCGCAATCACTTTGCCGCTGGCGTCACGCACCGGGCTGTATTGGGTCATGTAGGAGCGATCAAACAACACCGCGCGGCCGACGTAGCCCTGCCCGCCGAGCAAACGCTGATAGGCCGGGTGCTGGTGATCCAGCGCCGTACCGATGGCGCGGCTGCCGTCCTGTTTGGTCAGGGAGGTACTGACGCGGATAAAGTCCTCGCCACTGCGTACGAACAAGGTCGCCACGCCGCCGGACATCTGCTTGAACTCGTCGACTTCAGCGAAGTTGTTGTTCAGCACTTCCTCGCCCAGGTACAGGCCCGGGGTCTGCACGCCCGCCACCGTCACCGGTTGGTCGGGGCGCGTGCTCAAGCCAGCGCTGAAGCGCTTTTCAAACAGCCCGCTCAAACGCTGGGTACTTTCGCGCAGGGTGCTGTGGAAGGTATTGAGTTGGTCGGCCAGCAACCGGGCCTCGCTGGCCAGGTGTTCCTCGCGGGTGTCGAGGTTGGCGGAGTCCAGCGAACGCAAGGCGAACACCGTGCTGCCGCTGATGACGACCGCCAGTATCACGGCGAGGGCAAGCCCCAGTTGGGAGGCGATCCGGGCGCGAGGTTGAGACATGAAGGCTCCTGGCCGAGGCCAGGATCATCCTGATCTCATAGCGCTGCTCGGCAAAATTCTAATAGGGGAAACGTTGTAGAACGCTAGTTCCAACAACCCTACTTCGGCGGGCAAGCTCAATACTTGAGCAATTCGCAGGGGTATCACGCAAACGATTGCTCCGAGGCGCGCAAACACCTCAATCGAGGCGCTCCACCCGGGGCAATTCCATCGCCTGCACCTCGCCCTGGAGAAAGTCCGCCAAGCGTCGCAAACGCTCGCCTCCGGGCCGGGTTTTCGGCCACACCAAGTAGTAATTTTCCCCACTGGCCACGGCGGTGGGCCATGGCAGGCTCAAGCGGCCCTGGGCGACGTCTTCGGCCACCATCAGCAAGTCGCCCATGGATACGCCGTACCCTCGGGCGGCGGCGATCATGCCCAACTCCAAGGTGTCGAACACCTGCCCGCCCTTGAGCGAAACCTGGGATGACAGCCCCATGCGCTCGAGCCAGTAGCGCCAGTCGCGACGGTCGGGCGTCGGGTGCAGCAATTCGGCAGTGGCCAGCCGCGTGACATCCCAGGGGCCGTCGCTCAACAGGTTCGGCGCGCCCACCGGAATCAGCAACTCGGGGAACAGGTAGCTCGCCTCCCAGTCCGGCGGAAAATGGCCATTGCTCAGCAACACCGCGCAATCAAACGGCTCCTGGTTGAAGTCCACTTCATCGATGCTCATCCAGGCGCTGGTCAGTTGCACTTCATTGCCCGGCTGCAAGTGCCGGAAGCGACTGAGGCGCGCCAGCAACCAGCGCATGGTCAGGGTGGACGGGGCCTTCATGCGCAGGATGTCGTCTTCCGCATTCAACGTATGGCAGGCGCGCTCCAAGGCCGCAAAGCCTTCGCGCACGCCCGGCAGCAGCAGGCGCGCCGCCTCGGTGAGCTGCAAGGTGCGGCCGCTGCGCTGGAACAGGCGGCAGGCGAAATGCTCCTCCAGGGTACGAATGTGCCGGCTCACCGCACTTTGGGTGATCGACAACTCTTCCGCCGCGCGGGTGAACGAGTTGTAGCGGGACGCGGCTTCAAAGGCGCGCAAGGCGTAAAGAGGAGGAAGACGACGAGACATGGCGAAAGCTCCGACGGCGCAATATCGAAACCCTACCAGAATCATTCAGGCATGAGTTTTAATCATGCTAACCATCGGATTTATCCCTTTGTGCAAAGCGCTGTGAGCGCCGAGAATCAACCCTTCCACCCTTCCCTGACTTTTTGAGCGTGATGATCATGCAGCATCCGGCACGTACCGAACTCTGGGCCATTCTGCGGCTGTCAGGGCCGCTGATTGCCTCACAGTTGGCCCACATGCTGATGGTGCTGACCGACACCCTGATGATGGCCCGCCTGAGCCCCGAGGCCCTGGCCGGCGGCGGCCTGGGGGCGGCGAGCTATTCGTTCGTGTCGATTTTCTGCATCGGCGTGATCGCAGCCGTGGGCACCCTGGTCGCGATCCGCCAGGGCGCGGGCGACATCGAAGGCGCCACCCGGCTGACCCAGGCCGGGCTGTGGCTGGCCTGGTTGATGGCGCTGGTGGCCGGTTTGCTGCTGTGGAACCTCAAGCCGGTGCTGCTGATGTTCGGCCAGACCGAAACCAACGTCGCCTCCGCCGGCCAGTTCCTGACCATCCTGCCGTTCGCCCTGCCCGGCTACCTGACGTTCATGGCCCTGCGCGGCTTCACCAGCGCTATCGGCAAAGCCACGCCGGTGATGGTCATCAGCCTGGGCGGCACGGTGATCAACTACCTGCTCAACCATGCCCTGATCGAAGGCATGTTCGGCCTGCCGAAACTCGGGCTGGTGGGCATCGGCCTGGTCACGGCCATCGTCGCCAACTGCATGGCCCTGGCGCTGATCTGGTACATCAAATACAACCGCGCCTACGACGCCTATCCGCTGCGCAAGGGCCTGCTGCGGCCCAACCTGCATTACCTGCGGGAACTGTGGCGCCTGGGCCTGCCGATTGGCGGCACCTATGCGGTGGAAGTCGGGCTGTTTGCCTTCGCGGCGCTGTGCATGGGCACCATGGGCAGCACGCAACTCGCTGCGCACCAGATTGCCCTGCAGATTGTGTCGGTGGCGTTCATGGTGCCGGCAGGCATGTCCTACGCGATCACCATGCGCATCGGCCAGCATTACGGTGCCGGGAACCTGCTGGAAGCACGGCTCGCCGGGCGGGTCGGTATCGGCTTTGGCGCGCTGGTGATGCTGGGCTTTGCAGCGGTGCTGTGGCTGTTTTCGCACCAATTGATCAGCTTGTTCCTCGACCAGAACGACCCGGCCTTTCGCGACGTGATCAACCTCGCCGTCAGCCTGCTGGCCGTGGCCGCGTGGTTTGAGCTGTTCGACGGTGTGCAGACTATCGCCATGGGCTGCATTCGCGGGCTCAAGGACGCCAAGACCACGTTCCTGGTCGGGCTGGGTTGCTACTGGCTGATCGGCGCACCGGCCGCGTGGCTGATGGCGTTTAATCTTGGTTGGGGGCCGACGGGCGTGTGGTGGGGCCTGGCCCTGGGCCTGGCGTGCGCGGCAGTCAGCCTGACCTGGGCGTTTGAACGGAAGATGAAGCGGATGATTCGCCAGGAACCCGAAACCCACCGCAGGTTTCAAGCCACGCAGCCTGAGTAACGACTGTACTCGGTCAGTGTAGGAGTTGGCTTATGTGGGAGCCGGGCTTGCCCGCGATGCAGGCACCTCGGTCGGTCAGACACATCGCGGTGATGCTATCGCAGGCAAGCCAGCTCCCACAAAAGCGGGCTCCAACAGTTTGATTGGGTTTACACGGTCAGATCACGCCGCCTACCAACTGCTGGCTGTCACCAAAGGTCAGGTAGTCCACCAGTTCCGCCAACGGCAGCGGCTTGCTGATCAGGTAACCCTGGGCCTGATCACAGCCGAACAACCGCAGCAACGCCAGTTGTTCCGCGGTTTCCACACCCTCGGCCACCACTTCCAGGTTCAGGTTGTGGGCCAGGTTGATCATGGCGTGGACCAGCTTGCGGTTCTCTTCGCGCTCTTCCATACCGCCGACAAAGCTCTTGTCGATCTTGAGCAAAGCAATCGGCAGGCTGTTGAGGTGCACGAACGACGAGAAGCCGGTGCCGAAGTCATCCAGGGAAAAGCGCACGCCCAGCCGGCCGAGGGCGTCCATGGTCTGCTTGACCAGGTCGCTGCGGCGCATCACGGCGGTTTCCGTCAGCTCAAACTCAAGCCACTGGGCTTCCACGCCACGCTCGGCAATCAGCCGGCTGAGGGTGCTGAGCAATTGGCTGTCCTGGAACTGGCGGAACGACAGGTTGACCGCCATGTGCAGCGGCGCAATCCCGCGTTCGCGCAGGTCTTGCATGTCGCGCAGGGCCCGGGAGATCACCCAGTAACCCAGCGGCACGATCAACCCGCTTTGCTCGGCCAGCGGCACGAACTCGCTCGGCGGCAACAGGCCGCGCTCACCGTGGCGCCAACGTACCAGCGCCTCGAGGCCGACGATATGACCGTCGTCGAGGTCCAGCCGCGGTTGGTAATGCAGCTCCAGTTCGTCACGGCGCAACGCGCGGCGCAGTTCGCTTTCAAGGTCGGCGAGGCTGCGGGCATTGCGGTTGATGCGTTCGTTGAAGATATGAAAGGTGCAGCCCTGGGTGCTCTTGGCTTGCTGCATGGCGATATGGGCGTGCCACATCAGCGGGTCGGCGCCGGCCTTGGCGCGGGCATGGGCCACGCCGAGGCTGCAGCCGATCAGCAGGCTTTCGCCATCGACCCAATACGGTTCGGCCATGGCTTCGACGATGCGCTCGGCCATCCATTCGGCGCGCTGGGGCGCACGGCGGGTGTCGATCAGCAGGGCGAACTCATCGCTGCCCAGGCGCGCCAGTTGGTCGCCGGCCTCCAGCTGGCTCTTGAGCCGCGAGACCACTTGCAGGATCAGCCGGTCGCCGGCCTGGTGGCCGAGGGCGTCGTTGGCGTGGCGGAAGTTGTCCAGGTCGAGGTGACCGAGGGCGACGCCACGGCCGTCGTTTTCCGCCAACCGGGCGGTCAACAGGGTCTGGAAACCCTGGCGGTTGGCGATACCGGTCAGTGGGTCTTGCTCGGCCAAGCGTTGCAGGGTGTTTTCCAATACACCGCGCTCGCGCACATGCCGCAGGCAACGGCGCAATGTATCCACATCCAATGCATTCAGCACCAGCCAGTCGCTGACGCCGAGGGGCGAAACCAAAGGTTCCTCTTCCAACAGCAATACCGTTGGCAAGCTGCAACGACCGGGGCCGGGCTGAAGGTTGGCCGTGGTCAGCAACACCGCACTGTGATCGTCGTCGAACAGATTGCTCACAGACTCCCAGTTGGGTGCGCTGATCAACACGGCACCGATGCCCATCGGCGCCAGGCACTCGCGCAATAACGCTGCCCACGCTGGCTCATCGGCCAGTAGCAGCAAACGCAAGGGTTCGACAGGCGTAGACAAGCTAGCTCCCTAGACTCTGCAAAATTTCGTTGGCGGCGGGCATTATGACGTGCGACCCGATAATGACCAATGATAGGGCTTATCAAATACGCACTGCGCAGCTCTAGACCGAACAATAGTCCGAAATACCCTGCACATCCTGCGGCAAAGTAACAAAACCGGCAAATTTAGATCGAGTGGTACGTCACACTGTCGTTCAGAGGCAGCAGAATCTTGCCAGCCTGTTAAAATGCCCGCCCTTTTGATCAATGACTTCCTGAATTTCGTATGTCCCGACTCAATCCCCGGCAGCAAGAAGCCGTGAACTACGTCGGCGGCCCTCTATTGGTGCTCGCCGGTGCCGGTTCCGGCAAGACCAGCGTGATCACCCGCAAGATCGCGCACCTGATCCAGAGCTGCGGCATCCGTGCCCAGTACATCGTCGCCATGACCTTTACCAACAAGGCGGCGCGGGAGATGAAAGAGCGCGTCGGCACCCTGCTCAAGGGTGGCGAAGGCCGTGGCCTCACCGTGTGTACCTTCCACAACCTGGGGCTGAACATCATCCGCAAGGAGCACGTGCGGCTGGGCTACAAGCCGGGCTTCTCGATCTTTGACGAGACTGACGTCAAGGCGCTGATGACCGACATCATGCAGAAGGAATACGCGGGCGACGACGGCGTCGACGAGATCAAGAACATGATCGGCTCGTGGAAAAACGACCTGATCCTGCCCGCCGAAGCCCTGGAAGCTGCGCGCAACCCCAAGGAACAGACCGCCGCCATCGTCTACACCCACTACCAGCGCACGCTCAAGGCGTTCAACGCGGTGGACTTCGACGACCTGATCCTGCTGCCGGTAAAGCTGTTCCAGGAACACGCCGACATCCTCGAAAAGTGGCAGAACAAAGTCCGCTACCTGCTGGTGGACGAATACCAGGACACCAACGCCAGCCAATACCTGCTGGTGAAGTTGCTGATCGGCAAGCGCAACCAGTTCACCGTGGTGGGCGACGACGACCAGTCGATCTACGCCTGGCGCGGCGCCCGCCCGGAAAACCTGATGCTGCTCAAGGACGATTACCCGTCCCTGAAAGTGGTGATGCTGGAGCAGAACTACCGCTCCACCAGCCGCATCCTGCGTTGCGCCAACGTGCTGATCTCCAACAACCCCCACGAGTTTGAAAAACAGCTGTGGAGCGAGATGGGCCATGGCGACGAGATCCGTGTGATCCGCTGCCGCAACGAAGACGCCGAAGCCGAGCGCGTGGCCGTCGAACTGCTCACGCTGCACCTGCGCACCGACCGGCCCTACAGCGATTTCGCGATCCTGTACCGCGGCAACTACCAGGCCAAGCTGATCGAGCTGAAACTGCAGCACCACCAGATTCCTTATCGTCTGTCGGGCGGCAACAGCTTTTTCGGACGCCAGGAAGTGAAAGACCTGATGGCCTACTTCCGGCTGATCGTGAACCCGGACGACGACAACGCCTTCCTGCGGGTGATCAACGTCCCACGCCGGGAAATCGGTTCGACTACCCTGGAAAAGCTCGGCAACTACGCCACCGAACGCAAGATCTCGATGTACGCAGCCACCGACGAAATCGGCCTGGGCGAACACCTGGACACCCGCTTCACCGATCGCCTGGCGCGCTTCAAGCGTTTCATGGACAAGGTGCGCGAGCAGTGCGCCGGCGAAGACCCCATCAGCGCCCTGCGCAGCATGGTCATGGACATCGACTACGAGAACTGGCTGCGCACCAACAGCTCCAGCGACAAGGCCGCCGATTACCGCATGGGCAACGTGTGGTTCCTGATCGAGGCGTTGAAAAACACCCTGGAGAAGGACGAAGAAGGCGAGATGACCGTCGAGGACGCCATCGGCAAGCTGGTGTTGCGCGACATGCTTGAACGCCAGCAGGAAGAGGAAGACGGCGCCGAAGGCGTGCAGATGATGACCTTGCATGCGTCCAAGGGCCTGGAATTCCCCTACGTGTTCATCATGGGCATGGAAGAGGAAATCCTCCCGCACCGCTCCAGCATCGAGGCCGACACCATCGAGGAAGAACGGCGCCTGGCCTACGTGGGCATTACCCGCGCGCGTCAGACATTGGCCTTCACCTTTGCCGCCAAGCGCAAGCAATACGGCGAAATCATCGATTGTGCCCCCAGCCGGTTCCTCGACGAACTGCCGCCGGACGACCTGGCGTGGGAAGGCAACGACGACACACCCACCGAAGTCAAAGCCGTTCGCGGCAACACCGCCTTGGCGGATATACGCGCGATGTTAAAGCGCTAGAATCGACTACTTTTTAATCTACTTTCGGCGCGTGTTGCGCCAACAGAGGAAGCTTTCCGTGGAAGCACTGCACAAAAAAATTCGCGAACAGGGCATCGTGCTTTCCGATCAGGTACTCAAGGTCGATGCCTTTCTGAACCACCAGATCGACCCGGCGCTGATGAAACTGATCGGCGACGAATTCGCTGCGTTGTTCAAGGATTCGGGGATCACCAAGATCGTCACCATCGAAGCCTCGGGCATTGCGCCAGCGATCATGACCGGCCTGAACCTGGGCGTGCCGGTGATTTTCGCCCGCAAGCAGCAGTCCCTGACCCTGACTGAAAACCTGCTGTCGGCCACGGTGTATTCCTTCACCAAGAAAACCGAAAGCACCGTGGCGATTTCCCCGCGCCACCTGACCAGCAGCGACCGCGTGCTGATCATCGATGACTTCCTGGCCAATGGTAAGGCGTCCCAGGCGCTGATCTCGATCATCAAGCAGGCCGGCGCGACCGTGGCGGGTTTGGGGATTGTGATCGAGAAGTCGTTCCAGGGCGGCCGTGCGGAGCTGGATGCGCAGGGTTACCGGGTTGAGTCGCTGGCGCGGGTGCAGTCGTTGGCGGGTGGGGTCGTGACCTTCATCGAGTAATCGATAACGCCTCAAATGCTGGGGTGAGCACAGTTCAAAATGTGGGAGCTGGCTTGCCTGCGATGCAGGCACCTCGGTACTTCATTCATACCGAGTTGATGCTATCGCAGGCAAGCCAGCTCCCACAAAAGCCAGCTCCCACATTTGATTTGTGATGTTTGTTAGTGCGCGGTGGCCTGTAGGCCGGCGAGCAGCAGCCGCTGGTACAGGTCCTCTTTCAACCCCTCCGGCTTATCCAACCGCATCCGCACCAAGTGCTCGGGAAAGGCTTCCGGCTCCGGTGCATCCAGCGCCGCCTTGCCCAACTCCAGAATCTCCGTCAGCTTGAATTTGCTCTTGAGCCAGTTCAACGCCCGCAACAAATCCCGCTCTTCCTCGGTGAAATCACTACCCAGCGGATACTCCGGGAACAACCGTGGATGCCGCGCCTGAATCCCCTGCAAACGCTCCGGCGTGTTGTCGGCAAAGCGCGGATCCAGCTGGAAATCCTTCGGCAACTTCCCGGCTTTTTGCGCCTGTTCGATCAAGTCGTCCTGGAAGCGCGAGTCGGTGATGTTCAGCAGCCTTTCAATCACTTTGGCATCGGTCTGCCCGCGCAAATCCGCGATCCCGTATTCGGTGATCACGATGTCTCGCAGGTGCCGGGGAATGGTGCAGTGGCCGTACTCCCAGACGATATTGGAGCTGACGTCACCACCCGATTCGCGCCAGCTGCGCAGGATCAGGATCGAACGCGCGCCTTCCAGCGCATGGCCCTGGGCAACAAAGTTGTATTGGCCGCCCACGCCGCTGAGCACGCGACCGTCTTCCAACTGGTCGGCCACGCCCGCGCCCATCAGGGTCACGGTAAACGCACTGTTGATAAACCGCGCATCCAGGCGCTGCAAACGCTTGAGTTCTTCCTGCCCGTACAGCTCGTTGATGTAGCTGATGCGGGTCATGTTGAATTCCAGGCGCTTGCTCTGGGGCAAGTCCCGCAGGCGCTCGTAGAAACTGCGCGGGCCGAGGAAGAAGCCGCCGTGCACCGAGATCCCGTCGGTCTGCGCTGCTTCGTCCAGGGTGCCGGCGTTGGCCCGCTCCTGGGTCGCCACGTCCGGGTACACCTTGCGCCGCACAATCCCGGCATCGGCCAGCACCAGCAGGCCGTTGACGAACATTTCACTGCAACCGTACAGGCCACGGGCAAAGGGCGCGACGCCGCCTTCATGGCTGATCAGCGGCGCCCATTGGTACACATCCAGGTCGGTCAACAGCAGGCGATACGCCTCATTGTCTGCCTGGCGCGCCAGCAAGGCGGCGGTCAGTGCGTCGCCCATGGAACCAATGCCGATCTGCAAGGTGCCGCCGTCGCGCACCAGGGTGCTGGCGTGCAAACCGATAAAGTGATCCTGGAAACCCACCGGCATGTTCGGGGTGGAAAACAGCGTGGTGCTGTCCTTCTCGTCGATCAGGAAGTCGAATGCGTCCATGCCCAACTCGGCATCGCCGGGCATGTAGGGCAAATCACTGTGAACCTGGCCCACCACCAGAATGGTCTCACCGGCCTCACGGCGCTTGGCGATCATCGGCAACAGGTCGAGGGTGATGTCGGGGTTGCAGCTCAGGCTCAGGCGGTCCGGGTGTTCGGCGCTGCTGGCAACCAGTTGCGCGACAAGGTTCAGGCCGGCAGCGTTGATATCACGGGCGGCGTGGCTGTAGTTGCTGCTGACGTAATCCTGCTGGGCCGAAAGGCTGTGGAGCAAACTGCCGGGCTGCATGAAAAATTGCTGCACGTGAATGTTGGATGGCAGGTTGTCCTTGCGCAGGGCGGCGAGGAAATCCAGCTCGGGATAATCACCAAAAACCCGTTCGATAAAGGGTTCCAGAAAGCGCTTCTGCAAACCATCGCCCAAGGTCGGGCGACCCAGGGCCAATGCGGTGTAGATCGTCAGCGCCCGGTCCGGCAGCTTGGCGATGCGCCGGTACAGCGCATTGACGAACAGGTTGGGTTTGCCCAGGCCCAGGGGCATGCCCATGTGAATATGCGCCGGCAACCGTGCCAGTACGTCGTCGACCGCTTGCTCGATTGAACACAACTGCACCATCCGACTTCTCCCGAACATTCCATGAATTGGGGTTGGACCGAGCTTGCAGGGTCTTTGCTGCAAAGAACAGCCTCAAAAGGTAAATCGCGGGCACAAAAAAGCCGCTGGTCAGCGGCTTTTTTGGCGAAGATCGGTTTATTTCAGACCCGACATCTTCTCGATCGCGCCTTTGAGCTCGGCATCCGAGCAATCGGCACAGGTGCCTTTTGGCGGCATGGCGTTCAGGCCGGTGATGGCCTTGGCCAGCAGGCCGTCGAGGCCACCCTGGTGGTCTGCGCGGTCTTTCCAGGCGGCGGTATCACCGATTTTCGGTGCGCCCAACAGGCCGGTACCGTGGCAAGCGTTGCAGTGTTTGGCGATCACGTCATCCGGCGATTTCGCGCCACCGCCGCCGCCCGCGGCCACGGCGACTTCCATCCCCTTGCACTCTTGCCCCTGGACACACACCTGGCCGACAGGCTCCAGGCGTTTGGCAATTTCATCATTGGTCGCAGCTTGAGCGCTGACGGCCCATAGGGCCAGTACGGTTGCTGGTGCAGCCAGCATTTTCATAATTAGGTTCACGCGTTCACCCTCAATGGTGGCTATTCACGCCTGCGGCCACGGTTTCGCAGGCGGCGAAAGTATAACGGTTAGCCCGCCCCGCCGAAACAACCCTATTAACCAAGGGGAGATTCAGCATGGCGGAATGCTGCTACGGGAGTCTCTGCGACGTAGGCAGGACGCCTCTTTTCTTAAAAGTTCGCGGGTGTGGCTGCGCTGATTAGTCGCGCCGGCACTTCGAACGGATTGCGAAAACGATGCGGCTTGGTGCTTTCAAAGTAGTAGCTATCGCCGGCTTCGAGCACAAAAGTTTCAAGGCCCACCACCAGCTCCAGGCGACCTTCCACCAGGATCCCGGTTTCCTCGCCCTCATGGGTGAGCATCTCTTCGCCGGTATCAGCACCTGGCGGGTAGATCTCGTTGAGGAACGCAATCGCACGGCTCGGATGCGCGCGGCCCACCAGTTTCATGGTGACGGCGCCGTCGGAGATGTCGATCAGCTCATTGGCTTTATAGACGATCTGGGTCGGTTTTTCCTGGAGGATCTCCTCGGAAAAGAACTCCACCATCGACATGGGGATGCCGCCCAGCACCTTGCGCAAGGAGCTGATGGAGGGGCTGACACTGTTTTTTTCGATCATCGAAATGGTGCTGTTGGTGACGCCCGCGCGCTTGGCAAGCTCACGCTGGGAAAGACCTTTCAGTTTACGGATGGATTGCAGTCGTTCGCCGACGTCCAATGCAGGAGCCTCCTAGGATTCAGGCGTTGTTGTAATTGAGCGTTATCATGGCGACAGCGTTCAGTATTTACAACACTTTGGCCTAAATCCCGGGATCTGCCATTCGTGGGTGCCGCTCAAGCGCCGGAATAGAGCCGTGGCACCCGGCGCAGGTTGCAGAATATCTGGTAGGGAATGGTGTCGGCGGCGGTGGCGACGTCACTGGCGAGGATGTTTTTGCCCCACAATTCGACGGTGGAACCGAGCCCGGCCTGGGGCACGTCCGTCAGGTCGATACACAGCATGTCCATCGACACCCGGCCCAGCAACTGGCTGCGCTGGCCGGCCACCAGCACCGGCGTGCCGGTCGGGGCGTGACGCGGGTAGCCATCGGCGTAACCCATGGCAACCACGCCGATGCGCATCGGCTTCGGGGTGATGAACTTCGCGCCGTAACCCACCGGCTCGCCGGCCGGCAGTTCACGTACGCAGATGACTTTCGATTCCAGGGTCATCACCGGCTGCAAACGCGCGGCGATGGCCTGGTCTTCGCCAAACGGCGTGGCGCCGTAGAGCATGATGCCCGGGCGTACCCAGTCGCTGGAAACGTTCGGCCAGCCCAGCACCGACGGCGAATTGCGCAGGCTGACCTGAGCCGACAAGCCCTGGCGCGCCGCTTCAAACACCGCCACTTGTTCGTCGCTGCTGGTGCTGTCCAGCTCGTCGGCACGGGCGAAGTGGCTCATCAGCACGATCTTCGCGACCTTGCCGCTGGCCAGCAGGCGCTGGTAGGCGTCGTGATAGTCCTTGGGGTGCAAGCCAACACGGTGCATGCCGGAATCGAGCTTGAGCCAGACGGTCAGCGGTTTGCTGAGGGGCGCCTGTTCAATCGCGTCCAGTTGCCACAGCGAATGCACCACGCACCACAAATCATGCTCGACGATCAGCGGCAGTTCGTCGGCTTCGAAAAACCCTTCGAGCAACAGCACCGGCCCGCGAATCCCGGCGGCCCGCAGCTCCAACGCTTCCTCGATGCACGCCACCGCAAACCCGTCCGCCTCGGCTTCCAGCGCCTGGGCAACACGCACGGCACCATGCCCGTAGGCATCGGCCTTGATCACGGCGAGGGCTTTCGCTCCGGCCGTGACTTCACGGGCCAGTTGGTAGTTATGGCGCAGGGCTTGGAGGTCGATCAGGGCACGGGCAGGACGCATGGCGGCGGGCTTCTAGGCGGCAGTGGGAAGAAAAAACCGGTACCCGCTGACAACGCAGGCACCGGGAGAGGATTTTTTGCTTAAGGCAGAGCGGCCACAACAGACAGCTCAACCAGGATTTCCGGTTCGCAGAGTTTCGCTTCAACCGTGGCACGGGCCGGCGCGACGCCTTTTGGCAGCCACTTGTCCCATACCGCGTTCATCCCGGCGAAGTCCGCGTCGATGTCTTTCAGGTAGATGGTCACCGACAGCAACTTGCTCTTGTCGGTACCGGCCAGGTCCAGCAAACGCTCGATATTGACCAGGGTTTCGCGGGTCTGCTGTTCAATCCCGGCGCTCATGTCGTCGCCGACTTGCCCCGCCAGATACACGGTACCGCTGTGGACAACGATCTGGCTCATGCGCTCATTGGTGAGCTGGCGCTGGATTGACATGTTTTGCGGACTCCTGGTGGTTGCCGTAACGGGAAATATCGAGGCCTTCGGCACTGATCTGCGGCGTTTTCTTCGCCATCAGGTCGGCCAGCAAACGACCAGAGCCACAGGCCATGGTCCAGCCGAGGGTGCCGTGGCCGGTGTTCAGGAACAGGTTTTTGAACGGGGTGGCCCCCACGATCGGCGTGCCGTCCGGGGTGGTCGGGCGCAGGCCGGTCCAGAAACTGGCCTGGCTCAAATCACCGCCCTGAGGATAAAGGTCGTTGACGATCATCTCCAGGGTTTCCCGCCGGCGCGGGTTCAGCGACAGGTCAAAACCGCCTATTTCAGCCATGCCACCGACGCGGATGCGGTTGTCGAAACGGGTGATTGCGACCTTGTAGGTCTCATCGAGAATGGTCGAGGTCGGGGCCATCGCCGCATTGGTGATCGGCACGGTCATCGAGTAGCCCTTGAGAGGGTACACCGGCGCCTTGATCCCCAGCGGCTTGAGCAGCTTCGGCGAGTAGCTGCCGAGAGCCAGCACGTAGCGGTCGGCGGTTTCCAGCTTGCCGTCGATCCACACGCCGTTGATGCGGTCACCGGCGTAGTCCAGGCGCTGGATATCTTGCTCAAATCGGAATTCGACACCCAGTTGCTTGCACATGTCGGCAAGGCGGGTGGTAAACATCTGACAGTCGCCGGTCTGGTCGTTCGGCAGGCGCAGCGCACCGGCGAGGATATCGGTGACGCTGGCCAGGGCCGGTTCGACGCGGGCAATGCCGGCGCGGTCCAGCAGCTCGTAGGGCACGCCAGACTCTTTCAGTACCGCGATGTCTTTGGCAGCACCATCCAGCTGGGCCTGGGTGCGGAACAGCTGGGTAGTCCCCAGGGTACGGCCTTCGTAGGCAATGCCGGTCTCGGCGCGCAGTTCGTCGATGCAGTCACGGCTGTACTCGGACAGGCGCACCATGCGCTCCTTGTTCACCGCATACCGGCTGGCGGTGCAGTTGCGCAGCATCTGCGCCATCCACAGGTATTGGTCGATGTCGGCAGTGGCCTTGATCGCCAGAGGCGCATGGCGCTCCAGCAGCCACTTGATGGCCTTGAGCGGCACCCCCGGTGCGGCCCATGGCGAGGCGTAGCCCGGCGAGATCTGCCCGGCGTTGGCAAAACTGGTCTCCATGGCCACGGCCGGCTGACGGTCGACCACGACCACTTCAAAACCAGCTCGTGCCAAATAGTAGGCACTGGCCACGCCAATGACACCGCTACCCAAGACCAGAACGCGCATTTTTATTCCCTCATCACGGCTTGACCGCTGACGTTTGTTGTTCAGCACAAAGATGTGGGCAGTATAAAAAGCAATCGCCAGTGCATTTCACTATATAACTGCCTATATTTGGCGACAATTCTCGGCAAAAACCCTTTTCACGGAGGAGCATCCCCTATGCGGACCAACACTCAGACCAAGCGGGAGCTGGACAAGATCGACCGCAACATCCTGCGCATCCTGCAGGCAGACGGGCGGATTTCGTTTACTGAGCTGGGGGAAAAGGTTGGCCTGTCGACCACGCCGTGCACCGAGCGGGTCCGGCGCCTGGAGCGCGAAGGGATCATCATGGGCTACAACGCCCGGCTCAATCCGCAGCATTTGAAGGGCAGTTTGCTGGTGTTTGTCGAGATCAGCCTCGACTACAAGTCTGGCGACACCTTTGAAGAATTCCGACGCGCCGTGCTGAAGCTGCCCCATGTACTGGAGTGTCACCTCGTGTCCGGGGACTTCGACTATCTGGTGAAAGCGCGGATTTCAGAGATGGCGTCGTACCGCAAATTGCTCGGCGATATCCTGCTCAAGCTGCCCCATGTGCGGGAGTCCAAGAGCTATATCGTGATGGAAGAGGTGAAGGAGAGCTTGAACCTGCCGATCCCGGACTAAGCGCTAGACCAGCACTTGCCGCGTGCTCGCCATGTACTCATGAATCTGCTTCTCCACCCGGGGATGAATCAACTCCACCGGGCGGCGGCCATTGGGGCATGGCAAGGTTGGCGTAGTGCCGAACAGCCGGCAAATCAGCGGGCGCTCGTCGTACACCGTGCAGCCATTGGGGCCCAGGTGCACGCAGTTGAGTTCGTCCATCGCCGCTTCCTGCTCGGCGGCGGTCTTGCGCGGCAGGCGCGACATTTCCTCAGTGGAAGTGGTCACCGGCCCACAGCAGTCATGGCAACCCGGGACGCACTCGAACGAGGGAATCTGGCGGCGCAGCGCGTTGACTTTCTGACTGTTGCAACTCATCGACACAGGGACCGAACGGCGAATAGGCGTGGATTCTGCCCTAAAAGCCCCCGGTGAGACAGCTTCGCCCGACCGCTGTATCCTGCGTCAAATTTTCCAAACAGGGATGCTCCCCATGACCGCCAGCGCCCGGCACGCCAATTCCTACTACGCAGCCAGCAGTTTCCCGCAGCCCGATTATCCGGTGCTGACAGGTGAAATCGTGGCCGATGTGTGCGTGGTCGGCGGCGGCTTTTCGGGGCTGAATACCGCTCTGGAACTGGCCGAGCGGGGCCTCAGCGTGGTCCTGCTGGAGGCCCGCAAAATCGCCTGGGGCGCCAGCGGGCGCAACGGCGGGCAGTTGATTCGCGGCGTAGGCCATGGCCTGGATCAATTCACCAACGTCATCGGCACCGATGGCGTGCGCCAGATGAAACTGATGGGCCTGGAAGCCGTGGAAATCGTGCGCCAGCGAGTCGAGCGCTCGCAGATCGCCTGCGACCTGACCTGGGGCTACTGCGACCTGGCCAACAAGCCCCGCGACCTTGAACACCTGGCCGCCGACGCCGAAGAGCTGCAAGGCCTCGGCTATCGCCATGAAGTGCGCCTGCTGCAAGCCAGCGAGATGCGCAGCGTGATTGGCTCCAACCGCTATGTGGGCGGCATGATCGACATGGGTTCCGGCCACCTGCACCCGCTGAACCTGGCCCTCGGCGAGGCGGCTGCGGCACAGCAGCTGGGCGTGAAGTTGTTCGAGCATTCCGCGGCGGTGCGCATTGATTACGGCCCCGAGGTCAACGTGCACACCGCCCAAGGCAACGTGCGCGCCAAGACCCTGGTGCTGGGCTGCAACGCCTATCTGAACGGCCTCAACCCGCATTTGAGCGGCAAGGTGCTGCCTGCCGGCAGCTACATCATCGCCACCGAGCCGTTGAGCGAAGCCCAGGCAGCCGAGTTGCTGCCGCAAAACATGGCGGTGTGTGACCAGCGGGTGACGGTGGACTACTTCCGGCTGTCAGCCGACCGACGCTTGCTGTTCGGCGGTGCCTGCCATTATTCCGGACGGGATCCGAAGGACATCGGCGCCTATATGCGTCCGAAAATGCTGCAGGTGTTCCCACAGCTGGCCAACGTGAACATTGATTACCAGTGGGGCGGCATGATCGGCATCGGTGCCAACCGCCTGCCGCAGATTGGCCGCCTGGCCGACCAGCCCAACGTATATTTCGCCCAGGCCTATGCCGGCCACGGCCTCAATGCCACACACCTGGCAGGCAGGCTGCTGGGAGAAGCTATCAGCGGCCAGCAAAGCGGGCGGTTTGATCTGTTTGCCAAGGTGCCGCACATCACCTTCCCGGGCGGCAAGCACTTGCGCTCGCCGCTGTTGGCCTTGGGAATGCTCTGGCACCGGTTGAAAGAGCTGGTCTGAATCAACCGCGCCAGAAGGGTTTCAACCCTTCCCGGCGTGCCTGTTCGGCGCTCAGGCCCACGTCACGCAGTTGCTCCGGGGTCAGTTCCAGCAAGGTCTTGCGCGTGTGTATGCGGTGCCAGAACAGCGCCCATGAACTGAATGCGCAGGCCGCGGTGCGCGCCACCATGCGCCGCTCCTGCCCGGCTTCCAGTTCCTGACTGTGTAACGCCAACCGTACATCGCTCAAACCGCTCATTTTCCTGCCCCTCATTTACGCATTGCCATGAGTCCGTAGGATGAGCCGGTGGGCGAAACCATGACAGATTCAACCACCTAGTATTAAATCCATACAGAACCTGCCTCTCTGCGGCTGAATCCTGTATTTTCAGGCTATCTGTACTGGTCACCAGGAAGTATCGCCATGACGCTATACGTCAACCTCGCCGAACTGTTGGGCACGCGCATCGAGCAGGGCTTCTATCGCCCGGGGGATCGATTGCCGTCGGTGCGGGCCTTGAGTGTGGAGCACGGGGTCAGCCTGAGCACCGTGCAGCAGGCCTATCGTGTGCTGGAAGACAACGGCCTGGCGATGCCCAAGCCCAAGTCCGGCTACTTCGTGCCAGTAGGCCGCGACTTGCCGGCCCTGCCCGCCGTAGGCCGCCCGGCCCAGCGCCCGGTGGAGATTTCCCAGTGGGACCAGGTGCTGGAGCTGATCCGCGCAGTGCCACGCAAAGACACCATACAGTTGGGCCGTGGCATGCCGGATGTATTGTCGCCAACCATGAAACCCTTGCTGCGCAGCCTGGCGCGGATCAGTCGACGCCAGGACATGCCGGGGCTGTATTACGACACCATCCACGGCAACCTGGACCTGCGCGAACAGATTGCCCGCCAGATGCTCGATTCAGGCTGCCAACTGACGCCCCAGGACCTGGTGATCACCACCGGCTGCCACGAGGCGCTGTCCGCCAGCATCCACGCGATTTGCGAGCCCGGCGACATCGTTGCCGTCGACTCGCCAAGCTTCCACGGCGCCATGCAAACCCTGAAGGGCCTGGGCATGAAGGCCCTGGAAATCCCCACCGACCCGCTCACCGGCATCAGCCTGGACGCGCTGGAGCTGGCCCTGGAACAGTGGCCGATCAAGGTCATCCAGCTGACCCCCAACTGCAACAACCCGCTGGGCTACATCATGCCGGAGTCGCGTAAACGCGCTCTGCTGACCCTGGCCCAGCGTTTTGACGTGGCCATCATCGAAGACGATGTGTATGGAGAATTGGCCTACAGCTACCCGCGTCCACGCACCATAAAATCCTTCGACGAAGATGGCCGCGTCGTACTGTGCAGCTCCTTCTCGAAAACCCTGGCGCCCGGGCTGCGGATCGGCTGGGTTGCACCCGGTCGTTACCTGGAGCGCGTGCTACACATGAAATACATCAGCACCGGTTCTACCGCGACCCAGCCGCAGATCGCCATTGCCGAATTCCTCAAGAACGGGCATTTCGAACCGCATTTGCGGCGGATGCGTACCCAATACCAGCGTAATCGCGACTTGATGCTCGATTGGGTCAGCCGCTACTTCCCGGCGGGCACCCGTGCCAGCCGTCCCCAGGGCAGCTTCATGCTGTGGGTGGAGTTGCCCGAAGGCTTCGACACCTTGAAGCTCAACCGGGTATTGGTGGATGAAGGTGTACAGATTGCTGTGGGAAGCATCTTTTCCGCGTCCGGCAAGTACAGGAACTGCCTGCGCATGAACTACGCTGCCAAGCCAACGCCACAAATCGAAGAGGCTGTGCGCAAGGTCGGTGCAACTGCCATCAGGATGCTGGCCGAAACAGTGGACTGACCTTTCTCGGGAAATAGCCGTCATATGCCGACAACTGCGCTGATACGGAACCCATGTCATTGATGACCCAACGGCTCTTACCGTTTTTCCTGCTGGGCATCCTGGCGCTGGGCGGCTGCGCCACAATTGATACGCCGCGCACACCCAGCGAGGCGCTGCCAGCCAGTGAGTCGTCATTCGGCCGCTCGATCCAGGCCCAGGCCGCGCCATACAAAGGCCGCTCCGGGTTCCGCCTGCTGCCCAACAGCAGCGAAGCCTTCATGGCCCGTGCCGAACTGATCCGCAACGCCCAGACCAGCCTCGACCTGCAGTACTACATCGTCCACGACGGTATCAGCACCCGCATGCTCGTGGATGAGCTGCTCAAGGCCGCCGACCGTGGCGTGCGCGTGCGCATCCTGCTGGACGACACCACCAGCGACGGCCTGGACCAGATCATCGCCACCCTCGCCGCCCACCCGCAGATCCAGATCCGCCTGTTCAACCCGCTGCACCTGGGCCGCAGCACAGGCGTGACGCGGGCCATGGCGCGGCTGTTCGACCTCTCGCTGCAACACCGGCGCATGCACAACAAGCTGTGGCTGGCGGACAACAGTGTGGCCATCGTCGGCGGGCGCAACCTGGGGGATGAGTATTTCGATGCCGAACCCAACCTCAACTTCACCGATATCGACATGCTCAGCGTGGGCCCGGTGGCCGAGCAACTGGGCCACAGCTTCGATCAGTACTGGAACAGTGCGCTGAGCAAGCCCATCGGCGACTTCGTCAGCAGCGCCTCCAAAGGCGACCTGGCCAGCGCTCGCGTACGCCTGGAGGAGTCCCTTGCGCAGTCACGCCAGCAGAATCATGCGCTGTATAACCGCCTGCGCACCTACAAGACCCAGCCGCGCATGGACATCTGGCGCCGCGAGCTGATCTGGGCCTGGAACCAGGCGCTGTGGGACGCGCCGAGCAAAGTGCTGGCCAAGGCCGACCCGGATCCACGGCTGCTGTTGACCACCCAACTGGCGCCGGAGCTGGAAGGTGTCAGCCATGAGCTGATGATGATCTCGGCTTATTTCGTACCGGGGCAGCCTGGCCTGGTGTACCTGACGGGTCGTGCGGATGCCGGGGTGTCGGTGAGCCTGCTGACCAACTCCCTGGAAGCCACCGACGTGCCTGCGGTGCACGGCGGCTATGCGCCCTATCGCAAGGCGCTGCTGGAACACGGGGTAAAGCTGTACGAGTTGCGCCGCCAGCCCGGAGACGGCGGCGGCAGTGGCCCGCATCTGTTCCGCAAAGGCACCTTCCACGGCTCGGATTCCAGCCTGCACAGCAAGGCGATCATCTTTGACCGGGAGAAATCCTTCATCGGCTCATTCAACTTTGACCCGCGGTCGGTGCTGTGGAACACCGAAGTCGGAGTGCTGGTGGACAGCCCGGAACTGGCGGAGCACGCGCGCAACCTGGCACTGGAAGGTATGGCGCCGGCCCTCAGCTACGAGGCGAAGCTGCAGGATGGCCAGGTGGTATGGGTGACCGAAGACAACGGCCAACTGCACACCCTGACCCGCGAACCGGGCAGTTGGTGGCGCCGGTTCAATGCCTGGTTCGCCACATCCGTCGGGCTGGAACGCATGCTTTAAGAACAGCACAGAGCCTTGTGGGAGCTGGCTTGCCTGCGATGGCGGAGTGTCAGTTTACGTATCCGGTGCTGACACTCCGCTATCGCGGGCAAGCCCGGCTCCCACAGGTGATCGCATTTCAAGTTCAGGCTGGCTGCACAGCCCCGAATGCTCCTTGGCGAAGCAGCAGAACCACCAACCCCAACGCTCCCGCCGCCATCAGCAGCGGCAAGGCATGCCCGCTGATCCACTGGCTGCCGGCACCCGCCACCAACGGCCCGATCAGGCAGCCAATGCCCCACAGCTGCGCGATGTGGGCATTGGCGCGCACCAGCGCGTCGTCGCGGTAGCGCTCGCCAATCAGGATCAGCGACAGGGTGAACAACCCGCCGGCGCTGGCGCCGAACAGCACCCACACCGGCCAGATCATCAGCGTTTCGAGCAACAGCGGAATCGCCAGGCTCGTCGCCAGCAGCATCAGCGCACAGCCGAGAAACAGCGTGCGTCGAGGCAGGTAATCCGCCAATGCGCCAATCGGCAGCTGCAGCAACGCATCACCGACCACCACGGTGCTGACCATCGCCAGGGCGATCTCGGCGGTGAAGCCCTGCTGCAGGCAATACACCGGCAACAGCGTAAGAATCATTGCCTCAAATGCGGCGAATAACGCCACCGCCCAGGCAATCGCCGGCAAGCCCTGGCAGAAGCGCAGCAGGTCGCCGAAGGTCACGCTGAAGGACTCGGCGGTGGGCGCGCCGGAGCGGCCCAGCAGCAGGATCGGCGAGAACGTCAGCAGGCCGACGCCCACCCAGAAGCCAATGTCGTTATCGGTGCCCAGCGCGCCCAGCAGCAACGGGCCCGACAGCTGGCTCAAGGCATAGCTGCAGCCATACAGCGCCACCAGACGGCCGCGCCAGCGTTCGATCACCAGTTGGTTGATCCAGCTTTCGCCGAGGATAAACACGATGGTCAGGATCACCCCGATCATCAGCCGCAGCACCAGCCACACCGGGTAGCTGGGCAATACTGCCAGCAAACCGATGGAAATCGCCCCGCCCCACAGGCACAGGCGCATCAGGTTCGCCGTGCCCAGGCGCGAGGCCAGGCCGCTGGAGACCTTGGCGCCGAGCAGCACACCGAAGGCCGGCATCGCGGCCATCACACCGATGGCGAAGCTGCCGTAGCCCCAGCTTTCCAGACGCAGGGACACCAGTGGCATGCTCACGCCCAGGGCCAGGCCCACGCTCAAGACCGACGCCAGCACGGCGAAATAGGTCGCCCAACGCATTTCCACGCTCCTGTGGATCATTATTTTTCAGGGCTGCAAACGAACTGTAGGAGCTTACCCATGTGAGAGCCGGGCTTGCCCGCGATGCAGGCACCGAGGTGTGTCAGTCACACCACGGTGATGCTATCGCAGGCAAGCCAGCTCCCACACAAGCTCGCTCCTACAGGGGATTGCGAGTGTTACTTACAGCTTGATCCAGGTCGCCTTCAGCTCGGTGTACTTGTCGAACGCGTGCAGCGACTTGTCGCGGCCGTTACCCGACTGCTTGAAGCCACCAAACGGCGCGGTCATGTCGCCGCCATCGTACTGGTTGACCCACACGCTACCGGCACGGAGTGCCTTGGCGGTGAGGTGCGCCTTGGAGATGTTCGACGTCCACACCGCAGCGGCCAGGCCGTATTGGGTATCGTTGGCGATCGCGATGGCTTCTTCCACGCTGTCGAAGGCAATCACCGACAGTACCGGGCCGAAGATTTCTTCCTGGGCGATCTTCATGGCGTTGGTCACGCCGTCGAAAATCGTCGGCTCGACATAGGTACCGCCGCTTTCCTGCAACGTGCGCTTGCCACCGGCCACCAGCTTGGCTCCATCGGCGTGCCCGGCCTCGATGTACGACAGCACGGTGTTCATCTGCTGGGTGTCCACCAGTGCTCCGACCGTGGTGGCCGGGTCCAGCGGGTTGCCCGGCTTCCAGGCCTTGAGGGCCTCGATCACCAGCGGCAGGAATTTATCCTTGATGGAGCGCTCTACCAGCAGGCGCGAACCCGCGGTGCACACTTCGCCCTGGTTGAAGGCGATGGCGCCGGCCGCGGATTCGGCGGCGGCTTGCAGGTCCGGGGCATCGGCAAACACGATGTTCGGGCTCTTGCCGCCAGCTTCCAGCCAGACGCGCTTCATGTTCGACTCGCCGGAGCGAATCAGCAGTTGCTTGGCGATCTTGGTGGAGCCGGTGAACACCAGGGTGTCGACGTCCATGTGCAGCGCCAAGGCGTTGCCCACGGTGTGGCCATAACCCGGCAGCACGTTGAACACGCCTTTCGGGATCCCGGCTTCAACGGCCAGGGCAGCGATACGGATGGCGGTCAGCGGCGACTTTTCAGACGGCTTGAGGATCACCGAGTTACCGGTGGACAGCGCCGGCCCGAGTTTCCAGCAGGCCATCATCAGCGGGAAGTTCCACGGCACGATGGCCGCGACAACACCGACTGGCTCACGAGTCACCAGGCCCAGTTGGTCGTGGGGGGTGGCTGCGACTTCGTCGTAGATCTTGTCGATGGCCTCGCCGCTCCAGCTCAGGGCTTGCGCCGCGCCGGGAACGTCGATGTACAGGGAATCGCTGATTGGCTTGCCCATGTCCAGGGTTTCAAGCAGGGCCAGCTCTTCGGCGTTGGCCTTGAGCAAGCCGGCGAAACGGATCATGGTGGCTTTGCGCTTGGCCGGCGCCAGGCGCGACCAGGCACCGGAATTGAACGTGGCGCGGGCGTTTTCTACGGCACGCTGGGCGTCGGCGACGTCACAGCTGGCAACGGTTGTCAGCAGGCGGCCATCGACCGGGCTGAGGCATTCGAACGTGTCGCCGGAAACGGCGGCGGTGTATTCGCCATTGATGTAGGCGCGGCCTTCGATCTTCAGATCCTTGGCGCGCTGTTCCCAGTCGGCACGGGTCAGGGTGGTCATGCGAGTGTCCTCCTCTTATTGAATACAAGGGCCGGGCGATGTACCCAGGCACCTTCGAAGAATTCTTGCCCGGCCAGCCAGCTGTTCGGCTCAAGGCAGCTGCCACCCTAAACCAGCGACGATGGATGTTTCAATATATTTGACATAACGCCAGCAAACGCCCTTGCGATGTTCATTTTAATAAACATAGACTTTGAGCTCTCCAACCGCAGGCCAGACGGGACACGCCCATGAACATCCAGAATATCGTCGACTTCAGCCAGGCCAGGACCGAACCTGACCGCTACCGTCCGGCCGCGGAGAAAATCCTCAAGGGCGATCCCGAGCAAACCGTCTACAACCACTACAACAGTCCGTGCGGCCAGATGAGCGCCGGGGTCTGGGAGGGTGACGTCGGGCAGTGGAAGGTCAACTACACCGAGCATGAGTACTGCGAGATCGTGCAGGGCGTCTCTGTATTGCGTGACGCCGATGGCAACGCCAAGACCTTGCGGGCCGGCGACCGCTTCGTCATCCCGGCCGGTTTCAGCGGCACCTGGGAAGTGCTGGAGCCGTGCCGCAAGATCTACGTGGTGTTCGAAGAAAAGGCCTGATCAATTCTTCAGGCACAAAAAAAAGCCCGCATCGTGAGATACGGGCTTTTTTTCACAAGAAAGAAAACCAATTACTTGATTTTGCCTTCTTTGTAGATCACGTGCTTGCGAACGCGCGGGTCGAACATTTTCTTTTCGAGCTTGTCCGGGGTAGTACGCTTGTTCTTGTCGGTAGTGTAGAAGTGACCAGTACCGGCGCTAGAGATCATTCGAATCAATTCACGCATGATTTAGCTCCTTAGATTTTGCCGTCGCGGCGCAGTTCGGCCAGCACGACAGTGATGCCACGCTTGTCGATAACACGCATGCCTTTGGCAGATACGCGCAGACGGACAAAACGTTTCTCTTCTTCAACCCAAAAGCGATGATGCTGCAGGTTTGGCAGGAAACGACGACGGGTTTTGTTGTTTGCGTGGGAAATGTTATTCCCAGTCACCGGACCCTTACCGGTAACTTGACAGACTCTCGACATGCCTCAGCCCTCTAAAACCACATGCCCAACCCGGCATGGGTTGGCCGCTTAATCTCTCAGTCATTTGGCGCCAGGCGCCGCGTTTCTTTAGGGTCTTACCGGCTACACCTACTAGCGAAGGAACCGGGCCCCTAGAAAAGAGCGCTGCTTTATACCAGAAAGACCCCAGTGCAACAACAGGCCGTGTGTTTTTACACGCGTAAATCCAGGCCATGGACGCCTGAGCCGTTGCCAGGGTGGGCCGCTATAGAAGCTAACCGCTCGTCGCACAGAATGATTTACAGCGCCCGCGCGCACTGCAAAGTGCTCGGCAAAACGACCTGAGGCGCCATCAAAACAGTATTTGAGGCAAAAGCACAGGCAAAAATGGGCTAGTCATTTGTGAATCAGGCCACTACGGTAGGACTTTTCCAGACTGCACTCGCAGATGGGCCTTCGATCTGCAAAGGAAACCGAATATGCGCCTCGCTGCCCTACCGCTATTGCTAGCCCCTCTTTTTATCGCTGCACACGCCCAGGCGGCCACCACCTTGAGCGTCTGCACCGAAGCCAGCCCCGAAGGCTTCGACGTAGTGCAATACAACTCGCTGACCACCACCAACGCCTCGGCAGACGTATTGATGAACCGCCTGGTGGACTTCGACGCCACCAGCGGCAAGTTGGTCCCGAGCCTTGCGGACAGTTGGGAAGTGTCGCCGGATGGCCTGACCTACACCTTCAAGCTGCACCCGGATGTGAAATTCCATCGCACCGAGTACTTCACCCCAAGCCGCACCCTGACCGCCGAAGACGTGCGCTTCAGCTTCGAGCGCATGCTCGACCCGGCCAACCCGTGGCACAAGATCGCCCAGAGCGGCTTCCCCCACGCCCAGTCGCTGCAATTGCCCACGCTGATCAAAAAGATCGACGCCCTCGACCCGCTGACCGTGCGCTTTACCCTGGACCACGCCGACTCGACCTTCCTCGCCGCATTGAGCATGGGCTTTGCCTCGATCTACCCGGCGGAGTACGCCGACAAGCTGCTCAAGGCCGGCACACCCGAGAAGCTCAACAGCCAGCCTATCGGCACCGGGCCGTTCGTTTTCGGGCGTTTCCAGAAAGACGCGACGATTCGCTACAAGGCCAACCCGGACTATTTCGCCGGCAAGCCTGCGGTGGACAACCTGATCTTTGCGATCACCCCGGACGCCAACGTGCGCCTGCAGAGATTGCGTCGCGACGAATGCCAGATCGCCTTGTCGCCCAAGCCGCTGGACATCGATGCCGCCAAGAAAGACGCTGACCTGAAGATCGAGAAAACCGCAGCCTTCATGACCGCGTTCGTCGCCATCAACAGCCAGCATCCGCCGCTGGATAAGCCTGAAGTTCGCCAGGCGATCAACCTGGCCTTCGACAAGGCCAGCTACCTCAAGGCCGTATTTGAAGGCACCGCCGAAGCCGCCAACGGCCCGTATCCGCCCAACACCTGGAGCTACGCCAGGGAATTGCCGGGCTATCCGCAAGACATCGCCAAGGCCAAGCAGCTACTTGACCGCGCCGGGCTCAAGGATGGCTTCAAGACCACCATCTGGACCCGGCCGTCGGGCAGCCTGCTGAACCCCAACCCAAGCCTGGGCGCACAGTTGCTGCAAGCAGACCTGGCCAAGGTCGGCATCCAGGCTGAAATCCGCGTGATCGAATGGGGCGAACTGATCCGCCGCGCCAAGGCCGGCGAGCACGACCTGCTGTTCATGGGCTGGGCCGGCGACAACGGCGACCCGGATAACTTCCTCACGCCGCAGTTCTCCTGCGCGGCGGTGAAGTCCGGCACCAACTTCGCCCGCTACTGCGACCCTGCGCTGGACAAGCTGATCAGCGCCGGCAAGACCACCAGCGAACAAGGCGTGCGCAGCAAGCTGTACCAACAGGCCCAGGCGCAGATCCAGCAACAGGCGCTATGGCTGCCACTGGCGCACCCGACCGCGTTTGCCCTGACGCGCAAGAATGTCGAGGGGTATCAGGTGAGCCCGTTTGGTCGCCAGGATTACTCCAAGGTCAGCGTCAAACCCTGAACCTGCCCGGGGCCGGCATGCCGGCCCCTACATCCACCCATACTCCGCCATCGACAGCGGGTCACCCTCCCCCACGATGATGTGGTCCAGTACCCGCACGTCCACCATTTCCAGGGCCTTTTGCAGCACCTTGGTCAATTTTCGATCAGCCATGCTTGGCTCGGCGTTGCCGGAAGGATGGTTGTGGCACAGGATCAGTGCCGCAGCGTTGTAGTCCAGGGCGCGCTTGACCACTTGCCGGGGGTAGACCGTGGCGTTGTCGATAGTCCCTTGAAACAGCTTCTCAAAGCCCAACACCCGATGCTTGGCGTCGAGAAACAGGCAGCCGAATATCTCGTGGGGCTCATGGCGTAGCAGCGCCTTGAGGTAGTCGCGCACGGCCACCGGGCTTTCCAGCACCGAATCGTTACGCAGACGCTCGGCCAAATGACGGCGGGCCATTTCCAGCACCGCCTGGAGCTGGGCGAACTTGGCCGCCCCCAACCCCAAATGCTGGCTGAACACCGCCTGCCTGGCCTCCATCAGCGAGCGCAGGCTGCCAAACTGCGCCAGAAGGTGACGTGCCAGGTCCACGGCACTTTTACCGGCCACCCCGGTACGCAGGAAAATCGCCAGCAACTCAGCGTCGGAAAGGTTCTCCGCGCCCAACTCCAACAGCTTCTCCCGCGGACGCTCTGCTGCGGGCCAATCGCGAATACTCATCCCACCTCCGTGTGCATGTGCGCCGCTGTTGCATGGCGGACGCTGTGGTATCTTAGGCCATCTTTTTGCGTGCGATTTCACCTGGGGAGGGGGCATCGCAACGCCATCACTGAACTGGAAAGGCAAGCCAATGCAGCGTCTGTATCGGAAACGCATCGTTCTCGGCGTCGGCGGCGGCATTGCCGCCTACAAGAGCGCAGAGCTGGTTCGCAGGCTCCTGGACCAAGGCGCCGAAGTGCGCGTGGTCATGACCCGTGGCGGCAGTGAATTCATTACCCCGTTGACCATGCAAGCCTTGTCCGGCCACCCGGTTCACCTCGACCTGCTGGACCCTGCGGCCGAAGCTGCCATGGGCCACATCGAGCTGGCCAAATGGGCCGACCTGGTACTGATCGCCCCGGCCACCGCCGACCTGATCGCCCGCCTGGCCCAGGGCATTGCCGACGACCTGCTGACCACCCTGGTGCTGGCCACCGACGCCACCGTGGCCATCGCCCCGGCCATGAACCAGGCCATGTGGCGCGACCCGGCCACCCAGGCCAACACCCAACTCCTGCAAAGCCGCGGCCTCAAGGTCTTCGGCCCGGCCTCCGGCAGCCAGGCCTGTGGCGACGTGGGCATGGGCCGCATGCTCGAAGCCACCGACCTCGCCCAATGTGCCGCCGACTGCTTCCAGCACCTGGCCCTGACCGGCAAGCACGTGCTGATCACCGCCGGCCCGACCCAGGAAAACATCGACCCGGTGCGTTACATCACCAACCATAGCTCAGGAAAAATGGGCTTTGCCCTGGCTGAAGCAGCGGTCGAGGCAGGCGCACGGGTGACCTTGATCACCGGTCCGGTGCATCTGCCGACCCCGGATCGCGTCACCCGAATCGACGTAGTCAGCGCCCGCGACATGCTGGCGGCCTGTGAGGCGGCGATTCCCTGCGACCTGTTCATCGCTTCGGCAGCGGTGGCGGACTACCGCCCGGAAGTGGTTGCACCACAGAAGCTCAAGAAAGACCCTACAAGCGGCGACGGCCTGCTCCTGCAAATGGTCCGCAACCCGGACATTCTGGCCACCATCGCCACCCGTGAAGACCGTCCGTTCAGCGTCGGTTTCGCTGCCGAGACCGAGCATCTGCTGGACTACGCCGCACGCAAACTGAAAGACAAAAACCTCGACCTGATTGTCGCCAACGATGTCGCCAACCCGAGCATCGGCTTCAACAGCGAGGAAAATGCCATCAGCGTGATCGACCGCGAGTTGCACGCTACCGTTTTCGCCCAGACCAGCAAGGGCAAGATTGCCCGCCAACTGATCTCTTTTATCGCCCTACGGCTGAACCAGGTTTAATTTCCATGCACGCTTTGCAAGCCAAGATCCTCGACCCACGCATCGGCAACGAATTCCCGCTGCCGGCCTACGCCACTCCGGGCTCCGCCGGCCTCGACCTGCGCGCCATGCTCAAGCAGGACACCGTGCTTGAGCCGGGCCAGACCATTCTGATTCCGACCGGCCTGTCGATCTACGTGGGCGACCCTGGCCTGGCGGCGCTGATCCTGCCGCGCTCCGGCCTGGGTCACAAACACGGGATCGTCCTCGGCAACCTGGTGGGCCTGATCGATTCGGACTACCAGGGCGAGCTCATGGTGTCGTGCTGGAACCGCGGCCAGACCGCGTTCAACATCGCCGTCGGCGAGCGCATTGCCCAGCTTGTACTGGTGCCGGTGGTGCAGGCGCACTTCGAACTGGTCGAAGAATTCGACGAAACCCAGCGCGGTGCAGGCGGCTTCGGGCATTCCGGCAGCCACTGACTAAGCTGAACTGACTTAGCCGAACCTGGCCGGGTGCCTCACCTGGCCTGACGCCAACGCATGGCCTTTCAGGATGAAGAATGCGCGGAACTTATCAGCAAGATTTCCCCAGTGAAATCAGGGCATTAAGCGGGCAAAAGAGCGGAGCTCCGGCGCCGATGGCACTTTTGCACCACGAACTCTATGCCAAAAACGCCGTCTTACCCTTCAGTTTGAGCCTGCCGGTCAGCACCCTTGAGGCCAGCCCCGCCCTTTTCAGATGGAGTTCCCCCCCGCAATGAGCAACGCAGCCCGAGTCGCCCCGTCATTTCCCGACAGCATTTTCCGCGCCTATGACATCCGTGGCGTGGTCCCCAAGACCCTGACCGCCGAGACCGCCTACTGGATCGGCCGCGCCATTGGCTCCCAGAGCCTGGCCCAGGGCGAGCCCAACGTGTCCGTAGGCCGTGACGGCCGCCTGTCCGGCCCCGAGCTGGTGGAGCAACTGATCCAGGGCCTGGCCGACAGCGGCTGCCATGTGAGCGATGTAGGCCTGGTGCCGACGCCGGCGCTGTACTACGCGGCCAACGTACTGGCCGGCAAGTCGGGCGTGATGCTCACCGGCAGCCACAACCCGTCGGACTACAACGGCTTCAAGATCGTGATCGCCGGCGATACCCTGGCCAACGAACAGATCCAGGCCCTGCACACCCGCCTGAAGACCAACGACCTGACCAGCGGTGCCGGCACCATCACCAAGGTTGAGATTCTCGATCGTTATTCGGACGAGATCACCCGCGACGTCAAACTCGCCCGCCGCCTGAAAGTGGTGGTGGATTGCGGCAACGGCGCGGCCGGCGTGATCGCCCCGCAACTGATCGAAGCGCTGAATTGCGAAGTGATCCCGCTGTTTTGCGAGGTCGACGGCAACTTCCCCAACCACCACCCGGACCCGGGCAAGCCTGAAAACCTGGTAGACCTGATCGCCAAGGTCAAGGAAACCGGCGCCGACCTGGGCCTGGCTTTCGATGGCGACGGCGACCGCGTCGGTGTGGTGACCAACACCGGCAATATCGTGTTCCCGGACCGCCTGCTGATGCTGTTTGCCCGCGACGTCGTGGCACGCAACCCGGGCGCCGAGATCATCTTCGACGTCAAATGCACCCGCCGCCTGACGCCGCTGATCAAGGAATACGGCGGTCGTCCGCTAATGTGGAAGACCGGTCACTCGTTGATCAAAAAGAAAATGAAGGAAACCGGCGCCCTGTTGGCCGGCGAAATGAGCGGCCACGTGTTCTTCAAAGAGCGCTGGTTCGGTTTTGACGACGGTATTTACAGCGCCGCTCGTCTGCTGGAGATCCTCAGCAACGAAAAATCCACCGCCGAAGACCTGTTTGCAACCTTCCCGGATGATATTTCTACGCCAGAGATCAATATCCATGTGACCGAAGAGAGCAAATTCAGCATCATTGACGCACTGCACGATGCGCAATGGGGCGAAGGCGCCAACCTGACCACCATTGACGGCGTGCGGGTCGATTACGCCAAAGGCTGGGGCCTGGTTCGCGCGTCCAACACCACACCGGTGCTGGTGCTGCGTTTCGAGGCGGATTCCGAGGCTGAGTTGCAGCGCATCAAGGACGTGTTCCACGCCCAGTTGAAACGTGTTGCCCCTGATCTCCAATTACCGTTCTGATTTTTTTGTACCGGAGCCCTGAATGACCCTCGAACGCGAAGCCGCCGCCAATACCGCCAAGGTCCTTTCCGAAGCGTTGCCTTACATTCGACGCTACGTCGGCAAGACGCTGGTGATCAAGTACGGCGGCAATGCCATGGAAAGCGACGAGCTGAAGACCGGCTTTGCCCGCGACATCGTGTTGATGAAAGCCGTCGGGATCAACCCGGTGGTGGTACACGGTGGCGGCCCGCAAATCGGTGACCTGCTCAAGCGCCTGTCCATCGAGAGTCACTTCATCGACGGCATGCGCGTGACCGACGCCCAGACCATGGACGTGGTGGAGATGGTCCTGGGTGGCCAGGTGAACAAAGACATCGTCAACCTGATCAACCGCCATGGCGGCAGCGCCATCGGCCTGACCGGCAAGGACGCCGAGCTGATCCGCGCGAAGAAGCTCACCGTGACCCGCAAGACCCCGGAGATGACCCAGCCGGAAATCATCGACATCGGCCAGGTGGGCGAAGTGATCGGCATCAACACCGATCTGCTGAACCTGCTGGTGAAAGGCGATTTCATTCCGGTGATCGCGCCTATCGGCGTGGGTGCCAACGGTGAGTCCTACAACATCAACGCCGACCTGGTGGCCGGCAAGGTGGCCGAGGCGCTGAAGGCCGAGAAGCTGATGCTGCTCACCAACATCGCCGGCTTGATGGACAAGGAAGGCAAGGTCTTGACCGGCCTGACGACCCAGCAAGTGGACGACCTGATCGCCGACGGCACCATCTACGGCGGCATGCTGCCGAAGATCCGCTGCGCACTGGAAGCGGTGCAAGGCGGCGTCGGCAGTTCGTTGATCCTGGACGGCCGGGTTCCAAATGCGATCCTGCTGGAAATCTTCACCGACACCGGTGTGGGTACCCTGATCAGCAATCGCAAGCGCCCTTAAAGCGCAGAAAACAAAAAGCCCCCGCTCAACCTGGTTGAGCGGGGGCTTTTTTATTGCCTGGCTTTCAGATCAAACGCCGAACTGCTCGCGATAGGCCTTGACCGCCGGCAAATGCTGCTTGAGCTGCGGGTCATCTTCCAGGAACTGCAACACCTGGTTCAGGGACACGATGCTCACCACCGGAATCGCGAAATCGCGCTCCACTTCCTGGATCGCCGACAATTCACCGTTGCCACGCTCCTGGCGGTTCAGCGCGATCAACACGCCGGCGGCCTTGGCGCCGTCCTGGGAAGCGATGATCTGCATCACCTCGCGAATCGCGGTGCCGGCAGTGATCACGTCATCGATGATCAGCACGTCGCCCTTGAGCGGTGCGCCCACCAGGCTGCCGCCTTCGCCGTGTGCCTTGGCTTCCTTGCGGTTGAAGCACCATGGCAGATCCTGCCCGTGATGTTCAGCCAACGCCACGGCGGTCGCGGCGGCCAGGGGAATGCCCTTGTAGGCCGGGCCGAACAGCACGTCGAAGGAAATACCGCTTTCAACGATGGCGGCCGCATAGAAACGACCCAGCTGCGCCAGGGCAGAACCCGAGTTGAAAAGGCCGGCATTGAAGAAGTAAGGGCTGGTGCGCCCGGACTTCAGAGTGAACTCACCGAAGCGCAATACGCCGCGATCGATGGCAAAACGAATGAAATCGCGTTGATACGCCTGCATGAAAAAAGCCTCAGATACCACGGATTTAGCTAATTAGGTAGACGGCGTGTATCATACACGCACGCGATTTTTGGGGCCATTTATGCGGATCATCAGTGTGAACGTCAATGGTATTCAGGCTGCAGTCGAGCGTGGTTTGCTCAGTTGGCTGCAAGCCCAGAATGCCGACGTCATCTGCCTGCAGGACACCCGCGCCTCCGCCTTTGAACTGGACGACCCAGCCTTCCAACTGGATGGCTACTTCCTTTATGCCTGTGATGCCGAAGTTCCCACCCAAGGTGGCGTGGCTTTGTATTCGCGGTTGCAACCCAAGGCGGTCATCAGCGGCCTCGGCTTCGAGACAGCCGACCGCTACGGGCGCTACCTGCAAGCCGATTTCGATAAGGTCAGCATTGCGACCTTGCTGCTTCCATCAGGGCAGAATGGCGATGAAGACTTGAACCAGAAGTTCAAGCTAATGGACGACTTCGCCCGTTATCTGGATAAACAGCGGCGCAAACGTCGCGAGTACATTTACTGTGGCTCGCTGTACGTGGCGCAACAGAAGCTGGATATCAAGAACTGGCGCGACAGCCAGCAATCCCCGGGTTTCCTGGCGCCGGAACGGGCCTGGATGGACGAGATTGTCGGCAACATGGGCTATGTCGATGCCCTGCGGGAAGTCAGCCGCGAAGGCGACCAGTACAGCTGGTGGCCGGATAACGAACAGGCCGAGATGCTGAATCTGGGCTGGCGTTTTGATTACCAACTGCTGACCCCGGGCCTGCGCCGCTTCGTTCGCAGCGCACGCCTGCCACGCCAGCCGCGCTTCTCGCAGCACGCGCCGCTGATCGTGGACTACGACTGGACACTGACCATCTAAGGTCTTTTTCCTGGCACAAAAAAACCGACATCGCTGTCGGTTTTTTTGTGGGCGGTGGTTATTTGATCAACCGCAACGTCCACGGATAACGATAAGCCACGCCCTTGTTGGCCTTGATGCCGGCAATGATCGTCATCACCACCGCGCCAATCACCAGCACGGTCATCAACACAAAGCCGATCACGATAAAGCCCAGCAGGAAGCAGACCGCCCAGGCAATGCCCACGGTGATCTGGAAGTTCAGCGCTTCCTTGCCCTGGTCATCAATGAACGGGTCCGTGTCCTTCTTCACCTGCCAGAGAATCAACGGCCCCAGCAGGCTGCCGAACGGGAACATCAACCCGAAGAACGCCGCGAAGTGACAGAGCATCGCCCACTGGCGAACTTCCTTGGACGGTGTCGGCAGTGGAAGTTGACTGTCACTCATGGCGTAGCTCCTTGGGGTTGAATCAGTCCGCCAATGCGGCGTTCTGCAGTTCGAAGATCTCGGTCATGCCTTTCTGGGCCAGCGCCAGCATGGCGTTCAGGTCTGCCGGCTGGAATGGCGCGCCTTCGGCGGTGCCCTGCACTTCGATGAAACCACCGGTGCTGGTCATCACCACGTTCAGGTCGGTCTCGGCAGCCGAATCTTCAAGATAGTCTAGATCCAGCACAGGCTCGCCCTGATACATGCCGACCGACACTGCCGCGATCATCTGCTTGAGCGGATCGCCGCCTTTCAGGCCGCCACGTTTCTTGATGACTTTGAGCGCATCGACCAGGGCAACCATGGCACCGGTGATGGATGCCGTGCGGGTGCCACCGTCGGCCTGGATCACGTCGCAGTCGACGTACAGGGTGACGTCGCCCAGCTTGGACATGTCCAGCGCAGCACGCAGGGAACGACCGATCAGGCGCTGGATTTCCAGGGTGCGGCCGCCTTGCTTGCCACGGCTGGCTTCACGCTGGTTACGCTCGCCGGTGGCGCGCGGCAGCATGCCGTACTCGGCGGTCAACCAACCCTGGCCCTGGCCCTTGAGGAAACGCGGCACGCCGTTTTCGACGCTGACGGTGCAGATAACCTTGGTATCGCCAAACTCGACCAGTACGGATCCCTCGGCGTGTTTGGTGTAGTTGCGGGTGATGCGGATCGAGCGGAGCTGATCGGCAGCGCGACCACTTGGACGTTTCATAGGGGATACCTGTACGGAGGACGAAAAACTGCCGAGCATTATAGAGCCGCCAGCCCTGATCGGCACGGCTAAAAAATCCTGTTACAAACCAGGCAGCGAAGCCACTGTTTGGGGCCACCCGTCCCGTTGAGCTACAATCCTGCGCCTTCGCAGCCTGTCGGCTTCAATCTACCCATCAGCCCGCCCGTTTGCGGGACTGCATCGCGAGGTACCTCCATGGTGCACAGCATGACCGCCTTCGCCCGCGTCGAAAAAGCCGGCGTCCAAGGCACCCTGAGCTGGGAATTGCGCTCGGTCAACAGCCGCTACCTGGAGCCGCACCTGCGCCTGCCGGAATCGTTTCGCGACCTCGAAGGCGCGGTCCGTGAGGCACTGCGCCAAGGCATCTCCCGCGGCAAGCTGGAATGCACCCTGCGCTTTACCGAGGAAACCACTGGCAAGCCGTTGCAAGTGGATCGCGAGCGCGCAGCCCAATTGGTCGCCGCCGCCGAAACCATCGCCAGCCTGATCAAACAGCCTGCCGCCATCAATCCACTGGAAGTGCTGGCCTGGCCCGGCGTGCTGGTGGCCGACGCCACCGACCCGCAAGCCCTGAATGCCGAGGCCCTTGCCCTGTTCAACCAGGGCTTGAAAGAACTCAAGGCCGGCCGCGAACGCGAAGGTGCCGAACTGGCCCGCCTGATCAGCGACCGCCTGACCTCCATCGAACAAGACGTGGTGACCCTGCGCGAACTGGTGCCGCAGATGCTTGCCACCCAGCGCCAGAAGGTCCTGGACCGCTTCACCGACATGCAGGCCGAGCTGGATCCGGTACGTCTTGAGCAAGAAATGGTGCTGCTGGCACAGAAGAGCGACGTCGCCGAAGAACTCGACCGCCTGAGCACCCACATCCTGGAAGTGCGCCGCGTGCTCAAGTCGGCCGGTGCCGCCGGTCGGCGCCTGGACTTCCTGATGCAGGAACTCAACCGCGAAGCCAATACACTGGGCTCCAAAGCCTTTGATCCGCGCAGCACACAGGCGGCGGTCAACCTCAAAGTGTTGATCGAGCAAATGCGCGAACAAGTACAGAATATCGAGTAAGGCACCCTGACATGACCCACAGCACCGGCACCCTCTACATCATTTCTGCCCCATCGGGCGCGGGCAAAAGCAGCCTGGTCAAAGCCCTGACCGACGCTGACGAGCAGATCCGCATCTCGGTGTCCCACACCACCCGCGCCATGCGCCCGGGTGAAGTGAACGGCGTGCACTACCACTTCGTCGAACGCACCGAGTTCGTGAAGATGATCGAGCACGGTGATTTCCTCGAGCGCGCCGAAGTGTTCGGCAACCTCTACGGCACCTCGCAAAGCCACCTGCAGCAGACCCTGGACGAAGGCCACGACCTGATCCTGGAAATCGACTGGCAGGGCGCCGAGCAGGTGCGCCAGCTGATGCCGAAAGCCCGTTCGATCTTCATCCTGCCGCCATCGCTGGAAGCGTTGCACCAGCGCCTGACCAACCGTGGCCAGGACAGCGACGAGATCATCGAAGGCCGCATGCGCGAAGCCGTCAGTGAAATGAGCCACTACGTCGACTACGACTACCTGATCATCAACGACGATTTCGCCCACGCCTTGGACGATTTGAAGGCAATTTTCCGCACCAATCAGCTTCAGCAAAAGCGTCAGCAGCAGCGTTTCGGCAAATTATTGGCTGAACTGCTCGGCTGATTGGCTCTTCCCAAAACCGCTGCAAGGGCTTTACATTGGCACTTGTAGCGCGTTTGCGATGGCCTGCGAAAAATCAGCGCTTCCCTAAACGCTGGTGATTTTTTAAACTGTTCAGTCCGCTCGCCCAACCGGGCAGCGCGCATATTGCATTCGCTCCGAGGAATACCATGGCCCGCGTAACCGTTGAAGACTGCCTAGAACACGTGGATAACCGCTTTGAGCTGGTCATGCTCTCTACCAAGCGTGCCCGTCAACTGGCCACTGGCGGCAAAGAGCCCCTGGTCCAGTGGGAAAACGACAAGCCTACCGTTGTAGCCCTGCGTGAAATCGCTGAAGGCCTGATGAGCTACGAGTTCATCGCCAACGCCGAAATCGTTGAAGACGAACCGCTGTTTGCAGCGTTCGAGGACGAGTCCAACGAGGCCGTCTAAGCCTATGCCTGGTCGACGTAGCACGGCGCGGGGTCACAGCCAACGGCAGGAGTTAATACTTTGCCGAGCATAGACGCCCTCGCCGATCGCTTATCGACCTACCTCGGCCCAGACCAGGTCAACCTGGTCCGCCGAGCGTATTTCTACGCCGAACAAGCCCACGACGGCCAACGCCGCCGCAGTGGTGAGGCGTACGTCACGCATCCTCTTGCCGTGGCAAACATTCTTGCCGACATGCACATGGACCATCAGAGTTTGATGGCTGCGATGCTGCATGACGTGATCGAAGACACCGGCATTGCCAAGGAAGCGCTCAGTGCGCAATTTGGCGAAACCGTGGCCGAACTGGTCGACGGGGTCAGCAAACTGACCCAGATGAACTTCGAGACCAAGGCCGAAGCCCAGGCGGAAAACTTCCAGAAGATGGCCATGGCCATGGCCCGGGACATCCGCGTGATCCTGGTCAAGCTGGCCGACCGGCTGCACAACATGCGCACGCTGGAAGTGCTGTCCGGCGAAAAACGCCGGCGCATCGCCAAGGAAACCCTGGAAATCTACGCGCCCATCGCCAACCGGCTGGGCATGCACGCCATTCGTATCGAGTTCGAAGACCTCGGCTTCAAAGCCATGCACCCGATGCGTTCCGCACGCATCTACCAGGCAGTCAAGCGCGCCCGGGGCAATCGCAAGGAAATCGTCAACAAGATCGAAGAGTCCCTGAGCCACTGCCTGGCGATCGATGAGATCGAGGGCGAGGTCAGCGGCCGGCAGAAACACATCTACGGCATCTACAAGAAGATGCGCGGCAAGCGCCGGGCCTTCAACGAAATCATGGACGTGTACGCGTTCCGGATCATCGTCGACAAGGTCGATACCTGCTACCGCGTGCTGGGCGCTGTACATAATTTGTACAAACCCCTGCCGGGACGCTTCAAGGACTACATCGCGATTCCCAAGGCCAACGGCTATCAGTCGCTGCATACGACGCTGTTCGGTATGCACGGGGTGCCGATCGAGATCCAGATCCGCACCCGCGAAATGGAAGAGATGGCCAACAACGGCATCGCCGCCCACTGGCTGTACAAGTCCACCGGTGACGAGCAGCCAAAAGGCACCCATGCCCGCGCCCGCCAGTGGGTCAAGGGCGTGCTGGAAATGCAGCAACGTGCCGGCAACTCCCTGGAATTTATCGAAAGCGTGAAGATCGACCTGTTCCCGGACGAGGTCTACGTGTTCACACCCAAAGGCCGGATCATGGAGCTGCCCAAAGGCTCCACGGCGGTCGACTTCGCCTACGCGGTGCACACCGACGTGGGTAACAGCTGCATAGCCTGTCGGATCAATCGTCGACTGGCCCCGCTGTCGGAACCGCTGCAAAGCGGCTCCACGGTGGAGATCGTCAGCGCACCGGGCGCACGCCCGAACCCGGCCTGGCTCAACTTCGTGGTTACCGGCAAGGCCCGTACCCACATCCGTCACGCCCTGAAACTGCAACGCCGCTCCGAGTCCATCAGCCTGGGCGAACGCCTGCTGAACAAGGTGCTCAACGGCTTCGACAGCTCCCTGGACAAGATCCCGGCCGAGCGCGTGCAGGCGATGCTCCACGAGTACCGCCAGGAACTGATCGAAGACTTGCTGGAAGACATTGGCCTGGGCAACCGCATGGCCTATGTGGTCGCCCGCCGCCTGCTGGGCGAAGGCGAACAACTGCCAAGCCCCGAAGGCCCGCTGGCGATTCGCGGCACCGAAGGCCTGGTGCTCAGCTACGCCAAATGCTGCACGCCGATCCCGGGCGACCCGATTGTTGGCCACCTGTCCGCCGGCAAAGGCATGGTGGTGCACCTGGACAACTGCCGCAACATCAGTGAAATCCGCCACAACCCCGAGAAATGCATCCAGCTTTCGTGGGCCAAGGATGTCACCGGCGAATTCAACGTCGAACTGCGGGTCGAGCTGGAACACCAGCGCGGCCTGATCGCCCTGCTGGCCAGCAGCGTCAATGCGGCCGACGGCAATATCGAGAAAATCAGCATGGACGAACGCGATGGCCGCATCAGCGTGGTCCAACTGGTGGTCAGCGTGCACGACCGCGTGCACCTGGCCCGCGTAATCAAGAAACTGCGCGCCCTGACCGGGGTCATCCGCATCACCCGGATGCGCGCCTAGCTCTTCATTTAGCCCCGCCCATTACAAGGAGTCCTCATGACCAAGACTGTTATCACCAGCGACAAGGCACCAGCAGCAATCGGTACTTATTCCCAGGCGATCAAGGCGGGCAATACCGTCTACATGTCCGGCCAGATTCCACTGGACCCAAAAACCATGGAGTTGGTTGAAGGCTTTGAAGCACAAACCATCCAGGTCTTCGAAAACCTGAAGTCGGTTGCCGAAGCCGCGGGCGGTTCGTTCAAGGACATCGTCAAGCTGAACATCTTCCTCACCGACCTGAGCCACTTCGCCAAGGTCAACGAGATCATGGGCAAGTACTTCGAACAACCCTACCCAGCCCGCGCCGCCATCGGCGTTGCCGCCCTGCCAAAGGGCGCGCAGGTTGAGATGGACGCCATTCTGGTCATCGAGTAAAACATCCGGCGCAGCGCTTCCACGGGAAGGCTGCGCCGAATTGGTTCTTGGAAGGATTTCGTAATGCGCAAAGCGCTCGTTGCCTCTTCGTTGCTCGCCCTGCTGCTCGGCGGCTGCGCCAGCAATCCCGCCGACCTGGATGTGAGCGGCACCTGGATCAACCAGGCCGCCATCGATGCGGCAGCCAAGGGCGGCCCTTTGCGTGAAGCCCTGCAGAGCTATGGTCCGAACCTCGAATGGGAGGTGAACACCAAAGCATCCCAGGCCCGCTACTACAACGGTTTTGAAGTAGCTGAAGGCAAGTTGCTGGGTGAAAAATCCGGCGCCTGGAGTGTCGATTTCTACGGTGGCACCGCCACCGAACTCAAGCGTAAAGGCAAACAACTGCTGCAAGGGGCCAATGATAACGAGCCCGAGCAACTGTTCGCCCGTGCCAAAGACCCTGCCCCCGAAGGCGCGCCGCTGGGCGCCAACTTCGAGCGCACGCTGTACGCCGCTTATATGGGCGGCACCTGGAAGATCAGCAGCGGCAATGGCGAAGGCGCGACCGTGCAGTTCCAGGCCAATGGCCAGGTGACCGGCCTGCCGGGCGCCGATCAGTACTCGCTGTGCCTGGCAGGCGATTGCGCCTCCATGAGCGGCGGCTACGACAGCATCTGGCTGCAACTGAACGGCCAGGGCAACCCGTGGATCTTTGCGCGCAAAGGCAAACAACTGGAAATCTTCCAGGCGATCAATACCGCCCAGGCCGACGAGGTGCCCTCGTTTACCCCGGGGCCGCGGCAGTGGCTGCTGGAAAAACAGTGATACAGAATCTGTAGGAGCGAGCTTGCTCGCGAAGGGCGTCAACGATAACGCCAGCATCCTGAATTAACGCGGTGTCTTTGCGTTTTTCGCGAGCAAGCTCGCTCCTACATTGGGCCCCATGGTTTTGGCGCAAGTCAGCAATGCGTTCGAGCTCGGCAAGGGCGATGTCGGAGACGGGTGGATTTTCGTCCGCTACGGCAAACGGCTGGAAATTCTCCAGGCGATCAACCTGTCCCAGCCCGACGAAATCCCCCAACTCACTCCAGGCCCACGCCAGTGGCTGCTGGAAAAACAGTGACACCATCAACCCTCGAGAATGGCCGCATACCCTTCGCGATAACTGGGATAACGTGGCACCCAGCCCAGCGCCTTGGCCCGGGCGTTGCTGCATTGCTTGCTGCCGGCCCGACGCACGCTGGCGTTCTCGGCCCATTCGGTCACGCCAAGGTACTCGCGTAACCAGCCCACCACATCGGCCAACGGTGCCGGCGCGTCGTCGACGCCGATGTAGCATTTATCCAGCACACCGCCCTGCTCCACGTGTTGCAGCAAAAACGCCAGCAAACCCGCAGCGTCATCCGCGTGGATGCGGTTGCCATATAAAGGTGGATCAATCGCCACACGATAACCCTGGCGCACCTGGCTCAACAGCCATTCCCGGCCGGGGCCGTAGATACCGGTCAGGCGCACGACGCTCGCGGGAATGCCGCTATTCAATGCCACTTGCTCGGCTTCCAGCATCACTTGCCCGGAATAACCGCCCGCCTGGGTCTCGGAGCTTTCGTCGACCCACTCACCATTCTGCTGCCCATACACGCTGCTGCTGGATACAAACAGCAGATGTTTAGGCTCCTGGCCGTAGTCGTTCAACCACTCCAGCACATGCTGCAACCCCTGCACGTAAGCGGCGCGATAGCCGGCCTCGTCGTGATCGGTGGCCGCCGCGCAGTACACCAGGTAATCCACCCCGCCCACCGGCCAGGTGTCGGGGCAGTCTTCATTGAAGAGGTCGCCGGCAATGCCAATAACACCCTTGGGAAGGCGCGAGATATCCCGGCGCAGGCCATGAACCTCCCAGCCCTGGGCCAGCAATTGGGTGGCCAGACGGCTACCGACATCGCCGCAACCGGCAATCACCACAGAAGGCGCAGACATCACAAAACTCCGTTCTCAAAGGTCAAGATTAGCCCCCGCAGATGACCAGCGGCCAGCAAAACGACAAATAAAGTATCCGTATTGCTTCTGTTAACAAGAATTACTTGCAATAATAACCGCCCTTTTGTCCTCGACCCGTTACAGGTCTGGAAGGACAACCACTCATTTTTTCTCTCAGGTCCGGCCAGCATGACACGCAATACATCCCCCGCTTCGCCAACCAAGCCTCACAGCCCGTCCCGCGCCTGGCGTGCGATTGCTGCAGTGCTGTTCAGCGTTCTGCTGGCACCGACCGCCGCATTCGCCGACAACACTGCGCCGGCTGCCCAGCCTGCTGCCACCGCGCCAGCCCACGAGCAAAATGCTCCTGCTCCGGCTGCCGCACCGGCTGCCACCGACCCTGCCCTCGCCGCCGAAGGCGCACCGGCTGACGAGACCGGCGTCGTGCTGGAAGAAGACAACAGCCTGGGCATGGCCCACGACCTGTCGCCCTGGGGCATGTACCAGAACGCTGACATCATCGTGAAGATCGTGATGATCGGCCTGGCCATCGCCTCGATCATCACCTGGACCATCTGGATCGCCAAGGGCTTCGAGCTGCTGGGCGCCAAGCGTCGCCTGCGCACTGAAATCGTCCACCTGAAAAAAGCCACCACCCTCAAAGAAGCCAGCGAAAGCGCGGCGAAGAAGGGAACCCTGGCGCACCTGCTGGTTCACGACGCACTCGAAGAGATGCGCCTGTCGGCCAACAGCCGTGAAAAAGAAGGCATCAAGGAACGCGTCAGCTTCCGCCTGGAGCGCCTGGTTGCCGCCTGCGGTCGCAACATGAGCAACGGCACCGGCGTGCTGGCAACCATCGGTTCCACCGCGCCCTTCGTCGGCCTGTTCGGTACCGTGTGGGGCATCATGAACAGCTTCATCGGCATCGCCAAAACCCAGACCACCAACCTCGCCGTCGTGGCGCCCGGCATTGCCGAAGCCCTGCTGGCAACCGCACTGGGCCTGGTTGCCGCGATTCCTGCGGTGGTCATCTACAACGTCTTCGCCCGTTCGATCGCCGGCTACAAGGCCCAGGTGTCCGACGCTTCGGCAGAAGTCCTGTTGCTGGTCAGCCGTGACCTCGATCACCTGCCTACCGAGCGCAGCTCGCAACCGCACATGGTGAAAGTGGGGTAATCGGCCATGGGCCTGCATTTGAATCAAGGCGACGACGAGCTCGTCGAGAACCACGAAATCAACGTCACGCCGTTTATCGACGTGATGCTGGTGCTGCTGATCATCTTCATGGTGGCCGCACCATTGGCTACCGTGGACATCAAGGTCGACCTGCCTGCCTCCAGCGCGAAACCTGCGCCGCGGCCAGAGAAGCCGATATTCCTCAGCGTCAAGGCGGACCAGCGTCTGTTCCTGGGCGAAGAAGAAGTGAAATCCGAAACCCTGGGCGCGGTGCTCGACGCCAAGACCCAGGGCAAGAAAGACACCACCATCTTCTTCCAGGCCGACAAGGGCGTGGACTACGGCGACCTGATGAGCGTGATGGATGCCCTGCGGGCAGCCGGCTACCTCAAGGTAGGCCTGGTCGGACTTGAGACGGCAGCCAAGAAATGATCACGACGCGCCACAAACTGACGCGTTATGGCACCAGCCTCGCCGTCGTGCTGGGCGTCCACGCCGTCGCGATCATCATCGCGCTCCAGTGGTCGGCGCCACATATGGTCCAACTGCCACCGGCGGCCATGGTCATTGACCTGGCACCGATGCCGGCGCCACCACCTCCGGCCCCGCCGAAGGTGATCACGCCGCCGCAACCGCCCGCGCCGGTGGAAGAGCTGCCATTGCCGAAACTGGCGGAAGCACCCAAGCCGACGATCCAGGTGCCAAAGCCGGTCAAGCCCAAGCCAAAACCGCAGCCGCCCAAGCCTGTAGAGAAGAAGCCCGATCCGCCCAAGGAAAAACCTTCCGAAGAGCCGCCGAGCGAAACTCCGCAAAACAACGCGCCTACGGAAAAATCCGCCCAGCCTCAACCGGGCCCTTCGCCGCAGCAGATCGCTGCCAAGGCCACCTGGGAAAGCACGCTGCTCGGACACTTGGCCAAGTATAAAAAGTACCCGGCAAGTGCCCAGGCACGCGGCAAGGAAGGCCTGAACCGCCTGCGTTTCGTGGTGGATGCCGATGGCAACGTGCTGTCCTACGAACTGGTCGGCCGCTCCGGCAACGCCGACCTGGACCGCGCGACTCTCGACATGATCCGTCGTGCCCAGCCGCTGCCCAAGCCGCCGGCCGACATGTTGAAAGGCGGCAGCATCGAGATCGTTGCGCCGTTCGTTTACAACATCGAAAAACGTCGCCGGTAATCACCTCCGTGGGCACTCTCGGGTGCCCACGGCTGCTGTTCCCTCCCCCCCGCGCCACCGCAACCTGAACCACGGTTGAACAGGCCGCCACCTAACTCCATCTTCACTTGTAACATTTAAAGACAAAGCCAATCATCCGCGAATAGTTCTCATTAGCGGACATTCGGCATGCCCAACCTTGCCCGGCTGGCTCTCCTCCTACTGGCTTTTCCCGTCGCAGCCCATGCGGATCAGCTGGTCACCCTGGTCATTCAAAACCACACCTTCAGCCCCTCAAGTTTCGAGGTACCGGCCGGCGAGCGCTTTCGCATTCAACTCACCAGCCACGACGAAAGCGTCGATGAGTTCGAAAGCTACGACATGAAATTCGAAAAAATCATCGTCCCCGGCAACACCGTGACGGTGTTTGCAGGCCCGCTGCATCCCGGCACCTACACCTTCTTCGATGACTACCACCCAGACCAGGCCAAAGGCACGGTCACTGCCGTCGCGGCCAAGGAGTAAGCCATGCTGGCCTGTCTGTTGATCGTGTTTCGTGAAGTACTGGAAGCCGGGATTGTGGTGGGCATCGTGATGGCCGCCACCCAAGGCCTGGCAAGGCGCGGACTGTTTATCGGCGGCGGGATCGCGGCCGGCGTATTGGGCGCCGGCATCCTCGCGCTCTTTACCGGCGCAATCACCCAGGCGCTGCAAGGCTTCGGCCAGGAAATTTTCAACGCGGCCATTCTGGTGGTCGCCGTCGTGATGCTGGGCTGGCACAACCTGTGGATGGCCAGCCACGGTCGCGAGCTGGCAACCCAACTGCGCAGTGCGGGCAATGCGGTACTCACTGGCGAAAAATCGCTCTGGGCCCTGGCCGTGGTGATCACCGTGGCCGTGCTGCGCGAAGGCTCGGAAATCGTGCTGTTCCTCTATGGCATCGCTGCATCAAGCCAGGCGGACCCACTGTCGATGCTGACCGGCGGCGTGCTCGGCATCGCCGCCGGCGCCGCGCTGTCCTGGCTGATGTACCGCGGGCTGGTCGCCATCAGCCTCAAGCGCCTGTTCTCGATTACCGGCTGGATGATTGCCTTGCTCGCCGCCGGCATGGCCGGTCGGGCCGCTGCGATCCTCGCCGGTATCGACCTGATTCCCGCCTGGGGCTACCAACTCTGGGACACCTCCTGGCTGGTCTCCGATGGCAGCCTCACCGGCCGCGCATTGACTGCGCTGGTGGGCTACACCGACCGGCCGCTGGGGGTCCAGTTGGTCGCCTGGTCCGTCACCCTCGCGCTCCTGGTGCTGGGTAACCGCTTGCTGCATTCACGTCCGACGCAATCACGCTAACTGCCCTAGGAGCCCCACCATGAAACACCTGCGCAACCCCTTGGCCACCGCACTGGTACTCGTCAGCGCCCTGGCCGCTTCCACCCTGACCCAAGCCCGCGAGTACCCGATTGGCGGACCGGTCCAGGTCAACGACATGGAAATCGCCTCCTCCTATCTGGTCGGCATCGAAATGGCCCCCATGCCACCGGGCATGGTGATGAGCAAGGATTCGGTGCACCTTGAGACGGACGTGCACGCCACCGCCGACAACAAGTACGGCCTGTCCAACGGCGAGTGGGTGCCCTACCTGACCATCACCTACTCGCTGGTCAAGCAGGGCTCGCCCGACTACAAGGAAATCGGCACCTTGCTGCCGATGGTGGCCAAAGACGGCGCCCATTACGCCAACAACGTGAAAATGGACGGCCCCGGCACCTACACCGTGGTATTGCGCTATGAGAGCCCGCAGATCAAAGGCTTCTTCCACCATGTGGACAAGGAAACCGGCGTACCGGAATGGTGGGGCCCTTTCACCAAAACCTTCACCTTCAAATACCCGCAAAGCTGAAAGCATGAGCGCGACACCTGATTACCAGGTGTCGTAAACCCCATGCTGTCTGATAACGTGCGTCTATCGATTGCAGCCGGTATGCTTGGCCCGCAACCTCATGGACGCCCGCTATGACTCTTACAGAATTACGCTACATCGTTACCCTCGCCCAAGAGCAGCACTTCGGCCACGCGGCCGAGCGTTGCCACGTCAGCCAGCCGACGCTGTCGGTGGGTGTGAAAAAGCTTGAAGACGAACTCGGTGTGCTGATTTTCGAGCGCAGCAAAAGCGCCGTGCGCCTCACGCCCGTGGGCGAAGGCATCGTCGCCCAGGCCCAGAAGGTCCTGGAACAGGCCCAAAGCATTCGCGAACTGGCCCAGGCCGGCAAGAACCAGTTGACCGCACCGCTGAAAGTCGGCGCCATCTACACCGTCGGCCCGTACCTGTTCCCGCACCTGATTCCGCAACTGCACCGCGTCGCGCCGCAGATGCCGCTGTATATCGAAGAAAACTTCACCCACGTGCTGCGCGACAAACTGCGCAACGGCGAGCTCGACGCGATCATCATCGCCCTGCCGTTCAACGAGGCAGATGTGCTGACCCTGCCACTCTACGATGAGCCGTTCTACGTGCTGATGCCGGCGTCCCACCCCTGGACGCAGAAAGACACCATCGACGCGGGCCTGCTCAACGACAAGAGCCTGCTGTTGCTGGGCGAAGGCCACTGCTTCCGCGACCAGGTACTGGAAGCCTGCCCGACCCTGACCAAGGGCAACGACGGCGCCAAGCACACCACCGTGGAATCCAGTTCCCTGGAAACCATTCGGCATATGGTCGCCTCCGGCCTGGGCATTTCGATCCTGCCGCTGTCGGCGGTCGACAGCCATCACTACGCCCCAGGCGTGATCGCCGTGCGCCCACTCACGCCGCCGGTGCCGTTCCGCACCGTGGCGATTGCCTGGCGCGCGAGCTTCCCACGCCCGAAAGCGATTGAAATCCTCGCCGACTCGATCCGCCTGTGTTCGGTGGCCAAGCCGCCTGCTGCGAGCTAAGTAACGGTATGACTGAGCTGTCGCAGGTGTCGGTGACGGCACTCAAGGGTGTCGGGGAGGCCATGGCCGAGAAATTGGCCAAGGTCGGCCTGGAAAATCTCCAGGACGTATTGTTCCACCTGCCCCTGCGTTACCAGGACCGCACCCGCGTGGTGCCCATCGGCCAATTGCGTCCCGGGCAGGACGCGGTGGTCGAAGGCACCGTCAGCGGCGCCGACGTGGTGATGGGCAAACGCCGCAGTTTAGTCGTGCGCCTGCAAGACGGCACCGGCGGCCTGAGCCTGCGCTTCTACCATTTCAGCAACGCCCAGAAGGAAGGCCTCAAGCGGGGCACCCGCGTGCGTTGCTACGGCGAAGCCCGGCCCGGCGCTTCGGGGCTGGAAATCTACCACCCGGAATACCGCGCCATTACCGGCGACGAGCCGCCGCCGGTGGACACCACCCTCACGCCGATCTACCCGCTCACCGAAGGCCTGACCCAACAGCGCCTGCGCCAGCTGTGCATGCAAACCCTGACGATGCTCGGGCCGAAAAGCCTGCCCGACTGGCTGCCTCAGGAACTGGCGCGCGACTACCAACTGGCACCGCTGGATGATGCGATTCGTTACCTGCATCACCCACCCGCCGACGCCGACGTCGACGAACTCGCACTCGGTCATCACTGGGCCCAGCATCGCCTGGCGTTCGAAGAACTGCTGACCCACCAACTGTCCCAGCAACGCCTGCGCGAGAGCATGCGTTCGCTGCGCGCGCCGGCCATGCCCAAGGCCAAGCGCCTGCCTGCGCAATACCTGGCCAACCTGGGGTTTGCACCGACGGGCGCCCAGCAGCGGGTCGGCAATGAAATCGCCTACGACCTGAGCCAGAAAGAGCCGATGCTGCGGCTGATCCAGGGTGACGTGGGCGCGGGTAAAACCGTGGTCGCCGCCCTCGCCGCGCTGCAAGCTCTCGAAGCCGGCTATCAGGTGGCGCTGATGGCGCCCACCGAGATTCTCGCCGAACAACACTTCATCACCTTCAAGCGCTGGCTCGAGCCCCTGGGCCTGGAAGTCGCCTGGCTGGCCGGCAAACTCAAGGGCAAGAACCGCGTAGCCGCCCTGGAACAGATCGCCGCCGGCGCCCCGATGGTGGTGGGCACTCACGCACTGTTCCAGGACGAAGTGAAATTCAAGAACCTGGCGCTGGTGATCATCGACGAACAGCACCGTTTCGGCGTGCAACAGCGCCTGGCCCTGCGCCAGAAAGGCGTAGGCGGCCGCATGAGCCCGCACCAGCTGATCATGACCGCCACGCCGATCCCGCGCACCCTGGCCATGAGTGCCTACGCCGACCTCGACACCTCGATCCTCGACGAACTGCCGCCGGGCCGAACGCCGGTCAACACCGTGCTGGTCACCGACACCCGCCGGGTCGAGGTGATCGAACGGGTACGCGGCGCCTGTGCCGAAGGCCGCCAGGCGTATTGGGTGTGCACGCTGATCGAAGAGTCCGAAGAGCTGACCTGCCAGGCCGCCGAAACCACCTACGAAGACCTCACCAGTGCGTTGGGCGAACTCAAGGTCGGGCTGATTCACGGCCGCATGAAGCCCGTGGAAAAAGCCGCGGTGATGGCCGAGTTCAAGGCCGGCAACCTGCAACTGCTGGTGGCCACCACGGTGATTGAAGTCGGCGTCGACGTGCCCAACGCCAGCCTGATGATCATCGAAAACCCCGAGCGCCTGGGCCTGGCGCAACTGCACCAATTGCGTGGTCGCGTGGGCCGGGGCAGCGCCGCCAGTCATTGCGTGCTGCTGTACCACCCGCCGCTGTCACAGATCGGCCGCCAGCGCCTGGGAATCATGCGTGAAACCAACGACGGTTTCGTGATCGCTGAAAAAGACCTCGAACTGCGCGGCCCCGGCGAAATGCTCGGCACCCGCCAGACCGGCCTGCTGCAATTCAAGGTGGCTGACCTGATGCGCGACGCCGACCTGCTGCCCGCCGTGCGAGATGCCGCCCAGGCGTTGATCGAGCGCTGGCCGGAACATGTCAGCCCATTGCTGGACCGCTGGCTTCGACATGGGCAGCAATACGGCCAAGTGTGACGGCTGACTCACTTAGACAACCCTCACTTGTATCAAGCTGGTTATACTCCAATGACTGTAGGAAATTGGATTCAGGCCATGTCAGAAGTTGCCCTCGCCACAGCCCCACCGACCGCACCCTCGGTGATTCGGACGCTGCTTGCAAAGCTCGCCATCAGCTACACGGAAGTTGCCGAACGGCCTGGCCTGAACCCGGCGCAAAAGGTTCAGGCAGTGCTGCTCGATGATGCCGTGGGTGCACTCATGGTGATGTTTCCGCAGAACCAATTGCTGGACCTCAATCGTTTGGCCGAACTGACCGGCCGGCGCCTCACGGCCGTGTCCCCCGAGCGCCTCGAACGCATGCTTGGCAAACACAGCCTGAGCCTGCTGCCCGGCCTGCCGCCGCTGACCAGCTCCCCGTGCCTGTACGAAGAAAGCCTGCTGCGTGAACCCACCGTGCTGGTGCACTCGGGTGAGGCGGGGCTGCTGCTGGAGATTTCCAGCGACGCCTTCAAGAGCATGCTGACCAAGGCCAGCGCCGCCAGCTTCGGCGAGCCGCTGAGCAGCATCCGGCCGAACCTTGATCGCCCCAACGACGACCGCGAGGAAATCACCCAGGCGATGCAGGCGTTCACCGCCCGCCGTATCCAGCAGCGCCTGGAAGCGACCATCGAGATTCCACCGCTGGCCGACACGGCGCAAAAGATCATCAAGCTGCGGGTCGACCCCAACGCCACCATCGACGACATCACCGGTGTGGTGGAAACCGACCCGGCCCTGGCCGCCCAAGTGGTGAGCTGGGCGGCATCGCCCTACTACGCTTCGCCGGGCAAGATCCGTTCGGTGGAAGACGCCATCGTCCGCGTGCTGGGCTTTGATTTGGTGATCAACCTCGCGCTGGGCCTGGCCCTGGGCAAGACCTTGAGCCTGCCCAAGGACCAGCCGCAACAGGCCACTCCGTACTGGCACCAGTCGATCTACACCGCCGCCGTGATCGAAGGGCTGACCCGTGCCATGCCCCGCGCCCAGCGCCCGGAAGCCGGCCTGACGTACCTCGCCGGCCTGCTGCACAACTTCGGCTACCTGTTGCTGGCCCACGTGTTCCCGCCGCACTTTTCGCTGATCTGCCGGCACCTGGAGGTCAACCCGCACCTGTGCCACAGCTACATCGAGCAGCATCTGCTGGGCATCAGCCGCGAGCAGATTGGTGCGTGGCTGATGCGTTATTGGGACATGCCGGACGAACTGTCCACCGCCCTGCGCTTCCAGCACGACCCGACCTACGACGGGCAATATGCTGAGTACCCGAACCTGGTGTGCCTGGCCGTGCGCCTGTTGCGCAGTCGTGGCATCGGTTCCGGGCCGGATGAAGAGATCCCGGACGAACTGCTTGAGCGCCTGGGGCTGACCCGGGACAAGGCGGAGGATGTGGTGGCTAAAGTGCTGGATGCGGAAACGTTGCTGCGGGAGTTGGCATCCCAGTTCAGCCAGGCCTGAAGCCTCAGGAGATCAATGTGGCGAGGGAGCTTGCTCCCGCTGGAGTGCGCAGCACTCCCAAAAAAGCCGGGGCCGCTTCGCAGCCCAGCGGGAGCAAGCTCCCTCGCCACAGCAAGCATTCTCACCCCATGAGTTGGGGTGCAGCCATCAAGCCTTCGGCTTTTTCTTCGGCTTCAAATACTTGGTCAACCCCTGGAACCAGATCACCAGCGCCGGGTTGCCCTTGATCTGGATCGACTTGTCCTGAATCCCCGTCATGAACGCCAGTTGCTTGTTCTTCGCCTGCATCGTGGCAAAGCCGTAGGCGGCGTCTTTAAAGGCAATGGCAAACGCCGGCGCAGGATGAACACCCGAACGGCTGGTGATGCGCTGGTCTTTGACGATGAAGTGACGGGCAACCTTGCCGTCGAGGGTTTGCAGCTGGAACGCCAGGTCCTTGTCACCCAACTGCTGCTGGAACGCAGGGTTGGTGCGGCTGGCTTTGCCCATCAACAGGCCAAGCATCCAGAGAAGAAAACGAAATTTCATGCACACGGCCTCAGTGTAATTATTGAGTGGCCGCAGCAGTTTAACGATTTGTGCAAATAACGCTACCGATCTCCCGTTTTAGCAGGAGATCGGCTGGCGTTTAACGCTTATAGCAACAACTTCACTCAGACGTTAGGGCAAGGAACCGGAGCCCAGTCCGCCAGGTTTGGATCGCGGCACGTGCCTTCGATCTGCGCTTTACCGGCGCTGGCGACCTGCTTGCTTTCAGCTTGCTTGGTCTGCGCTGTCTGGATGGTTTTCTCGGTGGCGACCGCTTCTTTCGGCACGGTTGGCAACACAGGCTTCTTCGCCACTTTTACCGGCTTCTTGCCTTTGGCTGGCGTCACCACCGGCGTGGTATCGGCAGTCGCAACCGTTACTACGTCGGCACGTTGTACGCCCACTTGTTGCAGGTCCTGCTCGTAAGCCTGGGTGTAGTTGTTCAGGTCTTCGCTGGCCTTGCCGTTGACTGCCACGATCAGGTCGTTGGACTCTTTCAGGCCGGAGACAATTTCTGCCAGGCGCTTGCGGCCTTCAACGTCATTGACGGTCTTGGCCTTGCGGTCAGCCACCAGCTTGGTGAACGCGCTCTGGTAGCACTGCTGGGACGCCTTGGCGTACGCGGTGCTGCGGTCGATGTCGGAGGCGCGCTTGTTGACGTCAGTGGCGTAGGAAGCGATGCGCTGGTTGTCATCGGTGATCTGCTTCTGGCGCTCGGTGTAGTAACCCGCTGCACCGCCAGCCAGGGCGCCGCCCGCTGCGCCGATGGCGGCATTGCGGCCGCGCTTGTCGGAGTCGCCGGTCAGGGCGCCCAACAGTGCACCACCGGCGGCGCCGATAGCCGCACCGGTGACGACCGACTTGGTGAGGTCCGAATCGGTTGCGCGCAGGTGCTGCACCGGCTCGTAGCAGTTCGGGTAGTACTCGACCTTGGTGGTCGAGGCGACCTTGGAGGTCGGCGACGTTGCGCAACCGGTCAGCACAGTGCTGAAACCGGCAGCGATCAACAGCAGATGACGCTTGGAAACCGCCTTACGGGAAAAAAGCATAGGTGTGTTCTCTTTTAAGTTTGACTTGCCCAGCACGGCCCACCGCCGCCTGAGTCCCTTCCAAGCTCGCCATACAACCAACGGTCAAGACCGCTGACCGCTCGCTGCGAGCAATTCCTTCAAAATCGTTGCCGGGTCGGCCCGCTGTTGCTTGCGGTAGCTGCCCACATGGCGAACGAATAACGTCGCGCGCGTCACCAGGCTCTTGCCCAGCACCGGCTTGCGATCCAACTCTTCCTTGATCCGTTGAAACTGCGCCTGGATCACCGCATCGGTGTAGCGCGTGCCGGTGGCCAGGTTGTCGATGTAGATCGCCACCGCACCGTCCAGCGCACTGCGGCCATTGGTGATCGCCGTGGCAAACAGCTGCGCGCTGGCCTCGTCCTTGGCGTCGATGGCCTGCTGGCGGCTCTTCTGCAAATTGATCAGGCGGATGTTGTAGTTGTTGATGGTCTCGGCCACCAGGGCCGCAGACTGAATCAGGTTGCCGGCCGCTTCTTCGCGCTGCTGGGCGATCAGCGAGACGTTGCGCTTGAGCTCTTCGTTGACCAGTCCAAGTTCGGCTTGCAGGCGCGGGTCGACGCTGGCGGCGATGATGCTGTCCAGGCGCTTGGTCGGGTCCTGGGCGTCGTCGATGGCGTCGGTCAGCGAGGCCAGGCGGCCTTCTTTCTGCCACTGGGCGAACAGTTCCTTGTAGCGCGAGCGGGGTGCCGACAAGGCGCCAATCGCCACGCGAAAGCCGGTGGTCTCGTTGCTTTGTTCGGTGCCGTCGGCGGCGAACAACGGGTACTCGCGGCGCATGCCGGTAAACAGCGTGCCCTCGCCTTCCAGGTAGTTGCCGCCCTTGACCACAAAGCCGCCGTAGGTGCCCTGGCGACGCCCGGCGTGCACCAGCTGGAACGATTCCTGGACCATTTCCGCCGCGTTGCCGATCACATCGAACATGCCGATCGGGTTGGGCAATTTGGTGCCGATGGGCATCAACCGTGCAGCCTGGCCGGTGCCACCGGCGACCTGGTTGAATACTGCGTAATCGGCAAGCGGGCCGTCGCTTTCACTGCCTTCGGTGCGCCGCGGGAATAGCCGGCCTTCCAGGTCCTGACGGCTGACCGCCTGGCCGCCGCGTGCGGCGAACTCCCATTCCACTTCGGTGGGCAGGCGCACAAAGCCCAGGCCGCCGTCATCCGCCGAAGCGCCGCGACCACTCACCGGGAGCAAGTCGCGGTGGTATTTCATCAGCCAGGCGCTGTACACCGCCGAGAAGCGCTCAGCCTCAAAGCGCGACAGCTTGACCTTGGGCAACCGCGCCGCCATGCCGGTGGGTACGTCGCACGCCGGGGCCGGCTCGCCGCTGGCCAGGGATTGCGCCTGGGACATGACCTGGGCGTATTGCCGGGCGGTGACTTCGTACTTGCCGATGAAGTACAGCATCGGCTTGAGCGGGGTCTTGGCGTCGGTCTTGGGCATCAGCGGGGCGATGACCTTGTTCCAGTCCTTGGGCAGGTCCTTGAGGGTGAACTGGCCGTTGATAAAGTCGCGGCGATAACCGGAAATGAACGACTGCTGGTAGCCCGCCTCGCCTTCGCTGAACGGGTAGCCGAGGCTGATCTCGCGGTCGTCCAGGGTGCCTTGGGCCAGCACATAGGCGTAGCGGAACACCATGTTGCCTTCGCAGGGCAGCGGCAGGCTGACGTCGTCCGGCAACGGCTTGGGGTTGTCCAGCTTGTCGCTTGCCTCATCGGCCCATGCCACGCAGGACAGGGTCAGCGCCACGGCGGCGCCCAGTAACTTATACATCTCTGATTCCTTCAGAAGCCTGGATACGCGCCACTCGCCAACCGCCACAGGCCGCCGCCACGGCGCTGACGCCCAGGACAGCAGCCAGGGCCAGGCCGTAATGACGCGCCAGCAGGTGACTGGCGTACTCGCCCGGCACCTGCACGAATAATTGGTTCAGGCCTGACTCTGCCAGGCCGTACAACACGCCGCTCAACACCGCGGCAAACCCTGCGCTGTAGAGCGCCTGCAACACCACGAACAGCAACAGCCCCGCCGTGGAAAAACCCAACAACCGCAGCACCGACAATTCCCGGCGCTTGCGTGCAACCGCCGCCAGCGCGCCGGCAAAAATCGCGGCAAACGCACCCGCCAGGGCCAGCCCGGCGATGATCCAGAACACGATCGACAGGTTGCGGCTCAACGACTGCACCTGGGCGATGGTCTGGGCCTGGGTCGACACCAGCACGTTCTGCCCGGCGAAATACACCCGCAGCGGCTCCACATCCACCAGGCGCCGCGCATACAAGCGGAACCCCGGGTAAACCCGCTGCTCACTCACGCCTACCGCATCGCCGTCCCAGCCAAACGCCGGCACGGCGCGGCCATCGCGATAATCTTCCGCCGCCTCCAGCAAGCCCAGAGGCGCAAACAATCCATCCCGGGCGAAGGCTTCCAGCGGCAACACCTGCAGCACTTGCAGACGAGTGCGTTGCGCCTCGACCCGGCCCGCCACCTGGCGACCGAAACTCGCCTGCAGCCAATCCCCGGCCTTTGCCCCGAGCTTCTCGGCGGCGGTATGGCTCAGGACGATTTGATCCAGGCCCTTGGGCATTGGCATGCCGGCCAGCAACGGGTCGTTGTCAGCGGTTGGCAGCATCTCCACCGTGACGGCGCCCAACTGCGCCGTCGCCGCAATCTGCCGGGTGCGCGGCAAGGCAAACGCCACGTCGCCGCGCTGGCGGAGCTGCTGGACAAATTCGCTGCTGAATCGACCACCGCCCAACGGAATAATTTCGCGGGTGGCCGGGTCGTTTTCCAAACGTTCGGTCAAACTGCCAACCAGTCCATATTTCAGGCCGAATAACACCAGCAGCGGCGCGATCACGGCCACCAGCGCAAGCACCGAACACACCGACAGCCACGCATCGTTGCGGTAATCCTGCCAGGCCAGGGAGGCCACCAATGCGATACGCATCAGCAGGCCTCCCCGAGGGTGGCGGTGACGCCGCCGTCGGTGTCGCGACGGCAACTGATGCGCCGCACCTGCAAGCCGCTGGCACGGGCCAGGGGTTCGTCATGGGTGGCGATCACGCAGCAGGCGCTGTTATTCCGGGCCTGGGCCAGCAGCGCCTGCATCACCCGCTCGGCGTTCAACGGGTCGAGCGCCGCGGTGGGCTCATCCGCCAGCAACAGTTGCGGGCCGTGGGCCAGAGCCCTCGCGCAACTGACCCGCTGACGCTGGCCCACGGACAAAGCCGCCGGCTTCTTAGCCAACTGATCGGTGATCTCCAACTGCTCAGCCAACCGCGCCACGCTGCCGTCGTCCTTCAAGCCCAGCAGTTGCCGCGACAGCGCAATGTTGCCGCGCACATCGAGAAAGCCCAGCAGGCCACCGGTTTGCAGCACATAACCCAGGTGCCGACTGCGCAAATCCGCCAGCGCGCTTTGCTGATCAGCCCGCCAAAGCCCGGCGATGTCGGCACCGTTGAAATCAAACTGCCCGACCTGATCCGGCGCCAATACCAGCGCCAGCAAATCCAGCAGGGTGCTCTTGCCGCAGCCGCTCGGCCCGACCACCGCCAGCTGTTCACCCGCACGCAGTTGCAGGCCCGGAATCACCAGGCTGTAGCGCTGGGCGCCCACGCCCCGGCTCTTGTGCACCGCGCTCAGGTTCAGCATTACGGCAGCGTCGACAACGGCACGCGGTACAACGCATCGCCCGGCTCGGCATCGCCGAAACGGACCCAATTCGCCACATCGTTGTGGAAGGTTTCGTAGAGGCGAATCTTCGAATCCAACTCGTCGATGAAGTCTTCCTGCTCGGCCACGCTCAACGACAGCCACAAGTCCTGGGTCATGTTCAGCGACTTGCTGCGGTACGGCAGGCCTTCCAGGTACTCGCCAAGGATGCCGCCGTCAGCCAGGTTTCCGCCTTTTTTCAAGGCCTGTGGATCGCGGCTCATATAGGCCGAGGCGCTGGCGATTTCCTGGAAGAAATCCTTCGGTGAGGTCTGGGTCTTGCGCGCCGCGTCGACGATCAGTTTCAGCGATTGCTGCAAATCGTTGAGCTGCAACTTTGTCAGCATCACGCACACCTGGAAGGCCGGCAGCGCGGTGTTGGTCAGGTCGCGGTCGGCGGTCCAGGCACTCACCAGTTGCGGCGCCTGGCTCGCGGTTTTGCGCCCGAGGAAATCCATGTGCATCGCATAACCGACGGCGGCGGACTTGTCTGCCAGGGTCGGCGCAGCGCTGAGCAGCGGCACCGGCTGCGGCGTATTGCTGCGCACCTGATGGACCAGGTTGGCAAACACGGTGCCGATCTCATCGACGCGCTCGCCGAACTTGCGCACATCCCCCCCCGGAACCGGCGTGTACAAATCGCCGATCTGCGGGTTGGCGTCGGCGGTCAGGGTGCGGTATTGGGTTTCGGCGCCGCTGTGGGTTTTCTTGCCGGCGTCGGTGCGCAGGTGCAGGGCGTAGATCTTGATCTGCTTGCCCAATGCCGCCTGGCGCACTTCGGCCTCGTTCATCTGGGTGGTGGCGAACGGGTCGTTCTTGCGCAACGCACCGGCGTCGGTCACCAGCAGGATCAGGCGTCCGCCGTAGCCGGACCAGTCCATGCCCTCTACCGCCTGCATCACCCCGGCGAACGCATCTTCGTTGAACGAGTGGCTGGACACGGTGGATGCCTTCACCTGCCGCGCCATGTCGAGGAAGCGTTGCGGGTCGCGGCCCTGGTCGAGGGTGATCAGAGTCTTGGCCACGTATTCCAGGCCCGGGGTTTTCTTGATGCTGTTGCGAAAGCCCACCAGGCCGAAGCTCACGCTGTCCAGCTCGCCACGCTCGGCGATGCGGGTCTGCAGCTCGTGCACCACGTCGCGCACCTGGTCGATATAGGGCTGCATCGAGACGGTGGTGTCGACCACCAGCACCACCGCGGTACGGAAGGCGTCGGCATCCGCCACGGGTGCGCGCGCAACGGCCTTGGCCACGGTGTTCGGCGTGTTGCCGGGGTCGATGGAGGCGACGTTGAGCAACTGCACCGGCTGGCCGTTCTCGTCGAAGCTCTCCTTGGAGTCGAAAATCGGCAGCAGGTAGAACTGGTTCTGCGGGACGGCGCTGGCAGTGGGTTCCAGGGCCAGCACTTGCTGGTTGTCCTCGCTGTTTTTCTGAACCTTGAGCAGCAGGTTTTTTGCCGCCGCAGGGTCGGCCAGCAGCTTTTCCACTTCGGCGGATTGGCGCAGGAACATCACCGGCGCCCGGCCCGAACGCTCGGTGAACCTGAGCACCAGGCTTTGCTTCCAGTCGCTGACTTGCGCCGCCGGCAACCAGCCGTCGCTGCGCCCGTCGGTGGCGGCGCCCACACGCAGCCACGGGCTGCCGTCGATGTCCTTGCGCTGATAGACATAGAGCACAGAAAACGCCGGCAAGCCTTCGCCCGGCGCCCCGGCCGCTTCGTGGGAAAGCTTGGCGCCCGGCTTGCTCAATACGCGCTGGAACAGGGTTTTCTTGCCGGCCATCAGCAACGGGCGTTGACCGCCGTCGGCCTCCACGACCACAGGTTGCGCGGCTGGCGGCGTAACGGTTTTGGCAGCCTCGACAACCGGCGGCGCGGCGGCTGGCGCGTCATCTTTCAGCCACCAGTAACTCGCACCGCCAATCGCCAGCGCGACCGCCACGGCAACCGCCGCCAACGCCAGCACCGGCCCACGGTTTTGTTCGGACACGGCGGAGTGCTGCGTCGGTGTCACTACCGGCTGGCGCACCGGTTGTGGCTGGGGTTTATCGGTCGGGATTTCGATGGAAACCGGCGTGAGTCCGGCCAGGTCATTCGAGACTGGAACCGGAATCGGCAAAGGCCGAATCAGCGTCGCCTCCACCTGCTCCTCCTTCGGCAAGTGGTCCAATGCCAGCAGCAACGCCGCCGCATCCGGGAAACGTTCCGCCGGGTCCTTGGCCAGCAACTTGCGCAGCACTTCCTGATAACGCCCGTGGTGCACCGGCAATTCCGGCAGCGGTTCAGTCAGGTGCGCCAGCGCCGTGGAAAGCGCATCGGTGCCGTTGTACGGCAGCTTGCCCACCAGGATTTCATAGAGCACCACGCCCAGCGCATACAGGTCGGCCCGGCCATCAATCTCCTGGCCCCGCGCCTGCTCCGGGCTCATGTAGCTAGGCGTGCCGACGGCAAACCCGGCCTGGGTGAACTGGGTGCGGTCATCCAGCGACTTGGCGATACCAAAGTCCGACAGCACCGCCGTGCCATCCGCGCGGAACAGAATGTTCGCCGGCTTCACATCGCGGTGCACCAAACCCTGGGCGTGGGCATAACCCAACGCCGACGCGATCTGGCGGATATACGTCAGCCCCTGCTCCGGCGTCAGGCCGGCAGCGATGCGCTCCTTGAGCGTGCCGTTGGGCAGGTATTCCATGGCCATGTAATACAGCTCACCGACATTGCCGATGTCATGGATGGTCACGGTGTGTGGGTGGGACAGGCGCGCCAGGGTCTTGCCTTCGCGCAGGAAGCGTTCGCAGAAGCTTGGGTCGGCCGCCAGCGCCGCCGCCATGATCTTCAACGCAACCTTGCGCTCCAGGGAGCGCTGGGTTGCCAGGTACACGCTGGCCATGGCGCCAACGCCAATCTCGCCTTCGATGTCGTAGCCGGGAATGATGATGTTCATGTCGACACCTTCACAACGATGGCGGTGATGTTGTCCGGCGCGCCGCGGTTGAGCCCCAGGTGCACCAGGCTGCGGACGATTTCATCCGGCTCGTCATGGCTCAGCACTTCGCGAATCTCGTGGTCTTCGACGGTCTTGTTCAGGCCGTCGCTGCACAGCAGGTAACTGTCGCCAGGAGCGATCAACAGGTCGACCGACGACAACGCCAGCTGCGCTTCCACACCAATGGCGCGGGTGACGATATTCGCCCGAGGATGCACCCGGGCGTCGGCTTCGCTGAGCAGGCCGCTGTCCTGCAAGTCCTGCACGTAGCTGTGATCGCGGGAGATGCCTTCCAGCACGCCGTCCCGCAGGCGATACAGGCGACTATCGCCGGCCCACAGGCAAACGCCGCGCAAGCCTCGGGTGGCGAGCAGCACCACCGTGCTGCCCATCATGGTCACGCCCCGGTGGGCGGTTTCTTCGCGCACCGCGCCATTGACCCGCAACAGGTCGCTGCGCAACGCCGCCGTGTATTCCTCAAGGGAACGGCCCACGGGCAGACTGCGCAGGCTGTCGACGATCAGGCTGCTGACGTAATCTCCCGCCGCGTGCCCGCCCATGCCATCGGCCACCACCCACAGGCCGTTTTCCGGCAGGTCGAGGCAGGCGTCTTCATTCACTTGGCGAACCATGCCGACATGGCTTTTGCTGGCGGATTTGAACGTGGACCGCATCTACACAACACCTTCTTGGCCGAGCAAAAATTGCGCAAAATCGCCGGCGGCAGGCAGGCCCTGACACCGCAATAAACCGGGGGAAATCTGTTGCGAGCCACGGCCCCACCACAAGCTGGCACCTTCACAGGCCAGCTCGGCGAGTGCGGTCATCCGCCCTTGCGGGTCAGTGACATCGACGCGCTGCAGGCTGGCGAAGCGGCGGCCCAACAGGCGTGGCTGGCAGGCTGGCGCACCGAGGCGGTCGATGCCGTCGCTGAACCCTTCGAACGTAGCGCCGGCATCCAGCGTGCTCAGCAGCAATTCTTCCGCCTGCTCAAACCAGGCGTCCGGGCCGCAGATGACGGAGGCCGGGTCGGTGTCGTGATCCAACAGCGCAGCCACCGTCAGCGGGAAATAGCGCCCCACCCGGTCGATGCTCGGCATCACCACGCCCACCGCCGCGTCCGGCCCGCACACGCCCGGCGCCAGCACGAAGCGCCACAGCGGGCTGACCAGGTAAGCGTTCAACCAGCCAGCCCCAAGGTGGTTCTGGCTGGCGAGCAATCCGGACGCCAGCCAACTGTCCCAGGGGCCGATAAAACTCTGTGGCAGCGCGCGGCTGACAAAGTCGCCACGGCTGGCCAGCTTGCCGTAGAAGCCCAACGTGGTCATAACCGCTCCGGCAGGCTGAAGCCGTTAAGCACGCGGCTCTTGAACGGGTTGAAGGCGCTGTTGGCCCGCAGCTCGTAGGAGATGCTCGCACCATCGACCCGCAGCCGCAGGTTGAAGCGGTCCGGCGAGTTGCCGGCGGTCAGATCCGATTGCTCAAGCAGCCGGAACCAGGCCCACGGCCCGTCCAGCGTCACGCCGGAACGCCCGCTGGCCGACGGCGGCATGATGGAAATGCGCACCACGCCAATGCTGCCGGGGTTGGGCCACTGCATCGCGACCGGGCGACTCGGGCCGTGGTCGTAGCTCAATTGTTGGCCGTCGAGGTCCAGCAGGAACTGGGTGATGGTCGCGTCCATCGCCACCGGCTTGAGTTCGAACCGCACGATCGGCTGAGTGCCACCGGCACGGAAAAACGCATCCCGGATGGTCGCCGCCCGCTGGAAGGTTTGCAGCACGCCCGGCGCAATGCCGAGCTTCTGCGCCGCGCCCGGCTGCCAGCGCCAGGTCTGCGTGGAGGTGTCGACGTAAGGCTGCAGGTACTTGCGGAAGTAGTTGTCCATCACCCCGCCCACCCCGAAGAACTGGCCGAAGTCATCCAGCGTCGCGTCCCGCGCACTGCCGGGCGACATCGGATAACGCCCGGCCAGGGACTGGCGATACACGTTCACCACTTCGCTGACCCACGCCGCGTTCAGTTGATTGCGCACCCCGCCCATCATGCTGTTGGTGGTGGAGTTGACCACCGACTTGACCATGCCCTGCACCAGCGGCGGCTGGCGTTCGGCATTCAGGCTGACCCGCGTGGCCGCAGCCGCCGCCTGGTTTTTCGCCTCGCCCAGCAGCGCATCGCCACTGGCGCCGACCATGGCGCTGACCTGCACATACAGCGCGTTCATGTCCGCAAGCAAGCCGTCGATGGCCGCGGGTTCGCCTTCGTTCTTGCTGACGATGCTGTTGAGTTCGGCGAAGTGCGCCGTCACCGGATCTTCACTGGCCGCCGGTGCATTCGCGCTCGGCTGGTCCTGACCCAACAGGCTGCCGAGGCGCTCCTTGAGCTTGTCCACGCCGCCTTCAACCGGCGCGCCCTTGGCGGCCAGCAGGCGTTCCTCCGCCTGCAAGTCGGTCTCCTTGGAGACCGCCACCAGCAGTTTTTTCAGCGGCGAGGTCGGCCCGGATATCACCCGCAACACGTCGGCCGCCTGGGCCACGCTGGTGATCGGCACAAAGTCGATATCCGCCAGCAAGGCGTCCCACTGGCGTTGATAGTCCTGGAAATACAGGCGACGCACATCGGCGGCGAGGCTGACCACGTTCTGTTGATCGGCCTGTTCGCGGCCCAGCACCCATTGCTCTTCAGCGAGGGTGCCGGTCTGGTTCAGGCTGGTCAGCAGGAAGCCCTGGCGATAACCCTTGGCGGTAAAGAAGCCGCTCAATGGCTCACCCAGCGGCTTGCCGCTCTTGCGACTGAACACCAGCGCCGCATCGCGGCCCGCTGCCTCATTGAGGCGGAAGTCCGGCACGCCTTCGGGCAGTTTCTGGCGTTTGATGCGGTCGTACACCCGCTGGGCCACCGGCAGTTGTTGCAGTTGCCGGCGCAGGTCGTCGATCAAGCGCGGGTCGAGACGGGCGCTTGGCGGATGACGTTCGAACAACGCCTGCAAATGTCCGATCAACGCCTGGCGCTGATCAGCCGGCAGGTCCCGCGGCAGGTTGCGATCCCAGTCCAGGGCGATCCAGGCTTTGATGAAGTCCGGGTCGTAATGCTCGTTATCGGCGAGCATCAGGTAGGCCTTCAAGCCTTCGTAGAGGAAATCGGAATTGCCGCCGCCATGCAATTGCTCCTCGATGCGCGTCACCAGACGGGGCGCGAACACGGCGATCAACAGCTTGCGGTAGACGCTGGCGGATTCGGCCTCAAGCATGTCGCCCTGATACAGGCCCAAGCCTTCGGACCAACTCGGCGAGTCGCCCGCCAGGTTCTTCACGGCATTGAGCAACGGCAATACCGCGAGCACTTCGCGCTGTGCCGGGCTCAGGTTCTGCACGGTCTGGCCCAGGGGCGCGACCTTCTGGTCGACCTGGGCGATATAGGCCTGGTTGGCGCGATAACTCACCCACCACAGGGTGCTCACCACCACCACCAACGCCACGGTTGCGGCCAGCACACCACGGGCAATCCACTTGCGGCGGCGCTCCACCTTCGGGTTGACGCCCACCAGGCCACGCTCGGCGAAGGCCACGGCGGTGAACAGTTTTTCGATGAAGTAGCTGCGCCCGGTGCCGGTCTGGCGCGCCAGGTGTTGGCGGTCCAGGTTCATGCTCTGGGCCATGGCGCCGATCAGGCGGTCAATCGGGCTGCCTTCCTGGGTGCCGCTGGTGAAGTACACGCCGCGCAGCAACACGCGTTCTTCGAAGGCATTGGGTTTGAACACGCCTTCGAGGAAGCCTTGCAGGCAATCCTTCAACGCGCCGAACTGCTGCGGGAAACCGTAGATCAGGTCGCGCCGCGCCGGGTCGCGTTCCTGTTGCAGGCGTTCCACCAGGCGCTCGTTGAGGCGCTGTTCCAGGCCGGCGAATTCGCTTTGCAGGTGGGCCAGCGGGCTGTCGCTGTTCTTGCCGTCGTCCAGGGCGAAGGTCATGCCCCACACCTGGGCGCGCTCTTCCTTGCTCAGGTTGTCGAAGAACTCCATGAAGCCCGGCACCAGGTCGAGCTTGGTGAGCATCAGGTAGATCGGGAAACGCACGCCCAGCTGGGTGTACAGTTCCTGGATACGCAGGCGGATCGCAGCGGCATGGGCAGCACGCTCGGCGTCGCTGCCCAGCAGCAGGTCCGAGAGGCTGATGGCGATAAACGCACCGTCAATCGGGCGCCGGGAACGCTGCTTTTTCAGCAGGTCGAGGAAGCCCAGCCAGGCGGCTTTGTCCACCGTGGAGTTGCTGTCCTGGGTGGTGTAGCGGCCAGCGGTGTCGAGCAATACGGCCTGGTCGGTAAACCACCAATCGCAATTGCGCGTACCGCCCACGCCACGCACCGCACCGGCACCCAGTTGCGCGGCCAAGGGAAAGTGCAGCCCGGAATTGACCAGCGCGGTGGTCTTGCCCGAACCCGGCGGGCCGATGATCACGTACCACGGCAACTCATACAGGTTGCGGCGCTCATCACCGCCCAGCTTGGCCTTTTTCAACAGGGCCAGGGCTTCGTCCATGCGCTGGCGCAGGGTCGCCAGCTCTTCGGCAGTAGCAACGCTGGCAGGGTCTGGCGGGGTTTCTGCGGCGAGGCTGCGCATCACTTCGGCCGCCTGACGGCGGGCCTGGATCACCCGGAATACGCGGTAGGCAATCCACACCGCGAACACCAGGATGATCAGCGCCCAGCGGCGCCCTTCCGGCACCAGCACGTCGAGCAACGGGCCCACAAACCAGATGATCAGGCTCAAGGCGATCAGGCCCAGCAACGGGATCACCCAGCGAATCACAAAACTGAAAAACGCCTTCACTCGACCCCCTCCGCCAATACGGTGATTTCTACCCGGCGATTGCGCGCGCGGCCTTCAGCGGTGGCGTTGGTCGCCACCGGCTCGGTGTCGCTGCGGCCTTCGGCGCTGAAGCGTTCCGGCTGGCCGGTCTTGGCCGCGAGAATCTCCAGCACCGACTTGGCCCGCGCCTCGGATAGCGCCCAGTTGGACGGGAACCGCAGGGTGGCAATCGGACGGTTATCGCTGTGGCCGGTAACGCGCACCTGGCCCTTGACCTTGCGGATGGCGTCGGCGATGCGCAGCATCAGCGGCTGGAAGTCATCGACGATGCTGGAACTGGCCGAGGCGAACAGTTCGTCGCCACGGATGGTCACCACGGAGCGGTCGACGGCATCTTCCACCGCGACGCGACCGGCCTTGATGTCTTCCACCAGGAAGCCCGCCAGGCGCGGCCGCTCGATGATTTTCGGCTGGGCTACCGGACGGTCGATGGCCTGCACCGGGATCTCGCCCAAGGCATGAATGTTCTTGAATACCGGCTCGGCATCCGACGCCAGTTTCATCCGCAACCCGAACAGCAACGCCAGCAGCAGCGCCACGCCGATGGCCACGGCGATCCACGGCGGCATGAATTGCGCCAGGCGATCGCGGGCCACGGTCACGCCACGCCAGTGGGGCGACAGCTCGCGCTCATGCTCACCACGGGCACTGCGAATCGCCGCCGCCGTGCGCTCACGCAGGGCTTCCAACTGGCTGCGGCCGTCATTCATCACGCGGTAGCGGCCTTCGAAACCCAGGCACAGGCACAGGTACAACAGCTCCAGCAGGTACAGGCGTTCGCGCGGGCTTTGCAGGCAGTGATCCAGCAACTGGAAGACCTTTTCGCCGCCCCAGGCTTCGTTGTGCACGGTGATCAACAGGCTCTGCTTGCCCCAGTCACTGGCACTGCCCCACGGGGTGCTCAGCACCGCTTCATCGAGGGCGGTGCACAGCGCGTAACGCGCCAGCAGCACGTCATTGCGCGCCACGCCGGCCGCCTCGGCACGCTCTTCGAACTGGCGCAGGTAGGCCAGCAACTGCGCACGCAGGCTCGACGGCGCAGGGTGCGAGATCGTATTGCGTAGGCGGGTCAGCAGCGACAGCAGCGGGCCGGCGGCGCTTTCCAGCGGGTTCAGGCCTTGGGCCTTGCCGGTCAAAATCGGTGCCGCAGGCATCGACAGCGGCGCCGGCTCTGCACGAACAGGCTCCGGCGCGCGGCCACCCGGGCGCGGCATGAACTGGGTGCGGTCATCGTCATTCGGATGCATCGCGGATTATCCTCGGATGGCCCAGAAAGCCAGGTTCAACCCCGGGAACTGGCCGGCGATGTGGAACGCAAAACCACCGGAGTTGCTCAGTTGCTGCCAGTGCTCGCTGCCCCGGTCCAGCTCGTAGTAGGTGGAGCCTGCGTGGTACGGAATCTGCCGTGGCGCCACCGGCAACGGCAGCAGGCCAATGCCCGGCAGTTGCAGGTTGACCAGGTCGCGGATGTGTTCCACCGAGCCGACTTTGCTTTGCTGGCCGAAGCGCGCGCGCAGGGTTTCGCCGGGCACGTCGGCGCGTACCACCAGGATAAAACTGGCGCTGTCGATCAGGGTTTTGTCGGCCAGCATCGCCACGTGCACGCCGTAGGCTTTCTCGACAATCGGGATCGGCGTGGCCTTGCTGTCGATCAGCATCGACAGTGCTTCACGCAGGGCCTGCATCACCGGGGTGAAGCTCAGGCTCAGGTCGTCGTGCTGGTATTGCGGGTATTCCTGGGGGCGGCGACCACTGGTGGAGAAGGTGGAGAACTCGCCGGCCAGGCTTACCAGTTCGCTGAAGAACCGTTCCGGGTGCAGCGGGCTCAACTGGCTCAGGTGCTGGATCAGCGGTTGGGCGCGGTTCACCAGTTGCAGCAGCATGAAGTCGGCAATCTCTGAAGCACCACCGGCGCCAGAAGCGACCACGCGCCCGGCCAATGCTTCACCACGCTGGTGCAGCAGGCCCAGCAGCTCGCTGCGAAACGCAGTCAGCGGTTTGCTGGCGGTCACGTCGAGTACCGGCGGGATGTAACTGTCGTCCAGCACCAGCGCGCGGTCGGCGCGTTTTTCCTTGATGCGCACCAGGCCGATGGCGGCGTAATCGCTGATGCCATCCTGGGCGGTCAACAGGCGCAAGGCGCGGGAGCCGACCGCCACGGGCGCGCGGTTTTCGAAGGGCGCGTTGTCGTCGCGCACTTCGCGCACCTGGCTGACGTAGCGCGCCGCTTCCAGGGCTTCGCCTTCGTCGACGGTGTCGCGGGCGCCGGCACGCTTGAGGGGCAACGCCAGGTAGACCAGCCCATCCCGCAGGTGCTCGTCGATGTTCAGCGGGCTCGGCGCCAGGTCATCCTGGGGGATATTGAACGGTGTGCCGTCGGGCAACAGGCCACGCGCCGAGACGATCGCCAGCTTGCCCTGGGCCAGCAGGCCCTGGTCGATCAACAACTCGGAGAAACCCCAGGCCCCCGCCGACAACGGGCGACTGCGCGCATCGATCAGGTTTTCCAGGTAACGGTCATGCTGCTGGAAGTGCTGCGTTCCGATGAACATGCCTTCCGACCAGACCACGCGATTGTTCCAGGACATGGGGGCTCCGATTCTTATTGGGCAGGGCTGGAGGGGGGAGCCACGACGTCGGCACGCACCGCATGCACATCGAGGCTGATCTGGTATTCGGTGTACTGACGCGCCGGCACATTCAGTACGGTGCGCCACTCGGCGCGGTCCAGTTCGCGATAGCCCACCAGCAGGCCGATCTGGCGGGTGGACGGGTCGAGGTCGCGCTGGACGCTCAATTGCTGGCCGGGCTGGATCACCACTTCGTCCTGGTCGAGCAGGTCGAGGCCGAGGGTCGACTGGGCGCGATCGGCCAGGGCGAAGTAGTCGGAACGGCTGAAGGTGGCGGCGTTTTTCAGTTCGAAAATCCGCACCCGCACCGGGGCTGCCTGGCCATTGGAACCGGGGTTGAGCCCGGAGATGGCGTGAAAATGCAGCTCGACGGCGGCGGTGTCGGCCTCAGCCTCGGGGGCCTCGGGTTTGGCTGCGTCCTTGGCACACGCCGTCAGCAGAAACGCTGTAGCGGCTGCGAGTAAAAACCTGGGAATCATCCTGCGTCCTCAATGACGTACTTAGCTATCCGTTGTTCCATGTACCGCGTTGTCAACGTCGCTGTCGGGTGCTGTGCTCTTCGTAGGCACGGCTGAATTCACGCCCGAACAGGTCCTGGAAATCTTCCTGGGCTTCGCGGGAAATATTGCTGTAGAGCTCGGTGAACTGTTGCCAGTACTGGGCCTGGCGCGAACCGTTAAAGAGGCTCGACAGCCCGCCGGGCTTGCCCATGCGCTCTTCGAGCTGCGCCGGTTCGAAGCGTGTCAGCAGGTGTTTGATGGCGGCCTCGACCCCGGCCATGACGGCCAGTTGGTGAGCACGCAAATCGTCGAAACTGTCGCGCACGGCCAAGTCCGGCGCCATAAACGCCTGGTTGCTGTGGCGTAGCAGCAGCAGTAGCGCTTCATCGGCATTCGGGGCGAATTTCAACGGGTTGTTTTCCACCGGTTGAATCACCGTCTGCTGCATGCGGAACTCGCCCTTGAGGCTGGCGCGGGCACGCAACACGTCAATCAGGCCTTCGACCATCAGCCGGTAGCTGCGGCCGATGCTTTCCATCTGCGCTTCAGCCTGGGCCTTGTCCAGGCGCAATTGATCAAGGCCCGCACCGCGCAGGAAGGCTTGCAATAAGTCTGGTTGATTGGCGTCGGCCACCGGGAGCGGTTGCTCGACCTTGGGTGGCTCGATGATCGGTGGTGGCGCTGGTGGCGGCGCAAGCGGCTTGGGCGCTGGGGCGTCGCCGAACAGATCCCAGTCTTCAGGAATCACCGAGCCGGAGACCACCGGCGCCGGTGGCTCAACCACAGGCTGCGGCGTCGGCGGGCGGAAGTCGTGTTGTTCGGCCGGCACGTGATCGTGCACGGTAGCCGGCGGGACGCTGGTGGGCGCGAGGAAGTCGAACAGGTCCGGCAGGGTGTCCATCGACGAGGCGCCCTGGAACTGCGGCGCGATCACCGGTTGCGGCGTCGGGGCCTTCACGGCGGCGCCCATCAGGGCTTCGAAGCTGTTGGAGGAGTCGCCGGCGAACGCCGGGTTGTCTGTCACTTTCAGGTTGAAATCGATGCGCGCCTGGATCTCGTAATCACCGATGCGGATCAGTTCGCCGTCGTGTAATGGCTCGCTGTTTCCCCGGCGCAAACGAATACCGGCATGCACTAACTCAACACCATTAGTGCTGTTATCGGTTAAATAGTAACGGCCATCTTTGTACTGAATAACGCAATGTTGCGTGGAAACCAGGCGCTCGGGATCAGGCAGTATCCAGTCATTTTCGGAACCGCGGCCAATAGCCATCACTCCCTGTTCCATGGACTTTTCAGGGCACTGGCCAGGGGTAATCTTGTGATAACTAGTGATAGTCAAGCACAGCGACATCTTGCCTCCTTGCTGATACTTCGCGCGCGGCCATCTCTGGGGAGAAGTGCTCCCGAGAGATCCACGACAGATCCTTCCAATACCTTGAAAGCCTGCTTCAACCCGCGTAATTGCTGATCTTAACCGGCCTCTATGACAAAAATCCTGCCCCGGCACCTGCTTCGACTGATCAGTCGCACAAGATGTTAAGCACCGCACATCTGTCATAGAGGGCGAATAGCTTACCTTGACAAGGCATAAGTACTACACCAAAAATGCACAACTTCTTGAACACCAATGATGGCACTTTGAAATCAGCACGATGTCAAAGCGCTTAATATGACCAAGAAAACATGCAAAGTTCCTCGCGCAACTAATGCATGAGTTGCCCGTCATCTAACGGGCTGATAGGGAGATCGAATTTAGTGGATGTGCCTCTGCTGCTCGCCGCCGTTTCCGCGACTTCGCCTTGTGGCGAAGACTTGGAATATGACGCCGATTATTTGCATCTTGAGCGTGCCGCACAGGGTCAACCCGAGCGCAGCATGGGCGACTCGATCCTGCCTGCCGAACCTCCGGAATGGCGCAGCATCCAGCAGCAAAGCCTCGACCTCCTGCAACGCAGCAAAGACCTGCGCATCACCCATTTCCTGTTGCAAAGCGCCCTCGCCCTCCAGGGTATTGCGGGGCTTGCCGACGTGCTCACGCTGATCAACGCGCTGCTGCGCGAGTACTGGGCCGACCTGCATCCGCGCCTGGATGCCGATGACGACAACGACCCCACCGTGCGCATCAACGCCCTCAGCGGCGTGACCAGCGACGCGAACATCCGCCTGCTGCGCGAAGCCATTCTCACCCGCTCGCGCACCTTCGGCCCCGTCAGCCTGCGGGCTGCGCTGAATGCCAGCGGGCTGCAACCTTTCCCCGGCGAAAACCTCGGTGCCGAACAGCTCAACGGCGCATTCCTCGACAGCGACGCCGAGCAACTGCAAGCCACCCGCGACGCGCTGAACGCCGCCCGTACGGCCTGCGAAGCCATCGAACAATACGTCAGCGACCAGGTCGGTTCCGCCCAGGGCGTAGACCTCGGCCCCTTGAAGCAACTGCTCAAGCAGGCCGTGCAGATACTCAACCAATATGCCCCACACAGTGGCGCCGCCAGCGAGCCCGAGGTTGTCAGTGACGACAATGCCCCCTCGGTTGAATACGCCGCCGCGCCCGTTGCAGCACGCCCCAGCGGCGACATCGCCAACCGCGACGAAGTGCTGCGCAGCCTCGACAAAATCCTTGCGTACTACACCCGGCACGAGCCTTCGAGCCCGCTGCCGGTGCTGTTGAACCGGGCGAAGAATCTGGTGCACGCCGACTTTGCGGCCATCGTGCGCAACCTGATTCCGGACGGCATGTCCCAATTTGAAAATCTGCGTGGGCCGGACAGCGAGTAAGCGTACGGATCGCGCAGTTACAACACCGTCGCTCAAGCGACCAGGAGCAGCAACGTGGCGAAGCAAAGTTCTCAGAAATTCATCGCGCGCAACCGTGCGCCTCGAGTGCAGATCGAGTACGACGTCGAGCTCTACGGCGCCGAGAAAAAGGTCCAGTTGCCCTTCGTCATGGGTGTGATGGCCGATCTCGCCGGCAAGCCCGCCGAACCTCTGGCGCCTGTGGCCGACCGCAAGTTCCTTGAAGTGGACGTCGACAACTTCGACTCGCGCCTCAAGGCCATGCAGCCACGCGTCGCGTTCCACGTGCCCAACGAGCTGACCGGCGAAGGCAACCTGAGCCTGGACATCACCTTCGAAAGCATGGACGACTTCAGCCCCGCCGCCGTGGCGCGCAAGGTCGATTCGCTGAACAAGCTGCTCGAAGCCCGCACGCAACTGGCCAACCTGCTGACCTACATGGACGGCAAGACCGGCGCTGAAGAAATCATCATGAAAGCGATCAAGGACCCGGCATTGCTGCAGGCCCTTGCGAGCGCGCCGAAGCCGGCAGGGGATCAGTAATCATGACCGAGAATACCGCACGCGAAGGCGCCCAGAACCTGGGCGCCACCGAAGAAACCAGCGAGTTCGCGTCGCTGCTGCTGCAAGAATTCAAACCCAAGACCGAGCGCGCCCGCGAAGCCGTCGAAACGGCAGTACGCACCCTGGCCGAGCAGGCACTGGCCCAGACGGACCTGGTGTCCAACGACGCGATCAAGTCGATTGAATCGATCATCGCCGCCATCGACGCCAAGCTCACCGCCCAGGTCAACCAGATCATCCATCACCAGGATTTCCAGCAGCTGGAAAGCGCCTGGCGTGGCCTGCACTACCTGGTGAACAACACCGAGAGCGATGAGCAACTGAAGATTCGCGTGCTCAATATCTCCAAGCCGGACCTGCACAAGACCCTGAAGAAATTCAAGGGCACCGCGTGGGACCAGAGCCCGATCTTCAAGAAGATGTACGAAGAAGAATACGGCCAGTTCGGCGGCGAACCTTACGGTTGCCTTGTAGGCGATTACTACTTCGACCAGTCGCCTCCCGACGTGGAACTGCTGGGCGAGCTGTCGAAAGTCTGCGCTGCGATGCACGCGCCGTTCATTGCCGCTGCCTCGCCGACCGTAATGGGCATGGGCTCGTGGCAGGAACTGTCGAACCCGCGCGACCTGACCAAGATCTTCACCACCCCGGAATACGCCGGCTGGCGCTCCCTGCGTGAATCGGAAGACTCGCGCTACATCGGCCTGACCATGCCACGCTTCCTGGCGCGCCTGCCGTATGGCGCCAAGACCGACCCGGTGGAAGCCTTCGCCTTCGAAGAAAACACCGACGGTGCTGACAGCTCCAAGTACACCTGGGCCAACGCGGCGTACGCGATGGCGGTGAACATCAACCGTTCGTTCAAACACTTCGGCTGGTGCTCGCGCATCCGTGGCGTGGAGTCGGGCGGTGAAGTCGAGAACCTGCCGGCCCACACCTTCCCGACCGATGACGGCGGCGTGGACATGAAGTGCCCGACCGAAATCGCCATCAGCGACCGCCGTGAAGCGGAACTGGCGAAGAACGGTTTCATGCCGCTGCTGCACAAGAAAAACACCGACTTTGCCGCCTTCATCGGCGCCCAGTCGTTGCAGAAACCGGCCGAATACGATGACCCGGACGCCACCGCCAACGCCAACCTGGCCGCACGCCTGCCGTACCTGTTCGCCACCTGCCGTTTCGCCCACTACTTGAAGTGCATCGTGCGCGACAAGATCGGCTCCTTCAAAGAGAAGGACGAGATGCAGCGTTGGTTGCAGGACTGGATCCTCAACTACGTCGACGGTGACCCGGCGCACTCCACCGAAACCACCAAGGCCCAGCATCCATTGGCGGCCGCCGAAGTGATCGTGGAAGACGTTGAAGGCAACCCGGGTTACTACAACTCCAGGTTCTACCTGCGCCCGCACTACCAGCTCGAAGGGCTGACCGTGTCGCTGCGTCTGGTATCGAAACTGCCTTCGGCGAAAGGCGCGTAATAAAGATCCGCCGGGACCGGGCTTTTTGTGGGAGCCGGGCTTGCCCGCGATGCAGGCGACGCGGTCTGTCAGTCAGACCGCAGTGATGCCATCGCGGGCAAGCCCGGTTCCCACAGAAAAGCACCGCCCTTGGGTTAACCAAATATCGTGGCTGAGACCACACAGGGAGAAAACATGGCTGTTGATATTTTCATCAAGATCGGCGACATCAAGGGCGAGTCCATGGACAAGGCCCACAAGGACGAAATCGACGTATTGAACTGGAGCTGGGGCATGGCCCAGTCCGGCAACATGCACGTGGGCGGTGGCGGCGGCGCGGGCAAGGTGAACATCCAGGACCTGTCGCTGACCAAGTACGTCGACAAGGCCTCGCCGAACCTGATGATGCACTGCGCCAGCGGCAAGCACATCGACAAGGTCACCCTGACCGTGCGCAAGGCCGGCGGTGAAAGCCAGGTCGAATACATGATCATCAACCTGGAAGAAGTGCTGGTGACCTCCCTGAGCACCGGCGGCTCGGGCAGCGATGATCGCCTGACCGAAAACGTCACCCTGAACTTTGCCCAGGTGATGGTGGACTACCAGCCACAGAAAGCCGACGGCACCAAAGACGGTGGCGCGATCAAGTTTGGCTGGAACATCCGCTCCAACACCAAACGCTGATCTGTAACCCTCGCCCCGTAGCCGCTGACGAGCGGAGCGAGGCTGCGTTCGAGGACGAAGTCCTCGCAATCCGGCCACCGATAATTGACTGATAAGTCCCGGTGTCCGTTTTACGACTGCTTCGCAGCCGAACGCAGCCTCGCTTCGCTCGACAGCTGCTACGGGTCGGTACTTTGTTCCTCTCGCAACCAGTCCGTGGAGCTGCTTTGGTGGTAACTGAAATTGCTTCCCGCGATCGTCTGCAACCGTCCCTGCTGGACCGGTTGACCGACGATGACCCGACCAATCCCAAGGAAAGCGCCGACAAACGCGTGCTGTCCCTGAGCCAATTGAAAGCCTCGGTGTTGCGTGACCTGACGTGGCTGCTCAACACCACCTCACTGCTCAACGCCGATGCCACGCTGCACACGCCGGCCGGTACCTCGGTGGTCAATTACGGGCTGCCGGCGCTGGCGGGCAACAGTGTCTCCAGTGTCGACGTGAGTGCCCTGGAGGCCTTGATCCAACAGGCTATCGCGACCTTCGAGCCACGTATCCTGCGCCATACCCTGCGGGTCAAGGCACGCGTCGGCCATGGCGAGATGAACCATAACGCCTTGAGCTTCGAGATCGAGGGCGACCTGTGGGCGCAGCCGGTGCCGTTGCGCCTGTTGCTGCAAACCGACCTGGACCTGGAGTCCGGCCATGTGCGTGTGGTGAACGCCGACCAGCGGAGACGCCCATGAACCCGCGCCTGCTGGAGCTGTACAACCAGGAACTGCACCACGTGCGCGAAAGCGCCGCAGAGTTCGCCAAGGAATACCCGAAGATCGCCAGTCGGCTGACCCTGTCCGGCATGGACTGCGCCGACCCGTACGTCGAACGCTTGCTCGAAGGCTTTGCCTATCTCACGGCCCGGGTCCAGCTCAAGCTCGACGCCGAGTACCCGACCTTCACCAATAACCTGCTGGAGATCGCCTACCCGCACTACCTGGCGCCGACCCCGTCGATGACCGTGGTGCAGTTGCAGGCCGATCCCGATGAAGGTTCCCTGGCCAGCGGTTTTCCGCTGCCCCGCGACACCGTATTGCGCGCCGCATTGGGCCGCGAAACCCAGACCTGCTGCGAGTACCGCACCGCTCACCCGGTGACGCTGTGGCCGTTGCAGGTCGCCCAGGCCGAGTATTTCGGCAACCCGTCCGCGGTGCTGGGACGCCTGGCCGCCAGTGAGCCCAAGGCCAAGGCCGGCCTGCGCCTGACCCTGCGAACCGGCGCCGAACTGCCGTTCAACAGCCTCGCTCTGGATAACTTGCCGCTATACCTCAGCGGTGCCGACGAGCAACCGTTCCGCCTCTACGAACAATTGCTGGGCAATGCCTGCGCGGTGTTTGCACGCAAACCTGGTGGCGACTGGGTCGAGCGCCTGCCGCCGGACGCATTGCGTTCCCGGGGTTTTGACGACGCCGATGCTGCGATGCCGGTGGTGCCCCGCGCCTTCCAGGGCTATCGCTTGCTCCAGGAATACTTCGCCCTGCCCCACCGATTCCTGTTCGTGGAGTTCGCTGAGCTGAGCCGCGCAGTCAAACGCTGTGACGGCCAGGAGCTGGAGCTGATCGTGCTGTTCGACCGTCACGATCCGAGCCTGGAAGGCAGCGTCGGCAAGGCGCAATTCGTGCCGTTCTGCACCCCGGCGATCAACCTGTTTCCCAAGCGCGTGGATCGGATTCACTTGTCCGAGCGGGTCAACGAACACCACGTGATCGCCGACCGCACCCGGCCGATGGATTTCGAGATTCACTCCCTGAGCGGTATCACGGGCCACGGCACCGGGCCGGAGCAGCCTTTTTTGCCGTTCTACGCCGTGCGCGATCCGTCGCGCTACGGTCGTGACCAGGCTTACTACACGGTGCGTCGCGAACCCCGCGTGTTGTCGAGCGACCAACGCCGCAACGGGCCGCGCTCCACCTACGTGGGCAGCGAAACCTTCGTCAGCCTGGTGGACAGCCAGCAAGCGCCGTACCGTCATGACCTGCGCCAACTGGGCGTCACCGCCCTGTGCACCAACCGCGACTTGCCGTTGTTCATGAGCGTGGGCAATGGCAAAACCGACTTCACACTGGCCGACAGTGCCCCGGTGCTGGCGGTGCGCTGCGTCGCCGGGCCAAGCCGCCCGCGCGCCAGCCATGCCCATGATGCCAAGGCCTGGCGCCTGATCAGCCAGTTGTCGTTGAACTACCTGTCGCTGAGCGAACAAGGCCAGGGCGCCGCCGCACTGCGCGAGCTGCTGCGCCTGTATGGCGACAGCAACGACGCCGCCCTGCAACTGCAGATCGAGGGCCTGCGCGAGGTCAGCAGCAAGGCGGTGACCCGCCGCCTGCCGATGCCCGGCCCGATCGTGTTTGGCCGGGGATTGGAGATCACCCTGGAATTTGATGAAAACGCGTTCCGCGGCACCGGCGTGTTCCTGCTCGGTGCGGTGTTTGAACGGTTCCTGGCACGCTACGTGTCGATCAACAGTTTTACCGAGACGGTGATCCGTACCACCGAACGCGGCGAGATCATGCGATGGAAAGCCAAGCCCGGACGTCGTCCGACCCTGTGACCACCCTGGATGCGATGCATCAGGAGCCCTGGGAATATGACTTCTTCCAGGCGCTGCGTCGTATCGAGTGCGAATCGCCGGAGCTGCCACGCCTGGGGCATTCCCTGCGCCTGGCGGATGATCCGTTGCGCCTCGGGCAGCAGGCCGATTGCACCTTTGCGCCGGCCACACTCGCCTCGGTCGAGCCCGGTGCGGATGGCAATCCGGCACGGCTGGAGCAGTTCTTTTTTGGCCTCGGCGGCCCCAACGGCCCGCTGCCGCTGCACATCACCGAATACGTGCGCGAGCGTCAGCGCAACAATGCCGACAGCACCAGCAAGCGCTTCCTGGATGTGTTCCACCACCGTCTGCTGACCCTGTTCTACCGGGCCTGGGCGGAGGCGCGGCCCACGGTCAGCCACGACCGCCCGGACGATGACTACTGGTCGGCGCGCCTGGCCGCCTTGAGCGGTCGAGGCACCCCGAGCCTGCTCAACCAGGGCCTGATCCCCGACACGGCAAAGCTGCACTACAGCGGCCACCTGTCGGCGCAAACCCGCTACCCGGACGGCCTGAAGGCGATTCTCGGCGAGTACTTCGGGCTGCCGGTGGAGATCGAAGAATACGTCGGCCAATGGCTGGAACTGCCCGAGCGCAGCCGCGTGAGTGTCAGTGCCAACCAGCTGGGCGTGGACTTTTGCCTGGGCAGCCACGTGTGGGACCGCCAGCATAAATTCCGCATTCGTCTCGGCCCGCTGAAGCTCGATGACTACATGGGCATGCTGCCCGGCAGCCAGCCGTTCAACGAGCTGGTGGCGTGGGTCGCCGAGTACCTGGGCCATGAACTGGACTGGGACCTGAACCTGATCCTGCAACAACCGGAAGTACCGGCCCTGCAACTCAACGGCCAGTTCCGCCTGGGCTTCAACACCTGGCTCGGCCAACCCGGGCACGACGCCAACGACCTAATCCTGGCCCGGCATTACGCCGAACACGCCAACACCTCAAGGAATCCAGAGCATGGGTGAAATCAGTCGCGCCGCACTGTTCGGCAAACTCAACAGCGTGGCCTACAAGGCCATCGAAGCCGCCACCGTGTTCTGCAAACTGCGGGGCAACCCGTATGTGGAACTGGCCCACTGGTTCCACCAGTTGCTGCAACTGCAGGACTCGGACCTGCACCGCATCATCCGCCAGTTCAATGTCGAGCCGGCGCGGCTGGCTCGTGACCTGACCGAGGCCCTGGACCGCCTGCCCCGTGGTTCGACGTCGATCACCGACCTGTCGTCCCATGTGGAAGAAGCCGTGGAGCGTGGCTGGGTCTACGGCAGCCTGATGTTTGGCGAAAGCCAGGTGCGCACCGGTTACCTGGTGCTGGGGATTCTCAAGACGCCAAGCCTGCGCCATGCGCTGTTGGGCTTGTCCGGTGAGTTCGACAAGATCAAGGCCGAAGCACTGAGCGAACGCTTTGATGAATACGTCGGTGATTCGCCGGAAAACGCCCTGAGCGCCAGCGACGGCTTCAACGCCGGGGCCGTACCCGGCGAAGCCAGCGGTGCCATGGCGCCGAGCGCGATGGGCAAGCAGGAAGCCCTCAAGCGCTTCACCGTCGACCTGACCGAGCAGGCCCGCAGCGGCAAGCTGGACCCGATCGTGGGGCGCGATGAAGAGATCCGCCAGCTGGTGGATATCCTGATGCGTCGGCGCCAGAACAACCCGATCCTCACCGGTGAAGCCGGCGTCGGCAAGACCGCTGTGGTGGAAGGCTTCGCCCTGCGCATCGTCGCCGGCGACGTGCCGCCGGCACTGAAAGACGTGGAACTGCGCAGCCTCGATGTGGGCCTGCTGCAAGCCGGCGCGAGCATGAAAGGCGAGTTCGAGCAGCGCCTGCGCCAGGTCATCGAAGACGTCCAGGCTTCGCCGAAACCGATCATCCTGTTTATCGACGAAGCCCACACCCTGGTGGGTGCCGGTGGCGCCGCCGGTACCGGTGACGCGGCCAACCTGCTCAAGCCTGCACTGGCTCGCGGCACCTTGCGTACCGTGGCCGCCACTACCTGGGCCGAGTACAAGAAGCACATCGAAAAAGACCCGGCCCTGACTCGCCGTTTCCAGGTGGTGCAAGTGGCCGAGCCCTCGGAAGACAAGGCGCTGCTGATGATGCGCGGCGTGGCCTCGACCATGGAAAAGCACCATCAGGTGCAGATCCTCGATGAAGCGCTGGAAGCTTCGGTGAAGCTGTCCCACCGCTACATCCCGGCGCGCCAGTTGCCGGACAAATCCGTGAGCCTGCTGGACACCGCCTGCGCCCGCGTCGCCATCAGCCTGCACGCGGTGCCGGCGGAAGTGGATGACAGCCGGCGCCGTATCGAGGCACTGGAAACCGAGCTGCAAATCATCGCCCGCGAGCATGCAATCGGCATCGCCATCGGTACGCGCCAGACCAACAGCGAAGCCCTGCTCAGCGCCGAACGCGAGCGCCTGGCCACCCTTGAAACCCGCTGGGCCGCAGAAAAAACCCTGGTCGATGAGCTGCTCGCTACCCGCGCCACGTTGCGTGAAAAAGCCGGCGTCGTGGACAGCGGCAACGATGAACTGCGCGCCCAACTGGTCGACCTGCAACAGCGCCTCAGCACCCTGCAAGGTGAAACCCCGCTGATCCTGCCGACCGTGGATTACCAGGCCGTGGCCTCGGTGGTCGCCGACTGGACCGGCATCCCGGTGGGCCGCATGGCCCGCAACGAACTGGAGACGGTGCTCAACCTCGACCAGCACCTGAAGAAACGCATCATCGGCCAGGACCATGCCTTGCAGATGATCGCCAAGCGCATCCAGACCTCCCGCGCCGGCCTCGACAACCCAAGCAAGCCGATTGGCGTGTTCATGCTCGCCGGCACCTCCGGCGTGGGCAAGACCGAAACCGCCCTGGCCCTGGCCGAAGCCATGTACGGCGGCGAGCAGAACGTGATCACCATCAACATGAGCGAGTTCCAGGAAGCCCACACCGTGTCCACCCTCAAGGGTGCGCCACCGGGCTACATCGGCTACGGCGAAGGCGGCGTGCTGACCGAAGCCGTGCGGCGCAAACCCTACAGCGTGGTGCTGCTGGACGAAGTGGAAAAAGCCCACCCGGACGTGCACGAGATCTTCTTCCAGGTGTTCGACAAAGGCGTGATGGAAGACGGCGAAGGCCGGGTGATCGACTTCAAGAACACCTTGATCCTGCTCACCACCAACGCCGGTACCGAGTTGATTTCCCGGGTCTGCAAGGACCCGGCGAACATCCCCGAGCCGGAAGAAATCGCCAAGGCCCTGCGCCAGCCGCTGCTGGAGATTTTCCCGCCGGCGCTGCTCGGCCGCCTGGTGACCATCCCGTACTACCCGCTGAGCGACGAGATGCTGAAAGCGATCACTCGCCTGCAACTCAACCGCATCAAAAAGCGCGTGGAGAACACCCACAAGGTCGACTTCAACTACGACGACGACGTGGTCGACCTGATCGTGTCCCGCTGTACCGAAACCGAAAGCGGCGGGCGGATGATCGACACCCTCCTGACCAACAGCCTGCTGCCGGACATGAGCCGCGAATTCCTCACCCGCATGCTCGAAGGCAAGGCACTGGCAGGCGTGCGCATCAGCACGCGGGATAACGAATTGCACTACGACTTCAGCGACGCGGCGTAAACAATGCTATTCAACCAATCGTCACGCCTGGCCAAGATCACCAGCCCCCTGGGGCCGGATGTGCTGTTGCTCAATGAAATGGGCGGCGGCGAAGAGTTGGGTCGGCTGTTCAACTTCGAATTGCAGCTGACCTCGCTGGACGCCAACATCGACCTCAACCAGTTGCTGGGCAAGCCGATGAGCCTGAACCTGCAACTGGCGGACGGTGGCGAGCGGCACTTTCATGGCATCGTCGCGCGCTGCAGCCAGAACATCGACCAGGGCCAGTTCGCCAGTTACCAGGTGACCCTGCGCCCATGGTTGTGGCTGCTGAGCCGCACCTCCGACTGCCGGATTTTCCAGAACCTGAGCATCCCGCAGATCATCAAGCAGGTGTTCCGCGACCTGGGGTTTTCCGACTTCGAGGACGCCTTGAGCCGGCCGTACCGCGAGTGGGAATACTGCGTGCAGTACCGCGAGACCAGCTTCGATTTCGTCAGCCGCCTGATGGAACAGGAAGGCATCTACTACTTCTTCCGCCACGAACAGGACCGCCATGTGCTGGTGCTGGCCGACGCCTACGGCGCCCACGCCAACGTGCCTGGCTACGCCTCGGTGCCGTACTACCCCAAGGACGCGCAGCAGCGCGAGCGCGACCATATGCACAACTGGCACCTGGCGCAGGAAGTACAGCCCGGTTCCCTTGAGCTCAACGACTACGACTTCCAGCGCCCCAGCGCCAGCATCGACGTGCGCTCGGCCATGCCGCGCCCGCACACCGCCGGCGACTACCCGCTGTACGACTACCCCGGCACCTACGTCAAAAGCGAAGACGGCGAACACTACGCGCGCACCCGCATCGAAGCCCTGCAAACCCTGCACGAACAAGTGGAGTTCAGCGGCAACGCGCGAGGCCTGGGTTCCGGCCACCTGTTCAGCCTCACCGGCTTCAGCCGCCGCGACCAGAACCGCGAATACCTGATCGTCGGCGCCCGTTACTACATCTCCCAGGAGAGCCTCGAAAGCGGCGGCGCCGCGCCTTCGGCCCAGTTCGAAAGCACCCTCACCTGCATCGACGCACAACAGAGCTTCCGCCCGCTGGCCAACACCTACCGGCCCATCGTCAAAGGCCCGCAAACCGCACTGGTGGTGGGCCCCAAGGGCGAGGAAATCTGGACCGACCAATATGGCCGGGTGAAGGTGCATTTCTATTGGGACCGCCACGACCAATCCAACGAAAACAGCTCGTGCTGGATTCGCGTGTCACAGTCCTGGGCCGGGAAAAACTGGGGCTCGATGCAGATTCCACGGATCGGCCAGGAAGTGATTGTGAGCTTCCTGGAAGGCGACCCGGACCGGCCGATCATCACCGGAAGGGTGTACAACGCCGAGCAGACCGTGCCTTACGACTTGCCGGAAAACGCCACCCAAAGCGGGATGAAAAGCCGCTCCAGCAAAGGCGGCACACCGGCCAACTTCAATGAAATCCGCATGGAGGACAAGAAGGGGTTGGAGCAGTTGTACATCCATGCCGAGCGGAATCAGGACATCGTGGTGGAGGTGGATGAAAGTCATTCGGTGGGGCATGACCGGAATAAGAGTATTGGGCATAACGAGACGGTGACGATTGGTAGTAACCGCCTGCGGGTTGTGCGCAACAACGACACCGTGATTGTGGGCGGTGCCAAGTCCGACAGCGCCGCCACGACCTACACCATCGAGGCCGGCGACAGTATTCGCCTGGTATGCGGTGACAGCGTCATCGAGCTCAAGGCTGGCGGCGACATCAACCTGACCTGTGGCTCGTTCAATCTGTTTTCCACCGGCAGCAGCAAAATCCAGACGAAGGGCAAACTGGATATCAACCTGGGCAGCGACAAGGGCACGGTGCCCGGCGCCCAAGGCGTGCAAAGCACGATCAAGTCCGCCGTCGAATCAAAATTTCCCGGCAAGCCCGGCGCTGGTCAATAACGAGATTTATCCACCATGAATTACCTGATCAACGAAGCCCAATTCACCCTGCCCGACGCTGAGGTACAGGACACCTCGATCAACATTCTCAAATTCGCCAAGCTGGGCACCACGCTGGTGGTGAGTCGCAGCCCGTTGGCCGATGGCGAGACCTTGCAAGACAACTTCGAGGGCCAGCTGAAAAAGCTCGAACAGCAGGTCAAAGACCTTCGTTATTCGCCAGCGCAAGCCATCAAGGTGGGGCCGGCGCAGGACATCGACGCCTTTGAAGTCCAGAACCGTTTCAACAAGGGCAGCGACAATATTTACCAATATCAGTTGGCAATGCAGATACCCGGCACACGCAACCTGATCGCCTTGAGCTACGTCAAGACCCAGCCCCTGGGGCCTGCCGAGGCGGCACATTGGGCAACGCTCAAGAACACGCTCAACTTTGCCGTCACCCCCTGAGCAGAGTCTGAACAATGAGTGAAGACCTCTGGGCTGCCCGCGAAGGCGACGCACTGCTGCACACCTCGGTGATGGCCGATATTCTCGGCGGTGTACTGGAAGTGGCAGCCTATGCGGCGATCACCACTGTGGGCTGCCTGGCGGTAGCGGCGGCTGTTGCCATAACAACCGGTGCGACTATCGCTACCGGCGGCGTTGCCCTGGTGTTGGTCGTGGGTGCCGTCGTAGGCATTACCGCGGGGCTAACAGGGGCTGATCTGAAAATATCCAGTTGGTGCGAGTCAGCCGCCAACTGGGTGTTCCCGCCGGTGATCGACGCCTTTATCACCAGCGGCTCGGACGACGTCTTCATCAATGGCAAAAAGGCGGCCCGCGCCGCCGGCAAGATGACGGCCGTGCCGGTCGCGCCCAGCGAGCCACCGGCGCCCAGCTTCCTGGACATGGCCGGGGAGTTTTTCTCACAAATGTGGCGCCCGACCGTCGCCTCGCCTGCCCCCGGCACCGAGCCTTGCCCGCTGGATACCGTGGCGTGCACCAAGCACCCGCCCATGCCCCTGCAATTCATTGCCGAGGGGTCCAGCTCGGTGTTCATCAACGGCCAGCCTGCGGCGCGCAGTGGCGATCGCAGTACGTGCGACGCCAAGATTGGTACAGCCCCGGGCCTGATCTCGCCGGATGTGCGCATCGGTGGCGGGACCATCGTGGTGCAGGAAATTCGCAGCGGAAAAACGCCGGGCGTAGGCCTGGCAATTGCCGTGGTGATGGCGTTGCGGGGCAACCTGAAATGCTTCTGGACCAAGCTGCCGTGCCTGGTCGGTGGTTTGCTGGTGGGTGGCGCCATCTCATACGCAACCAGCAAGGTCACTTCGGCGCTCAAGAGCGCCATGAATGGTTCGCCCAATCCGGTTCACAGTGCCACTGGGGCCAAGATCCTCGGCGGGGATGAAGAGCTGGATTTCGTGCTGCCGGGCTTGCTCCCGATAGATTGGCAGCGCTTCTACAGCAGCCTCGACACACGCCAGGACGGCCTCTTTGGCGCGGGCTGGAGCGTTGCGTATGAAGTGTCGATCGAGGTAGATGCAGACGAAAACCTGCTCTACATCGATGAGCAAGGGCGCCGCCTGGAGATCGGCTACATCCCGTTGTTTGGCGGAGCGTTCGACCCGGGCCAAGGCCTTGCGGTCAGGCGCAGTGCCGACGGCGCGGTATTGATCGAGAGCATCGACGGTCTGTATCGACTGTTCGAGCCCGACCCGCTGAACAGCGCGCGGATGCGTCTGCAGCTGCTGGGTGATCGCAATGAAGGGCGGATCTTTCTCGACTACGACACTCAGGGCCGGCTGCATCGCCTGCGCGACACCCATGACTTGATGCACGTCGAGCTGAACTACTCGGCCGAACACCCACGGCGCGTGAGCCACATCGAACGGCGTTACCTGCGCCAGGAACATTTCGATGCGCGCAGCGATGTGCTCGTCAGTTACCGCTATGACAGCAACGGCGACCTGTCTGAAGTCCTGGACGTGCAAGGTACAACCCGTCGACGCTTTGCTTATGACCATGGCCGGCGAATGGTCGAACACCAGCTGCCGAGTGGCCTGCGCTGCTTCTATCAATGGGCGGCAGTGTCCGGGCCCCACGGTGAGGAGTGGCGCGTGAGTCGCCACTGGACAGACGCAGGCGATGAATACAGCTTCGACTACGATCTCGACGCCGGCATTACCCGGGTGACCGACGGCCTGATGCGTGTCAGCACCCGGCATTGGAACCCTCAGTACCAGATCACCCGCTACGTCGACAACCTGGGCCATACCTGGCAATTCGAATGGAACGAAGATCGCCTGTTGCTCGGCGCGATTGATCCACAAAACGGCCAGTGGCGCTTCAATTACGATGAGTCCGGCAACCTGAGCGCGGTGATCGACCCACTGTCCAGAACCAGCGGCACACAGTGGTTGGCACATTGGGCATTGCCCCAGGTGGAAACCGACCCGGCAGGCAACAGTTGGCATTATCGCTACGACCAGCGCGGCAACTGTATCGAGGAAGTCGACCCACTGGGCAACAGCACACGCTACGTCTATGACGGGTTCGGCCAGCCGGTGCGCATTATCGATGCCACCGAAAAAACCAAAACGCTGCATTGGAACGAATGGAGCCAACTGGTCGAAGCGGTGGATTGCTCGGGTTATCCCACCCGTTATCAATACGACGCCTTCGGCAATCTGGTGGTGCAGACCAATGCGGAAGGTGAGTCGGTTCGCTACCGGTACGGACCCGAGGGGTTATTGCTGGAATGCCAGCTCCCGGATGGTCGCGTGGAGCAGTTCCAACGCAGTACCAGCGGTTACCTCACGGCCCATGTCGACCCGGCCGGTAGCACCACGCGCTATGCCTATGACCTGCGTGGCCTGGTCAAACAACGCTGGGACGCGCACAACCGCACAGTCATGTTCGATCACGACGCCTATGGGCGACTGCGCAAGCTGACCAATGAGAACGGCGAAAGCTATCGCTTTGAGTGGGATGCGTGCGACCGCATGGTTCAGCAGCAAGACCTCGACCAGAGTCGGCGCTGCTACACCTATGATCCGCTGGATGATGTCGTCGCCGTGGACTACCTGCCGGGGACGGAAGGCGAACCGGTAGCGCCGTTGTCGCACCAGTTTCAGCGAGATGCTGTTGGACGTCTGGTCAGCAAAGTGACAGCGGACGGTTCCACCGTTTATGAACATGATCTGAACGACCAACTGGTCGGCGTCACGTTCACCGCGCTTGACGGTCAGCAGCAGCGACTGGGTTTCAGCTACGACGCGCTGGGGCAACTGCTGCAGGAGCAAAGCACAGCGGGCTCCTTGCAGCATCACTACGACGAATTGGGGAACCTGATTCAGACCCAATTGCCCGACGGTCGATGGCTGAACCGCCTCTACTACGGCAGCGGTCACCTGCATCAGTTGAATCTCGATGGGAAGGTCATCAGCGACTTCGAGCGTGATCGTCTGCATCGCGAAGTGCAGCGCACTCAGGGCCAACTCAGAACGAACACCGCGTATGACCGCAGTGGAAGGGTTCGCTCGCTCCAGCGCCGCAGTATTGATCAACCGTGGCAGTTGCCGCCGTTGGTTGAAACTGACTACAGCTACGATCCCAGCGATAACCTGATCGGGCGTCGGCGTGTTGACCGTGTTCATGATCGTCAAGAGCACTTGGGTTACGACAGTACCGACCGGATTCTTGTCTGCCACCAAGTGGGAAGGAGCGAAACCTACGCCTATGACGCCGCAGCCAACCTGGTGGATAGCCCGCATCAGGGGGGCCTTGTACGGCATAACCGGTTGCTCACCTATCAGGACAAGCGTTATCGATACGATGCCTTGGGTCGTATGATCGAAAAACGCAGTAGCGTCCGGGGTTTTCAGCGCTTTGCCTACGACGCTGAAAGTCGCCTGGTTGAAGTGCGAAATGAGAGCGGCAGCGTTGTCAGGATAAGCTATGACCCACTGGGGCGACGCGTCGAAAAAACAGAGCATGACGACAATGGCAATCTACTGGGCCAGACGCGTTTTATCTGGGATGGTTTACGCCTATTGCAGGAACACAAACACAGCCAGACCAGCCTTTATGTTTATGATGGGGAAAGCTACGAGCCTCTAGCCCGAATAGACGGTACCGGGTCGCTGCAAAAAATTCGCTACTACCACAATGATCTGAACGGGCTCCCTGAGCAGTTGACCGAGATCGATGGACACACCCTCTGGCAGGCCAGTTACCAAGTGTGGGGCAATACGTCGGAGGAGGTGCGCGAGCCTTACTACCTTGAAGAGCAGAATCTAAGGTTTCAGGGACAGTACCTGGACCGGGAGACGGGGCTGCATTTCAATATATTTCGGTTTTATGATCCGGATGTGGGCCGTTTTACAACGCCTGACCCTGTCGGGCTGGCAGGAGGTTTTAACCTTTATCAGTATTCTCCTAACCCTTCGGGATGGATCGATCCGTTGGGGTGGGCACCTTGCGGCGCAACAACTAGCAAGCTTCAGGCACACGCCAATGCCGCTAGAAAGGCCGTTTACAGTAACCCTCAAAGGTCTTTGACCCCAAAACAAAGAGCAGCAGTAAAACGAGCCTATGACAGAGGCGATCTCGGACAAGCACGCTCACGCTATCGTCGGTATGTAGGGCAGCGAATAGATGCAGACTTCAAAATCAGAGTGAAAAATGATCCGTCACTTGGGCATTTGGAGGTGTCAAAATCAGGGCAACGTCTACCCGATGTGTATGAAACTAAAACTAAAACCTGGTGGGATCTCACGACGAAGGCTGACTGGAAAAGAGGAACGCATCAGCGGCGTTATGGGGACTGGGGCAATGGTTATGAAGGAATATTATGGTGAGTGACAAAATTTCATCAAAAGTACTTTCCAGCGTTTCGCAGGACGGACTCGTTTTACCTAAAAAAACGCGTTTTGAAAACGAGCTGATCAGTGGTTGTAAATTAAAAGACGCGAAACTCTGCGATCCGATTTTTGATCAATGCATTTTGGAAGATTGCGACTTTGAGAAAGCCGACTTTTCCGGATCGCGATTCTTCAATAAAACATCTTTGACCCGTTGCTCGTTCAAAAACACAAACTTTCAAGGATCAGGATTCAGCAATAGCAAATTTGAGAACTGCACATTTGTGAAGTGCGACTTTCGAGAAGCGTCCTTGAGGGACTGCACCTTCCTCAACTGCACATTCTCTCAGTGCAAGATTATTGACAATTCATTTAATGCAAAAAACATATCCACGATTAAATTCGCTGGAAAACTTCAGGAAGTTAATTTCATATCAGAACAGTCCAACATCCCACTTTCTGCCGACTTTGAACTTTGCAAACTCGATTATGTAACCTTTGAAAACTGCAACCTGGAAAATATAATCCCACCCATCGACCCTAAACACATTTTCTTCGAAGACGTGGCGGTCCGTGCGAAAAAAGCACTTACTATCATATCTGCAGAACCTGAAAGTCAGATCAATAAAATATTGAAGCGTCGACTGTTAAAGCTTACAACTCAAAGAGGCGCTGTTTTCAACATTGAAAACCTTGAAGATTATGAGGGTAGGGAATTCACCTCACGATTTATTTCACTTCTTCAAGATGCTTAAGCAAGGCGCAGGGAAAAGACACATTAAGAGGGGGTGGCCGTTTAATTACCGCACACCAATCTGCCCTCCTACGTCTATAAACTCAATTTGGATGTACTAGGCAGAGAAAATCACTTCTTAGGAGTTGCCTATGTCTCGTCACGAATTAATAAAGCTTATATTGAAAATTCAGCACAACGAAGGAACTGAAGAAGAGGTAGATGCGGACATAGACTTATTGGTAAATAGTGTTTTAGATCCGGATGCTGTCAACTATATTTTCCAACATGAATGGACCGCTGAGTTCATCGCTGACAAAATTATTTCGTACGTTCCTATAGTATTATAAAGTGCAATCCTTATAGGGTGAGTACTAGGCCTGTGAAGCAAAGAGCAAAGGGGAAAGATTTATTTAGAGAAAGGCTATCAGATAAATTAGATAAATCCGCCCCTTTATATCGAGGTTGAAGTAGTGACTAAATTCGTAACCATTGCCTACGACTTAAGTGCCATAAATAATCATGCCTATTTTTTTGAGGGGGCACCTGAAAATATATTTTGTAAAACATGCGGTTGCTGTATCGATCCCTGCTACCTACCTGCTGAGCTTAAAACAACTAACAAAGCTGATATTGGCGCAACGTATGATCGGCGCCTCATCGTGTCACTACGATTCAAGGAATATATTGAAAGTTTAAAGCTGGATACTGACTTCTCATTGATCAATGAAAAAAAACAGATTTTTCTCATCCAGCCAAAACATGGCATCAGTTACAGTGCTCAACAGCAGGAAAACCTCTGCAGTACCTGTCACCAGTACTTTGACTGTGTGGCGCCGCTCCCAATTTTCTATCAGGAAACTGGCAAACCGCTTGAGTACGGGATATTTTTCACAAGTATTGGCTTTGGTAGCGGCAAGGAAAAGAGCCCCTCCATTATTCTCGGTATCGAAACCGCACTTGAGATTAAAAGCGCGATAAAATCATTAAAACTGAGAGGAGCCGACATCAGTAAAATTATTTCGCCTCAAAATTAATGGGTATAAAGGTACAGCCTTATTTAGATAAAAGGCCTTCAGATAAATTAAATAAATCCGTCCCCTTTACCTATATTTTCCAACATGGATAGACTGCCGAGTTCATCGCCGACAAAATTATTTCGTACATCCCTATAGTATTATAAAGTGCAATACTTATAGGGTGAGCACTAGGCCTGAGAACTATAAAATTGGCAGATTTATTTAGACCAATCATCATCAGATCAATTAAATAAATCCTTCCCCGTCACCGGCGGAAAATTTTCTGAGGAGTAAAAAGTGGGCGCCTGGAATTACAATCCTTGAGAAAACGATGAAGCCGCCGACTGGTTTCAAGAATTTTGGAAACAACAGAATTTCGCAGTCCTGATCAACGAAATTAACCAGTTTGATCCCACTGAAGAACGTTATGACGCCTTTAGGGCTGCCTGTTATCTATTACAAACCCTAGGCAACCCCTATATATGGCCAGCGGAGCCTTTGGCAGAACTGAAGCCCCTGATCCAGCACGCGATTTCAATACTGACCCAAATGATTGACCCACCCAATGAAGACTGGGGTTTCTTGATATGTGGGGAGGCAGTGCTGATGTCATCAAGGCAGTGGAAGAGCAAATCGACGCTCTAAAAACGCGTTTAGGCGAACTGGCTTAATCTGGCATACGTACCAGCCCCCAACAAAAAATGGGCACCCGACCCAGTCGGCGTGCCCATTTTTCATCCCGCGCTCACACTCGCATGTGCGTAGCGCGTTCTACATGACTTACGGATTGACGCTGTCTTTAAGCGACTTGCCTGGCTTGAACGCAACGGTGTTGCTCGCCTTGATTTTCACCGGCTCGCCGGTTTGCGGGTTTTTGCCGGTGCGGGCGCCGCGGTGGCGCTGCAGGAAGGTGCCGAAGCCCACCAGGGTGACGCTGTCCTTGCGATGCAGCGCGCCGGTGATTTCTTCAAGTACGGCGTTGAGTACGCGGTTGGCCTGTTCTTTGGTCAGGTCTGCTTTTTCTGCAATAGCGGCTGCGAGTTCTGGTTTACGCATAAGTGAAGCCTCTTTGACGGTTTTTTGTTGTTATGTCCGTGCTGCTCTCTATCGGAGCAGCGCCCAAGGCGCCGCAGGCTCTACTCTGCGGCAGACGGGAGTGAGGATGGCATGCCATCGGGGCCTGCGCCAGTCTCACGGCGACCTTTCTACGGTCAAAATGATGCTTAATCCGACAGAACGACCGCTATTTACGCCAGCAACGGCGGAAGTTCTTTGTTGAGGGCCAGTTTTTCCATCACGGCCGTGCCAGTCAGGGCATAACCCAGCAGGCGCCCGTTGGCGTCGCGGCACAGGGCCTTGATGTCCGCGCCCTGCCCTTCGACGCTCCAAACGCCTTCGGTGCCCCGTGGCGGTGGCGAGACGACCAGCGGGCAGATCGGGGTTTTGACCGTGACGGGCATCGGGCCGTAGCTGACGGCCGTCGCGTTGCCCGCCAGGGTCTGGGCCAGCGCGCGGGCGCAGCTCATCAGCGGCATCACGTACAGCAGGTTCAGGCCATCGACCTCGGCGCAGTCGCCCAGGGCGTAGATGTTGGCGTGGGAGGTCTTGAGGTGACGGTCGACCATGATCCCGCGGTTGGTCTGCAAGCCGGCGGCGGCGGCCAGGTCGACCCGCGGGCGCAGGCCGATGGCAGACACCACCAGGTCGCACTGGATTACTTCACCGTCAGACAGGTGGGCTTCCAGGCCGTCAGCGCTGCGTTGCAGGCGATTGAGCACCGGGCCCAGGTGGAAACGCGCTCCCAGGCCTTCCAGCCCGGCCTGCACCGCTGCGGCCGCTGCCGGGTGCAGCAGGGTGGGCATGACTTGCTCGCACGGCGCCACCAGGTCGATCTCGTAGCCGCCAAGGATCAGGTCGTTGGCGAACTCGCAGCCGATCAGGCCGGCGCCCAGCAGCAGCACCCGGCGTTTACCCGCCGCCGCCGCGCGAAAGCGTGCGTAGTCTTCAAGGTCGTTGATCGGGAAAATCAGCTCGGCGGCGTCGCCCTGTACCGGCACCCGCACGGTTTCTGCGCCCCAGGCCAGGATCAGGTCGCGATAGGCCACCGCTTCCTCACCGATCCACAAGCGCTTGTGGCCCGGGTCGATGCCGCTGATGCGGGTGTGGGTGCGCACTTCGGCCTTCAGTTGCTCGGCCATGGCGCCCGGTTCGGCCATGCTCAGGCCGTCGGCTTCCTTGTTCTTGCCAAAGCCGGTGGAGAGCATGGGCTTGGAGTAGGAGCGCCCGTCATCTGCAGTGATCAGCAACAGCGGGGTCTCGCTATCGAGCTTGCGAAACTCCCGAGCCAGGTTATAACCGGCCAAACCCGTGCCGACGATCACGACAGGTGCGTTCATTCCTTTCTCCTTGTAGTTAAATTCTGGTTTCAGCCGATTTCGATCATTTCGAAATCCATCTTGCCCACACCGCAGTCCGGGCACAGCCAGTCTTCGGGAACGTCCTGCCACAGGGTGCCCGGAGCGATACCGTCATCCGGCCATCCGTCTTTTTCGTCGTAGATCAGGCCACAGACGACACATTGCCACTTCTTCATTACTTGCTTCCTCAGGGTCCAGGCGCGTTGGCCGACGGTCGATAGATGTAACCTTGCCGCACGGCTCAGGGCGTTTTGTACTGATCAGCCGGCGCAGATGCAAGCATGATCGACGCATGGGCCTGGCGCGCTCCGGCAAAAGTCCAGGGCGCCATGGTAAGCTCGCCGCCTCATTAACTGCCAATAATGACCCTCCGTGCCGCATTCAAACGCCCTTCCAGATGTTTGCCGATGGCTGACCCAGAGCCTTCTGAGCCCCCTGCCCGCGCCGCTGACACTCAACTGGCTGTTCGATGAAGGTTCGCTGACCCGGCGCCTCACGCGCCTGTCCGGTGATGGCTTCAGCGTGACGCCGCTGTTCGAAGGCTGGCAGCCACTGCGGGACGACGAATGCGCCACGCTGGACTTGCCCGCCGCCAGCATCGGCTGGGTGCGCGAGGTGTATTTGCGTGGCCATGGCCAGCCGTGGGTGTTTGCCCGCAGCGTGGCGGCCCGCAGCGCCTTGCAGGGTGACGGTTTGCACATGGATGAGTTGGGCAGCCGGTCGCTGGGGGAGTTGCTGTTTTGTGACCACGCCTTCACGCGCCAGGCCATCGAGGTGTGCCGTTACCCACGGGAATGGCTGCCCACGGCGGACCAGGCCGATCACCTGTGGGCGCGCCGCTCGCGCTTTGATCGCGGGCCGCTGAGCGTGCTGGTGGCCGAAATCTTCCTGCCGACCTTGTGGCAAGCCGTGCACGACCACCCGGAGAATTGCTGATGTATCAGCGCCTGCTCAAATCCCTGAATCACCTGAACCCCAGGGCCTGGGACTTCGTCCAGCTGACCCGCATGGACAAGCCCATCGGCATTTATCTGCTGCTGTGGCCTACGCTGTGGGCGCTGTGGATTGCCGGCAAGGGTTCGCCATCGCTGCTCAATATCCTGATCTTTGTGCTCGGCGTGGTACTCACCCGGGCCGGTGGCTGCGTCATTAATGACTGGGCCGACCGCAAGGTCGACGGCCATGTGAAGCGCACCGAGCAGCGCCCGCTGGTGAGCGGCAAGATCAGCTCGAAAGAGGCGCTGGTGTTCTTCGCGGTGCTGATGTTCATCAGTTTCCTGCTGGTGCTGCTGACCAACTCCACGACGATCTGGCTGTCCCTGGGCGGCCTTGCGCTGGCGGCCAGCTACCCGTTCATGAAGCGCTACACCTATTACCCGCAGGTGGTATTGGGCGCGGCGTTTTCCTGGGGCATGCCGATGGCGTTCACCGCCGAGACGGGCAGCCTGCCGGCGGCGGCCTGGCTGCTGTACATCGCCAACCTGTTGTGGACGGTGGGTTACGACACGTACTACGCCATGACCGATCGCGACGATGACCTTAAAATCGGGGTCAAATCCACCGCCATTCTGTTCGGCGATGCCGACCGGGTGATCATCCTGACCTTGCAGGGCCTGGCACTGGTGTGCCTGTGGCTGGCGGGAATGCGCTTTGAGCTGGGCGGCTGGTTCCACCTGGGCTTGCTGGCGGCCGCCGGGTGTTTTGCCTGGGAGTTCTGGTACACCCGGGACAAGGACCGGCTCAAATGCTTCAAGGCGTTTTTGCACAACCACTGGGCCGGGTTGGCGATTTTTGTCGGGATTGTGGCGGACTACGGGTTTCGCTAGAGCTTGGGAATGGCGGCGTTCGAGCCGACGCAATCGCGGGCAAGCCCGGCTCCCACAGGGATCTCTGTTGAACACATATTTTGTGTGCGCTGAAGATCAACTGTGGGAGCGGGCTTGCCCGCGATGGTCTCAAGGTCGACGTAGATCAGGGCTTGGCAACCTTCCAGGCCCCGTCCATTTTGCCTTCGCCGGTCATGTCACCGGCCTTCTTGTCCATGACGAAGGTGTAGAGCGGCTTGCCGCTGTAGGCCCACTGGCTTTTCTGGTCGTCACGGGTGATGACGGTCCACTTGCCCATGGGCTTGTCGGTGGATTCGGCCATCAGTGGCGGCCAGTTGGTGGCGCACTTGTCGTTGCACATGGACTTGCCATCAGCATCCTTGGCAAAGGTGTAGAGGGTCATGCCCTTGTGGTCCACCAGCATCCCGTCCTTGGTCATCGCAGGGTCTGCCGCAAAGGCCAGTGTCGGCAGCGTTAACGCGGCCGTTACCAGCAGGGCTTTCCAGGAAAAAGTACTGTGAGTCATGGGAACCTTCCTTTTGTGGTTGTCAGGATTCGGACCCAAAGCGTAGTCCAGGGAGGCAAGGATTGCCCAAGCGACTAAATTACTGTCACACGACTGCAATAATTCCGTTATCTAATGCGGCGCAAGACAGTTAAATGACAAGAGGATTTAGCATGGTTGGCAGGAGCATTCTGATCGTTGACGACGAAGCGCCCATTCGCGAGATGATCGCCGTTGCGTTGGAAATGGCCGGCTATGACTGCCTGGAGGCGGAGAACTCCCAGCAGGCCCATGCCATTATCGTCGACCGCAAGCCTGACCTGATCCTGCTGGACTGGATGCTGCCCGGCACCTCCGGCATCGAGCTGGCCCGCCGGCTGAAGCGTGACGAGCTGACCGGGGATATTCCGATCATCATGCTCACCGCCAAGGGCGAAGAGGACAACAAGATCCAGGGCCTGGAAGTTGGCGCCGATGACTACATCACCAAGCCCTTTTCCCCACGGGAACTGGTCGCCCGTCTGAAAGCCGTTCTGCGCCGTGCCGGCCCCACCGATGGCGAAGCGCCTATCGAAGTCGACGGCCTGATCCTCGACCCGATCAGCCACCGCGTGACCATCGACGGCAAACCCGCCGAGATGGGCCCTACCGAATACCGCCTGCTGCAATTCTTCATGACCCATCAGGAGCGCGCCTACACACGCGGCCAACTGCTGGACCAGGTCTGGGGCGGCAACGTGTATGTGGAGGAGCGCACCGTCGACGTGCATATCCGCCGCCTGCGCAAAGCCTTGGGCGACGCTTACGAGAATCTGGTACAAACCGTGCGCGGCACCGGCTACCGGTTTTCCACCAAAGGCTGAACCGGATCCAACTGCCCCAGACAGCTGAAAGGACGCGTGTTTAAGTGAACCAAAACTGGTATGGCACCCTGATCCGCCACATGTTGCTGTTGATCACCGGCTGCCTGCTGGTGGGCCTGGTCAGCGGCTATTACGGCTGGAGCCTGGCCGTCGGCCTGGGTCTCTACCTCGGCTGGACCCTCAAGCAACTGCTGCGCCTGCACGAGTGGCTGCGCCAGCACAAACCCGACGAAGCACCGCCCGACGGCTACGGCCTGTGGGGCGAGGTGTTCGACAGCATCTATCACCTGCAACGCCGCGACCAACGCGTACGCGGGCGCCTGCAGGCAGTGATCGACCGCGTGCAGGAATCCACCGCCGCACTGAAAGACGCGGTGATCATGCTCGACAGCGACGGCAACCTGGAATGGTGGAACCGCGCCGCAGAAACCCTGCTGGGCCTCAAGACGCCCCAGGACAGCGGCCAGCCGGTGACCAACCTGGTGCGTCACCCGCGCTTCAAGGAGTACTTCGAGCAGGACAACTACGAAGAAGCCCTGGAAATCCCGTCACCGACCAACGACCGCGTACGCATCCAGCTGTACCTGACGCGCTATGGCAATAACGAACATTTGATGCTGGTGCGCGATGTCACGCGCATCCATCAGTTGGAACAGATGCGCAAGGATTTCGTCGCCAACGTCTCCCATGAACTGCGCACCCCGCTGACGGTGATCTGCGGCTACCTGGAGACGCTGCTCGACAACGTCGAAGACGTGAACCCGCGCTGGACCCGCGCCCTGCAGCAAATGCAGCAGCAAGGCTCGCGCATGCAGACCCTGCTTAACGACCTGCTGTTGCTGGCCAAGCTCGAAGCCACCGACTACCCCTCCGACAACCATCCGGTGTCGGTGCAAAGCCTGTTGCAGACCATCAAGGGCGACGCCCAGGCCCTGTCCGGGCAACGCGAACAGAACATCACCCTGGAAGCCGACCCGTCGATCCTGCTCAAGGGCAGCGAGGGCGAGTTGCGCAGCGCGTTTTCCAACCTGGTGTTCAACGCCGTCAAATACACCCAGGACAAGGGCAATATCCGCATCCGCTGGTGGGCCGATGACCAGGGCGCACACCTCAGCGTGCAGGACTCGGGGATGGGCATCGACGCCAAACACCTGCCGCGCCTCACCGAGCGCTTCTACCGCGTCGACTCCAGCCGCAACTCCAACACCGGCGGCACGGGGCTGGGTCTGGCCATCGTCAAGCATGTGCTGCTGCGCCATCGCGCGCGGCTGGAAATCAGCAGCGTGCTGGGCCATGGCAGTACCTTCACCTGTCATTTCCCGCCGGCCCAGGTGACACGTTCACGGGTCGTTCATCAGGACGAGTGACCCTCCACCCGGCAGCCGCCACTAGGCAAGCGCCCCGTCAGCCGCTACATTGGCTGACTTGCGCCTGCCTTTCAGGCCACCTGCTCACCCTTTTTGATTAGACGGAACCCGCAAAACCCCATCATGGACCCTTCCCCTGGCATCACCCTCGCGACACTCTTCGCCGACTTCGGCATGATTCTTTTTGCACTGATCCTGGTACTGCTCAACGGCTTCTTCGTTGCGGCGGAATTTGCCATGGTCAAACTGCGCTCGACCCGGGTCGAGGCAATCGCCCACAAAAACGGCTGGCGCGGGCAGATCCTGCGCACCGTACACAGCCAGCTCGACGCGTACCTGTCGGCCTGCCAGCTGGGTATCACCCTCGCCTCCCTGGGCCTGGGCTGGGTCGGTGAGCCGGCCTTTGCGCACATCCTCGAACCGTTACTGGGTGCAATCGGCGTGCAATCGCCGGAAGTGATCAAGGGCGTGTCGTTCTTTGCCGCCTTCTTCGTGATCTCGTACCTGCACATCGTGGTCGGTGAACTGGCGCCCAAGTCCTGGGCCATCCGCAAGCCCGAGTTGCTGTCGCTGTGGACCGCCGTGCCGCTGTACCTGTTCTACTGGGCCATGTACCCGGCGATCTACCTGCTCAACGCCAGCGCCAATGCCATCCTGCGCATCGCCGGCCAGGGCGAGCCAGGCCCGCACCACGAGCACCATTACAGCCGTGAAGAACTGAAACTGATCCTGCACTCCAGCCGTGGCCAGGACCCGAGCGACCAGGGCATGCGTGTACTGGCCTCCGCCGTGGAAATGGGTGAGCTGGAAGTGGTGGACTGGGCCAACTCCCGGGAAGACCTGGTGACCCTGGACTTCAACGCCCCGCTCAAGGAAATCCTGGCACTGTTCCGTCGCCACAAGTTCAGCCGCTACCCGGTGTACGACGCGGTGCGCAACGAGTTCGTCGGCCTGCTGCACATCAAGGACCTGCTGTTGGAACTGGCGGCCCTGGACCACATTCCCGAGTCGTTCAACCTGGCCGAGCTGACCCGCCCACTGGAGCGCGTATCGCGCCACATGCCGCTGTCGCAATTGCTCGAGCAGTTCCGCAAAGGCGGCGCGCACTTTGCCCTCGTGGAAGAAGCCGACGGCAAGATCATCGGCTACCTGACCATGGAAGACGTGCTGGAAGTGCTGGTAGGCGACATCCAGGACGAACACCGCAAGGCCGAGCGCGGCATCCTCGCGTATCAGCCGGGCAAGCTGTTGGTACGGGGCGACACGCCGCTGTTCAAGGTCGAGCGCCTGCTGGGCGTCGACCTGGACCACATCGAAGCTGAAACCCTCGCCGGGCTGATCTACGACACCCTGAAACGGGTGCCGGAAGAGGAAGAAGTGCTGGAAGTCGAAGGCCTGCGCATCATTATCAAGAAGATGAAAGGGCCGAAGATCGTATTGGCCAAGGTGCTGCTGCTCGATTAAGCCTCACCGCGTGCCCAATGCAAAATTGGGCAACGCCTGCACCGGCTGGTTGAATTCGTAAGGAATCGACACCAGCCCCGACGCCGTCGTGCGCTGCACCACAAAATGCAGATGCGGCCCGCTGCTGTTGCCGGTATTGCCCGACAGCGCCAGCGGGCTGCCCACCGCCACTCGCTGCCCTTCCCTGACGCTGACCGAACCTTGCTTGAGGTGCAGATACACGCCCTGGGTGCCGTCATCGTGCTGCACCCGCACGAAATTCCCCGACGGGTCGCCGCCGCGCCCGCTCTGGTCGTTCTCGGTTTTCAGTACCACGCCGCCACGGGCCGCGATGATGGGCGTGCCTTCAGGCATGGCGATGTCCATCGCATAGCGGCTTTTGAGCTCGGAATGGCTGAACGTGCCATTCGGGCCCTGGGTGAGACGGAACGGGCCGCCGCGCCAGGGCAAGGGATAACGATAGGACGCGGCGGGTTGGGCAGGATAGACCCGCTTGGGTATCACCCGCTCCTGATACACAAACGCCTGCGCCCCGGGCGTGTACCGGTCGCTGAAGACCACGACACCGTCCGCATCGATGGATTTGTAGAGGGTCATGGACATCGCCGACGTGGCGACGGCGAACAGTCCACAGAACAGCAGTGAGCGCACGAGCATGGGGTTGGCCTGCCAGGGACGACTGAATGGCAGGCTAACAAGGGATCATGACAGTGCTAAGTGGCCTCAGGCCGGCAGTGGTGTGAAGCAGATATCCACGTCCATATGAGCCGCTGCTGACAGGTTAACCAAAGCATCCAGCGAGAACTTGTCGATCTTGCCGCTCAGAACGTCATTAAGGCGCGGCTGGCTGATGTGAAGTCGATGGGCTGCGTCGTTCTGGGAAAGCTCCCAACTGCGAATGGTTTTGCACAGCTCCAGAAGGAGCTTTGAACGCAAACGCATGTTGGCCGCCTGCTGGGGAGTATCTTCCAGGGCATCCCAAACACTGCTGAAACGTTCGGTTTGAAACTGTTGATCTGTCATGGGCTTAACCTAGCTCCTGCAGTCTGGCGCGAGCCAATTCAATATCCCGCATTTCGGTTTTCTGAGTGGTCTTGCGCAGCGCATGCAGCACATAGATGGCCTCCGGCCGGTTGACCACATAAAAAACCCGAAACGCTCCTGATTCGTCGAAAATCCTGATCTCATGAACGCCACGCCCGATGGTCTTCATCGGCTTGCAGTCAAAAGGCTGTTCCCCCTGCTGCAAGAGGTCCAACTGAAAACCGGCGGCTCGTCGCGCATCAAGCGGGAACGACTTGAGATCCTTGAGCGAGCTCCCCACAAACACCACATCCTTGTGCCTTGGCATCCACTTCTCCTGTTCTGGAAGGAGAAGCGTAATAGATGATTCAGCTCAGAGAGGGGGCGGTATGTTTCAAGGCGTAGCGAACAGTTGATAGCAGTGGTGCTGCCAACGAAAGACTATATCCAAATCGATATAAATCAAGCCGAAGACCGAGAATCAGACGGTTGGTCGATTCCCGGTATTAGAGGGGAAATCACGCACCCGGCACAAAATGCTTCTGCGCAGTCCCGCGGGCGATCAGCCGCGAGATGTAATCGAGCTTCTGCGCATCCTGGTCGATAAACCGGAAGGTCAGTTGCAGCCAATCACTGTCCGGCTTGGGCTCGTAGGCCACAACGGCGTGCAGGTAGCCGTTGAGGCGCGCCACTTCGGCGTTGTCGCCCTGCTCCAGGTCGAGCACGGCGCTTTCCAGTACCTGAGGCAGGACTTCACCGCGACGCACCACCAGCAGCGCTTCCTTGATGCTCAGCGCCTTGATCACACATTGCTGGGTGCCGCTGGACAGCCGTAACTGGCCCTGGCCACGCCCGCTGGCAGGCGACGCTGCCGGAGCGGCCTGCACCGGCGGGCTGTTGAGCAGGCCTTTGCTGGGTGCCGCCACTGGAGCCGGCTTGACCGCTTCAGGCTTGCCGCCGGTCAGGGCGCTGAGGGAGTCGTTGCCGAACGCCGAGTTCATCTTGGTCGGTGCGCTGGCGATCAGTGCGTCGAGGCGGCCGATCTTGTTCAGCGCCTGCTTGACCTTGTTCAGCAGCTGTTCGTTGGTGAACGGCTTGCTGACGTAGCCGGAAACGCCGGCCTGGATCGCCTGCACCACGTTTTCCTTGTCGCCACGGCTGGTCACCATCACAAACGGCATGGCTTTGAGATGAGGCTGCTCGCGGCACCAGGTCAACAGTTCCAGGCCGGACATTTCCGGCATTTCCCAGTCGCACAGCACCATGTCGAAGGTTTCGCGCATCAGGATGGCCTGGGCCTTTTTGCCGTTCACCGCATCTTCGATCTTGATCCCCGGGAAGTAGTTGCGCAGGCACTTCTTCACCAGATCGCGAATAAACGAGGCGTCATCCACCACTAATACACTGACTTTGCTCATCGACCCTTCATCCTATAAAAACCTCGGCAAGCATAACGCTTCCCTGATGGCAATTTGCCAAATATTCAGACACCGCAAACAAAAACGCCCGACCAAAGGCCGGGCGTTTATTTCTCGGGCAATCTTACTTATCGTCAGGAACGCCAGGAACATTAGGGATTTGATCGGCGGTGCCTTCAACTTCAGCTTTCATGCGCTTGAGGCCCATGTGCCGTACGTCGGTACCACGCACCAGATAGATCACCAGTTCCGAGATATTGCGCGCGTGGTCACCGATGCGCTCCAGGGAACGCAGCACCCAGATGATGTTCAACACCCGCGAGATAGAGCGCGGGTCTTCCATCATGTAGGTGGCCAGTTCACGCAAGGCGGTCTTGTATTCGCGGTCGATGACTTTGTCGTACTGGGCCACCGACAACGCCAGCTCGGCGTCGAAACGGGCAAACGCATCCAGCGCATCACGGACCATGTTGCGCACCTGGTCGCCGATGTGGCGCACTTCGACGTAGCCCCGCGGCGCTTCGCCCTCTTCGCACAACAGGATGGCGCGACGGGCAATCTTGGTGGCTTCGTCGCCGATACGCTCCAGGTCGATCACTGACTTGGAGATGCTGATGATCAAACGCAGGTCGGACGCCGCCGGCTGACGACGGGCCAGGATGCGCAGGCATTCTTCGTCGATGTTGCGTTCCATCTGGTTGATCTGGTCGTCGATCTCGCGCACTTGCTGGGCCAGGCCCGAGTCGGCCTCGATCAGCGCGGTGACGGCATCGTTGACTTGCTTCTCCACCAGCCCGCCCATGGCGAGGAGGTGGCTGCGCACTTCCTCAAGCTCGGCGTTGAACTGCGCGGAGATGTGATGGGTAAGGCCTTCTTTGCTAATCATGTTGGCGTCCTTGGAACGTCCGGTAAGGTGCGGTCGACCGCAGCATCAGTTCAGTGTGCAACCTGCCAGCTGCTAGCCGTAACGACCGGTGATGTAGTCTTCGGTCTGCTTCTTCGCCGGGTTGGTGAACAGGGTGTCGGTGTCGCCAAACTCCACCAGTTTGCCCATGTACATGAACGCGGTGTAGTCGGAAACACGCGCCGCCTGTTGCATGTTGTGGGTCACGATCACGATGGTGAACTTGGATTTCAGTTCGTAGATCAGCTCTTCGACTTTCAGCGTGGAGATCGGGTCGAGTGCCGAGCACGGTTCGTCGAGCAGCAGCACTTCCGGCTCCACGGCGATGGTGCGGGCGATCACCAGACGTTGCTGCTGGCCGCCGGACAGGCCCAGGGCCGATTCGTGCAGGCGGTCCTTGACCTCATCCCACAGTGCCGCGCCTTTCAGTGCCCACTCAACGGCTTCGTCGAGGATGCGCTTCTTGTTGATGCCCTGGATGCGCAGGCCGTACACCACGTTTTCGTAGATGGTCTTGGGAAACGGGTTGGGCTTCTGGAACACCATGCCCACCCGGCGACGCAGTTCGGCCACGTCTTCGCCCTTGCGGTAGATGTTGGTGCCGTAGAGGTTGATCGCGCCCTCGACGCGGCAGCCGTCCACCAGATCATTCATCCGGTTGAAGGTGCGCAGCAAGGTCGACTTGCCGCAGCCGGACGGGCCGATGAAGGCGGTCACGCGCTGCTTCGGAATATTCATGCTGACGTCGAACAGCGCCTGCTTGTCGCCGTAGTACAGGCTCAGGCCCGGCACTTCGATGGCCACGGTTTCCTGGGCCAGGCTCAGGCTCTGCTTGTCGCGACCCAGGGCTGACATGTTGATGCCGTGGGAATGGGTTTCTTGTTGCATGGGATGCTCCCTGTGCTACCAATTCGTTTCGTTGAACCGCCGGGGCGGCTTACTCAAAATCTGTGTCTAGCGCCAACCCTGTGGGAGCTGGCTTGCCTGCGATGGCATCACCGCGGTGTACCTGTTCAACCGAGTCGCCTGCATCGCAGGCAAGCCAGCTCCCACAGGTGCCCGCTTAACTGTCCAGCGCCTTGTACTTCTCGCGCAGGTGGTTACGAATCCACACCGCCGACAGGTTGAGCGTGGCAATCACCAGCACCAGCAGCAACGCAGTGGCGTACACCAGCGGCCGAGCGGCCTCGACGTTGGGGCTCTGGAAGCCGACGTCATAAATATGGAAGCCCAGGTGCATGATCTTCTGGTCCAGGTGCAGGTAAGGGTAGTTGCCGTCCACCGGCAGCGACGGCGCCAGTTTCACCACACCCACCAGCATCAGCGGCGCCACTTCACCGGCGGCGCGGGCCACGGCGAGGATCATGCCGGTCATCATCGCCGGGCTGGCCATCGGCAGCACGATCTTCCACAGCGTTTCCGCCTTGGTCGCGCCCAGTGCCAGGGAGCCTTCACGTACGGTGCGGGGAATCCGCGCCAGGCCTTCTTCGGTGGCCACGATCACCACCGGCACCGCCAGCAGCGCCAGGGTCAGGGATGCCCACAGCAGGCCCGGCGTACCGAAGGTCGGCGCCGGCAACGCTTCGGCGAAGAACAGCCGGTCGACCGAGCCGCCCAGTACGTAGACGAAGAAGCCGAGGCCGAATACGCCGTAAACGATGGCAGGCACACCGGCCAGGTTGTTCACCGCGATGCGGATGATGCGGGTCAGGGTGTTCTGCTTGGCGTACTCACGCAGGTACACCGCCGCCAGCACGCCGAACGGGGTCACGATCATCGCCATGATCAGGGTCATCATCACGGTGCCGAAGATCGCCGGGAAAATCCCGCCTTCGGTGTTGGCTTCCCGTGGGTCATCGCTGAGGAATTCCCAGACCTTGCTGAAGTAGAAACCGACCTTGGTCAGGTAACCCATGGCGTTCGGCTGGTAAGCGTGCACCACCTTGCCGATGCCGATTTCGATTTCCTTGCCGTTGCCATCGCGGGCGGTGAGGCTGTCGCGGTTGAACTGGGTGTGCAGGTCGGCCAGGCGGGCTTCGATGTCTTTGTAGCGGTTGTTCAGTTCGGCGCGGCCGCTGTCCATGTCGGCTTGGGCGGTGGCGTCCAGCTTGCCTTCCAGCTCCAGTTTGCGACCGTGCAGGCGGATGCGTTCGAGGCCGGCGTTGATCGCGCCGATGTCAGACTTCTCAAGGGTCTTGAGCTGGGCGGCGAGCTTGTTGACGCGGTCGACACGGGCTTGCAGCTCCGGCCAGGCGGCCTCGCCTTCAGCGATCACCTTGCCGTCCTGCTTGACGTTGACCAGGGTGCCGTAGAAGTTGCCCCACTCACGACGCTCGATGGTCATCAGTTCGGCGGGCTTGGTCTGATTGGTCAGCCACTCGCCGACGATCCAGGTGAAGTCGTTGCCGTTCAAGTCACGGTTGCCGACCTTGATCAACTCGCGGGTCATGAACTCCGGGCCTTGGTCCGGCACCGGCAAGCCTGCGCTTTTCAGGCGCTCGCGGGGCACTTCTTCTTTCTGCACCACTTCGCCGATGACGATATGGTTTTCCTGGCCCGGCACGTTGTAGTTGGCCTGGATCAGGTCGGCCGGCCAGAAGTGGCCCAGGCCACGCACGGCAATCACGGCCAGCAAACCAATGGTCATGATGACCGCGATGGACACCGCGCCACCGCTGATCCAGACGCCCGGGGCGCCGCTCTTGAACCATCCATTCAGGGAGTTCTGTTTCACAGACTTCTACCTTTCTTAAAGCGACGAGTATTTCTTGCGCAGACGCTGACGAATCAGCTCGGCGAGGGTGTTCATGACGAAGGTGAACAGCAGCAGCACCAGCGCCGAGAGGAACAGCACGCGGTAGTGGCTGCCGCCGACTTCCGACTCGGGCATTTCCACCGCGACGTTGGCCGCCAGGGTGCGCAGGCCCTCGAACAGGTTCATCTCCATCACCGGGGTGTTGCCGGTGGCCATCAGCACGATCATGGTTTCACCCACCGCACGGCCCATGCCGATCATCAACGCCGAGAAAATGCCCGGGCTGGCGGTCAGGATGACGACGCGGGTCATGGTCTGCCATGGCGTGGCGCCCAGGGCCAGGGAGCCCAGGGTCAGGCCGCGCGGCACGCTGAACACGGCATCTTCAGCGATGGAGTAAATGTTCGGGATCACCGCAAAACCCATGGCCAGGCCGACTACCAGGGCGTTGCGCTGGTCGTAGGTGATGCCCAGGTCATGGGAAATCCACATGCGCATGTCGCCGCCGAAGAACCAGGTTTCCAGGTACGGGCTCATGTACAGCGAGAGCCAGCCCACAAACAGGATCACCGGAATCAGGATCGCGCTTTCCCAGCCATCCGGGACCCGCAGGCGGATCGACTCAGGCAGGCGGCTGAAGATGAAACCGGCCACCAGGATGCCAATCGGCAACAGCATCAGCAGGCTGAAAATCCCCGGCAGATGCCCTTCGACATACGGCGCCAGGAACAGGCCGGCGAAGAAACCGAGGATCACCGTCGGCATCGCTTCCATCAATTCGATCACCGGCTTGACCTTGCGGCGCAGGCTCGGGGCCATGAAGTAGGCAGTGTAGATCGCAGCGGCAACCGCCAGTGGCGCCGCCAGCAGCATGGCGTAGAACGCAGCCTTCAAGGTACCGAAGGTCAGCGGCGCCAGGCTCATCTTGGGTTCGAAGTCGGTGTTGGCGGCGGTCGATTGCCAGACGTATTTAGGCTCGTCGTAGTTTTCGTACCAGACCTTGCTCCACAACGCGCTCCAGGAAACTTCCGGGTGCGGGTTGTCCAGCAACAGCGGTTGCAGCTTGCCGCCGGCCTCGACGATCACCCGGTTGGCCCGTGGCGACATGCCGAAGACACCGGTGCCGTCGACCACCTTGTCCACCAGCAGCGTGCGGTGGGCGGTGCTGTGGAACACGCCGAACTTGCCGGAAGCATCGAGGGCGGTGAAGCCTTTGCGACGCTCTTCGGCGGTGATTTCAACGATAGGCGCGGTGCCCATCTGGAAGGTGCGGATCTGCTTCAGGCGCTGCTCGCCGTCCGGATCGCGGGCCATGAACCACTGCGCCAGTCCACCGCTGGAGTTACCGATGATCAGCGAAATGCCGCCCACCAGTTGGGTGCTGGCCGTGACTTGCGCCACGCCATCTTCCAATAATTTGTATCGACCGTTGAGGCTCTTGTCCCGCAGGCTGAAAACGTCGGCTTGGGCACGGCCGTTGATCACGTAAAGCCACTGCTGGCGCGGATCGACGAAGATGGCTTTCACCGGCTCGGTCATCTGCGGCAGTTCGATGCGCTTCTGCTCGGTGGTGACTTCCTCGGTCATCATGTTTTCTTCACGGCTGATGGACAGCACGTTCAGATGGGCGCCGCTGGAACCGGCCACCACCAGCGACGAGTCGGTAGCGTTCAAGGCTACGTGCTCAAGCGGGAGGCCTTGTTCGTCGAGGACGATCGGCGTTTCGCCGTAAGGGTATTCGATGGCTGGCGAGATGGTTTTCTTGCCGTCCGGGTACGACACTTTATAGGTGTGGCGGAACACCAGCGACTGGCCGTTGGACAGGCCAAGGATCACCAGCGGGCTGCCGGGCTGGTCTTCACCAATGGAGGCGACTGTGGCACCGGCCGGCAACGGCAGGTCTACACGCTTGAGCTCGGCACCCGTATCAACGTTGAAGAACAGCGCCTGGCCCTTGTCGGAAACCCGCATGGCGACCTGGTTCTGCTCTTCCATGGAGATCATCAGCGGCTTGCCGGCGTCCTGCAGCCAGGCCGGCGTCAACGCATCTTCCTTGGTCAGGTTGGCACCGTGGAACAGTGGCGCGACCACGTAGGCCAGAAAGAAGAAGATCAAGGTGATCGCGCCCAGCACGGCGAGGCCGCCAATCAGCACATACCAGCGGGTCAGGCGATCCTTGAGCGCGCGAATACGGCGCTTGCGTTGCAGCTCAGGCGTATTGAAATCAATGCGCTTGGGGGGAGAAGTCGTCGTCATGGTGGAATTGGCCAGATCATTCATGCGCACACCCTAGCGGTCCTGTATGACAGAAAGATGACAGTGTAGTGACGCAAGAAATCCGCCGCGTAGCATGGCTGGCAGCGGATTAAAAAATTGATGGTGTAGGCCGGGCTTGTGTGGGAGCGGGCTTGCCCGCGATGGCATCAACACGATTTCAACCTTGAACCGCGTCGCCAGCATCGCGGGCAAGCCCGCTCCCACTTAAAAGCCTGCCCCTACACAGGGTATTACAGGCTTAGTTGCCTTCTTTCAGACCCAGGTCAGCCAGTGCCTTGGCGGCAACTTTGGCTGGCAGCGGGATGTAGCCGTCTTTCACTACCACTTCCTGGCCCTGTTTGGACAGAACCAGCTTCACGAACTCGGCTTCCAGCGGGGCCAGAGGCTTGTTCGGGGCTTTGTTGACGTAAACGTACAGGAAGCGCGACAGCGGGTATTTGCCGTTCAGGGCGTTTTCTTCGCTGTCTTCGATGAACTCAGTGCTGCCTTTCTTGGCCAGGGCCACGGTTTTCACGCTGGCGGTCTTGTAACCGATGCCCGAGTAACCGATGCCGTTCAGCGAGGAGCTGATGGACTGTACAACCGACGCCGAACCAGGTTGTTCGTTCACGTTAGGTTTGTAGTCGCCTTTGCACAGGGCTTCTTCCTTGAAGTAGCCGTAGGTGCCTGATACCGAGTTACGACCGAACAGTTGCACTGGCTTGTTGGCCAGGTCGCCGGTCACGCCCAGGTCGCCCCAGGTCTTGACGTCAGCTTTGGCGCCACACAGACGCGTCGAGGAGAAGATCGCGTCGACCTGTTCCATAGTCAGGTGCTGGATCGGGTTGTCCTTGTGCACGAACACGGCCAAGGCATCCACGGCAACCGGGATAGCGGTTGGCTTGTAGCCGTACTTCTGCTCGAAGGCAGCCAGTTCGGTGTCCTTCATCTTGCGGCTCATCGGGCCCAGGTTGGAGGTGCCTTCAGTCAGCGCAGGTGGTGCAGTGGCGGAGCCGGCGGCCTGAATCTGGATGTTGACGTTCGGGTATTCCTTCTTGTAACCCTCAGCCCACAAGGTCATCAGGTTTGCCAGGGTATCGGAACCAACGCTGGACAGGTTGCCCGACACACCAGTGGTCTTCACGTAAGCCGGAATGGCCGGGTCAACACCAGCGGCTACCGCGTTAGCGGTCGCAACGCCAGCAGCGACAAAAGTCATTGCCGCCATCAAACGTTTCAGTTTCATGCCTTGCTCCTAGCAGATAGGGATAATTGGATCGGGGCCAAGTATCGGTAGGCCGTGTGAACACTCTATGTCTGGAATATGACAATTAGATGAAAGGCCATCATTTATGAAAAACCTGTCAGGAAGGGGAAAATCAATAAATCCGGGAGCTTGCGAGGAGGTTGAAGCGACTGCAGCAGTTCGCTGGAAACACACTGTAAGCGTTGCCGAGCAAAATCTGTGGTGAGGGAGCTTGCCCCCTCACCACAAGGTTATCGGTAAGTCAGCGCCCGCGTTTCCAGAGGTAAGCACCCACCAGCATCCCCATCACACACAGAACAGCGACGTAGTAGGCCGGGCCCATCGGGCTTTCCTTCATCAGCAGCGACACCGCCAATGGCGTCAGGCCACCGAATACGGCGTAGGCGACGTTGTAGGAGAACGACAAGCCACTGAAACGCACCACCGGCGGGAACGCTTTCACCATGACGTAGGGGACCACACCGATGGTGCCTACAAACAGACCGGTCAAGGCGTACAACGGGAACAGCCAGTCCGGGTGAGCCATCAGGCTGTGATAGAGCGTCCAGGAAGTGGCCAGCAACAAGGCGCAACCGATGATCAGCACGCGGCCGGCACCAAAACGGTCGGCCAGGGCACCGGAGGCAATGCACCCCAGGCTCAGGGTAACGATGGCCAGGCTATTGGCCTGCAGCGCCACCGTGGGGCTGAAGTGGTAGATCGTTTGCAGCACGGTCGGCGTCATCAGGATAACGACGACCACACCCGCCGACAGCAGCCACGTCAGCAGCATCGACAGCACGATGGCACCACGGTGGTCACGCAGCACGGCACGCAATGGCAGTTCAGCCGCCAGGGTCTTGCGCTGCTGCATTTCGGCGAAGATCGGGGTTTCATGCAGCCAGCGACGCAGGTACACCGACAGCAGGCCAAACACTCCGCCCAACAGGAAAGGAATCCGCCACGCGTAATCCGACACCTGCTCCGGGCTGTAGAGGGTATTGATGGCGGTTGCCACCAGCGAACCCAAAAGGATGCCCGCCGTCAGGCCGCTGGTCAGGGTGCCGCAGGCATAACCGATATGACGCGGCGGCACGTGCTCGGACACGAATACCCAGGCGCCCGGGACTTCACCCCCAATCGCCGCGCCCTGGATCACCCGCATCAGCAGCAACAGGATCGGCGCCCACAGGCCAATCTGCGCGTAGGTCGGCAGCAGGCCCATGATCAGGGTCGGCACGGCCATCATGAAGATGCTCAGGGTGAACATCTTCTTGCGGCCCAGCAGGTCACCGAAGTGCGCCATGATGATCCCGCCCAGCGGCCGCGCCAGGTAGCCGGCGGCGAAGATGCCGAAGGTCTGCATCATGCGCAGCCATTCAGGCATGTCGGCAGGGAAGAACAGCTTCCCGACCACCGTGGCGAAAAACACGAAAATGATGAAGTCGTAGAACTCCAGCGCCCCGCCCAAGGCAGACAGCGACAGGGTTTTGTAGTCGTTGCGGGTCAGCGGGCGCGACGGTTGCGCACTGCTTGCGGGCACGGAGGACATGGCAAGGCTTCTCTTATAGTAGTCAGGACGGCAAGCCCGGGACTTGCGGCAGGCTTGGCAAGATAGCAAATCGCTTGAAAAAGCACAGCGTTGAGCACTTAACAGTTCAGATCCGCGAAATATTCCCGTCGCAGATGGGCAATTAACATGAGCAAGAGCACAGTTGCCGGAAAAAGCCGCGATACAGCGTCGATTTACCGACCAAATGAGCGGCGGGAGGTCGTCGTGGCGCCGACGGCTCGATATACTCGGCCATTGCAAGCGCCAGACCCGCATCCTTGAGGGGCTGCTGTGCCAAAACGTCGTTGGCCGCCCGCCAGCCGATTTGGCAGAGTTTCCCTTTAGTACGCCTTACGAGAAACGCATCGAGCGGTGTATGTTGGTGCTGAAACGTTTTTCCAGAAGACGGCTATCCACTTGAAATACCCATGAAGCGTCACGGGTCAGAGGCACCGGCATGATCGAACTCGAACAAGAAGATCCTATCCCGCAAGGCGATCTCGCCCTGCAAATCACCGCACTCCCGCGTGAAACCAACGGTTTCGGCGACATCTTCGGCGGCTGGCTGGTCGCACAGATGGACCTGGCCGGCACGGCCATGGCGAGCAAGGTTGCCGGTGGCCGCGTGGCGACCGTCGCCATTGACCGCATGGCATTCCTGGTGCCGGTAGCCGTCGGCGCGCAATTGTCCTTCTATACCCAGGCCCTGGAAATCGGCCGCAGCTCGATCCAGATGATGGTCGAAGTGTGGAGCGACGACCCATTGTCCAGCGAATGGCGCAAAGTGACCGAGGCGGTGTTTGTGTTCGTGGCCATCGACGGCAGCGGTCGCACCCGCTCGGTTCCGTCGCGGGCGCGTTAAACATCGCGACGTTTTGACGGTCCATTGCCACATTGTCTGCCATTGAGAGCGCGCGCCCATGTCTACACCCAACGTTGAAACCGTAAAACTGGATGAGCTGAACGCCTGGCGCATCCGCCATGACGGCGCCGAATTGGTGGTGGCCCAGCAAGGTGCGCACATCGTCAGCTACCAGCGCGCCGGCGAGAAGCCGCTGATCTGGCCCAACGACGAAGTGGTGTTCAAGAAAGGCAAAGGCATTCGTACCGGCGTGCCGGTGTGCTGGCCGTGGTTTGGCGTATTTGACCGTAACCCGCAGAGCGTCAAGGCCATGTACCAGGGTGATGAGCCGGCTGGCGCCCATGGCTTCGTGCGGACCGCCGACTGGACGTTGGCGGGCGTTGAAGCGCAAGGCACAGCGCTGCGTGTGGAGCTGGAACTGCCGGTGCCCGAAGGTGGATTCCCGGGCTGGCCCCATCAGGTCGACGTGAAGATGAGCATCCTGCTGGATGATCAACTGCACATCCGCCTGACCAGCCATAACCGTGGCACCGAGACCGTCAGCCTCAGCCAGGCGCTGCACAGCTACTTTGCCGTCAGTGATGTACGCAAGGTGCAGGTCGAAGGGTTGGACGGCCTGACCTATATCGATACCGCCGACGGCTGGACCCACAAGCAGCAATCCGGGCTCCTGCACTTCACCGCCGAGACCGACCGCATCTACCTCGACACGCCGGCGCAACTGAACATTGTCGATAAAGACTGGCAGCGTCGCGTCCAGCTCACCAGCACGGGCTCGCGCTCGACGGTGATCTGGAACCCGTGGACCGAACGTGCCAAGGCCTTCAGCGACATGGCCGACGACGGCTGGCAGGGCATGCTGTGCATCGAGACGGCGAACGTGCTGGACGATGCGGTGACACTGGCACCGGGCGAAAGCCATACCCTGGGTGTGAGCATCAGCGGTATCGCCCTGTAAACCCAATCAAATGTGGGAGCTGGTTTGCCAGCTCCCACATTTTGAATTGCGTCGCGGCTTACAAGTCCGACTCTTTGACTGCCCGTACCTTCCCCGCATCCAGCGCATAGGCCGCATCGGCCAGGTCGTTGTTGACCTTCTCCACCTTCAGCGTGCCCGTGACCCACAGCGGCGTGTAGATATCATCCAGCTTCAACCCCTTGGGATAACGCACCAGCACCAACTGGTTGGGCGGCGGTGGCGGCACGTGGATGCACGCGCCCGGGTAAGGCACCAGGAAGAACAGCGTGCTGCGGCCCTTGGCGTCGGTTTCCAGCGGCACAGGGTAGCCGCCGATGCGAATGTTCTTGCCGTTCATCGCGGCCACGGTCTTGGTGGAATACATCACCGCTGGCAAGCCCTTGCTCTGCTTCAGGCCACCCTTTGCGGTGAAGGTGCCTTGGGCTTCCGGGGAGTTGTGGTCGATTTCGGGCATTTCTTCGAGGGCTTTCTGGTCCGACTTGGGCATCAGTTCCAGCCAGTCGGTTTCCGGCAGTTCGCCAGCGTGCGCCAGGCCACAGCCCAGCAAAAGAAGAGTCAACAGGAGACGGCGCATGGAGAGGCTCGGCAAGGAATACAGTGCCGGCATTCTAGCCCTCTGCGCCTGCGCAGCGCAGAGGGCCTGGTCGCTAAATTACTTCTTTTTCAGCAGACCGTAGATCACCAGCAGTACCACGGCACCTACCAGCGCGCCGATAAAGCCTGCACCCTGGCCAGCCTGATAGATGCCCAGTGCCTGGCCACCATAGGTCGCAACCAGCGAACCGGCGATACCCAGCAGGATGGTCATGATCCAGCCCATGCTGTCGTCGCCTGGTTTCAGGAAACGCGCCAGCAGGCCGACGATCAGGCCGATAAAGATGGTTCCAATGATGCCCATGGCATTTCCCTCTGAATTGAGTGTGCGTAAGCCAAAGCCTAGTCAGACTTTGGCGTCCTGCAATCAGAGAGACGACGGTCACCAATGGTTCCCGTCGGACTCGGCTTATTGCTCGGCGATCAACGCCTCTACCTTGAGGATCTGCGCTTGCAGCGTCGCGCGGTCCTTGCAGCGCAGGTTGGCGTGGCCGACCTTGCGCCCGGCCTTGAAGGCCTTGCCGTAGTGATGCAGATGGCAGTCGTCGATGGCGATCACGCGCTCAACCGGCGGCACCACGCCGATGAAGTTGAGCATGGCGCTCTCGCCGACCTTGGCCGTGGAGCCCAATGGCAAGCCCGCTACCGCCCGCAGGTGGTTTTCGAACTGGCTGCACTCGGCGCCTTCGGTGGTCCAGTGCCCGGAGTTGTGCACTCGCGGAGCGATTTCGTTGGCCTTGAGGCCGCCGTCGACTTCAAAGAACTCGAACGCCATCACGCCGACGTAATCCAGCTGCTTGAGCACGCGGCTCGAATAATCTTCGGCCAGGGCTTGCAGCGGGTGGTCGGTGCTGGCCACGGACAGCTTGAGGATGCCGCTGTCGTGGGTGTTATGCACCAGCGGGTAGAAGCGGGTTTCGCCATCCCGGGCACGCACGGCGATCAGCGAGACTTCACCGGTGAACGGCACGAAGCCTTCCAGCAGGCAGGCGACGCTGCCCAGCTCGGCGAAGGTACCGACCACATCGGCAGCGGTGCGCAGGACTTTCTGGCCCTTGCCGTCGTAACCCAGGGTGCGGGTTTTCAGCACGGCCGGCAGGCCGATGGAGGCGACTGCAGCGTCCAGGTCGGCCTGGGACTGGATGTCGGCGAAGGCCGGCGTCGGGATGCCCAGGTCCTTGAACATGCTCTTCTCGAACCAGCGGTCGCGAGCGATACGCAAGGCTTCGGCACTCGGGTACACCGGCACGAACTGCGACAGGAAGGCCACGGTTTCAGCCGGGACGCTTTCGAACTCGAAGGTCACCAGGTCGACTTCATCGGCCAGCTGGCGCAGGTGATCCGGGTCGCTGTAGTCAGCCCGCAGGTGTTCACCCAGCGCAGCCGCGCAGGCGTCTGGCGCCGGGTCCAGGAAAGCGAAGTTCATCCCCAGCGGCGTACCCGCCAGGGCCAGCATGCGACCCAGTTGGCCGCCACCGATTACACCGATTTTCATCAATCAACAACCTCAGGCAATGCGTGGGTCCGGATTGTCCAGGACGCTGTCTGTCTGCTCAGCACGGAATTTTTTCAGCACCGCGTGGAACTGCGGGTGCTTGGCGCCGAGGATGCTGGCAGACAGCAATGCTGCGTTGATCGCGCCGGCCTTGCCGATCGCCAGGGTAGCCACCGGAATACCGGCGGGCATCTGCACGATGGACAACAGCGAATCCACGCCCGAGAGCATCGACGACTGCACCGGTACGCCCAGCACGGGCAGGTGAGTCTTGGCGGCACACATGCCAGGCAGGTGAGCGGCACCGCCGGCACCGGCGATAATCACCTCGATGCCACGGGATTCTGCTTCATCGGCATACTGGAACAGCAAATCCGGCGTGCGGTGGGCGGAAACCACCTTCACTTCGTAGGGAATGCCGAGTTTTTCCAGCATATCGGCGGTGTGGCTAAGGGTGGACCAATCGGACTTGGAGCCCATGATCACGCCAACCAATGCACTCATCGTCGTGCCTCTTCTCTCTGGGCGCCCGCAGGCGCGTCAAAAAACAACAAGCCACGCGGGAAATCCGGCGTGGCTTGGTGTACGAATTAAGGCCGGTGGGACCGGCCGAAGGCCGCGCAGTATACCGTAATAACGCAGATAAACAGCCCCTGGAATGACCATCTGTCCAGTGGCGCAAAGTAGCGGTTTTATTGACTTCCAGGTCAGCGAAAACACCACAAAACCCTGTAGGAGCTGGCTTGGCTGCGATAGCGGTGTATCAGCCAACATTTCAGGCGCTGACCCACCGCAATCGCAGGCAAGCCAGCTCCCACATTTGACCTGTGTTGGCTCAGGTATTCTGCGCCGCACCACCTTCCAGCTTGCGCCACAACAACCGCACGTTCGCCTTGCGCACCAGGGCGCAGCGGTACAGGCGAATCTCCAGCGGCACATGCCATTGCGCACCGCCGCACACCACCAGTTCGCCCCGCGCCAGCTCCGCCCGCACGCTCAACTGCGGCACCCAGGCAATGCCCAGGCCTTCGAGGGCCATGCTTTTGAGGCTGTCGGCCATGGCGGTTTCGTAAATCGTGGTGAAGCGCAGCGCTCGCTGGCGCAGCAACAGGTTTACCGAACGCCCGAGAAACGCGCCGGCACTGTAGGCCAGCAGCGGCACGCTGCCCTCGCCTTCCAGGTCGAACAGCGGCTTGCCGTCAGCATCGGCGGCGCACACCGGGAGCATCTCGGTGTTGCCCAGGTGCAGCGACGGGAAGATCTCCGGGTCCATCTGCATCGCCGCGTCCGGGTCGTAGAACGCCAGCATCAAGTCGCAGCCGCCTTCGCGCAGCGCGTGCACCGCGTCGCCGACGTTGGTGGCGACCAACCGGGTGGCGATGTTCAGTCCTTCATTGCGCAACTGCGCGATCCAGCGTGGGAAAAAGCCCAGCGCCAGGGAGTGGGCCGCCGCCACCTGCATGACTTCGCCCTGCCCGCCTTCCAGGTGATGCAAGTGCCGCAGCACTTCGCCGAGCTGCTCGACCACGGTACGCGCGGTGACCAGGAACAACTGCCCCGCTGCCGTCAGTTCGACCGGGGTGCGCGAGCGATTGACCAGGGTCAGGCCAAGCGCGGCCTCCAGGCTGCGGATGCGCCGACTGAACGCCGGCTGGGTGACAAAGCGCCGCTCCGCCGCCTGGGAGAAGCTGCGAGTGGCAGCCAGGGCGCTAAAGTCTTCCAGCCATTTGCTTTCAAGGTTCATCACATCCTCCCGGGGCACGCACCATTTTGGCACACACGTCCGCCATGGTAACGGGGTCACACCGACATTATGCCGTTTATGCATAGGCCAGTGTTTAACAGCATTGGCCCAAAACTTCCCGCAAGCCTAGCATTCACAGCGTTCCGGCCTAGCCCGGGTCCCTATCGAGATGATTTCCGTCATGTCCTCCGCTGCATCTTTCCGCACAGAAAAAGACCTGCTTGGCGTACTCGAAGTACCCGCTCAAGCGTATTACGGCATCCAGACCCTGCGAGCGGTGAATAACTTCCGCCTCTCGGGCGTTCCGATTTCGCATTACCCGAAATTGGTGGTCGGCCTGGCAATGGTCAAGCAAGCGGCCGCTGACGCCAACCGCGAGTTGGGCCAGCTCAGCGAAGCCAAGCACGCTGCCATCAGCGAAGCCTGTGCCCGTCTGATCCGCGGCGATTTCCACGAAGAGTTCGTGGTGGACATGATTCAAGGCGGCGCTGGCACTTCAACCAACATGAATGCCAACGAAGTCATCGCCAACATCGCGTTGGAGGCCATGGGCCACAACAAGGGCGAATACCAGTACCTGCACCCCAACAACGACGTGAACATGGCGCAGTCGACCAACGACGCCTACCCGACCGCGATCCGCCTGGGTCTGCTGCTGGGCCACGACGCCCTGCTGGCCAGCCTCGACAGCCTGATCCAGTCGTTCGCCGCCAAAGGTGAAGAATTCAGCCACGTCCTGAAAATGGGCCGTACCCAGCTGCAAGACGCCGTGCCGATGACCCTCGGCCAGGAATTCCGTGCCTTCGCCACCACCCTCGGTGAAGACCTGGCCCGCCTGAAAACCCTGGCGCCAGAGCTGCTGACCGAAGTGAACCTGGGCGGCACCGCCATCGGCACCGGCATCAACGCCGACCCGCGTTACCAGGCCCTGGCCGTTCAACGCCTGGCCACCATCAGCGGCCAGCCGCTGGTACCGGCTGCCGACCTGATCGAAGCCACCTCCGACATGGGCGCCTTCGTGCTGTTCTCCGGCATGCTCAAGCGTACCGCGGTGAAGCTCTCGAAGATCTGCAACGACCTGCGCCTGCTGTCCAGCGGCCCACGCACCGGCATCAACGAAATCAACCTGCCGGCCCGCCAGCCAGGCAGCTCGATCATGCCCGGCAAGGTCAATCCGGTAATCCCGGAAGCCGTGAACCAGGTGGCGTTCCAGATCATCGGTAACGATCTGGCGCTGACCATCGCGGCCGAAGGCGGCCAGCTGCAACTGAACGTGATGGAGCCGTTGATCGCCTACAAGATCTTCGACTCGATCCGCCTGCTGCAACGCGCCATGGACATGCTGCGCGAGCACTGCATCGTCGGCATCACCGCCAACGAAGCCCGCTGCCGCGAGCTGGTGGAACACTCCATCGGCCTGGTCACCGCTCTGAACCCGTACATCGGCTATGAAAACGCCACCCGCATCGCCCGTATCGCCCTTGAAAGCGGCCGCGGCGTGCTGGAACTGGTGCGCGAAGAAGGCTTGCTCGACGACGCCATGCTCGACGACATCCTGCGCCCCGAAAACATGATTGCCCCACGTTTGGTCCCGTTGAAGGCCTAAGCGTTTGTTGCACCGCTCACCAGGTTGAGGGACTAGACACCTCTCACCTTTTGAGGGCCTGAAGGCTCGTTCTTCAGGCCCTTTTTTTTGCTCGAAATACCCCACGCGCGTCTTGTAGGAGCGAGCTTGCTCGCGAAAAACTTCAAGGCGCTGCGTTAATCCAGGAGGAACTCATCATCGTTAAAGACCTTCGCGAGCAAGCTCGCTCCTACAGACCTTTAGTCACCGCATGCAGACGGATTGAATGCTGCTAGGTATAGTGCCGCCCCTCTTCGCGTCAGCGGTCGTCGGTAACGAGACCCTGGGAAGCGCGAAACCGCATGAATAACAACACCCGCAAAAGGATTGGGGCGAAGCGTCGTGCACTGCCTGGTGCCGAGCGATGCGTCGGACCGTCCTGCGTTTGCCATTAGAAAAATCAGCGAGGAACACTCCATGCTAGAAGTCATCAACGACTTCCTCTCAGGGAAAGTATTGATCGTGCTCATTGTCGGGCTCGGTGGTTACTTCACGATCCGCTCGCGTTTCGTTCAGTTGCGTCACTTTTTCCACATGTTTTCGGTGTTCAAAGACAGCCTCAAGAGCAGCTCCGGCCAGCTCAGCTCGTTCCAGGCGCTGATGCTCAGCCTCGCCGGGCGCGTGGGTGCCGGCAACATCGCAGGCGTCGGCATTGCCGTGACCCTGGGCGGCCCCGGTGCCGTGTTCTGGATGTGGGTCACCGCACTGGTGGGCATGTCCTCGAGCTTTATCGAATGCTCCCTCGGCCAGCTCTACAAGCGCACCGACGCTGAAGGCACCTACCGTGGCGGCCCGGCTTACTACATTCAGCACGGCCTGCAAAAACGCTGGCTGGGCATGGTGATGGCGTTCCTGCTGCTGGTGACTTTCGGTTTCGCCTTCAACGGCCTGCAAGCCCACGCCGTGACTCACTCGCTGAACAATGCGTTTGGCCTGGACACCACCTACACCGGCCTGGCCCTGGCCGTGCTGCTGGGCCTGGTGTTCATCGGCGGGATCAAGCGTATCGCCTCGATTGCGGACCTGCTGGTACCGGTCAAGACCCTGGTCTACATCGCCGTGACCCTGTACGTGATCGTGCTGCAATTCGACCACGTGCCGGCCATGCTCGCGACCATCGTCAAGAGCGCCTTCGGCCTCGACCAAGCCTTCGGTGGCCTGGTGGGCAGCGCAATCATCATGGGTGTGAAGCGCGGCGTGTTCGCCAACGAAGCCGGTCTGGGCAGTGCGCCTAACGTGGCAGCCGTGGCCTCGGTTGAACACCCGATCGCCCAAGGCGTGGTTCAGGCGTTCAGCGTATTCCTCGACACCTTCGTGATCTGCACCTGCACCGCGCTGCTGATCCTGCTGTCCGGTTTCTACACCCCGGGCTTCGAAGGCGACGGCATTGCCCTGACCCAGAACTCCCTGGCGGCCGTGGTGGGTGACTGGGGCCGGATGTTCATCTCGGTAGCCCTGGCGTTGTTCGTGTTCACCTCGATCATGTACAACTACTACCTCGGCGAGAGCAACCTGCGCTTCATTGTGGGCGACAACCGCAAGGTGTTGATGGGCTACCGCGCGCTGGTGCTGGTGCTGATTTTCTGGGGTTCCATCGAGAACCTCGGCACCGTGTTCGCCTTCGCCGACATCACCATGACCCTGCTGGCGTTCGTCAACCTGTTCGCCCTGGCGTTCCTGTTCAAGATCGCCATGCGCATCCTGAACGACTACGACAACCAGCGCGCTGCGGGCATCAAGACTCCGGTGTTCGATTCCAGCCAGTTCCCGGACCTGGACCTGGACCGCAAGGCCTGGCCGGCCAATCCGGTGAAGCCGGAACCTGCCGCTCAAGCAACGGCAGAGCTGAACGCTCAAGCCCAGCGCTAAGCGGCGCAAGCCTAGATAGATGACACGCCGCCCGGCCTTGGGCATGCTCTGGGCCCGGCGGCGTTTTTCGTTCAGGAGATTCTTCGATGTCCCCAGCTACTAACATCATGGTGCTCTACACCGGTGGCACCATCGGCATGCAGGCCAGTGCCAACGGCCTGGCGCCGGCTTCGGGTTTTGAAGCCCGCATGAGCGAAGCCCTCGCCCAACTGGACGTGCCGGCCTGGCGCTTCCAGGAAATGTCCCCGCTGATCGACAGCGCCAACATGACGCCCGCCTATTGGCAGCGCTTGCGTGTGGCCGTGATCGAAGCAGTCGATGCCGGCTGCGACGCCGTGCTGATCCTGCACGGCACCGACACCCTGGCCTACAGTGCGGCCGCCATGAGTTTCCAACTGCTGGGCCTGCCTGTACCGGTGGTGTTTACCGGTTCGATGCTGCCGGCCGGCGTGCCCGACAGCGATGCCTGGGAAAACGTCAGCGGCGCGCTGGTGGCCTTGGGCGAAGGCCTGGTACCGGGCGTGCAGTTGTATTTCCACGGCGTGCTGATGGCCCCAACCCGCTGCGCAAAAATCCGCAGTTTTGGTCGCCATCCGTTTGCCGCGTTGCAGCGTAACGGCGGCGTGGCCCAGGCAGAAATGCTTCCCGCGGCGCTGCATTACCGCCAGGCCAAGGGGCTGGCCAATGTCGGCGTGCTGCCATTGGTGCCCGGCATTGGCGCCGCGCAGTTGGACGCGCTGATCGACAGCGGCATCCAGGCGCTGGTGCTCGAATGCTTCGGCAGCGGCACCGGGCCGAGCGATAACCCCGAATTCCTCGCCAGCCTCAAGCGGGCGCAGGACAACGGCGTAATCGTCGTCGCCATTACCCAATGCCATGAAGGCGGCGTGGAGCTAGATGTGTATGAAGCCGGCAGCCGCTTGCGCAGCGTGGGCGTGTTGTCCGGCGGCGGGATGACCCGGGAAGCGGTGTTCGGCAAGCTCAATGCGCTGCTCGGCGCGGGCCTGGAGAATGCCGAAGTTCGCCGGCTGATCGAACTCGACCTCTGCGGTGAGCTGAGCTAAAGCCCGCTACATATCCACCGCCTGCCTGGCGCGCCGCTGCTTAGCATGGAAACCCCGAGGTCTTGCCTCGGGTTTCCCTATGCGCATGACAGGCACGCCCATGACCTCACCCACCCACTCCAACGCCGCCGACGCCTTGCTGACCCAACTGCGCCTCGGCCCCTCCTTCCGCGAAATCGCCGCAACGCTGCTGCGTCAATCGCTGCGGGACTTATATCCGACGCTGGCTATCGACCCAGATATCACCCTGGTCTGCACACCCGCCTGGCACATCGTGGACGATCAGATCCTGCCTGCCCCCGCGCACTACCAGGCGCTGACCGACGTGCTCGCCATACAGGCCGTACTTGCTGTACCAAGCGTGTTCATTGAGAGTGAACACTTCCTCACCCAACAGCCCATTACCGTACCGGCCGTGCATTTGCCGGTGCGCATCAGCGAGGTCGGTAACCTGATCAACCTGCTGGCGCCGGTGATGCTCAGCGCTTATCAGGAGCAGCAGCTCGCCTTCTGGAACACCCGCAACGGCATGGCGCCGCAGTGGCAGATGCTGTCCACCTGCCTGCGCAACATGTGGGATGTGACCACGGCCCCCAACTGGAAAGGCAAGGACTTCGACATGGCGCGCCAGCTGTTCAACAACCCCGACCGCCTGAACCGGACGGGCGATCCGTTCGCCTGCAAAGCCTGCCTGATCGATATTGGGCAAGGTGTGGAGGCAGATACCAGCAGCCTCAAGGTACTGCCAATCGCAGTACTGGCCGGCACCCATGAAACCCGCACGATTATTCTCACGTACTCGCTGCTGCACGGTTATGAACGATTCGACTCCCTGGCGGAGCTGGGCAAGGCCTTGCCGCGGTATGTGATCGCCTCGGGGTCCGACGCGCCCCTGCAATGGCGACTGTTCGAACCCGACGGCAACTTCTTCGACCAGCAGGCCTGCGCGCTGATTGCAATCCAGCTCGAGGCCATCGGCGCGATTGATTTTTCCGCCATGCGCCAAGGTGATGCCAACGGCGTGACGCTAAGCTCCCCGCCCGCAGTCGAGACCCTGACTCCCTCCAATGGCCCGGACATCCAGTGGTATCAGGACGCGCTGCCCGAGTGGTTGAAGAGCGCGTCCAGCAGCGACATGGCGTTGTACTCCAGACACCTCAAGGAGCTGGCGGCGCTGCACAGCACTAACGCCGGCGCGTCCTATCAGGAAGGTATCGCGCCGCTGCGCGAGTACACCCTCGATGCGCTGCGCACGCAGATGATTGCGCAACATGCCGACGCCGCAGCGCTCACCCTCGGCGACCTCGAGATTCGCGTGCAAAGCCAGGTGGTCTGGGGGCTGTTCACGGTGCCTGGCAAGGTCGAGACGGCCACCTTCAGCCTGGTCGACCTGGCGCTGCAAAACCTGATCGCCCTGCCCTTGGGCAACAAGAGCCTGGTGCTGCACAACGCGCGCAGCGTGCCCGAGTGGTTGACCACGGACTATGTGGAAAGCCTCGTAAGCCAGGTCGATATCGGCCGCCAATACCCCCTGCTGATCAAGCAAAAACTGCTGGACGACCCGCAGGAATCGGCACACCGGCAAGCCCTGTACAGCCAGCACCTGCGCATCCAACTGCCATTGCTGGCCCTGCAGTACAAGATTCTCGGGCAGTCCGGCATCGACGAGCGCGGCTATCGGTATGTGGCGGCACTGATGGAGCCACTGGACGCCGACCGCCAGGTAGACGGCCAACCCATCGTCTTGCGGCCCCTGGCCTTTTTGCCCTTGCGCCGGGACGGCGGCGCCGCCGATGAGGTGGCGAATATGTATGTCATCGGCCCCCAGGACCCAAGCACTGGCCCGTGCCTGTTGTATCGCCCGCTGTTCGAACCGCCGCTGATCCAATATCCGTCACCCACCAACCTGCTTTACGCGATAACCCAGGACCTCGACCTGCGGGACGCAGTGCTCGCCTGGCTGCCAGAGGCCGTGCGCAATGACTACGCCAACTACACCTTCCCGGGGCAATTGCCGTCGCCGTGGGCGGTTGTGCGTTTTCTGGTGGACCCGGCCAAACTGCTCATCATGAGCGGCCCCATGAGCCTTGGCGGCACGCCGCTCAACGGCGACCTGCTCGCCAGCCTGTTCAAGGCCAACGCCAATGCGTTGGTGGAGTTGGCCGACCGCCAATCGGTGTCGAATGCGGAAAACCGCTGGGCCACCTTCAAGCACGCCGGTTGGCTGGTGCTGAATGCCGCGCTGCCATTTCTGGGCAGTACCGCGGGCGCCGCCGCGTGGGTCTGGCAAGTCATGGACCAACTGCAACAGATCGTCGACGCCCAGCAGCGCCATAAAGACCAGGAGCGCTGGGCGGCCCTCGTTGAACTGCTGATGAACCTGGGCATGGCGATCACCTTGCACGCTGTGCGTCGCACCCAGCCCGCCAGGCGCCGTTTGCCCGCAAGCTCTGCCGAGAAGCCGGTATCTGCCTCCCCCGTCGCGCTGGATGTGAAACAACTCAAGGACATCAGCGGCCCCGAACTGCCGCACGATCATCCACAATCCCTGTACACCGGCGGTGCCATAACACTCACCGCAAGCAGCCTGGCGAAGCGGCTGGACAGCATCAAAGTCAGCAAGCCTCAAGGCCTGGGCAGCCAGAACACCGCCACCGGTGCCTACACGCATCTCTACCCGCTGGGGCCAAAATGGTATGCCCCGGTGGGGCCGCGCTGGTTTGAGGTCACGGTGGATGAAGGCGATACCGTCGTCATCATCGACCCGAAACAGCCAGGCCATAACGGCCCACCCCTGATCAACAATGCCAAGGGCGAATGGTTTATCGATACGCGCCTGCGCCTGCGTGGTGGCGGTCCCAAGTTCAAGACCAAAAAGGCCAAGGACGTGGCGAGCCTGAAAGCCCTTGAGGTGCGTGCCAAGCTGGAGAAGTTCGAGCGCGAAAAAACCGCCGCTCAAACCCATCTGCAACAAGTCCAGAATGCCATGGCCGACGCGCCGTCCACCTCCGCGCAAGCCACCCATCGCCGGCTGTACCTGGCCACTCTGGAAAACCAGCGCCAGGACTACGACACCGCACTGACGCAACTGCAGACTCTGAATGTCTTTGCGCCGGTGACGAACTATCAGCAACAAGCCCTGGGCTACCTGAAGGCGCAACTGGACCTCTCACAGGCCGGCATTACCGAAGCCCTTACCACCTTTACGCCCAAGCTCAGGACCGTCCTCAACCAGATCGAAATCCAAGCCGAATCCCCGCAACAGCGGCATGTCGCGGACGCCCGGCAGATGAGCGAGATGAACCGCGACATGATCGCGCGCCTGGATTACGTGCAGTCGCGTTTCATCCGTCTCCAGGGGTTGGCACGGGAAGGGTTGCAACTGATCCAGAACACCAAACGCCTGATGCCCGCGTACACCCGCGAGGACCTCAACGCCCTGCAAGTCACCCTGGCGCGCAATTTGTGTTTGTCCGAGAACAGCACAGCCAGCGCACCAGACGCCTGGGTGGCCATCGACCGCATTGTCGATACCGCCGAAATCGCCGTGCAGAGCCTGCGCGATACTCTGGAGGAACGCAGCGAAGCACGGCTCGACGAACGCATCGAAACCCTCAACAGCCTGATCGAGCAGTTCAAGACGCTCGACGAACGCTTGCAGGACTTCCAGGAAGACTTCCCCGACCAGGCCCAGGACCAGCCGATTGCGCGCTTGCGTGAGCAGATCGGCATCTATGCTCGACGGGCATTGATCGAGCTGGGCATGCTGCACACTGACCGAGAATCCCTCAGAAGCCGCCCGACCCCGCCTCCCACGCCCCCCAGGCCCAAGAAGAAATTCATCAACACACGCTACAACGGCGTGCTCATCGGCGAGCCGCGTCTGACGCCGGCGGGGCTGGAGACCGACATGGTGGACATTCGCTCACCGCTGACCCAGCAAGTGATGGCGACCTTTCATGAGAAACAGCCCGGGCAATGGGTCCAGCAAATCAAGCCCTCCCCAACGCCGGCTCCGGCGCTCGACCTGTCGGCCAGTATCGACGCCGGCCAGGCATTGCTTGACGGGTTGCCGGTATTCAATCAACGCGCCAGTACCCAGATCAGCGAGGCTACCCGCACCGCGTCCGGCATCGAATACATGCTGCACCAGCATGCCATGTCGCTGGAGCGGGCCAACGACGCCGTCGAGCACGCCCTTACCCAGAGCAATGCCACCGAAAGCGAGACACGCTCGGCCGCCACCGTGGGCAAACAGCTCAGCACTGCGGTGAAGAAGCTGTATGAGGAGGCCAGCAGCTACCGGCTGCTCACCATCAAGCAACGGCCACCCACCGTCGAGGGCATTGAGTGGCTCAAAAGCAAAAATGAGATCAGCATCAAAAAAACCGTCAACCGCCAGCGCAAGGGGCCGACCGACTATCTGGACGTGTACACCATCAGCGAACGCAGCACCCACATGCTCCTCTGGTACGCACACTTTCACTATTCAGCCGCGTGGACCATGGCCAAGTCATTTATCTCGGCACGCCTTAAAACCCCGGAAGAAGTGCGCCAAGGTGCGGACGCCAACCACATCCCAAACCTGAGCGATCAACAGAAGATCGACTTCTACCGCAGTGAAATCAGCCTGGAACAGGCAAGGCGAGTGTTCTTCGGGGCGGAGTGACGGCACACAACTTGCTCGGTTCCAGGCAACCCTTGCCTGGAACCCCGCATGCTGCACTCCCACCTCACCACCCTCAATGCCGTCTCGCTGGTACTCGACGCGTTCAAGCACCTGGGCCTGCCCGCTGAAACCCTGCTCGCCGGAAGCGGCATCTGCCCGGCGGACTTGAGCCGTGCCGACACACGTATCACCACTAACCAGGAGATGCGCGTGTGCGCCAATGCCGTGGCGTTGCAGCGGGATATCGGCCTGGAACTGGGCCGGCGCATGCACGTTTCGTCATACGGCATGCTCGGCTACGCCCTGCTCACCAGTGCCACCTTCGGTGACGCTTTGCGCCTGGCCCTGCGTTATCCGGCGCTGTTGGGAACACTTTTCGAGCTGAGCCTGGTGGAAGACGGCGAGCGCATCTGGTTCAGCGCCGGCGATTATCGCGAGAACCCGGCGCTGGAAACCTTCAACGTCGAGTTCTGCCTGGTCTCCCTGAAAGTCATCTGCGACGACTTGCTGGGCCATCCGCTGCCATTGCTCGGTGCGCGCTTTGAATACGACGCGCCGGATTATCAGGCGCGCTACCGCGAACGCTTCGACTGCCCGTTGCAGTTTCAAGCCACCGCCAATGCCTTTGCCTTCGACAGACGCTGGCTCGACCAGCCGTTGCCACTGGCCGACGCCGTTACCCACCAAGCCATGGCCGAGCGTTGCCGCAAGCAGAACCTGGAGTTCACCGGCCGCCAGGCGTGGCTGGGCCGAATCCGCCAAGTGCTCGCCGGCCAATTGCAGGCCGCGCCCGGCCTTGAGGGGTTGGCCCAACAGATGAACTGCTCGGCGCGCACCCTGCGCAGGCACCTGCACGAACAGGGTTGCAGCTACCAGGAACTGCTCGACGAGCTACGCTTCGAGCGGGCCAAGCAGTTGCTGGGGGAGGATGAACTGCCGATCTATCGGATCGCCGAAACCCTGGGTTTCAGCGAGACCGCCAGCTTCCGCCACGCGTTTGTACGCTGGAGCGGCGTCGCGCCGAGCCAATTTCGCGCATGACGCCCCATTGAGGGGCGAATTGCGGTCACACACATTGGCCGTATTTATCCCCTTTTGGCCGCTCCTGCCGTTCTCATAAACCCTGCCCGCCGCAAGACTGCATGCACCGATACAGCCTGCGGAGAACAACAATATGCTGACGATCTACTCAGACGATCACCACCTGCACCACGGCCGCTGCGAGTTGATGGACGGGCAGTTGATGCCCTGCTTCGAAATGCCCTCCCGCGCCGACCATGTGCTGCAACGGGTCAAGGAGCGCGAGCTGGGCCCGGTGCATGCGCCGCAGGACTTCGGCCTGGCGCCGCTGCAACGTATCCACAGCCCGGCCTACCTGGACTTCTTCAAAGGCGCCTGGCAACGCTGGACAGAATTTAACCAGGACGGCGACTTGCTGCCCTACACCTGGCCCGCCCGCACCTTGCGCAAGGTGATTCCCACCAGCCTGCACGGCCAACTTGGCTATTACAGCTTCGACGGCGGCGCGCCGATTACCGCCGGCACCTGGCAAGCCGCCTACAGCGCAGCCCAGGTTGCACTGACCGCCCAACAAGCGATCCAGCAAGGCGCCCGCAGTGCCTTCGCCCTGTGTCGCCCACCCGGGCATCACGCCGCCAGCGACTTGATGGGCGGCTATTGCTACCTCAACAACGCCGCCATCGCCGCCCAGGCGTTTCTCGACCAGGGCCACAAAAAGGTCGCGATTCTTGACGTGGACTACCACCACGGCAACGGCACCCAATCGATCTTCTACGAACGCAGCGACGTGCTGTTCACCTCGATCCACGGCCACCCGGAGGCGGAGTTTCCGTTCTTCCTGGGTTATGCCGATGAGCTGGGAGAAGGCCCGGGCGAAGGATTCAACTTCAACTATCCGCTGCCGGCCGGTTCGGGCTGGGATACCTGGAGTGCGGCACTGGAACAGGCCTGTGAGGAAATCCAGCGCTATGGCGCCGACATCGTGGTGGTGTCCCTGGGTGTCGACACGTTCAAGGACGACCCGATCTCGCAGTTCAAGCTCGACAGCCCGGACTACCTGGCCATGGGCGCGCGCATCGCCCAACTGGGCAAGCCGACCCTGTTTGTGATGGAAGGCGGCTACGCCGTCGAAGAAATCGGCATCAACGCCGTCAACGTTCTTGAAGGGTTTGAGGGGGCAGCATCATGAACATGCTCAAGCATCTGGTCCTGTGCGCCGCGGTGTTCAGCGGTGTGGCACACGCCGAAGAAACCACCCTGCGGGTTTACAACTGGTTCGACTACATCACCCCCAAGGCCCTGGAAGACTTCAAGGCCCAGAACCCCAAGGTCAAACTGGTCTACGACATCTTCGACACCAACGAAGCCCTGGAAGCCAAGCTGCTGACCGGCAACTCCGGCTATGACGTGGTGGTGCCGTCCAACGTGTTCCTGGCCAAGCAGATCGAAGCCTCGGTGTTCCAGCCTCTGGACCGCAGCAAACTACCCAACTGGAACCACCTCGATCCCAAGCTCATGAAGCTGATCGAAGCCAACGACCCCGGCAACAAATTCGCCGTGCCCTACATGTACGGTACCATCCTCATCGGCTTCAACCCGGACAAGGTCAAGGCCGCGCTCGGTGCAAATGCGCCAGTGGACAGCTGGGACCTGATCTTCAACGAAGAGAACATCAGCAAGCTCAAGCAGTGCGGTGTGGCGCTGCTGGATTCGCCGTCGGAGATCCTGCCGCTGGCCTTGCAGCACCTGGGCCTGGACCCCAACAGCAGCAACCCGGCGGACTATGTCAAAGCCGAAGCGCTGCTGATGAAAATCCGCCCGTACATCACCTACTTTCACTCGTCCAAGTACATGGCTGATATTGCCAACGGTGACATCTGCGTGGCCGTCGGTTATTCCGGCAGTTTCTCCCAGGCCGCCAACCGTGCCAAAGAAGCGAAGAACGGCGTGACCGTGGACATGCGCCTGCCCAAGGAAGGCGCGCCGATCTGGTTCGACATGCTCGCGATTCCCAAGGGAGCAAGAGATCCGGAAGACGCTTACACCTTCATCAACTACCTGCTGCAACCGGCTGTGATCGCACCGATCAGCGATTTTGTCGGCTACCCCAACCCGAACAAGGACGCCACCAGCCTGGTGGACCCGGCGATCCGCAATAACCCCAACCTGTACCCTACCGAGGCGGCCATGGCCACGCTCTACACCTTGAAACCCCTGGGCCGTGATGCCGAGCGCGCACGCACGCGGGCCTGGACCAAGATCAAATCCGGCACCTGACCGGCGCAATGGCGGCACCTGCGGGTGCCGCTAACTCACTACAGCGGATGCCCACGCCTGGCCCAAGCGGCTCAGCGCGAGGCTGATTTGCGCTTCAGGCACGGCGGCGAAGCCCAGGACCAGCCCGGCATGCCGGTCGGGCAAGGGGCTGGAGTCGGGCAACCAATAGCTGCTCAGCCCGTTGATTTCCACACCCACCGCTGCGGCCTGGGCAACCAGAACCCGCTCCCGCGCCAGATCATCCACCGGCACCGTCAGGTGCAAGCCGGCCGCCACACTGGGCAGCTTGCCAATGCCGTCGATGCCCTCGGGCCATTCGCCAAGCAAGGTGTTCAAACGGCTCAAGGCGGCGCGGCGCATGCGGCGCACATGCCGTTGGAAATGCCCGGCCGCCATGAACTCGGCCATCACCGCCTGGGTACTGACCTCGGAATGGCGCACATCCACCGCCCGGCGCCGGGCGAAGGCCTGCACCAAATTCTGGGGCAATACCAGATAGCCCAGGCGCAATGCCGGAAACGCCACCTTGCCGAAGGTGCCGACGTAGAGCACTCGCCCGCTGCGGTCCAGCGCCGCCAACGGCGCCAGCGGTGCGCCGCTGTACCGGTACTCGCCGTCGTAATCGTCCTCGATGATCCAGCCCCCGGTGCGCTCGGCCCAGGCCAGCAGTTCCAGGCGCCGCGCCAGGCTCATCACCACGCCCAACGGGTACTGGTGAGAAGGCGTGACATAGGCCAGGCGACACTGGTCGATGGCATGCAGCGCCGTGCAATCGATGCCCTCGCCGTCCACAGCCACCCCGTGAAGTTTCGCCCCGGCAATCGCGAAGGCATGGCCTGCGGCGCGGTACCCCGGGTTTTCCACCGCCACGCTGTCCCCCGGCGCCACCAGCAGCTGTGCACAAAGGCTGATTGCCTGCTGTGCGCCACTGGTGATCACTATTTGCTCAGCCGTGCACTGCATGCCGCGGGAACTGCGCAAGTACGCAGCGATCAGGCCGCGCAAGCGCTCGTCACCTGCCGGGTCGCCATAACACAGTTGCTGCAGGTCCGGCTTGCGCCAGAAAGCCGCATTCAGCTTGGCCCACACGTCAAAGGGAAACAGATCGAAGGCCGGCACGCCCACCCGAAACGCCCGTGGCGGTCCCGTCGGCGGGAGGGGCAAATGGTTAATTTCCACCCGTTCCAAGGCGGGGCTGTGGATAACCTGGCTGGATGAAACCACAGGTAAATCCAGCCAATTTGTGGATAACCCTGGGGATAAGCCTGTGGAAAACCCTGTGGATACTTTTGTGGATAATTTTTTGTCGACGCCCCGGGTTTGCGGCAACTGCGCGACGTAAGTGCCATCACCGACCCGACCTTCGATAAAACCTTCTGCATACAGCTGGTCGTAGGCGCGCACCACACTGTTGCGGGAGATCGACAACGCCGCCGCCAGATCACGGCTGGCGGGCAGCCGGGTGCCGCTCACCAGCCGCCCGTCCAGCACCCGTTGGCGTAGTGCATGGTAAAGCTGGCGCGTCAGGCCTTGACGGCGATCCAGTTCAATTCCGGCGGGGTTGAACGACAACGGTGGCTCAATCGGAGGCATGACATTGGACCTATGAAATTGGTGCTAGATGGCTCTTACAACGAACCAATAGCCTGCCTAGGATGCAGGCATTCGCCAAGGAAAATCTTCATGTACACACCACGCGCCTTTGCCCTCGACGACTTGCCCGAAATCCAGCAACTGATCCAGCACACCCGCCTGGCGCAGCTGATCACCTGTGGCGAGCAAGGCCTGCAAGCCAGCCACTTGCCTCTGCTGCTCAACCCCGACGAAGGCCCCAACGGCACGCTGTACGGGCACATGGCCAAAGCCAACCGCCAGTGGCAGGACCTGCAGAATGGCAGCGAAGCCCTGGTGATTTTTGCCGGCGCCGAGGCCTACATCAGCCCGGCGTTTTACCCGGCCAAGGCTGAGCATGGCAAAGTCGTGCCCACCTGGAACTACATCGCGGTACACGCCTACGGTACCGGGGAAGTGTTCACCGATGCCGAGCGCCTGCTCGCGCTGGTCAGCGCCCTCACCGACCGCCACGAAGGCAATCGTACCCAGCCGTGGAAAGTCAGCGACGCGCCGGCCGACTACATCGACGGCATGCTCAAGGCCATCGTCGGCTTTGCCCTGCCGATCCAGCGCCTGGAAGGCAAACGCAAACTCAGCCAGAACCGCAGCGCGGCGGATATCGCCGGCGTTCGCGAAGGGTTGGCCGCCAGCACCGACGTGCGCGACCAGACCCTCGCCCGCTTTATTCCCAAGGAGCCAACATGAGCCAGATCGAGATTCGCCCAGTCACCGCCGCCGACCACGCCGCATGGCTGCCCCTGTGGCAAGCCTACCTGCGCTTCTACAACACCGAGCTGCCGGACGCCGTCAGCCAGAACACCTGGCAACGCCTGATCGACGCCAATGAGCCGACCCATTCGGCCCTGGCCTGGCAGGACGGCAAGGCCGTGGGCATGGTCAACTTCATCTACCATCGTTCCAACTGGAGCATTGAAAACTCCTGCTACTTGCAGGACCTGCTGGTCGACCCGGCCCAACGCGGCACCGGCGTCGGGCGCAAACTGATCGAATTCGTCTACGCCACCGCCAAGGCCGACGGCTGCTGCAAGGTCCACTGGCTGACCCACGAGACCAACGCCACCGCCATCCAGCTGTACGAACGCATCGCCGAACGCCCCGGCTTTATCCAGTTCCGCAAAGGTCTTTAAGGAGAGCAGCATGTCGACATCATTGGCCGATTGGAAAGGTGTTCCGGCGCCCACCGCGACCGTTATCGAAGGGCGCTTCATCCGCCTCGAAAAACTCGACCCGGCCCGCCATGGCGATGGTTTGTGGCAAGCCCTGCAAGGCCCGGGCGCCGATCCGAAGTTGTGGGACTATTTGCCTTACGGCCCGTTTCTGGAGCGCGCCGCCTTCGATGCCTGGCTGAACAACCATGCAGCCAACAGCGACCCGTACTTCTTCAGCGTGATCGACAAAGCCAGCGGCGACGTACAGGGCATCCTCAGCCTGATGTCCATCGTCCCGGCCCAGGGCCGCATCGAAATCGGCCACGTCACCTTCGGCGCGCCGATGCAACGTTCACCAAAAAGCACCGAGGCGGTGTACCTGCTGGCCAAGTACTCGTTCGAACAGGGTTACCGTCGCCTGGAATGGAAGTGCAACAACGGCAATGCCCGCTCCAAATACGCGGCCGAGCGGTTGGGATTCAGCTTTGAAGGGGTGTTTCGCCAGCACATGGTGGTCAAGGGGCAGAACCGGGATACCGCGTGGTATTCGATCCTGGATGGGGAATGGCCAGCGATTGGGGCGGGGTTTGAAGCGTGGCTGTCGGATGCAAACCAGGCGGGCTCCGGTCAATTGAAAACACTGGCAGAGTGCCGAACCTGAATCTATAAAACGCCACCAAACACCTGTGGGAGCTGGCTTGCCTGCGATAGCGGTGGCTCAGTCACTGACTGCGTCGACTGACACACCGCCATCGCCTTTCCTACATATTTCTACGGACCTTCACCACCCCCATCTTCAACCCAAACGGCCTGAATACCGCATTCAACGATTTGAGCGTCTGATTGCCCTCGCCATGTTCGATATGTACCAAGGTGCGCACTGAAATTTTGCACATCTTGGCGAATTGGCTTTGGTGAAGACCGGTGACTTCGTTTCGCAAGCGACGCACGGCTTCGCCTATCTCAAGCGAACCATCCGCTAACCCTTGCTCAATGCTCTCAATTAAAAGGGCACGAGCATCAATGGTAATCGTCATCTCAACCCCCACTCCTGTAATCGCTGGTCAAGCTTCCCGAGGGGGATGTGACGATGGTTCATAGTGACTGACGGCAGCCCACTGCCCGCCAAAATATCCGGCAACGCACGCAAATGATCGGCATCTTTGCGCAACCGCTCAAAGGCTTGTTCGGGATCCACAATGCCAACCAACGCATCGCACACCCCGCGCCAATCTATCTGACCGCCCACTTCTAAGTTTTTTGGCCACTTGGTTGTTCGGGGAATACCTTCAGCGTCCATTACCATGGGTGCCAAATCATAAATCGGTGCCAGTCGCAACGAGTCCTCCCCCCGGATAATCGAAGTGTTACGTCCAGGATTGTCTGAGTTGCCCAAAATTTTATTCAATAGGTCCCGGCGCAGATATTCCGCCACCAGTTCGTCTGTTTGGTCGCCCTGACCCGCACTGTTCCATTGGTTGACCAACAACCGGATCACCTCCATATGGTCCATTCTGGCACCAGGGATGACCTCATTCGCCAGGGAGTAGATCGACTCAATAGCAAGACGCTCGACTCCTTGATCAGTAACCTTGCGATCAAAGCGGTGCATCCACAGGCTAGGCTTGGCGGCCTCTTCCAATGCAAGCCCCTGGGCGGCAACCGTTTCGATTCCCAGTACCTGGAGTGCTTTGTAGTAGTGAAACTCGCTTCTCAATATGTCTTGGTCATTCTGGGTCGCGTTATTGCGGGCAAACTTGATAAACCAGTGTTGAGATACATCCGCATCAACCAATATGGCATCCGGATACAGGAGCCCTTCTGCATCTTCAGCCATCAATAACTTAGGTGCTTCCCCGCCCGCCCCACTTGCACCGCCAATAGCCGCGCCTTGTTCATAGGCATACTCCAGGAAATTCTGGTCTCGTATAACGACCTCGTTGCGAGGAAACCCGATGGGAGGCCTGTCATCCACTACCTCGACTGACTCCTTGATTCGCATATTGCCAATCGGTGCTGGCGTACTGCGGCCCAGCAAAAATAAATCGGCACTTAGATAGTCAGGCTTCTCTCGACCGACATGCGCCATGAGAAATCGCTTTGCCGCACCCGCAGGTGCGATGTCGTGTAGAAAGGCAGGGGCCGTCTTCAGAAATTTAACATCCCAATCCAAAGGCACTCGCGCACTAACGGCTTTGGAAAAAGGTAACTGAATATCCTCAAGATTTTCGACGAGATAGTCCTGCCTATAAGCAAACTGACAAGGCCCGTCGAAGCCCTTTTGCGGCTCAGTAAATTCCAATCGCACAGCGTCATGCCAACGGCCGTTGGCAAATATCTGAAGCATCAATCGGTAGGTGGTCGCCATCTGCAATTTAATGCACCTATAGGGGAATTGGGTCACTCAAAAATGCAATATAGTGCATAAACCGCTTTGTCGCAGATTATATTTATGCATTAAAATGCATATCCTGATGAAGTCAGGGCCCTACAACGCAATAAAATGCAAATCTACTCCCATTTTGCTCCCCGCCATCATTCTGTAAAAAACCTCCGCTATACAGGTCGACTCTTTTCTAAAAACAAGGACGTCCGCCATGCCTCCGTCACCCCAGCGCCTCGCACTCACCCTCGGCCTGCTGGTGGGCAGCGGTTTGGCTGACGCAGCACCCGCTCCACCCAAGACATTGCAGATCGACACCCCGACCACCACCGCGCTCACCCTGGGCGGCAGTGACTCGCTGACGATCTCGGCACCCGGTAGCGTCACCACCAATAAAGTGGCCGTCACCTTGGCTGGCAGCACCAGCGGCAATGGCGTAGTGATCGACAACTCCGGCAGTATCATCTCCACCGGCGGCCGCGCCATCGACAGCAACGGCGACCTCACCGGCACGCGCAACTACAGCATCTACAACCGCGCCGGCGGTGTGATCCAGGGCGCCAACGACGCGCTGCGCATCGACAGCAATTTCGCCAGCGGCAGCCTGTTGATCGACAACAGCGGCACCATTCGCTCCGCCACCGGCCAAGGGCTGGACCTGGATGCGATCCGCAGCCCCAACGTCACGACCACCATCATCAACCGCCTGGGCGGGTTGATTCGCGGCGACGCCAGCGACGGCATGAAGACCGGCGCCAACGCCACCATCACTAACTACGGTGAGATTTCCACCGGCGACACCTTCTCCCGGGACGACAAGTTCGACGGCGTCGACATCGACTCCGCCACCGGCGTGACGGTGACCAACTACGGCCTGATTTCCGGCGGGCGCCACGGCATCACCACCGACCTGGGCGCCACGCTGACCAACTACGGCACGGTGATCGGCCGCAACGGCTCGGGCTTTGGTTCTGACGGCGACGGCACGGTGATCAACCACGGCACCATCACCGGCGCCTATTCCGGGCTGCAACCCGATGGCGACGGCGATGGCGTGGACATCGACAAAATCGCCCACATCGAAAACTACGGCATCATCCAGGGCGTGGGCGCCGGCGGCGTGGACAAGAACGGCTTTGCCAACGGCAGCGAAGGCATCGCCCTCGGCGGTGGCTACGTGTTCAACGGCGTCGGTGCATTGGTAAGCGGTGCCAACAACGCGATCCTGGTGGACGACGGCAGCGACGGCCCGGGACTGGCAGCCACCACCCTGATCAACCACGGCACCATCCAGGGCCTGGACGGCTTTGGTGTGAAGTTCGTCGGCGAGTTTGCCGACACGGTGGTCAACGCAGGCACCATCAGCGGCAGCAACGGCTTGGCCCTGGATCTGGGCGGCGGCGATGACACGCTGACCCTGCTCGGTGGCAGCCGCTTCGTCGGCGTGGTGGACGGCGGCACGGGCTACGACCGCCTGACCATGGACGACGCCGCCGGCGGCAGTTTTGGCGACAGCCGCAACTTCGAATGGCTGGACGTCAAGCAAGGCACCTGGACCCTCACCGGCAGCGGCGATTTCAGCGACGGCGGCGAGATTTTCAGCGGCGCCAAGCTGATCAACCAGGGCGGGATCGCCGGCAACCTGACCATCGATGAAGGCGGTATTTATGCCGGTGGCGGCAGCGTCGGCAGCCTGTTGGTCAAAGGCACCTTGCAGACCAATACCGCACTCGGCACCGCCAGCATCACCCGCGACCTGACCATGACCAACGGCTCGACCCTGGCCTATGGCGTGAACGCCGACGGCAGCAGCGCCCCGGTGCAGGTCGGTGGCACCGCCTACCTGAATGGCGCGACCCTGGCGATCAATCCCGGCAGCGGCACCTACCCGTGGCAGAGCCACTACACGGTGCTGCAAGCCGGCAGTATCAATGGCACGTTCGGCAAGGTCACCAGCGACTATGCCTTCCTCACGCCGACCCTGGATTACAGCCCCACCCAGGTCAGCCTGACCTATACCCGCAACGATGTGGCCTTCAATCAATTCGCCAACACCGGCAACGGCACCAGCGCCGCCAACGCCCTGGCGAGCCTGGGCAAGAACAACCCGCTGTATAACGCCCTGCTCAACACCACCAACAGCAGCGCCGGTGCCGCCATCGAACAACTGGCGGGCAGCAGCACCGCCAACCTGACCAGCGCCACCCTTGGCGCCAGCGCCCAGGTGGGCAACAGCATGCTGAGCGCCATGCATCAACTGGGTGGAGGCGCAGGATTGCTGGTGGGCTTCGATCAAAAAGACACGCCGGTATTGGCCGCCACCGGCGTACCCGCCGAGGCGCGCAACCTCAATGACCCCAATGCCCGGGGCCGCCTGTGGCTGCAAGGCATCGGCAGCTACGGCAAGCTCGACGGCGACCACGGCAGCAACGGCCTGACCCAACGCACCAAAGGCAGCGTGCTGGGTGCCGACTGGGCACTCGATTCGGACTGGCGCGTAGGTGTGCTGGGCGGTTACTCCAAGACCGACCTGGACACCACGGGCGTCGACGGCAGCGTCGACAGCTGGCACGCCGGCGTCTACGCCATGCGCCAGAGCGGCTCGCTGGCCTTGCGCCTGGGCGCCGCCTACAGCGGGCATCAGGGCGACAGCAAACGCACCGTAGCCTTCGACGGTTTCAGCGACCGGCCCAAAGGTGACTACGACGCCAACAGCCAGCAAGCCTTCGCCGAACTGGGTTACGCCATGGGCAGCGGGCGCCTGAGTGCCGAACCGTTCGCCAACCTCGGCTACCAGCGCTACCACCGCGACAGCTACAACGAAAAAGGCGGTGCCGCGGCCCTGCATGTCGACGGGCAAACCCAGGATAATTTCAGCAGTACCTTCGGCCTGCGCCTGGCGCACCTGAGCCAACTGGACAATGGCATCAGCCTCACGCCACGGGTCAGCGCCGGCTGGAAACACACCTACGGCGATGTCGACAGCAGCACGCGCCAGGCCTTCCTGATGGGCGGCACCGCGTTCAATGTCGAAGGCAGCGCCCTGGACCGCGACAGCCTGCTGCTGGAGGCCGGCCTGGACGTAGGCCTGTCGGCCCGCCATACCTTAGGTGTGGGCTACACCGGAGAAATAGGCAGTAACAGCCGCAATCACGGGCTGATCGGGCAATGGCAGATGAGTTTTTAATCGTCGCCCACTAGAGACTTCTCCCGCACGCGACGGGTCGGCAGCCTGACATTTATCTGCCCGTCACCTCGCTAAATTCCCGGCCTCATCCATCAAGAGGTCGGGTCTACATGCCGTTCATAAAGAAAAAAATCGCGTTCGCCATCACCCTCACCCTGGGTCTTGCCAGCGTCCAACACGCCTTGGCACGCGGGGATATCGAGCCCGACAGTGAGTGGATAACCCCTACACCCGTCGGCGGCTACCCTGCTCATCCGGAGCCCAGCCATGACTTTCACTTCGCCGACCACGCTACCACCCACAATGGCCAAAGCATCGCCCGTGTGCTGGATCACGCCCTGGATACGCTGCTGGCATCAGGCGAGCTGAACGAGTGGGAAGAGTACGAAGTTGAAAATTTTGCCCGGGAGCTGGGCAACTTGCAGCCCGGGCGCCTGGGTGCGTTCCTTGAGCAACTGGCAGGCAGCCAGAATGCCAACCTGGCTGCCGCCACCCAGAACAGCCAGAAAGCCCTGAACAACAGCCTGCTTTCAGCGATGCGTCAGTTGAGTGACACACACAACACCGGCGGTGCCCCACGCGTCTGGCTACAGGGCCTGGAAAACAGCGGCAAGCTCTACGGGCAGCACGGCGGCCTCGGCTTGCGGCAACACACCCAGGGCCTGGTGCTGGGCACCGACTGGGCGGTGGACCACGCCTGGCGCGTCGGCGTGCTGGGCGCCAAATCCGCCAGCGACCTGAGTGCCAACCGCTTCAACGGCACGCTGGACAGCTGGCACCTGGGCGGTTACGCAGTGCGTCAGGACGGGCCTCTGGCGCTGCGCCTGGGAGCAATCCATAGCAGCCACACCGGCGAGAACAAGCGCAGCGTCGACTTCAATCTGGTGGATTACCGGGAACAACTCAGTGGCAAGTACAGCGCCCAAAGCCAGAATACCTTCGCCGAGCTGGGCTACCAGCTGGGCACCGACGGCTTCAGTGCCGAACCCTTCGGCGGCCTGGGCTACCAGCGTTATCACCGCGGCCGTTACCAGGAAAAAGGCGGCATCAACGCCCTGAACGTCGACAAACAGACCCAGCAAAATCTCAGCAGCACCTTCGGCGTTCGCCTGGCCAGCGCCTACACCCTGGACGGTCAAATGGTCCTCAAACCCCACTTGAGCACGAGCTGGAAACACCTCTACGGCGATGTGGGCAGCCGCGTTCGCCAATCCTCCGCCTGGGTAAAAAGGCCTGGCTTCAACAGCAACTTCACGATTGAGGGCGCCTCCCTGGACCGGGACAGCGTGGCCATTCACACCGGGCTCGACCTGGCGCTGTCGAAACGACACACCGTGGGCCTGGCCTACACCGCAGAGTTCGCCAGCAGCAGTCGCAACCAGGGCCTGACCGGCCAATGGACCCTGGCGTTCTGATTCTTGCAGGCGAAAAAAAAGGGGGCACATGCCCCCCCGAGGTTTAAGCGGTAGTCACGAAGGCTGTTGTTCAGCCTTCGATTTCAATCAGGATTTCACCCGGGTTGACCCGGTCGCCCTTGGCCACGTGAACGGCGGTGACCTTGCCGGCGATGGCCGCCTGCACTTCGGTCTCCATCTTCATCGCTTCAGTGATCAACACGGCCTGGCCGGCTTTGACCACGTCGCCTTCCTTGACCAGCACGTCGACGATATTGCCCGGCATCGCGGTGCTGACATGGCCTGGCGCGGTAGCGTGCTTGCGCTTGCTGCCGCCACTGCTGACGAACTCGTTGAGCGGTTCGAACACCACTTCTTCCGGCATGCCGTCGATGGACAGGTAGAAGTGGCGCTTGCCTTCAGCCTTGACGCCAACCCCGGTGATGTCCACGCGGTAGCTCTCGCCGTGCACGTCGATCACGAACTCGGTCGGCACGCCTTCACCACCGGCACGGGCCACGCCGCCGGCTTCAGGAATCGGCAACAGCACTTCAGGGTTCAAGGTGCCGGCGTCGCGCTCTTCGAGGAACTTGCGCCCGATGTCCGGGAACATCGCGTAGGTCAGCACGTCTTCTTCGGACTTGGCCAACGCACCGATTTCGCCGCGCAGCTTGGTCATTTCCGGCTTCAGCAGGTCGGCCGGGCGAACGTCGATCACCTCTTCGCTGCCGATGGCCTGGCGCCGCAGTTTTTCATTCACGGTGCCCGGCGCCTTGCCGTAGCCGCCTTGCAGGTACAGCTTCACTTCGTTGGTGATGGTCTTGTAGCGCTCGCCGGCCAGCACGTTGAAAAACGCCTGGGTGCCGACGATCTGCGAGGTCGGGGTGACCAGTGGCGGGAAGCCGAGGTCTTCACGCACCCGCGGAATTTCCGCCAGCACTTCGCTCATGCGGTTCAGCGCGCCCTGCTCTTTCAACTGGTTGGCCAGGTTGGAAATCATCCCGCCCGGTACCTGGTTGACTTGCACACGGGTATCGACGGCGGTGAATTCACTTTCGAACTGGTGGTACTTCTTGCGCACGGCGTAGAAGTACAGGCCGATTTCCTGCAGCAGTTCCAGGCTGAGGCCGGTGTCGAATTCGCTGCCTTTGAGGGCCGCGACCATCGACTCGGTGCCCGGGTGGCTGGTGCCCCAGGCGAAGCTGGAGATGGCGGTGTCGATATGGTCGGCACCGTTTTCAATCGCCTTGAGCTGGCACATCGCAGCCAAACCCGCGGTGTCATGGGAGTGGATGAAGATCGGCAGGCTTTGCTCGGCCTTCAGCGCCTTGACCAGCTCGCCGGTGGCGTACGGGGTCAGCAAGCCGGCCATGTCCTTGATCGCGATCGAGTCGCAACCCATGGATTCCAGCTGCTTGGCCTGGGCCACGAACGCCTCGACGGTGTGCACCGGGCTGGTGGTGTAGGCGATGGTGCCCTGGGCATGTTTGCCGGCGGCTTTTACCGCTTCGATGGCCACCCGCAGGTTACGCACATCGTTCATGGCGTCGAAAATGCGGAACACGTCGATACCGTTGACGGCAGCCTTGGCAACGAAGGCTTTGACCACGTCGTCGCTGTAGTGGCGGTAGCCCAACAGGTTCTGGCCACGCAGCAACATTTGCAGGCGCGTGTTAGGCAGTGCCGCACGCAGTTTGCGCAGGCGCTGCCACGGGTCTTCTTTCAGGAAGCGTACGCAGGCGTCGAAGGTCGCGCCGCCCCAGACTTCCAGGGACCAGTAGCCGACTTTGTCGAGCTTGTCGCAGATCGGCAGCATGTCGTCGGTGCGCATGCGGGTCGCCAGCAACGATTGGTGGGCGTCGCGCAGGATGGTGTCGGTTACGAAGATCTTCTTGCTCATTCTTATATTCCTCACAGGCCTGCGTGGGCGGCGATGGCGGCGGCGATGGCCAGGGCCAGCTCTTCGGGTTTGCGCTTGATCGAGTAGTTGGTCAGCTCAGGGTGGCTTTCCACGAAACTGGTGTTGAACTGGCCGCTGCGGAATTCCGGGTTGCGCAGGATTTCCTGGTAATAGGCGGCGGTGGTCTTCACGCCTTGCAGGCGCATGTCGTCCAGGGCGCGCAGGCCACGGTCCATGGCTTCTTCCCAGGTCAACGCCCACACCACCAGCTTCAGGCACATGGAGTCATAGAACGGCGGGATGGTGTAGCCGGTGTAGATCGCCGTGTCGGTGCGCACGCCGGGACCGCCGGGCGCGTAGTAACGGGTGATCTTGCCGAAACTTGGAAGGAAGTTGTTCTTCGGGTCTTCGGCGTTGATGCGGAACTGCAACGCGAAACCCCGGTGCTGGATGTCTTCCTGCTTGACCGACAGCGGCAGGCCCGACGCGATGCGGATCTGCTCACGCACGATGTCGATGCCGGTGATTTCCTCGGTGATGGTGTGTTCCACCTGCACCCGGGTGTTCATTTCCATGAAGTACACCTCGCCCTCGGCGAGCAGGAACTCCACGGTGCCGGCGTTCTCGTAGCCCACGGCCTTGGCGGCGCGCACCGACAGGTCGCCGATATAGGCGCGCTGTTCCGGGGTCAGCTGGGGGCTTGGGGCGATTTCGATCAGCTTCTGGTTGCGGCGCTGGATCGAGCAATCGCGCTCGAACAGGTGCACCACGTTGCCAAAGCTGTCACCGAGGATCTGCGCCTCGATGTGCTTGGGATTGACGATGCATTTTTCCAGGAACACTTCCGCCGACCCGAACGCCTTGGTGGCTTCGGAGATCACGCGGGGGAAAGCTTGTTCGAGTTCTTCACGGCTATTGCAGCGACGAATGCCGCGACCGCCACCACCGGAGGTGGCCTTGAGCATTACCGGGTAACCGATACGGTCGCCTTCGGTCAGGGCTTCGGCGATGTCGGCAACGTTGCCTTCGGTGCCAGGGGTGACCGGTACGCCGGCCTTGATCATGCTGCGGCGGGCTTCAGTCTTGTCGCCCATGCGGCGAATCACTTCCGCCGACGGGCCGATAAACTTGATCCCACGTTCGGCGCAAATATCTGCCAGCTCGGCGTTTTCCGAGAGGAAGCCGTAGCCGGGGTGCAGCGCGTCGCAACCGGTTTCCACCGCCAGGTTCACCAGCTTGCGCGGGTTCAGGTAACCGGCCAGCGGCTCGGCACCGATGCTGTGGGCTTCATCTGCGCGCTTTACATGCAGTGCATGGCGATCGGCATCGGAATAGACCGCGACCGAACGAATGCCCATCTCGGCGCAGGCACGCACGATACGTACGGCAATCTCACCACGGTTGGCGATCAGGATCTTTTTTATCACTTGGAAATTCCCTTGAGCCGATTGCTACCTACTTCGACCCTGGAGGCGGGTCGGCGCGTGACCAAATGTTTCATGGCAGTCGCGTGACACACACTATGCCCCTGCAGGGATTAACAAAAATCAATAATAATTGGGTTGTGTATAAGCAAAGACTTATAGTCGTCGCATCAGAGGTCGGCGGGAGTGCTTGAATAATGCGTAAGTCATTGATGCGTATGACATTGCGTCAGTTGCAGATTTTCAATGAAGTCTGTGATTTGCGTTCCTACAGCCGCGCAGCCGAGGAAATGTCACTCACGCAACCGGCCGTTAGCCTACAAATCAAGCAGCTGGAAGAGCTGCTGGGCCAGCCGCTGTTCGATTACGTCGGCAAAAAGCTCTATATGACTGAAGCAGCTGAAGCCCTGCAACGGGCCAGCCGCGACATCTTCGGGCGCCTGGAAAACCTCGACATGCAGCTCTCGGACATGCAGGGCTCGCTGCAAGGCCAGCTGAAACTGGCGGTGGAGTCCAGCGCCAAGTACTTCGTGCCGCACCTGTTTGCCGCCTTCAAGCGCCAGCACCCGGAGGTCAACCTGCACCTGACGGTGGTCAACCGCGCCCAGGTGATTCGCCGGCTTTCAGACAACCGGGATGACCTGGTGATCATGTCCATGGTGCCCCAGGACATGGGCCTGGAATTCCTGCCGTTCCTGAATAACCCGATTGTGGCGGTGGCGCCCCACGACCACCCGCTGAGTCATCAAGGGCCGTTGCGCCTGCAGGATCTTGAGCCTTACACGCTGCTGCTGCGCGAGCCGGGGTCCGGGACGCGGATGGCGTGCGAGGAGTACTTCAAGGAGAAGCGCGTGCATTTCACCCAGACGGTAGAAGTGTCTTCCGCCGAAGCGCAACGCGAGTGCGTGACCGCCGGGTTGGGCGTGGCGTTGCTGACGCGCCACGCGGTCAACCTGGAACTGGCCACCGGCGGGCTCAAGGAGCTGCCGGTGGAAGAGCTGCCGCTGTACCGCAGTTGGTGCCTGGTGCAGGCCAAGGCCAAGCGCCTGTCACCGGTTGCCCATGCGTTCCTGGGCTTTATCCGCAGCGAGCGGCTGCAGATCAGCGCCCTGGCTGAGCGCTTCGCTGGGCAGCTGCGGGCGCCTGCCAATGGAGTTCCGGATAGTCACTGATGCTCTGTTGCAATTGACGCTGATCGCAGCGGTCTTCAATTGCACGACGGAAGGCCATGCGGCGCTGGTCTTCCTGTTGGCGGCGGGTCTTGACGGTGCTGTTGCTTTCTTCGTATTGCCGAGCCATTTCGAGTCTCCCAATGCGAGTACGGGGAGTTCAGGATGGGCGCAGGCGATGACGGTTTGGCGGCGCGGGGATGACAGGACGATGAATCTTCTGAGGCTCAAACACGATCAACTGTAGGAGCTGGCTTGCCTGCGATAACGGTGCATCAGCCAATGAAGATGGCAACTGACAGATCGCTATCGCAGGCAAGCCAGCTCCCACATTTTGACCGAGTATGCCCTTGAGTCAGTCGTCGAGGGCTTTTACGGATTTGGGCGACAACCGAAGGCTGCGCAAGCTGCGCTTCACGCTCTTGAGGTGGTTGACCAGGCTCGGGCCGCGCGCCATGGCCACGCCCATCGCCAACACGTCGATCACCACCAAGTGGGCGATACGCGAGGTCAGCGGCGTGTAGATTTCGGTGTCTTCGTGCACGTCGATCGCCAGGTTGACGGTGGAAAGCTCCGCCAACGGTGTCTGGCTCGGGCACAACGTAATCAGGGTCGCACCGCTTTCACGCACCAGGTTGGCGGTGATCAGCAGATCCTTGGAACGGCCGGACTGGGAAATGCAGATCGCCACGTCGGTAGGCTTCAACGTCACCGCCGACATCGCCTGCATGTGCGGGTCGCTGTAGGCCGCCGCCGTCAGCAGCAACCGGAAGAACTTGTGCTGGGCATCCGCCGCCACTGCGCCGGACGCGCCAAAGCCGTAGAACTCCACGCGCTGGGCCTGGGACATGGCGGTCACGGCTTTTTGCAGTTCCACCGGGTCGAGCTTTTCCCGCACTTCCATCAGGGTGTGCAGGGTGGTGTCGAAGATTTTCAGGCTGTAGTCGGCGACGGAATCGTCTTCGTGAATCGCGAACTGGCCAAAGCTCGCACCGGCGGCCAGGCTCTGGGCCAGCTTGAGCTTCAAGTCCTGGAAACCGGAGCAACCGATGGCGCGGCAGAAACGCACGATGGTCGGCTCACTGATACCCACGCTGTGGGCCAGGTCGGCCATGGAACTGTGCATCACAGCCGCAGGGTCAAGCAGCACGTGATCGGCAACCTTGAGTTCCGATTTGCGTAACAGGTGGCGCGACTGGGCGATATGTTGCAACAGGTTCAAAGGGCAGGACTCTTGTTATGGGCGGAGCCAGGGATGTAGCAAGCTTGTAGTTATACTACAAGAATTACCGATTTGCCCGCTCGATGCATCACTAAATCGCGCTGCTGCCCGCTGATTCAGCGGGCAGGCTTGATGTAGCCCCGCGCGCGGCTTGGGCTCAACTACAGAAAATCGGCATTTTTTCGTAACAAATCCGCCAGGCCGTCTGCTTCCATCGGCCGACTGATCAAATAGCCCTGCACCTCGTCGCATTGCTCAGCCCGCAGGAAATCCAGCTGCTGCTGATCTTCCACGCCCTCGGCCACTACCTTCAGCGACAAGCCGTGGGCCATGGCGATGATGGCGCGGGTGATCGAAGCGTCTTCCCGCCCCTGGCCCAGGCCCCGGATGAAGGTCTGGTCGATCTTCACGTAGTCCACGGGGATACGCTTGAGGTAGCTGAGGGACGAGTAGCCGGTGCCGAAATCATCGATCGCCAGCTTCACGCCCAGGTCGCGCAGTTGCTGGAAGGTCAAGATGATGTGCTCGACACTGTCGAGCAGTTGGCTTTCGGTCAGCTCCAGCTCCAGGTACTGCGGATCCAGCCCGGTCTCCTCCAGCACCTGACGCACCAGGCTGACCAGCTTGCCTTGGCGCAACTGATGCACCGACAGGTTGACCGACACACGGATCGGCGCCAGCCCCTGGCGCTGCCACTCACAGGCCTGCCAGCAGGCCTGACGCAACACGAACTCCCCCAGTGGCACGATCAGGCCGGTCTCTTCGGCCAGCCCGATAAAATCGCCGGGCGGCACCATGCCCCATTGGGGATGCTCCCAGCGAATCAACGCCTCGGCGGCATTCAACTTGCCGCTGGCCAGGCACAACTTCGGTTGGTAGAACACCGTGAGTTGACGCTCATCAATCGCCTTGCGCAGCTGGTTTTCCAACTGCAAACGCTCCAGGGTGCTGGCTTGCAGACTGTCGGTGTAGAACTGGAAATTGTTGCCGCCCAGATGCTTGGCGTGCTGCATGGCCATGTTCGACTGGCTGACCAGTGCGGAGATTTCCCGCGCATTGTCAGGCAACAGGCTGACGCCCATTGAGGCGCTGACCACCAGCTCGTGCCCTTCCACCGTCACCGGCACCCGCAACTTGGCCAGCAACCGTGTGGCCACCCGCGCCAGGCTCGACAGGTTGCCGTAGGCGTCGAACAACACGGCGAATTCATCGCCGGAAAGGCGTGCGATGGTGTCGGCCTCAGGCAAGGCGTTGATCAAGCGGCGGGCCATTTTCTGCAACAGCTGGTCGGCCACTTCATGGCCGAGGCTGTCGTTGAGCAGCTTGAAACGGTCCAGGTTGATATGCAGCAAGGCCAGGCTGCGGCCGCCCTGGCGCACCCGCTGGTGGGCTTCGCGCAGCCGCTCGCGGAACAGCGAACGGTTGGCCAGCCCGGTCAATTCGTCATAGTGAGTGAGGTAGCGCATGCGCTCCTCAGATTCGCGCCGCGCAGAAAGATCGGCGAAGAAGCCCACGATATGGCTGACGTTTCCTCGAACATCACGCACCACATTCAATTGCAGCCATTGCGGGTAGAGTTCGCCGTTCTTGCGGGTTTCCACCAGCTCACCCTGCCAGGTGCCGTGGCTGAGCAGCGCCTGGCGGATCACCGGGAAGTGGCGACGTGCGTCGCGGCTGCTGGGCAGCTCGACGACATTGCGGCCGATCATGTCGTCAATGTCGAAGCCGGTGACGCGGCTGAACGCCTGGTTGACGGCGATCAGCACGTAGTTCGGGTCGAGAATCACAATGCCTTCGCTGGCCGCCTCGAATACCGTCGACGCCAGGCGCTGCTCCTCCTCCAGAGCCTTGCCGGCGCTGATGTCGCGCCGGGTGCCCAGCATCCGCGTCACACGCCCGCTCGGCGAGCGCTCCACGGCGCGGCCACGGTCCTGGATCCACACCCAATGGCCGGCGCCATGGCGCACCCGGTATTCCACCAGGTAGTCCTCGCTGCGGCCTTTAAGGTGCTCCACCAGCGCGCGCTTGAGCAGTGGCAAGTCGTCCGGGTGCAGCCTTGGTTTGAGATGGCTGAGCATCGCCGTGACGTATTCCGGCTCCAGGCCGAACAGCTCCTTGAGCTGGGTGTGGTGGACCTCGTCGGTTTGCAGGTTCCAGTCCCACAGGCCCAGTTCGCTGGCCTGCAACGCCATCGCCAGGCGCGCCTCGCTTTTGCTCAGGGCCAGGCTCGCCGCGTCCAGCTCCTGGCTGCGCTGATCGACGCGCTGCTGCAGGCCGGTCTGTGCCTCGCGCAACTCTTGTTCAACCTGGCGCCGCTGCTCCACTTCGCGCACCAGTTCCTGATTGAGCTGCTCGCTACGGTGCTGCGCTTGCTGCAAATGCTCGATCAACGCCTGGTTCTGGAAACGCCGCAGCAGCCCGCGCTGAATCAGGCGATTGACCTGCCACGCCACCAGGCTCAGGGACGCCAGCAGGATCAGGCCCAAACAGCCCCAGCCCTGCTGCTGCGGATCGCCGCTCCAGAACAGATAGATAATCGCCGGCACCAGGCAAGGCACGGCAAACGACAGGAAGGCGGGCAGGCTGACGGCATAAGCAACGCTGGCGGACAAGGTCGCCGCACCCAGCAGGCCGAACACCCAGGCTTGTTGCGCGAAACTGTCCACCGGTACCAGGGCGATGGCGGCGCTGGCCAATGTCAGGCCACTGACCGCGGACCCTAGCATGAACATCCGCCGCCAGATCGGCTGCGCCTGGCGGCTGGGCATCGCGGAATCGAACGCCGCCACCTGAATCACCCGCAGGGCCACCAGCGCCAGCAGCCACACCAGCCAAATGCTGTCCAGCAGGTAGCGCTGCGGGCTCCAGAGCAACCAGGCGCAGACCAGTCCATTCACCAGCATTAATAAGGTAGGCAGCAGGGAGCCTTGGTAAAGCAGGCGCGTGCGCTCGACCGCCATCTCCATGGCGTAGTGTTTGCGGATAACCTGCGCCGGCGCCACCGAGGGGCCAGCCAGGTCAATGCTAAGGGTCATAGGCAGTGTTCTTATAATGGTGAGCCCGAAACGTGCACGGAGCATACACAAGCAAACGCCGGGGCCAAACTGCTCTACGTCATTAAAATATCGCAATAATTGGCCGCAAACCTTGGTCCCAGACGGTTTGAGTGAGACGGGGCGCGGGCTGTGGCCAATGACCGACCGGTCATCACCAGGCACTTATCAAAAACAGACCGGTGAAGTTTTCCATCGACCATCCGGCATTGGGATTTGCCCGACTCCCCCGGGCACCCTAGAATGCGCCGATGCGCGATGATCTCTCCCTTTTGCTGAACTCCCTCAACGATGCCCAACGCCAGGCTGTAGCAGCCCCCGTTGGCCGTCAGTTGGTCCTGGCCGGTGCTGGCTCCGGTAAAACCCGAGTGCTGGTGCACCGTATCGCCTGGTTGATCCAGGTCGAGAACGCCTCACCGCATTCCATCCTGTCGGTGACCTTCACCAACAAGGCCGCTGCCGAGATGCGTCATCGCATCGAGCAGTTGATGGGCATCAGCCCGGCCGGCATGTGGGTGGGCACCTTCCACGGCCTGGCGCACCGCCTGTTGCGGGCCCATTGGCAGGAAGCCGGGCTGAGCCAGACCTTCCAGATTCTCGACAGCGACGACCAGCAACGCCTGGTCAAGCGGGTGATCCGCGAGCTGGGCCTGGATGAACAACGCTGGCCGGTCCGTCAGGCCCAGTGGTTTATCAATGGCCAGAAAGATGAAGGCCTGCGCCCGCAACATATCCAGGCCAGCGGTGACCTGTTCCTGGCCACCATGCGCAGCATTTATGAAGCCTATGAAGTGGCCTGCCAACGCGCCGGCGTCATCGACTTCTCCGAACTGCTGCTGCGCGCCCTCGACCTGTGGCGCGACAACCCGGGCTTGCTGGCGCACTACCAGAAGCGCTTCCGCCACATCCTGGTGGACGAGTTCCAGGACACCAACGCCGTGCAGTACGCCTGGTTGCGCCTGCTGGCCAAGGGCGGCGACAGCCTGATGGTGGTGGGCGACGACGACCAGTCGATCTACGGCTGGCGCGGCGCGAAAATCGAGAACATCTACCAGTACAGCGACGACTTCCCGGACGCCGAAACCATTCGCCTGGAGCAGAACTATCGCTCCACCGCCGGGATCCTCAAGGCCGCCAACGCCTTGATCGCCAACAACACCGGGCGCCTGGGCAAAGAGCTGTGGACCGACGGCGGCGAAGGCGAGGCGATCAACCTCTACGCCGCCTTCAACGAGCACGATGAAGCGCGCTACGTGGTGGAAACCATCGAAAGCGCCCTGAAAACCGGCCTGGCCCGCAGCGATATCGCGATTCTTTACCGCTCCAACGCCCAATCGCGGGTGCTGGAAGAAGCCTTGCTGCGCGAACGCATTCCGTACCGCATCTATGGCGGCCAGCGCTTCTTCGAGCGTGCCGAAATCAAGAACGCCATGGCCTACCTGCGCTTGCTCGAAGGCCGTGGCAACGATGCGGCGCTGGAGCGGGTGATCAACATCCCGGCCCGTGGCATCGGCGAGAAGACCGTCGAAGCCATTCGCGACCACGCCCGCCACAGCGATGTGTCGATGTGGGAAGCGATGCGCCTGCTGATCGCCAACAAGGGCCTGACCGGCCGCGCCGCCGGCGCCCTGAGCGTGTTTGTCGAACTGATCGAGAACCTGGCCGCCAAGTGCATGGAAATGCCCCTGCACCTGATGACCCAGACAGTGATCGAGCAGTCCGGTTTGATCGCCTACCACGAAGCGGAAAAAGGCGAGAAAGGCCAGGCACGGGTAGAAAACCTTGAGGAACTGGTCAGCGCCGCCCGCGCGTTCGAAAACACCGAAGAAGACGAAGACCTGACGCCATTGGCGGCATTCCTCGGCCACGCTTCGCTGGAAGCCGGCGACACCCAGGCTGACGAGCACGAAGACAGCATCCAGCTGATGACCTTGCACAGCGCCAAGGGCCTGGAATTTCCGTACGTGTTCCTGGTGGGCATGGAAGAAGGCCTGTTCCCCCACAAGATGAGCCTGGAAGAACCCGGCCGCCTTGAAGAAGAACGCCGCCTGGCCTATGTGGGCATCACCCGGGCCATGCAGAACCTGGTGATGACCTACGCCGAAACCCGACGCCTGTACGGCAGCGAGACCTACAACAAGGTATCGCGTTTCGTACGTGAGGTGCCCAAAGGCCTGATTCAGGAAGTGCGCCTGTCCAACAGCGTCAGCCGACCGTTCGGCGGCGGCCAGCAGCAGAACTCCAGCAGCATGTTTGCCGGCTCGGAAATCCCCGAGACGCCGTTCAGCCTTGGCCAGCAGGTCAAGCATGCGATCTTCGGCGAAGGCGTGATCCTCAACTTCGAAGGCGCCGGCGCCCAGGCCCGGGTGCAGGTGAACTTCGCCGAAGGCAGCAAGTGGCTGATGATGGGCTACGCCAAGCTCGAAGCAATCTGAAACAACTGTAGAAGATGAAGGATGTGGGTCCGCCCTTGTATTTGGCAGGGGTGGGGCCAATATCTGTAACAAGTCCTACAGACGATTCGGTATTGGCCCTACGCAAAAGCCCGAAACACTATGCCGCTAGCCACTGACATCACACCTGTGCAACATGGCGCGCGTGCAATCCACAAATGGGAATTCCCTTTATGAAACGTTTTCTTAGCATCGCCATGGCGTTGTGCATCGGCCTGACGATGAGCCTCGACGCCAACGCCAAGCGCTTCGGTGGCGGCAAATCCATGGGCTCGGCGCCGAGCCACCAGACCAGCCAAATGGCCCCATCCGGCGGCGGCATGGGCGGCGCAGCTGCGACCGCTGGTGCTGCCGGTGCCGCAGGCGCTGCTGCCAAGGCTGGCGGTGCTTCGCGCTGGTTGGGCCCTCTGGCCGGTATCGCGGCCGGCGGCCTGCTCGCCTCCATGTTCATGGGCGGCGGCTTCCAGGGCATGCAAATCTTCGACATCCTGATCATGGCGGTCATCGCCTTCCTGATCTTCCGCTTTATCGCCGCCCGTCGCCGCAAGCAGCAGGAGCACATGGCTCCAGCCGGCGCGCCGATGCAGCGTGAAGTGTTCGAGCAAAAGCCAGCCCTGAACTCGATGTTTGGTGGTTCGGCCGCACCGGCTGCTGCTCGCCCGGTGATCAATGCGCCAGCCTGGTTCAACGAAGAGCGTTTCGTCGAAGCGGCCCGCAGCCACTTCCAGTCCCTGCAGCAACACTGGGACGCCAACGAAATGGACAAGATCGCCGAGTTCGTGACCCCGCAATTGCTGGAGTTCCTCAAGCGCGAACGTGCCGACCTGGGCGACGGCTTCCAGTCGACCTACATCGAAGACCTGAAAGTGCAGCTTGAAGGTGTGGACGACCGCGCCGACAAGACCATCGCCACCCTGACCTTCAGCGGCGTGTCGAAGACCTCGCGTTTCGACCAGGGCGAAGTGTTCAGCGAAAGCTGGAACATGGAACGCCCGCAAGGCGAAAACCAGCCTTGGCTGGTGGCCGGTATCCGCCAGAACGGCTGATCCCTGCTCGCTTTGAATACGCAGTAGCAAAAACCCCGGACTTGTCCGGGGTTTTCTATTTCACGGTTGCACTTATAGCGAGCTACTGTATAAAACGCCCCTATAAACCGCGCCATCTAGCAAGAGGATCCCGGCCGTGGAAGAAGTTATCGAACAATTGCGTGAAGCCAACGAACCGGTACCGGTTCCTCTGGAACTGCCTGACGAAGACCAACTGGTGGAAATCGAGGAACAACTGTTCATCGATATCCCGTTCGTCTTCCGTGAATTTCTGCTGACCGTCAGCGATGTGGTCTACGGCAGCCTGGAGCCGGTGACCGTCACCGACCCACAGTCCCACACCTACCTGCCGGACGTTGCCGCCAACGCCTGGGATGCCGGTGTCGACCGCAGCATGATCCCGATTTGCCAGGACGGCGACGACTACTACTGCGTCGAAGAAGACGGCACTGTGGTGCTGTGGTCCGGCGAAGAAGAACTCGTCACCGAAGAAACCTGGGAGTCGGTGTGGCACTGGGCGCGGGACGTCTGGCTGGAAAGCTGAGACCTACTGTGTGCCGAGGGTGCTTGTTGTGGCGAGCGAGCTTGCTCGCGCTGGGCTGCGAAGCAGCCCCTGTCAGAGCAACGCGCTCTTCCTGGCGGGATATGAGGTGAAGGTTTTGGGGCTGCTTCGCAGCCCAGCGCGAGCAAGCTCGCTCGCCACAAAACCGGTCAGTGCTCCGGGGTATCCTTGTGGTTATCCAGGGTCTCCAGCAAGGCGACCTGCATCCGCGTATGCACGCGGATGAACCAGCGCCAGAGCACCGCGGCCACCGCGGCCGTCACCACGGCGATCAGCACCAGCAACTTGTTGGTCGGCAGGATACTGGCCGACAAGGCTGCCAATAGCAGGAAAATCACCAGCAGCGAAAGAATCGGGATCACTTCGGCGATCACCCGTCGTACACGCTGCGTGTGGCGCCCGGCCATTTCCGGCTTCACGCTCATCTCTGCCAGCAGCATCGACAATGCCTTGAGCTTGCGGTACGCCGCGATCAGGAACGGCAACGACAGCAGCAACGCCCCGCCCCAGATCAACGCCTTCTGCCAGCTCGGATCACTGACCCAACCTTCCAGATAACTGCCAATGCGCGCCGCGAAAAAACTGCCGGCAAAGAAGATCGCCACCACCAGCGCCAGGTTTACCCCCACCTGCAAAATGATCTTGCGGATCATCGACGCCAGCATCGCGCCCTCGCCCTGGGGCTGAATGCTGCGCAGCCATTCGCCATACATCCCGAACACCCGGCTCAAACGCTTGGGCATCACCGCCGCGATCTTCAGCGACAGCGGGTCTGCGCCACGAATCAGATACGGCGTGAGCAGCGTGGTGATCGCCGACACAGCCACCGCCACCGGATACAGGAAGTCACTGGTGACCTGCAACGTCATCCCCAGCGCAGCGATGATGAATGAAAATTCGCCAATCTGTGACAGGCCCATCCCCACCCGCAGCGAGGTACGGCCATCATTACCCGCGATAAACGCCCCAAGGCCGCAGGACAACATCTTGCCCAGCACCACCGCCACAGTAATCACCGCAATCGGCCAGGCGTATTGCAGGAGGATCTGCGGATCGATCATCAAGCCAATCGCCACAAAAAAGATCGCACTGAACATGTCGCGAACCGGTTCGATCAAGCGCTCAATCTTCAGCAATTGCCGGGATTCGGCCATGATCGCGCCAATCAGGAAAGCGCCCAGCACCATGCTGTATTCCAGCTTGACCACCAGCAGGCAGAAGCCGAAGCACAGGCCCAGCACGGTGATCAGCAGCATCTCGTTGCTTTCGAACCTGGCCACGTACTCCAACAGGCGTGGCACCAGCAAAATCCCGATGACCAGCGCAACAATCATGAACAACGAGAGCTTGCCGACGGTGGAAAACACCTCGCCGGAGCTGACCGTGCCGCTGACGGCGATGCTCGACAGCAAGGCGATGATGCCGATGCCAAGGATGTCTTCGACGATCAGCACACCGAAAATCAGCTGGGCAAAGCGCTGGTTTTTCATCTTCAGGTCATTGAGTGCCTTGACGATGATGGTGGTCGAGGAAATCGCGAGGATCGCGCCGAGGAACAGTGAGTCCATGGTGTTCCAGTCGAACCAGCGCCCGATTTCGTAGCCGATCCAGATCATCAGGATGATCTCGAGGAACGCGGCAATAAACGCGGTGGCGCCGACTTTGAACAGCTTGCGCAGGCTGAACTCCAGGCCCAGGCAGAACATCAGGAAGATCACCCCCAACTCGGCCAGGGTCTTGATGGTGTCTTCGTCGTGGATCAGGCCAAACGGTGGGGTGTGAGGGCCGATGATGAAGCCGGCGACGATATAACCCAACACCACCGGCTGCTTGAGCCGATGAAACAGGATCGTCACCACCCCGGCCACCAGCATGATCACGGCCAGGTCCTGGATAAAGCTGATGGCGTGCATGGCGAGGGGCTCCTTGAGGGGTACTGGCGCTTTTCCCATTTCCACGCATTCGCCCCGAAAGGTCGCAATGAACGGAAAGAAAAGTCTGCCTTGATCGTAAGAATTGCCCTTGAGGCGGGCTTTTGAAGGGTAACACCGCGACTTGCGACAGAAAGCCGGTGCAATATATGGAAACAGATCGCCACTGGCGTGACGGCAAGCCGAGGGCCAGCGTCCCGTTATGAATGGCTCTGCAAAGATTCCAGCACCCGCAGAGGTGCCTCCCCACCCAATGCCTACAACCCGTGAGTGTGCTATGGAACCCGGAAACACCCAGCTGTCGATGACAGTATTGATGACCCCTGACATGGCCAACTTCTCAGGCAATGTGCACGGCGGCACGCTGCTCAAGTACCTCGACGAAGTGGCCTACGCCTGCGCCAGCCGTTATGCCGGACGCTATGTGGTGACGTTGTCGGTGGACCAGGTGATTTTTCGCGAGCCGATCCATGTCGGCGAGCTGGTGACCTTCCTGGCCTCGGTCAACTACACCGGCAACACGTCGATGGAAGTGGGGATCAAGGTGGTCACCGAGAACATCCGCGAGCGTTCGGTGCGCCATACCAATAGCTGCTTCTTCACCATGGTCGCGGTGGATGACCAGCGCAAACCGGCCGCCGTGCCGCCGCTGCAACCGCAGAACAGCGAAGACAAGCGCCGGTTTGTGCAGGCTCAACAGCGCCGGCAGATTCGCCAGGAGCTGGAGAAGCGGTATCAGGAAATCAAGGCAGACGCGCCGTAAGTCCTACGCTGTAAACCCAATCAAACTGTAGGAGCTGGCTTGCCTGCGATGCAGACACCTCGGTGCTTCAGACAAGCCGAGTTGATCCCATCGCGGGCAAGCCCGCTCCCACATGGGTTCTGCGGTGTTATCAGTAGTGCCAGCAATCGTCAAATCGCGCACACACATCAAAGCGCTGGTCCAACTGGGCCATGCGCTCAATGTGGTGATTAAGGATGTCCAGCGCCACGCTCTTGTTGGTGTTCATGTAGTACCGCAGCATGTACTCGTCACTCGCGGTAATCATCTGGCGTACAGCGTTGTCCGTGGGCTGCAGCCACTGCTGCAACATGATGTCGTTGGTACTGCGCAAGCGCAGGCGGTACACATCGGTAAACATGCCCAGCGCCCGCGCCTGGCGCCCGGCAGCTTCGTCATGAAACAGCTTCAGGTTCTGCCGGTACTGGGTCCAGTATTCGTCCGGCAAGGTGACCGTGCCCATCGATGCCTTTCGCTTGGCAATCAGCGCGTCGATTTTTTCCGGCGAAAACATCGAACTGTCGGCCTTGGGCGGGTCCAGGGTTGTGATCGCCTGCGCGTTCTCCGCGAGGATCCGATCGATCAGTACCGTCCGCTGCGCCGTATCGGGCAACGGTTTGGCGAATATCGGACTTTGCCCCTGGCACACCGGGAAACCCGTATCAAACACCGGCTGCGGGATGCGCACGTCTTTGCCGTTAAATTGGGTCAGGCGCTGGAACAGCGTACTGCAACGGCCGCCCGCCATATCGAAGGTCACTTCATATTCCTCGCCCGCCTTGGGCGTGAAGCTGAAGGTCTTGCCGCAGATGTAGCTACCACCGTTGGTGTTGATCGCCAGCATGGTTTCCTTGCCGGGCGCCAGCTTGACCTCCAGCATGCCCCGGGCCTTGGCCGGCGGCGGCACGAGCATATCGGCCCGGCGCTTGGTGTCCACCACCAGGAAGTTGTTGAGCATGCCCGTGTTCTGGCCCGTGCAGTGTTGTGCGTCGTAGATATCGAGGGTGGTGTTCGACGTGTTGGAGATGAACCGTAGCTTCGCCGCGTCGGGCGCGCTGGCATCTGTGTAGGCGCCGTGGATACTGCATCCGCTGAGCAGAGATGCCAGAACCAGGGCAGCCAATGCCCGTGGCGAATGAAGCAGGGATAGCGACATGATCTTCCTTGATGAACGCAGAGGGCAAAAAGACGGCCGATGGTACCGGACGTCCTTTGCCTCGCTCAATCAGGAATATTCCTACAGCCCGATTGGCGTCGCCTCAAAGCGTACCCGCGGATGGGCAATCCGATCCTGTGCACGCACCAGTTCCAACTCGTAGCTGGCGCACGCCTGGGTTTCCAGCAGCACTTCGTGCACCGCCGCGGCCGTGAACTCAAAGGCCGCCACCAGGCTGTCGCCCAACAATACCCGCGCCAGGAACAGGCCCGACGTCAGGTCACCCACGCCCACTGGCTGGCGCGGGAACGCCAGCAGTGGCCGGCGCAGGTGCCAGCTGCCTTCGGCCGTCACCAGCAACATCTCAAAGCCGTCCGGCAGTTTTCCGGGGTAATCCAGGTGTTTGACCAACACCGCTTTCGGCCCACGGGCCAACAAGGCACGGGCCATGCCCAGGCAATCGAACAGCGACTGCGGCTTGCGCCCGGCAAAGCTGTCCAGCTCCAGCTGGTTGGGGCACAGGAAGTCAGCCATGGCTGCTGCTTCGTCCAGCAGGAAGTCACTGACCTCCTGGGGCACGATGCAGCCTTTTTCCGGATGGCCCATCACCGGGTCGCACAGGTACAGGGCCTTGGGGTTGATCGCCTTGATCCGCGCCACGCCGGTAAGAATCGCCCGGCCCTGGGCCGCGCTGCCCAGGTAGCCCGACAGCACCGCATCACAGTTGCCCAGCTCGCCGATCGCCGCGATGCCTTCCACCAACGCAGGAATTTGCTGCGGCGCCAACACTTCTCCCGCCCACTGGCCATACTGAGTGTGGTTGGAGAACTGCACGGTATTGAGCGGCCACACGTTCACCCCGACCCGTTGCATGGGGAACACGGCGGCGCTGTTTCCGGCGTGGCCAAAGACCACATGAGACTGGATCGCAAGCAGATGGGGCGTACGTTTCATGCAGGGGATTTCCGTAAAGCCGTTGAAATTCTGGCTGCGCAGTATGCGACTAAACGCGGCCTGTACGACAGACCGGAGACGCAGTTAAGCTGGCCCTACTTTGTTGGAGTTCATCGAATGCTGACCCTCGGAAATATCTTCGTGCTGATGCTGCTGGCGACCGGTGCCGCCTGGCTGTGGCACAACCACGGCCTGCGCGAGCGGGCGCTGGAAAGGGTCAAGCAGCATTGCGCCAAGCTCGATATCGAGCTGCTCGATGGCGCCGTGGCATTGAAGCGCATCGGGTTTGTGAAGGATGCCAGCGGTCGGCGGCGCCTGGCGCGGATCTACAACTTTGAATTCACCGTGACCGGCGAAACGCGGCACACGGGGACCATCACCCAGTTCGGCGCCCACAGCGCGCAAATCGAGCTGGCGCCCTACCCGTTCGAGATCAAGACCCCGCTGCCCAGCGCCGAAATCATCGAGCTAAGCCAGTGGCGCCAGGAGCACGGGAGCAGCAAGACCCGTCACTGACGGCAATCGGCCAAGGCACGCTGCAATTGCGCAACATCCTGCGCCTCGCTGAAGATCAATTCGATACGCGAATCCCGCCGCCATTCGCTGGGCTGCCAGGCCAAGGCGGCGTTATCCACAGCGTTGGCCGATACCCAGCCGTCCAGGCTGTGGATAACCAGTTTTGCCCGCCGCCACGCCAACGGCTCCAGCCATTGCTGCAGGCGCCGCCGGTCGAATTGTTGGCTCGGGTGCCAGCGCCAGCCGATGCTCCAGCCGTCTTCCTGGCCCTGACTGAGGCAGATCGGCGATGTCGGATCCGTCCAGATGGCCGGCATTTGCCCTACACCTTTGGGCACCTCGACGTTATCCACAGCCACCCTGGCTTGAGCGTTCAAGCCAGGTAACTGCGCCAAGGGCAACTGAGCCTGCTGTGTCCAGTAGATCGGCCGCTCGGGTAGCTGTTCTTCAATCGCTACGCGCTGCGCGTCACTCAGGGTTTCATGCTTGTTCAATACCAGCAGCCCGGCGCTGGCCAACGCTTCAAGCTGAGCCCCTGGCAACGGCTTGCCCGCCGCCAGCGCCTGGGCGTCCAGCACCAGCACGCACGGCTGCACCGCCAGCACCTGCTGCCAGGGCGCTTCCCGCAGTTGCTTGAGCAATTGAGCCGGATGCCCCAAGCCGGACGGCTCGATAAACAGCCGATCGGGCTTGGCCTTACGCAGCAGACGGCCCAGTCCTACCTGGAACGGCGCCCCATTGACGCAACACAGGCAGCCGCCCGCCACTTCACCGAGGGCAATACCGTCGTCATCACGGGTCAGCAGCGCTGCATCCAGGCCAATCTGCCCGAACTCATTGATCAACACCGCCCACCGCTCGTTGGCCGGGCGCTGGGCCAGCAGGTGCTTGATCAGGCTGGTCTTGCCGGCGCCCAGGGGCCCGGCAATCACATGGGTGGGAATATTCTGCAGCATGGTGGACATCATTCAGACCGTGTAGAGAGGTTTGATCCTACCCGGTTACGCCAACCAATCCAGCGTCAGAATCAACCGTCGTTGATCGGCTTGCAGCGGCGGCGAGCGGTGGATGAGGCCAAAGCCTTCGTTACCGTGCCATTTTTCGCCCTTGAGCAAGGCCACTTCGCCACAGTTGATTTGCTCGATGCGCTCTTGCGGCTCCGCGCTTGCCTGGCTGAGGTGCCGCCGCTCCATCACACCTTCGCGCAGCCACTGGCTGCCGATGCCGGCGTAGGTGGTGATCAGCCGCACCGGCACATGGTCCACGTGAAAGCGCGGGCACATGGCCTTGTCCAATAGCCGCAAACGCACGCCGATGCGCTTGGCACCCAGCAAACAGGCAAAGGCGCTGACCAGCCACGACACGTCGGCAATAAACCCTTCGTAGCCTTCAAGGTCGCGGCAACCCGAGGCGAAGTCCTGCAAGTTGGGCTCGGCGTCTTCAGTGTTCAGCTCAACCACCAGCGACTCGGCCAATGGTTCATTGAGCGCCACCAGCAACGCGCCGAACTCGGCGATGTGCAGCGGCAACTGGCGCTGCCACACCGCAAGGTTTACGCCGTCTTCAAGGATATCGGTGAGCACGGCCGGGGTTTCGCCGTGGATCTGGCGAATCACCGGGCGCAGTTTCAGAGTCGGTGCCAGCATCAGGCTGCCTCTTCGAACCAAGGGCCAAAGGGATCAGCCAACAAGCGCCAGCCTTCGACACCTGTGGCCATTTCATCGTCGGTCAGCAGGCAAGCGTCCAACTCGGCAGTCATCTGCGCGAAGTCGATGTTCTGCCCGATAAACACCAGCTCTTGCCGGCAATCGCCGGTGCTCGGCTGCCAGTTGCCCATTATCGCGGCCACACCCTCCTCATCCTGCGGCCACTGGGTTTTCGGCACGAAACGCCACCAGCGCCCGGCAAAGCCATGGCGCATCAAGCCGCCGGCCTGGGACCAGCTGCCAGCGTCCTGGTGTTTGCTGGCCAGCCAGAAAAAGCCCTTGGAGCGCAGCAGTTTTCCATTCACCCAAGGCCGGTCGATAAAGTCGAAGAACCGCTGTGGATGGAACGGGCGACGGGCGCGATAGGCGGTGGAGGCGATGCCGTATTCCTCGGTTTCCGGCACATGTTCGCCCCGCAGCTCCTGCAACCAACCGGGCGCCTGGGAAGCGCGCTCGAAGTCGAAGCGGCCAGTGTTGAGGATCTTCTCCAGCGGCACTTCGCCCATGACCATCGGGATGATTTCCGCCTGGGCGTTCAGGCGTTCCAGGATCGCCATCAACTCCTGGCGCTCGCTGCTGCTGATCAGGTCGATCTTGCTGATCAGGATTACGTCGGCGAATTCGATCTGCTCGATCAACAGGTCGGTGATCGAGCGCTCGTCTTCTTCACCCAGGGTTTCGCCCCGGGACGCCAGGCTTTCAGCGGCCTGGTAGTCGAGCAGGAAGTTCATGCCGTCGACCACGGTGACCATGGTGTCGAGCCGGGCGGTATCCGCCAGGCTCTGGCCTTCTTCATCGCGAAAGGTGAAGGTCTCGGCCACCGGCAGCGGTTCGGAAATGCCCGTGGATTCAATCAACAGGTAATCGAACCGGCCTTCCTTGGCGAGCTTTGCGACTTCTTCCAGCAAGTCTTCGCGCAAGGTGCAGCAGATGCAGCCGTTGCTCATCTCCACCAGTTTTTCTTCGGAGCGGTTGAGGGTGACGTCGCGCTGGACCTCACTGCCATCGATGTTGATTTCGCTCATGTCGTTGACGATCACCGCCACCCGCAGGTTTTCGCGGTTGCGCAGGACGTAGTTGAGCAGCGTGCTTTTACCGGCGCCGAGAAATCCGGACAGCACAGTAACGGGGAGACGATTGGGCATCAGGTGTTCCTCATCAGGGTTGGCCGGTCAAATCGCCCGTTGATGGCGTTCGCGCAGCTCTTCACGTTCTTTGGCTTCGATACACAGGGTGGCCGTGGGGCGCAGCAACAGACGCTTGAGGCCAATGGGCTCGCCGGTTTCACGGCACCAGCCGTACTCGCCGCGGGCCAGGTGCTCCAGGGCTTCGTCGATCTTGTCCAACAGCTTTTTTTCGCGCTCCAGCAGGCGCAGTTGCCATTGGCGCTGTTCTTCGGCGCTGCCGACATCGGCGGGGTCGCTGTTGGGTTCCTGTTCGCGCAGCACCATGAATTCAGCGTCGATGCGCACTTGCAGCTCATTGCGCTGGGCCAGCAACAGCTCGCGGAAGAAACCCTGCTGGGCTTCATTCATATAATCGGCGGACGGTTGGGCGAGAAGGTCTTGTTCGGTCATCGGAGGCGGTTCACGGGTCAGGCTGTTTTTTAATGTTATAGTATAACAATGCAAATAAGCCAATCCCCCTTGCTCAGAGTGACGAAGGGCGCAATGCTGGCAGCCGATTAACGCCCCGAGAGCCTCTATGAAATACCTGTTGTGCGGTGTGTTGCTGATGGTGACGGGCCAGGCCGGCGCCCAGGTGCCAAGCCTGCTGGCCAACTGCACGCGCAGCGCCAACCTGCTGGCGTGCGTCGACGCGCAGGGCAATGCCTACAGCGTCGCGACAGTGGGCAGCACTACGTATTTGCGGGGGTTCGAGGTGATCGGCAAACGCTATTGGGCACAGACCAGCAGCCGCTACGGGCAACTGACGTTCTTTACCGGGCTGGCGTCCGACGGTGAGGCGTGGGTGGGCTACACGCGGCGAGTGGGCTGGACCACCATCAACCGGTTTTCCAGTTCCGGTGGTGCCAGCGCCAAGTTCACCTGCAGCCGGATTACCGGCTGTTAGACCTGGCCGTTTTTCTGTTCCTGAACCCAGGCCATGTAGCTGTTCATCGGCGGGTTCTTCTGGAAGTAGTTTTTCAACCCTTCAAATAAACCGTCTGCCACCGCCTGTTGATGGCGCGCGGTGACCAGCCGCTGGGCGTCCTGGGTGTTGGAGATAAACCCGGTTTCCACCAGGATCGACGGCACGTCCGGCGACTTCAGTACCGCAAAGCCGGCCTGTTCCACACGTTTTTGATGCAGCGTGGTGATGCTTTGCAGGCTGCCCAGCACCGAGCTGCCCAGTTGCAGGCTGGAGGCGATGGTGGCGTTCATCGACATGTCGAGAATCACCCCGGCGAGCATCGGGTCCTTGTCCTTGAGATTGAGCAAGGTGGTGGCGCCCAACAGGTCGGCGCCGTTTTCCCGTTGTGCCATGAAGCGCGCGGTGGCGGACGTCGCACCACCTTCGGACAACGCATAGACAGAGGCGCCAGACGCCGTAAGCCGTGGCGCCGCATCGGCGTGCACCGAGATGAACATGTCGGCCTTGTGCTGGCGGGCGATATCCACGCGTTTACGCAGCGGTACGAAGAAGTCGTCGTTGCGCACCAGCTTCACGTCGAAACCCTTCTCGCGTTTCAAGCGCTTGGCCAGCAATTGGGCGATGGAAAGCACCACGTCTTTTTCGCGCTGCCCTTTAGAGCCGATAGCACCAGGATCCTTGCCGCCATGGCCTGGGTCGACCACCACGATGATGTCGCGTTTCGGATGGGCCTTGTCCACCGGCGCCGCCAAGGGTGCAGGCGCGGCCGCGATTTGCTGAGGGGCATGGGTGGCGCTGGTCAGGTCCAGCACCAGGCGGTGGCCCTGGCCATCCTGCGGTGGCAGCAGAAAGCTGTTGAGCTGCATCGGCGCCTTCAAATCCAGCACGATCCGCGTATCACCCTGGCCAAAGTGCCCCGAGCGAATCGAGGTAATGCCGCTGTTGGTCAGGGCCAGTTGGCTGAAATCACCGGTCAGCTTCGCGCCGCTCAAATCGATGATCAACCGCTCCGGCGCGGTCAGGGTAAAGGTCTTGTATTGCACCGGGCCGCTGAGATCCAGCACCAGCCGCAGCTTGTTATCCGAGCGCCACAGCCGTGCATTGCGGATCTGCGCGGCAGACACGCCAAAGGGCAAGGTGAACACCGCGCTGGCCAGCAGCAGGTTGAGGAGTTGACGTCTGTGCATGACTTACACCGCAAATAAAGGAGCTTCCGTACTCGACATGACTGAATAAAAGACAGAGCAGAAAAAATTTCGTCGACTCAATAGTTATAATATAACATGTCTTTTTATTTCCAACGATGGACCTGCTCATGAACGCGCTGACTCTGCCCGATATCGCCGCGCAGGCTTCACGCCAAGCCTTGCCGCTGGATTGGGTAGGCATGTGCGGCATTGCCCTGCCCATTCAGATCGACGGCCAGCGCCTCAGCGCCAAGGCTGATGCGGGCGTCAGCCTGGACGATGGCGAGGCCCGTGGCATTCATATGTCGCGGCTTTACCTGGCGCTGGAAATGCTTGAACAGCAGCCGCTTTCGCCAGCACTGCTGCGCAGTGTATTGCAACGTTTTCTCGACAGTCATGAAGGTTTATCCACAAATGCCTACCTGCGGATTCATGCAGACTTGCTGCTGAAACGTCCCGCGTTGGTCAGCCCGTTAGCCGGCTGGAAAAGCTATCCAGTGAGCATCGAGGCGCGTCTGGAAAACCAGATGTTCCACGTGGAACTAAAAATTGACGTTACTTACTCTTCAACCTGCCCTTGCTCGGCTGCCCTCGCCAGGCAATTGATTCAGCAGCAATTTATCGAAGACTTCGGTAACACACCGCTGCAACACGAAGACGTGCTGACCTGGCTGGGCAGCGCCAACGGCATCGTCGCCACACCCCACAGCCAGCGCAGCAGCGCGCTGTTGCAGGTCCGTCTTCAAGGCGATCAGCCCACACTGCCGCTGACGCAATTGATCGACGAAACCGAAGCCGCCCTCGGCACTGCCGTACAAACCGCCGTAAAGCGTGCGGACGAACAAGCCTTCGCCCTGGCCAACGGGCAGAACCTGATGTTCTGCGAAGACGCCGCCCGCCGCCTTAACCTCGCCTTGAAACGCTCGGATGCGGTCATTGCCTTCCACTTGAAAGTGATCCACGCCGAAAGCCTGCACGCGCACGATGCCGTAGCTGAAAGCCGCTGGACGAGACCTTCCGAATGATCACCTGCACCGCCTTGCGCTGGGGCGCTCCCGGCCAACCTCTCACCCCGGCTATAGATTTCACCCTGGAAAAAGGCAGCCTCACTGGCATCATCGGCGCCAATGGCACCGGCAAAAGCAGCTTGCTGAAAGTCATCGCCGGCCTGCAGAAGCCCCTGGCCGGGAAAGTGACGATTGATGTTCCACGCCGTGGTGGGCTGTCGTTTTTGCCCCAGCAACAGAACCTCGATCGCCAGTTTCCTATAAGCCTCGAAGAGTTGGTGGCGGCCGGCTTCTGGGGCAGCAAGCAACCCCCTGAACAACGCACCAAACGCCTGAGTGCCGTGCTCGAAGACTGGTGCCTCAGCGGCCTGGAGCATCGGCCGTTGATGGCGTTGTCGGGTGGCGAACTGCAACGCGCCCTGCTCGCTCGCATGAGCCTGGCCGAGTCGCCGATATTGCTGCTGGACGAACCCCACGCCGCCCTCGACGAAGACGGCCAGGCGTTGTGCTGGAAACACATCCACGCCTGGCACGACGAAGGCCGCACCGTGGTCGTGGTGTGCCATGACCTCGGCTCCGTGCGCCAACACACCCAGCAAGTGGTGCAGATCAAAAGCAGTGGCTGCGTATTCGGTTCAAGCAAAGAGCTGATCCGCCCACAGCCTCAGATGCAGGTGGCCTGATGCACTTTGCCGCCCACCTGTGGATGCCGTTTCTCGACTTCGTTTTCATGCGCCGCGCCCTCGTCGGCGGATTGGTATTGGCATGCAGCACGGCGCCGCTGGGAGTGTTCCTGATCCTGCGGCGCATGAGCCTGATCGGTGACGCGGTGTCTCACGGCATCCTGCCCGGCGCCGCCCTGGGCTTCTGGTTTGCCGGCCTGAGCCTGCCCGCGCTGACCATCGGCGGCCTGGGCGCCGGCCTGAGCATGGCCGGCCTCGCCGCCTGGATCACCCGTCGCACGGGCCTTAAGGAAGACGCCAGCCTCGCCGCCATCTACCCGATTTCCCTGGCCAGCGGCGTGCTGATCCTCGGCCTCGCCGGCAAGCGCCTCGACCTGCTGCACCTGCTGTTCGGCTCGGCCCTGGCGGTCGACGGCCCGACCCTCACCGGCATGCTCTGGGTCTCGGGATTCAGCCTGATCGCCATGGCGGTGATCTACAAACCGCTGCTGCTGGACACCCTCGACCCGCTGTTCCTGCAAACCGTCAGCCGCCTGGGCCCGCTGGCCCACGGCCTGTTTTTGACGCTGGTGGTGCTGAACCTGGTGATCGGCTTCCAGGCCATCGGCGCCCTGATGGTGGTCGGCTTGATGATGTTGCCGGCGATTGCTTCACGCTTCTGGAGCCGGCGCCTGCCGGTGTTGATCGCCATATCCGCGGTGCTGGGATGCCTGTCGGTGTGGCTTGGCTTGTTGCTGTCGTTCTACTACTCGCTGCCCAGCGGCCCGGCCATTGTGCTGGTGGCTGGCGGCTTGTACCTGCTGTCCGTGGTCTTCGGTCCGGTGCACGGCTTGCTGCGCCGCCCGCCTTTGCTTACATCCCAATGAGGTGTTTCCCGATGCGCGCTCTACTCGTGCTGTTCAGTGTGTTGCTGCCGCTGTCGTTCGCGACGGCCCAGGCTGCCGACAAGCTTCAGGTGGTTACCAGCTTCAGTATTCTTGACGACATGACCCACCAGGTCGGTGGCGATCATATTCAGATCAGCAACATGGTCGGCCCCGACGCCGATGCCCACACCTACGAGCCGACGCCGGACGATGCCAAGGCGCTGCTCAAGGCCCGGGTGATCATCAAAAATGGTCTGGGCTTCGAGCCGTGGCTGGATCGACTGGTCACCAGCACCGAGACCAAGGCGACTGTGGTCACCGCCAGTAAAGGCGTGTTGTCCCACACCATGGAAGAGGACGGCGAGACCATCCCCGACCCGCACGCCTGGCACAACCTGGCCAACACCGTTATCTACGTGAACAACATCACCAAGGCGCTGATCGCTGCCGACCCGGCCAACAAGGCGGACTACGAGCACAACAGCCAGGTGTACCTGAAAGAAATCTACCGCCTGCTGGCTGAAGCCAAGGCCAAGTTCGGCGCGCTGCCACCGGGCAACCGCCGCATCGTGACCTCCCATGACGCCTTCGGTTACCTGGGCCAGGCCTACGGTATCGAGTTCCTGTCGCCTCAAGGCCTCTCCACCGAACGTGAACCGTCTGCCGCCGAAGTCGCCACGCTGATCACCCAGATCCGCAAGGACAAGGTCAAGGCCGTGTTCATGGAAAACATCAAGGACTCGCGCCTGCTCAAGCAGATCGCTGACGAAAGCGGCGCGCAAATCGGCGGCACGCTGTACTCGGACGCCCTGGCCGCAGAAGGCCCGGCCAGCACCTTTACCGGCCTGTTCGAATACAACCTCAACACTCTGTGTGCGGCCCTGAGCAAGCCATGACCCTGAGCATGCTCGACCTGGAAGGGGCTGCCGTCGGCAGCCGCTTTCCACTCGACCGCGTGCTCGACGCCCTGCCGTGGAACAGTGATGGCCTGATTGCCGCCATCGCCCAGCAACACGGCAGCGGCGAGGTGTTGATGCTGGCCTGGATAAACCGCCGGGCCCTCGACGAAACCCTGGCCACCGGGCAGGTCTGCTACTGGTCCCGCTCGCGCCAGCAACTGTGGCGCAAGGGCGAAAGCTCCGGCCACTGGCAACAGCTGGTGGAGGCGCGCCTGGATTGCGACGGCGACGCCGTGCTGCTGATCGTCGACCAGCAAGGACCGGCCTGTCACACGGGCCGGCCCACCTGTTTCTACAACGCCATCGAAGGCGGCCACGTACACATCATCACCGCGCCCCTCAAGGAGCCAGACCCATGATCCGCAAAAACCCTTCCGGCGATCTGCCCGTGATTGCCGAATCGGCCTACGTCGACAAAACCGCGATCATCTGCGGCAAGGTGATCATCGGCGAAAACGTATTTGTCGGCCCTTACGCGGTGATCCGCGCCGACGAAGTCGACGCCAACGGCGACATGGACCCGATCACCATCGGCGCCAATTCGAATATCCAGGACGGCGTAGTCATCCACTCAAAGTCCGGCGCCGCCGTGACCATTGGCGAGTTCACCTCCATCGCCCATCGCTCCATCGTCCACGGCCCTTGCACCGTCGGTAACCGGGTATTCATCGGCTTCAACAGCGTGCTGTTCAACTGCGTCGTCGGCGACGGCTGCGTGGTGCGCCACAACTCCGTAGTCGACGGCCGCGACTTGCCCGATGCGTTCTACGTGCCCTCCACCACCCGGATCGGCCCCAACACCGACTTGTCCCAATTCCCGCCGGTGAGTGTCAGCGCTTCGGAGTTTTCCGAAGACGTGGCGCGCACCAATGTCGACCTGGTACTGGGTTACAAAGCCCTGCAAAACGAGTTCTGACCATGAGCCGCCTGCTGATCCGCAACGCCCGCCTGGTAAACGAAGGCCAGACATTCGAGGCCGACCTGCTGGTCGCCAATGGCCGTATCGAGAAGATCGCCAGCAGCATCGACAACGCCAATGCCGCGGTGGAAATCGATGCCCAAGGCCAGTGGCTGCTGCCGGGGATGATCGACGACCAGGTGCACTTCCGTGAACCCGGAGCGCCGGACAAAGGCAGTTTCTACAGCGAGTCCCGCGCGGCGGTGGCCGGTGGCATCACCAGTTTCATGGACATGCCCAACACCAGCCCGGCGACCCTGAACCTGGAAGCCCTGGCTGACAAGAAGCGCCGCGCGGCGCTGCATTCGGTGGCCAACTACGGTTTTCACTTCGGGGTGAGCAACGACAACCTCGACACCGTGGCCGCACTGGACCCGCGGGAAGTCGCCGGCGTCAAAGTATTCATGGGCGCCTCCACCGGCAATATGCTGGTGGATGATCCGAAGATTCTCGAGCGTCTGTTCGCTGAAGTACCGACCATTCTCCTGGCCCACTGCGAGCACACGCCCAGCATCCAGGCCAATGAACAACGGATGCGCGAGCGCTTCGGCGAGCACATACCGGCCGTGGCTCATCCACTGATTCGCGACGCCGAGGCGTGCTATCGCTCATCGTCTTTGGCGGTGGAACTGGCCAAGCGGCATGGCACGCGCCTGCATGTGCTGCACATCACCAGCGAACGCGAGCTGGCGCTGTTCGAAGACAAGCCCCTGGCGGAAAAACGCATCACGGCGGAAGTCTGCCTGCATCACTTGTTGTTCGATGACCGCGACTACGCGCACCTCGGCCACCAGATCAAATGCAACCCGGCGATCAAGACACGCGCCGACCGCAACGCCCTGCGCCTGGCGTTGTTGAGTGATCGTCTGGATGTGATCGGCAGTGATCATGCGCCCCACACCTGGGCGCAAAAACAGCTGCCGTACCGCGAAGCGCCGTCAGGCTTGCCGCTGGTGCAACACGCCCTGCCGGCGCTGCTGGAATTGGTGGCCGACGGGCTGCTGCCGCTGACCACGCTGGTGGCAAAAACCAGCCATCGCGTCGCGGACTTGTTTGCAATCCCTGATCGAGGCTATCTGCGGGAAGGTTATTGGGCCGACCTGGTGCTGATCCAGCCCGAGCCCCACGGCAAGCCCGTCAGCGGCCAGCCGATCCTGGCGCGCTGCGGCTGGACGCCCTTTGCCGAACGCAGCTTCCGGCACAGCGTCAGCACCACGCTGGTCTCCGGCCACGTGGCCTGGCACGACGGGCGCGTGCATGACAGCTGCCAGGGTTTGCCGCTGCATTTTCAGCGCTGAAGAGAGTCCGGAACTGGCAACCCAATCAACTGTGGGAGCTGGCTTGCCTGCGATGCGAGCGACTCGGTTTTTCAGTGAGACCGAGGTGATGCAATCGCAGGCAAGCCTGCTCCCACACTTGGGTGCGGTGGTTCTTAAGCGCGGGGTTTGACGGTACCGCAGTTGCTGCCCAGCCACTGCGCGTGGGTGTCCAGGCTGCCCTTCTGCTGCACGCCGGTGGCGTTGAAGGTGCCGTTAACCGTGGTGGTGAATTCCTGCTGGCTCTGAAACGTTGCCACGCCAGTGCCCTGGGCTTTCGGGCAGCTGAAGCGGAATTTCCACTGGTTGCCGGTCTTGTCCGTCACTTCCTGCTTGCAGCCCGATTGGGGGTCGGTCAGCGGGATGGAATCGGACGCCACCTGGGCTTGTGTCAGGCACACCTGCACGCCTTTGCCAGCCATGGTGATGCCTTGTTTCTCGAGCATGGCGCGCTGTTCCGGGGTCATCTGTTGCTTGAGCTGACCGAGGATCAGCGACAAGTCCGGCAGGTCCTGGTTATCGACCTTCATGTTGCTGGTGGTCAATTCCCACAAACCCGGCGCCAGCATCTGCGCTTGCGCCGCCACGGGCAGCGTTAAACCAACAACCATGGCCAAACCAAGCAGACGAGCATTCATCGGGTAACTCCTGGGTAATTGTCGGCGTTAGACGCCGCAAAAACGCCAGTGTTGCACAGCAAATAAAATAGCGACATTCGGGGCCGAACATGGTCTGTTAGGCACTTGTTTGTCAGGAGTACCGTTGTCCATGGATTTCTTTGGCCCGCACCTGCTCGCCTATTTCATTGCCACGCTGCATTTTCTGGGCACCCTTGCCGCCATCCACGCGGTGCTGACCGTCAGGACCGCCCAAGGCTCGATTGCCTGGGCCTTGTCGCTGATGTTCATTCCTTACCTGACGCTGATTCCCTACCTGATCTTCGGCCGCAGCACCTTCGACGCCTACATTCAGGCGCGACGCCAGGCCAACCAGGAAATGCACAAGGCGATCACCGAGCTGAACTGGCGCCCGTGGGTCGAAGAAGCGCTGGCCGCGCGCAACTCCCAGGCCTACGCCTCGCTGCGGGCCATGCCCAAGTTGGGGCGCATGCCGTGCCTGGCGAACAATCAGGTGCGCTTGTTGATCAATGGCGAGGCCACGTTCGGCGCGATTTTCGAGGCGATCCGGTCGGCAAAGACCGCTGTGCTGTTCCAGTTTTTCATCATTCATGACGACGAACTCGGCCGCCAACTGCACACCTTGCTCAAGGAAAAAGCCGCCGAAGGCGTGTCGATTTTCGTGCTGTACGACCGCATCGGAAGCCACGCCCTGCCCCATCGTTATGTGCAGTCGCTGCGGGACGCCGGGGTGCAGGTCAAGGCCTTCGCCACGCGCAGCGGCTGGCTCAACCGCTTCCAGGTCAACTTCCGCAACCACCGCAAGATCGTGGTGGTCGATGGCATCACCGGGTTTGTCGGCGGGCATAACGTGGGCGATGAATACCTGGGCAAGAAACCGCCCCTGGCGCCGTGGCGCGACACCCATGTGCAGGTCAGCGGCCCGGTGGTGGCGTGCTTGCAGGAGTCGTTTGCCGAGGATTGGTTCTGGGCTGCGCGGGAGTTGCCGCCGCTGCTGCTGCCGGATACCTACCCGGATGACGGCGTGCTCTGCCAATTGCTGGCCAGCGGGCCGGCGGATCCTTATGAAACCTGTTCGCTGTTTTTCGTCGAGGCGATTCACGCGGCGACCGAGCGGGTGTGGATCACCAGCCCGTATTTCATTCCCGATGAGGCGGTGTTTTCTGCCCTGAGGCTGGCGGTGTTGCGCGGCGTCGATGTGCGCCTGTTGCTGCCGTCGCGGCCCGATCACCGCATCGTCTATGCCGCTTCCAGCCTGTATGCGATCGAAGCGGTGCGCGCCGGGGTTCGGGTCTTCCGCTACACGCCCGGGTTCCTGCATCAGAAAGTGGTGTTGGTAGACAGCGAAATCAGCGCCATCGGCAGTGCGAACCTGGATAACCGTTCGTTCCGGCTGAATTTCGAAGTGATGTTGCTGACGGTGGATGACACCTTCGCCAGCCAGGTGGAGCGCATGCTGCTGGACGATTTCGCCCTGGCCCATGAAATCAGCCAGGAAGAAAACCGCCAGACCCACCGCCTGCAACAGCTTGGCATGCGGGTCGCACGGCTTATCTCTCCAATCCTGTAGGAGCGAGCTTGCTCGCGAAAAACGTTAACGATGACGCGTTTATTCTGGATAAACGCGGCGCCCTCCGGTTTTTCGCGAGCAAGCTCGCTCCTACAGGCACAGAGGTTTACTGGTACAAGTCATCCCGTGTCCACGGCAGCTCATGGCTACCATCGGCATGGGGTTTCACCGCCAGAATCTGATGCAGGTTGATCCAGCCCCGGGCAAACGCATAGGCACAGCCAGCCAGGTACAGCCGCCAGATGCGCAAGGCCTGCTCCGGCACCATCTTGCCCGCCGCCTCCAGGTTGTCTTCCAGGCGCTCGCTCCAGTGATCCAGCGTGCGCGCGTAATGCAGGCGCAGGCTTTCGACGTCGACCACTTCCAGCCCCACTTCGCTGATCTCGGCGGTCATCATCGCCAGGTGCGGCAACTCGCCATTGGGAAACACATAACGCTCGATAAAGTCCCCGGCGCCACGGCCCACCGGCCGGCCATCGGTATGCTTGGCGGTAATGCCGTGGTTCATCACCAGGCCGCCCTCACGTACCGCGCCATTTAGAATCTTGCAGTACTCCGCCAGGTTGGCGTGGCCCACATGCTCAAACATGCCCACGCTCACCACCTTGTCGAAGCGGCCATCCTGGGGCAAATCGCGGTAGTCCAGCAGTGTCAGTTCGACCTGGTCTTCCAGGCCTTCGGCTTTCACTCGCTCTTGAGCCAGCTCAAGCTGTTCCTTGCTCAGGGTGATGCCGAACACCTTGACCCCGAATTCCCGCGCGGCATACCGCGCCAGCCCGCCCCAACCGCAGCCCACGTCGAGCAAATACTCCCCCGGCTGCAGCCGCAATTTGCGGCACAGGTGGCGGAATTTGTCTTGTTGGGCCTGGTCGAGGGATTCGCTGCCAGTCTCGAAATACCCGCAGGAATAGGCCATGTCGCGGTCCAGCCAGAGCTGGTAGAACTCGTTGGACAGGTCGTAATGGTAGGAAATAGCGGCTGCGTCAGTTGCCTTGTCGTGGATCGAGCGCACCGGACGAGTGTCCTCGTCGTCATCCACCAGGGCATGACTCAACTCGTCAACCACCCTGATCACTTCGGAAATGGAGCCTTCCAGCTCCAGTTTGCCCTCGACGAAGGCTTCGCCCAGTGAATTGAGCGTCGGATGGCTAAGCGTTGAAACCATCATGGGGTCCTTGACCACAATGGTGACACTGGGATCCGGGCCCAGGTTGAATTCATGGCCGTCCCAGAGTCGAAGACGCAGCGGTAGCTTGAGATTCTGTAAGGCCGGTGGAAGTTGCGCGAGCATGAGTAGTCCCCCCTTGTTTCAGACGTCTGAAATGAGGGTAGACCATCCACGGAAAAATTAGCAGGCTATCGAAACGATAGCCCTTTTCTATGGTGCCCGCCGCTGGAGCAAGCCGTCCTGGATCCACTGTTTCAGCCAGGTAACCGCCTGCAATGGCGCGCCCTCCTGATAAGTGACTGCCAGCTCGGCACACAGTTCGGAAAAATTCCAGCCGGTGGTGGCCATGCCCGCCAGCGCGCTGGCTTCAGCCGGTTCCAGGCTGCGGTATTGGCAGACATTCTGGTGGCGCCACACCAGGCACACCTGCTTCAACGGCAAGGCCTCGCTGCCAGGGAAGTCCCACTCGCCCTTGCTGGCGCGCCAGATGCCCAGGCTGTTGAAATCACACAGCACCTGCTGCACCGAGGGCGCCAACTGGACCTGCAACCCTGGCCAATCTTCCGGCGGCAGTGTTGCCATGTCTTGCACGGTCAGCGGCTCGCCTTGCGGCGCGTCAAAGGCCAGGGTGAATGCCCATTCCAGCCGTGCCAGCTCGGCCAGCGGTGCACCCTGCTCGGGAAAATGCTCGAGGATAAACCCCGGGAAACGCTCGCCAAACCAGCGCAGGCTGTAATGAGCCGAGGGATAACGGCAGGTATAGGCCGAACCCATCTGCGCAAACTCATCGTCCCCCAGCCAGTACCACACGGCGCTGAAGTCATCCCGCAGTACTTCCAGCAGCCGCGCGTGATAGGCGTTGTGGTAAATCGCCAGGCCCGTCTCGACATCCAGGGTCGGGCCACCGATCAGGGTGGCGCTGAAGCCTTTCTCGGCCGTGAACGTCGGCGCCAGCAAATGCTGCTCGAACGCCAATTGCCAGTCGATCAGGCGCATAACGCCCTCCTGTCCAATGCGCTGGCGCCCAGTTCGCGGGCTTTGGCCAGTTCGTCGAGCAGCTCCTGGAACGGCGGGAAATGGTCATCGCGCTCCAGCAAGGTGGAGACCGGCCCAAGGTGTTCCAGCGTCTGCTGATACAGCGCCCACACCGGATCGCAAACCGGGTGGTCATGGGTGTCGATCACGTAGTCGCCGTAATCCATGTGCCCGGCCAGGTGCAGTTGGCGGATGCTTTCGGGCGGCAGGTTGCGGATAAATTCCCAGGCGTCGAACCCGTGATTGCGTGAGCTGACGTAGACGTTATTCACGTCCAGCAACAGCTGACAGCCGGTGAGATGGGTCAGGGCGTTGAGAAACTCCCACTCGGTAAACTCGTCCGCCTTGAAGCGCACGTAGCTGGAGACGTTTTCCAGCACGAAAGGACGCTGCAACACGTCCTGCACTTGCCGTACGCGACCGGCAACGTGGTACAGGCTTTCTTCGGTATAAGGCAGTGGCAGCAGGTCATGCAGCTGGTGCGCGTTGCCACGGCTCCAGCACAGGTGATCGGAAATCCACGCCGGCTGGATGCGCTCGGCGAGCTGCTTGAGTTGTTTCAGGTAATCGATATCGAGGGCATGGGGCCCGCCGATGGACAGGGACACACCATGCATCACCAGGGGATAACGCTCGGCTATCGCATCCAGGTAGTACAAGGCCTTGCCGCCCTGGACCAGATAATTCTCGGAGATCACTTCGAACCAATCCACGGCCGGCGATTGTTCAAGGATCTGCTGGTAGTACTCGCTGCGTAAACCCAGGCCGTAACCCAGGCTCGGAAGGGAGGCGGACATAAAACACTCCTGGGGAAAGTGTCCGCAGCGGCGGGGGCCCCGCTGCGGTTGCACTCGGTGGTCGGTTACTCGCCGACTTTGCCGCCTTTCTGGTCGCACATGGCTTTGCTCATCGACAAGAAGCCCTGGCCTTTGCAAGAACCCATGCCTTTGCAAGCGTGGTCTTTGGTCTTGCAGTCGTTCTGGCCTTTGCAGGCGTTGACGCCATAGCAATGGATCGGCGCGTCTGCTGCCTGCACCTGGGTAGCAACACCAGCAAACATGCCGGCAGCAGCGAAAGCGAGGGCGGCACCAGCAGCAGCGGATTTGATGTTCATTGTGTATTCCTCATGATCGATTGTGGAGTCGGTCTGAACGGATTGTTCAGTCTCGACATAGCACTAGAGTGAGGTCCCCCAATGGCGTTACAGCGAGGCTGAAAAAATTTTAAAATTTATTCGTCGAGCTTCAACAGCGGCTCCTGAAAGCGCAACAAACGCCCCGCATTCCCCAGCACCAGCAGCGTGCTGAGGTTGTGCAACACCGCCGCAATCATGGCGCCCGCCGCGCCCAGCCAGCCGAATGCGGCGAACACCACGATGGCCAGCGTCCAGCCCAGGCCGATGATCACGTTGACCTGCAACGTGTGCCGGCATTGGCGACTCAAGCGCACACACGTGCCCAGGCGTCGCAGGTCGCTGCCGATCAGCACCACGTCCGCCGATGCCAAGGCGATATCCGCCCCGCCCGCGCCCATCGCCACGCCGACCACACCGGCCTTGAGCGCCAGGGAATCGTTGATCCCGTCGCCCACCACCATGGGCCGGAAGCCGCTGCCGATTTCGCCCAATACGCGGTTGAGTTTGTCTTCCGGCAGGGCCTGGGCCTCGACGTCGCTGATGCCCACTTCCAGTGCCAGGCTGTCGGCCACGCTTTGGCGGTCGCCGGTCAGCAGCAGTTGGCGACCGAGACCCAATTCACGCAGCTCCTTCATCGCTTGGCGGGCTTCAGGTTTCACGCTGTCCGCCAGCAGCAACCAGGCGAGGAATTGTCCGTTCAACGCCAACCCGGCAATCGGGCCATCATGAGTGGGAACTGCCGTGGTCGCGATGCCCAGTTGCTCAAACAATTCCGGCCGGCCAAGAGCCGCTTCGCCCTGCTCCGTCTTCGCCACCACACCGAGGCCCTGACGCTCACGAATATCCGACAGCACCAGCATTTGCTCCTGAGTCGCCAACCCCGCCAACGCCCGGCTGACCGGATGGCTGCTGGCCGAGCCGAGGCTGGCCGCCAGATTCAGCAACACCTGCCGATCCGGCTCGCGGGTGTCGATGGACTGCAAACGCAGGGTGCCAAACGTCAGGGTGCCGGTCTTGTCGACCACCAGTGACGTCAGGTCCGCCAACTCTTCAAGAAACGCCGAGCTGCGAATCAGAATCCCATGACGAGCTGCGACGGCAATTCCCGCAATCGCCGTGGCCGGTGCCGACAACACCAGCGCACACGGGCACGCCGCCACCAGCACCGCAAGCATCGCCTGGGCGTCATTGGTGACAAACCAGGTGACCGCCGCCAGCAACAACACCAGCACCATGTAGCTACCGGCGTAGCGCTCCAGCAGCCGGGTGATCGGCGGCTTGGAGCGTTCGGCGCTCTGCATCAGGGCGATGACTTTGCCCAGGGTCGACTCATTGCCGGTGCGGGTCACTTCAAGGCGCAGCAAGCCGTCGAGGTTGATCGCGCCGCCAAACACCTGCACGCCCACACTCGCCTCCAGCGGCACCGATTCGCCCGTGATCGGCGCGGTGTCGAGGCTGGCCTGGCCCGACAGCACCACGCCGTCAGCAGGCACCCGGTCACCGGCGCGCACTTCGACGATATCGCCGGTCTTCAGGATGCCGTTGTCGACTTCCAGAATCGTCCCGTCCACCTGCACCAGGCGCGCGTGGCTGCGGGTCAGTTTGCCCAGGGCATGAATCGCTTCCTGGGAACCGATGACGCTGCGCTCTTCCAGCACATGGCCGAAGATCATGATGATCGGCAGCAGCGCGGCGGTCAGCAGGTCACCGGTGGCCCAGGCGCCGAGCATCGCCAGGGCGATCAGTTGGTCGGTGATGCCATGCAGGCTCGGATAACGCAGGCTGTACCAGGCCGAGCGCATCACGGGCACAGCCACCAGCAACGAGGCAACGCCCAGCAGCAATTGGCTGACGCCGGTCTGGTCCGGCGCCAGCCAGCGCCATACCAGGCCCAGGCTGAGCAGGCCCAAGGCGAGCATCGCCAAGGTCAGTTGCCGCGCGGCGCTGCGTTGTTCGGCCGATGAGAGCATCGGGGCGGCGTGGGCAGTCATTGTTCGGCTCCCTGAATGATCAGGCGGGAATCGTCTTTAGGGTCCACCGTGGTCACGGAACCGGCCTGGCCGAGAATCTTCGGCAGGCGTTCGCGGTACAGGCGCAGCAACAGGCCTGGGTCCTTGACCTGTGCCAGGCTGGCGACGGTGGCGGTTTGCGCCCGGGCGTTGGACAGGCGCTCGCTGGCCTGGGCGTGGGCCACCTGCACGGCGCGGTCGGCGTCCTGATTGGCGGTCTGGGTGAGTTTTTCCGCGTCTGTGCGGGCATTGGCCACGGCCTTGTCGGCTTGCTGGCTGGCAGTCAGCACCGCGTTGAAAGCGTTGACTGCCGGGCCCGGCAGGCTCGATTGCACGTCGACCCGGGTGACTTCGATGCCCAGGCCAAGACCGGTGGACGCCAGGTCAGCCAGGCGTTGATTGATGCCTCGCACCAGATCACCGCGCAGCCGCTCGCGACGTTCGGCCGCCTGGTTGTCGGCGCCGATCAGCTCGGGGCGCGCCACCAGGATGGTGTCCAGATCCCGCGCCGCGGTCAGCACCACGGCGCTGCGGGTGACCAATCGATCCAGGGCCGGCAGCACATGATCGCCCTGTAACACAAAAGCGTAAGGCTCGGTGACCTTATAGAAGACCCGCACATCCAGCTGCACCACGCCGGCATCGCCGGTCAGCAGGTAGCCGGAGCCGGCCAGGGCGTCGCTCAGGGGCGTAGCAAAACTGGCCACGCGATCGGCTTGCGTGGCCGCATCGGAACGCAGCAGGTTTTCCACCCGGCGCTCGATCACCCGGTCCGCTGCAGGCAACAGCACCACTTGTTCAAACGGGCGCGGCCAGGCCAGCAGCAGCCCGGCATTCTGAATCCGGTCCAGCGCGCCGAAGTGCAGCACCACGGCGCGGTTCTGCGGGTCGATCTGCCGTACGTTGGAAAACGCCCACGCCAACGCGGCCAATACCGTCACCGCATACAGCGCCAGGAACGTCAGCCGTCCAGCCTGGATCCACGGGCTGTCGAGGCTTTCCCGCTCACTCATGGCTGGACATCCTTCGGCCCGTCCACCAAGGCGCGGAACGGTGCAGCGTCGGTGCGCAGGATAATTTTGGTGCCCGGCGTAACCACGGTGCCGAGGGTGTCGAGGGAGCGCAGCAGGTTATACAGCTGCGGGTTGCCGGCGTAGGCACGGCCATAAATCTGTGCGGCTTCCACCCGGGATTGCGCTTCGATATCGGCGGCTTTCACCGTGGCATCGGCCTGCACGATCCGCGCATCACGTTCGGCGGCAGAACGAATCTGCGCCGCTTCACGTTTACCCACGGCGGTGCGTTCAGTGGCGATGGTCTCGCGCTCGGCGCGCATGCGGTCGACGGTGGCAGCCAGTGTCACCGAGGGCAAGGTCAGCCGTTCAACGCCAACCTGCACCACGCGCACGCCATAGGTGGTGAGCAATTGTTGATCAATCTGCTGGCGCAACTGCGCTTCAAAATCGGCGATGCGCACCTGGCTGGCATCGGTGTTCACCAGGTTGGCCAGGTCGAAACTGGCGGCGGTGGTTTCCAGCGCCGAGCCGACGAAGGTGCGAATCTGCCGCGCCGCTTCATCCGGCTGGTTCTGCACCGCACGCATAAAACGCTGCACATTGTCGGGGTCGCCCTGCACCTGCCAGGCCACGTAGGCCTGCACGATGATCCGCAGGCCATCGCGGGTGCCCACATCCTGCAAACCGCTGGAGGTGGTGCGCAGGCGCAGGTCTACCGGAATCGCCGCTTCGAACGGCGCCGGCCAGCGCCAGCCCAGGCCCGGCTCCAGCAGCACCCGCGACGGGTTGCCGAAGCGGGTAATCACCGTGGCTTCGCCGGAACGCACCTGCACCAGGCTCGCCGCAGCCACGGCGAACAGCACCAGCAGCACCGCCCAGCCCATGCGCCGCCAAGGGAACGGGCCGGCTTCCTGTTCATCGCCGTGATGGTGATGATGATGGCCGTGGTGGTGACCATGGCCTGCGTGATCGTGAGAATGAGCGCTCAACAGATGAACTCCTTATTGAACGGCTTTACGCGGCACCGCAGGGTCGGCCGGTAAGGTAAAGGAACGCAGATCGATGGTCGGTGCGCCACTGGCGCCCAGGCGATGATCAAGAATGAGTAATTTGGCGTGGGCCAGGCCCAGGCTCAGTTGGCTCAGGTACTGCTCCAGCACGAAGGCCTGGCCAGCTTGTTGATAGGCCTTTTGTTCGGCGCTGAAACGCAGGTCCGCCGCCTGGGCGCCGGCACTGACCTCATGGGCCGTGGCCTGGGCCTGGTCGCGGGCGGTGCTGGCTTGCAGCAACGCCTGGTTGGTCTGCTCGCTGGCGGCGCCGCGCTCCCGGGAGATCAGCGCCTGGGCACCGATCTGCGCCGCTTGCACCGCGTGGTAGGCATTGGCCGCACCGGAAGGTGGGTGAATGGCTTCCACCACGGTGGCGAGGATTTCCACGCCGCTGTCGAGTTTCTTCAGGTCCGCCTGCACCGCCTGGCCAATTTCGTCGGCGAGGCTGTTGCGTTGTTCGCCGAGCAACTCGTCGAGGGTTCGCGAGGCAAATTCGTGAACCAGGATACGGCTGGCGGTGCTGCGGATCAGCGTGGGCACATCGGCACTGTTATAGGTGGCCGCGAGTGCCGCCTGGTCGCTCAGGCCGATGCGGTACACGAAGCGCACATCCATATTGACGATCTGGAAGCTCTGCTTGTCGCCGCTGCTGCTGGCGATTACCTGGGATTTGTCATTCACATGGCTGGCGTCCCACAGGCGGTTGGCGATCAACGGCGCCGGGCCTTCGGCGGGTGCGACGTCGGTGGTCGCCGCTTCGCCAACGCTGGTGGCCAGTTCATGGACCACACCGTTTTCCACGTTCAGCACCCGGCCCAGCGGCCACGGCAAACCGGCATGCAGGCCAGGCCCGAAGACCTCCACCGGCTTGCCAAAGCGTTCATAAATCCCACGGCTTTGTAGGGCGACTTCATGCACGCCGGTCAGCATCCAGCCTACGGCCAGCACCACCACCAGCACCGGCAGGAACGCCCGGCGCATGTAGGTAAAGGCCCAGATCTGCCGCAGGTCGATGCCGAAACGGTTGTGCAATTCATGCTGCAGGGCGAGCAACGGTTGCGGCGGCCAGCGCAGCATCCCGGCGATAAAACTCTGCGCCATCAGCCGTGGCTCAAGGCGCTCCTGGCGCGGGCTGAACAGCGACAGCAGGCCTCGCAGCAGAAACTCCAGCGCCACCAGGGCCGGCAACAGGCCGATCAACACCGCCAGGCGCAACGGCCACACGGATTCTTCACCGGCAAACAGCAGACAAATCGCACTGATCACCAGGCAAATAATCGCCACCCGGCTCAATTGCGCCAGTTGCGCCGCTTCCGGCCATTGGGCGGTGCTTTCCTGGGCCATGCGCCGTTCAAACACCAGCAAGCCGAAGGCCAGCGCCAGGGCAATGGCCGCGCCCACGCTGGCAGCCTGGCCCACCGCGGCGGCGGGCAATGTCAGGCTCCAGAATTCCAGGACGCTGAACAGCGCCAGCAACGACCAGCCGCACAGCCAGAACACCGGAGCGCCAATCTGCGTCAGCAAGCCGCTACCGACGCGGCCGAACAGACGGTTGAGCCAACCGGAGTCTTCTGCCGGCAACGGCGGCTCGATCAGCAGCGCCGTCGGTTCCCCCAGCGCCATGGCCCGCCAGTCCGCGACCCACCACGCCGATTGCAAACCGGCCACCAGCACCAGCAACGCCGAGGCACAGTTGATCAGCACCACCGGCCAGATCGACAGCGGGGCGAACAGCGCCACAAACAGTGCCAGCATCCAGCCGCCAACCGCCAGCACCGTCAGGCCAATGCCGGCCTGCCTTAACCGGCGGGCATGAAACAACCCTTGCTGAAAACGCGGCAGCCCTTCAATGGCCACGTCATCAGCGTCCAGATCCACTCGCATCCCCAAACGCCCACCCAGAAACAATTGGTTACCCTATAACGCGGGGCGTGAAATTTTTGTTTGGTCATTGCAAAACATACGAATTCCCTGGCGTAGAGAGTCTCCTTGCTCTGCTAACAAGTACACCACCTAACCGAACGGTCAGTTGTTTGGTCCAGGGTTATTTAGCAGCATCTTTCCCCCGCCATTCAGGCTCCCTCTTGAATCAACACTTTTACAGTGTTCGAGCGCGCTTGAGCGGGAGAAAAGGAAAGACAATGGACAGTCCAAAAATAGAGCGCGCGATATGAGGCGCTGCAATATCACCGTGGGGGCGAAAACCACGGCAGGCGGCACCGTGCTGACCGGCTGCAACCGGGCCAATATCGGGGGCCAGCCCATATCCCGGGAAGGTGATTCGGTGCTGCTTGCGGCACCACAGGTTTCATCGCCAATACCCCGCACCAAAATGCACAAAACTAATGAAGATCAGGGGTGGTACTGATGGTGGATGCAGAAAAAATTCAGCATTGGGTGACAGCACTCGGTCGTGAGTACCACGAACTTGTGAGGGAGGGTACTGGTTCTGGCGCCCCCCTGATGCCACTGTTTGAAGATGATGACAACGAAGACTTGATCCAAAAGCCAATTGCCGGCATCGAACTTTGGTTCTCGGCGGACACCCATCGTCTGAAAGAAGTATTGATCATCTTGGTGCAGACCGTAGGCCAGCCCGTCTATATCGGCCAACTGCCCGCTCCATTCACATTGAACATGGACCAGAGCTTCATACGTAACGTTCTGGGAACACCAATGGACTCCATTCCTCCGGCCAGACTTCCCGGTGTTCTGGGAATACAAGGCGGCTCTGACACCTATGCCATGGATCAAAAAACTCACCTCAACGTCAAGGTGACATTCAGCTACCTCGAAAACCTTGTTGTGAACAACATCTGTTTCTCCCTGATAACTGAAGGGCATGACTAAGTCCCCAGAAACACGAGCCATCACTGGTTTCAGCCGTGATAAATCGGCACACTCCCCACAGTTTTTCGCGGGCTTACGGACAAGGAAGCGTCACTCCCCATGATTTCGATCTATCAGCTTAAACCGCGTTTTCAGAACCTGCTGCGTCCGCTGGTGCAGCGCCTCTACGACAACGGTACCACCGCCAACCAGATCACCGTGCTCGCCGGGGTGGTTTCCCTGCTGGTGGGATTGCTGATCGCCGGCTTTGCTCAACATGTGTGGCTGTTTGCGCTGATCCCGCTGTGGATGATCCTGCGCATGGCCCTCAACGCCATCGACGGCATGCTCGCCCGGGAATTCGGCCAGCAGTCGCGACTCGGCGCCTACCTCAATGAACTGTGTGACGTGATCGCCGACAGCGCGCTGATCCTGCCGTTTGCGCTGATCCCCGAGGTCAGCCTGGCGCCGGTACTGCTGGTAGCGCTGCTGGCGGTGTTCAGCGAGTACGCCGGCGTGCTCGGGCCGATGGTCGGGGCTTCCCGGCGCTACGACGGGCCCATGGGCAAGAGTGATCGGGCGTTTGTGCTCGGTGTGCTGGCCACCGGTGTGGCGCTGGGCTGGCTCGGTGCCGGTTGGGTCGACGCGGTGATGTGGCTGGTCGCGGCGTTGCTGGCCTACACCCTGGTCAACCGCGTGCGCCAAGGCCTCAAAGAAGAACAAACCTCCCCTTCTGCATAAGGATTTTGCGATGCGTGAACAGCAAGAGCACACCTTCAGCACCCATGACGGGGTGGAGCTTTTCTACCGTCACTGGCCCGCCACCGCACCGGCGGGCTTTGCGCCGCGCAAGGCGATCGTGCTGTTCCATCGCGGCCACGAGCACTCCGGACGCATTGCCCACCTGGTGGACGAACTCAACCTGCCGGAATTCGACTTCTTCGCCTGGGACGCCCGCGGCCACGGCCAATCCCCCGGCGAACGCGGCGACAGCCCCAGCTTCGCCACCAGCGCCCGGGACGTGCAGACCTTCGTCGACCATATCGGCGCCACCTACAGCATTGAGGAAGAGAACCTCGCGGTGATCGCCCAAAGCGTCGGCGCGGTGATCGCGGCCACGTGGGTGCACGACTACGCGCCGAAGATTCGCTCGCTGGTGCTCGCCTCCCCGGCATTCAAGGTCAAGCTCTACGTGCCCTTCGCCCGCCCGGGCCTGGGGTTGATGCGCAAGTTTCGCGGCAACTTTTTCGTCAACAGTTACGTCAAGGCCAAGTTCCTGAGCCATGACCCGGAGCGCGTGGCGTCCTACGACACTGATCCGCTGATTACCAAAGCCATCTCGGTGAATGTGCTGCTGGGCCTGTACGAAGCGGCCGACCGGGTTGTAGCCGATGCCCAGGCGATTCAGGTGCCCACCCAGCTGTTGATCTCCGGCTCGGACTTTGTGGTGCACCGCAAACCCCAGCAGCAGTTCTTCGACCGCCTGGGCAGCCTGAAGAAAGAGCTGCACATCCTGCCCGGTTTCTTCCACGACACCCTCGGTGAGCGTGACCGCGCCGTGGCGTTGAACAGCGCCCGGCGCTTTATCCTGCAGAACTTCGAGCACCCGCTGGACCGCGCCAACTTGCTGGATGCCGACAAGATAGGCCTGACCTGCGCCGAATCCGAATCCCTGGCCGCACCGTTGCCGCGCAACTCGCCGCGCGACCTCTACTGGCGCATGACCCGCGCCAGCATGGGCCTGGGCAGCAAGCTGTCGGATGGCGTGAAGCTCGGTTTCGACACTGGCTTCGACTCCGGCAGCACCCTGGACTATGTGTACCGCAATACGCCCACCGGCAAAGGCGGGCTGGGGCGGATGATCGACACCAACTACCTGAACTCCATCGGCTGGCGCGGCATTCGCCAGCGCAAATTGAACGTGGAAGAGCTGCTGCGCCTGGCGATGGGCAAGTTGCGTGATGAGCAGAAGGAAGTACGCATCGTCGACATCGCCGCCGGGCATGGTCGGTACATTCTGGAAGCCTTGCAGGGCGTTTCGCCGTTGCCGGAATCGATCCTGTTGCGGGACTACAGCGACATCAACGTGCGGGACGGTGGCGCGCTGATTCGTGAGAAAGGCCTGGGCGACATCGCCCGGTTCGTCAAAGGCGATGCGTTTGACCGGGCAGACCTGGCGGCGCTGGAACCCAAGCCGACGCTGGCGGTGGTGTCCGGGCTGTATGAGCTGTTTGCGGATAACGCGATGGTCGGTGGCTCGCTCGCCGGCCTGGCCGAAGCTGTGGAGCCCGGTGGTTACCTGGTGTACACCGGCCAACCGTGGCACCCGCAACTGGAACTGATCGCCCGCGCCCTCACCAGCCACCGTCAGGGCCAGGCCTGGGTGATGCGCCGGCGCAGCCAGGCGGAAATGGATCAACTGGTGGAAGCTGCCGGTTTCCGCAAGATCACCCAACGCGTGGATGAATGGGGGATTTTCAGCGTGTCCCTGGCGCAGCGGGTCTGACCCATGCGTGAACCGGGCCTGTTAAAACCGGCGGTGCTGTGGCTGCTGCTGTTGGCGCCGCTGTTTTTCAGCACCTACGGCTTTGCCACGTGGGTCACCAGCCAGCGCAGCGACGTGGGTACGATGGTGTTCGGCTGGGAAACTCATATCCCGTTCTGGGCCTGGACCATCGTGCCCTACTGGTCCATCGACCTGCTTTACGGCTTCTCCCTGCTACTGCCCAGTACGCGCCATGAGCTGAAACAGCATGCCCTGCGCCTGCTCACGGCCCAGGTGATTGCTGTCACCTGCTTCCTCATCTGGCCGTTGCGCTTCACCTTCGAACGGCCGGAGCTGGATGGCGTATTCGGCTGGCTGTTTGCGGTACTCGCCGGGTTCGACAAGCCGTTCAACCAAGCACCGTCGCTGCACATCGCCCTGCTGGTGGTGCTGTGGATAATGTACCTGCGGCATAGCCAAGGCCTGTGGCGCTGGCTGGTGCATGGCTGGTTCGCGTTGATCGGCCTTTCGGTGCTGACCACTTATCAACATCACTTTATCGACTTACCCACAGGCGCCCTCGCGGGCTGGCTGTGCGTATGGCTGTGGCCGCTGGAGCATCCGAGCCCGCTGCTGAATGCCCACCTGACCCGGGACCGGCAGCGTTGGCGGCTGGGATTGCGCTATGGCTTCGGATCGTTGGTGTGTTTGATCCTGGCGTTCAGCCTCGGCGGCGGTTGGTTATGGCTACTTTGGCCGGCGGTTTCCCTTGGATTGATGAAGGCGAATTACCTGGTGCTGGGCGTTTCGGGCTTTCAGAAGCGTGCGGACGGACGACTCACTCCGGCGGCGCGCTGGTTGTTCGCGCCCTATCTGGCAGCCGCCTGGATCAATTCCCGCCTGTGGACACGTAAACATCCACAGCCCGATCAGGTTGTGGATAACGTTTGGCTGGGGCGAATTCCTGCAGGCACTGAGATGGATTCATTCAAGGCCGTCGTCGATCTATGCGCCGAATTGCCGATTAATCCACAGGGCCGCGCCTATTACAGCCTGCCTGTACTCGATCTCACGGCACCCACTGCGGCGCAATGCCTGGAAGCCGCCCAGGCCATTGAACGGCTACGCTCAGCCGGGCCGCTGCTGGTGTGCTGCGCCCTCGGTTACTCGCGCAGCGCCACCGCCGTGGCCGCATGGCTGCTCCACACCGGGCGCGCAGCCAATGTCGACGAGGCGGTGGCTATTATTTGTACAGCACGCCCACGTGTGGTCCTGCATCCTGCTCACCGTGAAGCCCTGGAGGGTTTAACCCATGCCCGCTGATATGGAATTACAGGTCGTCGCCAGCCTGCTGCGCCGGGGCCGTTCCCTGGACCAGTTATCCACAGGCCTGACCTTGCTCGGCGTACTGTTTGGCCTGGCGCAACTGCTGATGGCCAGCATCACGCCGATCTGCCTGATCCTCAGCCTGTGGATGATTGTGCTCGGGCTGCTGGAAAAATACTGGGCGCTGCGGGTGGCCTTCGACGCCGACCTGTTCGCCCTGCTGGCCCGCGACATCGAGCGCACGCCCGACTTCGACGAGGCCATGCAAGCCCTCGGCCTGCAATCCGCCAAGCGCGCCGGCCGGCCCTGGACCGAACGCCGTCGCGGCGCCCTGAAACTGTTGCGCAAGCAAGCCTACCTGCTGGCGGCGCAAGTGCTGCTGACCGTGGCCGTCATCCTGGCCAGCCCCTGGCTGCCCTTCGCCGGATAAGGAATCCTCATGTTCGAACCCGTGGTCGCCACCCTGATTACCTCCATGGCCCGCACCGTCACCGGCGCCCGCAGCCTGTGGCTTGGCTGTGCGCCCGTGCCGGTGCAACGCATCTATTACGCCAACCACAGCAGCCACGGCGACTTCGTACTGTTGTGGGCATCGTTGCCACAGAACCTGCGTAAATTCACCCGTCCGGTGGCCGGCAGCGATTACTGGAACAAAAGCGCCCTGCGCCGCTACATCATCAACCGGGTGTTCAACGGCGTGCTGATTGATCGTGAGCGCAAGGACCCTGTGGATAACCCACTGGCACCGATGCTCCAGGCTCTGGAAAACGGTGACTCGCTGATCATCTTCCCTGAGGGCACGCGCAATCTGGAAGACGGCCTGTTGCCCTTCAAAAGCGGCCTGTATCACCTGGCAAAGAGTTATCCACAAGCCGAATTGATCCCGGTGTGGATCGCCAACCTCAACCGGGTCATGCCCAAGGGCCGCGTGCTGCCGCTGCCATTGCTGTGCACCACCAGCTTCGGCGCACCGCTGCAACTGGAGGACGGCGAAGACAAGGCGCTGTTCCTCGCCCGCACCCGCGACGCCTTGCTTGCCCTCGCCCCGGAGCATTCCTGAGATGGATAGCCAAACCCTGATGTTGTTCGGCGGGATCGGCGCGATCCTGGTGCTCGCCTCACTGATCGGCCTGATCCTCAAACTGCGCACCCGTGGCTCGCCGAACGCGGTAATCGACAACCTCAACGCCCGCATCAACGCCTGGTGGGTGATGGTGGTGGTGATCGGCGTGGCCTTCTGGCTCGGCACCGGCGCGGTGATCCTGCTGTTCTACGCCGTGTCGTTTTATGCGCTGCGGGAATTCCTCACCCTCACGCCGACCCGGCGCAGCGATTACCCGGCACTGGTGGCGGCGTTTTACCTGGCCCTGCCGCTGCAATACCTGCTGATCTACTTCGACTGGTACGGGCTGTTCTCGATCTTTATCCCGGTGTACGTGTTCCTGCTGCTGCCGATCCTTGCTTCATTGGGCGGTGACAGCACGCACTTCCTGGAACGGGCGTCGAAAGTGCAATGGGGGCTGATGATCGCGGTGTTCTGCGTGTCCTTCGTCCCGGCGCTGCTGACCCTGGACATCGTCGGCTATGAAGGCCGCAACCTGCTGCTGATCGCCTACCTGGTGATCGTGGTGCAGCTGTCGGACGTACTGCAGTACGTGTGCGGCAAGCTGTTCGGCAAACACAAGATCGCCCCCAACCTGTCGCCGTCGAAGACCGTGGAAGGGTTTGTCGGCGGGATTCTGTTGTCATCGCTGATCGGTGCGGCGCTGTGGTGGACCACACCGTTCAATCCCTGGCAGTCGTTCCTGATTGCGCTATTGATCAACCTGCTGGGGTTTGCCGGCGGGATCGTGATGTCCGCGATCAAGCGCGACCGGGGCGTGAAGGATTGGGGGCACATGATCGAAGGGCACGGCGGGATGCTGGATCGGCTGGATTCCGTGTGTTTTGCGGCGCCGATCTTCTTCCATCTCGTGCGCTATTGGTGGACCTGAAAACACCCACCTCCAACACGACTAAATTCCAATGTGGGAGCTGGCTAGCCTGCGATAGCGGTTTAACAGTCAACATTACTGTTGAAGGTTAGTCAGTCATCGCCGGCAAGCCAGCTCCCACACTTTTTTGCGGTGTTTTCAAGGTTGCGACAAAGTCTGAAAATGCTCCGCTTGAGCGCCCCTTCCCTTTCCTTCGCAGGACATTTCCGAGAGAATCCCAGCCGCTTGTGCCCCGTCTTTTCGGCGTCTAGTCAGCGTCCGTCACTGTCAATTCAGTGACCGGGTTTAGCAGCTCGAACGTTCAACATTGGGCGCACAATTGGAGTTATTCCATGACCAAAGTAACGCCCGGCCACCTATTCCCTTTCTTCACAACGCATCCAGAACTCAGCTTCGAAGACGCCTTGGCCTATGCATCGGACCTGCTTCACTGCGCTCAGGAGTTGAGCGAAACTTCGCCCGCAGTCATGCACCTGGTGGAAATGGCCAAGGTGATGGTGGATGCCTGCATCCCCAATAGCCCGAGCACACACAACCCCTGTGGCGAGGGAGCTTGCTCCCGCTGGAGTGCGCAGCGCTCCCAAGATTTTGGGGCCGCTACGCAGCCCAGCGGGAGCAAGCTCCCTCGCCACAACAAGCGTCCTCATCACAATAAGAAATCGTCAGCCGGGAAGATGCCCCAACGGCAACGCTCCCGGCGTCTTCACCGTTTGAATCGCAAAGTTGCTGCGGATATCACTCACCCCCGGCAACTTCAACAAACTCCCGGTCAGGAACCGCTCATACCCGCGTAAATCCGGCACCACCACTTGCAGCAGAAAGTCCGATTCCCCCGACACCAGAAACGCCGAAATCACCTGAGGCAATGCCGTCACCGCCAACCGAAACGCCTCCGCCTGTTCGTCGTTATGCCGCTCCACTTTTACCCCGACAAACACAGTCAGCCCCAACCCGACCTCATCCCGGTCAAGACTCGCCTGGTAACCACGGATCACGCCCGCCTCTTCCAACAGTCGCACCCGGCGCAAACAAGGTGAGGCCGACAGGCCGATCTCATCCGCCAGTTGCACATTGCTCAGGCGGCCATCCCGTTGCAGGGCTTCAAGAATCTTGCGGTCAAACGCATCCAGTTTCAGATTTGGCATAAGTGAAGTGTTTCGCCTAGCAGAAGTGGCAGATTGTGCCAAGACTAGACGCTTTTCCAGCTGACTACGCAAGCACCTGCCCCGGCCTTCGCCCCTAAAATTGCCCTACGAATCACCTACCGCAAGGGGCAGGCACATGGCAGAACTCTGGTTGTTTTTACTCGCGCTGGCGGTGGTGTACCTGTTGCCCGGCCCGGACATGATCCTGCTGCTGCAAACCGGCGCCCGCCAGGGCAAGGCAATGGCGCTGGCAACCGCAGCCGGTTTGGGGCTGGCCAGGGCCTGCCACGTCGCGCTGGCAGGGATGGGCCTGGCGACCCTGTTCAAGGTCGCGCCCTGGACCTTCGATGTGGTGCGCCTGGGCGGGGCAGCGTACCTGCTGTGGATCGGCATCCAGTGCCTGCGCGCCAACCTGCTGCCCAACCTGAACGCCGAGGACGGTACCGCACCGGCCCACGCCTGGCGCGGAGCCTTCCAGCGCGGCCTGCTGACCAATCTGCTCAACCCCAAGGCGCTGCTGTTCTGCTCCGTACTGCTGCCGCAATTCATCGATCCACACGGCGCATCGGTGACGGCACAGTTCGCCCTGTTGGGCGCGATTCTGGTGGCGGTCGGCCTGGCTTTCGACGGTTGCTATGGATTGGCCGGTGCCAGAATCGGCCGCTGGCTGGAGCGTAGCCCGTCCGCCCAGCGCCTTCAGCAATGGCTGTTTGGCAGCCTTTTGATCGGTTTTGCGATACGCCTCACCTTCGTACAGCAAGCCTGAGCTTTGCGGCGCATTTGCCGTCATCTTTTGTATCAAAGAGACGTGTAAGATACGCGACACATTGCCAGGGATGCTCACCATGTTTGATTCGTTAAAAGCGACCAGCCGCCGTTTTTTCGGGGCCTTGATCTCAGTGGTGAGTGTTCTGTTCAGCGCCGTGCGATGGCTGGCCCGTAGCCTGTTTGGCCAGTGGCAACCGCCGCGCTGGCTGCAAGCCACAGGCAACGGCCTGGTCAATCTCGGCCACAAGGCCCGGGCTTATCCGCGCCAGGCGGCCGGCGGAGTCCTGGCCCTGGTGTTGCTGGTGGCCGCTGGCGTGTATGGCTGGCACTGGTATTCCCACCTGCCGCAGCCCCACACCGTGGGCTATTCGCTGCACAAGCCCAACCTGACGGATTACACCCAGCCGCAGCCGGTTGTGGATAACTTGCAGGTTCGCTTCGCCGAATCCGTGGCACCGCTGGCGGCCATCGGCAAGCCGGTCACCGAAGGCATCACCCTCAAGCCTGCCATCGCCGGCGCCTGGCGCTGGGCGGATGACCGCAGCCTGGTGTTCACCCCGGAAAAAGACTGGCCCGTCGACGCCCACTACACCATCGACCTGGCCAAGAAGAACCTGTTGGCCGATGGCGTACTGCTAAGCCAATACAGCAGCCAATTCTCCACCCAGCCGTTCCGCGCCACCTTGGCGCAAAACGAGCTGTATCAAGACCCGAGCAATCCGACGCAGAAACAGCTGGTCGCGACCTTCCACTTTTCCCACCCGGTAGACGAAGACAGCGTACGCAAACGTGCCTCCGTAACCCTCGGCAAAGGCCTGGCCTACCGCGACGCGCAACTGCCCAATCGCCCGGAAATCACCTTTGACGAGCACAAGCTCAACGCCTTCGTGCGCTCCGCCGCCCTGGCCACACCGCTGGAAAGCACCCCGGTCAGTGCCAAGCTCGATGAAGGCCTCAAGGCCCGCGACGGCGGCAATGCCAGCCCTGCGCCATTGGTGGCCGAAGTCACCGTGCCCGGCCGCTATCGCCTGACCTTTACCGGTGCCGAAGTCAGCTTTGTCGACAACGAGCGCGCCGAGCCCGAGCCGGTATTGATGTTCAGCAGTTCCAGCGCCGTGGCCGACGAGACTATCGCCAACAAGGTCCAGGCCTGGATGCTGCCGGAAAAAGCCGAGGACGATACACGCCCCTGGAACCTGCAAGACATCGACGACAAGCTGCTGGCCAGCAGCACCAAGGTCAAACTGACCCACGTGCCGAGCGTCGAACCGCTGAATACCCTGCACGCCTTCAAATTCAAGGCCCCGCCTGGCCGCGCCCTGTATGTGCGGGTACCGGCCAACCTGGAAGCCATCGGCGGCTACCTGGCGAAAAACCCTACAGCTTCCCTCGTGAGCATGCCGGCTTATCCGCGCACGTTGCAGTTCCTGTCCGACGGCGCCCTGCTCAGCCTCACCGGCGAAAAACGCCTGGGCTTCATGGCCCGTGGCGTGCCCGGCGCCCATGTGGAAATCGCCCGCCTGTTGCCCAACCAGTTGCAACATCTGGTGGACCAGAGCAGCGGCAGCTTTGCCCGACCGAATTTTGCCAATGACTACTTCGACCGGATGGTGGAGCGTCAGAGCCTGGACATTCCGCTGTCGGCTAGCGACCCGTCCAAAACCGTCTACGACAACGTCGACCTGAGCAACTACCTGACAGCCAACGGCGGCCGCCGGGGCATTTTCGTGCTCAAGCTCAGCCCGCAGGACGACCCGGCTGATCGCACCTTCGAGTACGAACGCAACACCACCAGCGACCTGCGTTTCATCGTGGTCACCGACCTGGGCATCATCGCCAAGCGCTCCAGCGATGGCAGCCACGACGTTTATGTGCAGTCCATCGGCAACGGCTCGCCAGTGTCCGACGCCCAGGTCGATATCATCGGCCGCAACGGTTTGCCGGTCGCCAGCGGCCGCACCGACGCCGAAGGCCATGCGCACTTTGCCAAGCTGGATGAACTGCGCCGCGAGAAAACCCCGCTGATGTATGTGGTCAGTCGTGGCAACGACCAATCCTTCCTGCCGATTGCCCGTCAGTCCCAACAGCTGGATTTGTCGCGCTTTGATGTAGGCGGCCTGGAAGAAGACGGTGCGATCAATCGCCTCAGCGCTTATCTGTTTACCGACCGCGGCCTGTACCGGCCCGGCGAGACCGCGCACCTGGGCATGATCGTGCGCAGCGGCGACTGGAAAGGCGCGCTGCAAGGCCTGCCGGTGGAGCTGCAAATCACCGACCCACGTGGCCTGGAGGTGATTCGCCAGCCATTGAAGCTCTCCGCCAGCGGCTTTGAAACTTTTGATTTCCCAAGCAGCGAAGTGGCGCCTTCCGGCGATTACACCGCGACCCTGCAACTGATCGGCGAGAAGCAGCGGCGCACTGACCTGGGCAGCGTCAGCTTCAAGGTCCGCGACTTTGAACCGGACCGCATGAAGGTCAGCCTGAGCCTGCACGACACGCCGGTGCCGGGCTGGATCCCGCCGGACCAGGTGGTGGCCAAGGTCACTGCGATGCACTTGTTCGGCGCTCCGGCGGCGGGCCGTCGCGTCACCGCAAAAATGTCCCTGAGCCCGACGCTCGCGGCCTTTGATCGCTACCCGGATTACCGTTTCCGCCTGAATGACTCGCTGGAAGAAGCCAGTTCCGAAGACCTGGCCGAAACCACCGTCGACGACAATGGCCAGGCCGTGCTGGACCTGAACCTGCAACGCTTCGCCAACAGCACCTATCGCCTGCAAGTGATGACCCAGGTGTACGAAGCCGAAGGCGGTCGCAACGTCGCCGCACAAAGCGCGTTGCTGGTCTCGGCGGCGCCGTACCTGGTGGGTGTGAAGAGCAAGGATTCGCTGTCGTTCGTCGCCAAGGACGCCCCGCGTGAAGTGCAATGGCTGGCCGTGGCGCCAGACCTCACGCCCGTCGCAGTCGACGGCCTGACCAGCGAAGTGGTCGAGCACCGCTACGTTTCGGTGCTGGTGAAGCAGTCCAACGGCACCTACAAATACGAGTCGCGCATCAAGAACATCAGCCAGCCGGCCTCGCCGCTGGTGATGACCAAGGACGGCGCCAAGCAAACCCTGAACACCGGCACCCCGGGTGATTTCACCCTGCAACTGAAAGACGCCAACGGCAACCTGCTGAACCAGATCGACTACAGCGTCGCCGGCCGGGGCAACACCTCACGCTCCCTGGAACGTAACGCCGAGCTGCAACTGCGCCTGGATAAACGCAGCTACGCCACCGGTGATGAGATCGCCATCAGCATTCGCGCGCCGTACACCGGCGCCGGGTTGATCACCATCGAACGGGACAAGGTCTACACCCAGCAGTGGTTCAAGGCCGACAGCACCAACAGCGTGCAACACATCCGCGTTCCCGCAGGGCTTGAGGGCAATGCCTACGTCAACGTGCAGTTCGTGCGGGACATCGGTTCGTCCGAGGTCTACATGAGCCCGCTGTCCTACGGCGTGGTGCCGTTCAGCATCAACCTGGACGCGCGGCGCATGGCACTGAAAGTCGAAGGCCCGGCGAAGATCGAACCGGGGCAGACCCTGGACATCAAGGTCAACGCCGACCGCCCGGGCCGCGCAGTGGTTTATGCGGTGGACGAAGGCATCCTGCAGGTGGCGCGTTACCAGACACCGGACCCGCTGGGCTTCTTCTTCCAGAAGCGTGCGCTGGAGGTCGGTACCAGTCAGATCCTTGACCTGATCCTGCCGGAATTCAGCCGCCTGCTCAGTGGGGCAGCGCCCGGTGGCGATACCGAAGGCGCCCTGGCCAACCATCTCAACCCGTTCAAGCGTAAACATCAGCCGCCTGTGGCCTGGTGGTCTGGCCTGGTGGACTTGCCGGCCGGTGAAACCGTACTGCATTACCAGGTGCCGGACAGCTTCAACGGCAAGCTGCACCTGTTTGCAGTGGCGGTGGACAGCGACAGCGTGGGCGTCAGCGAGGCCAACACTGAAGTGCGCGGGCCGCTGGTGATCACCCCGAACGTGCCGGCTTTTGTCGCACCGGGGGATGTGTTCAGTGTCAGCGCCGGGGTGTTCAGCAACCTGGAAGCGGCAGCCGACGTGAAGTTTGAAGTGCAGACCAGCGATGGCCTGCAGGTACAGGGCGACAAGGCCAGCACCCTGGCGCTGCAACCGCGCAAGGAAGGCGTCGCCGAGTTCAAGATCAAGGTCGGTGAAACCCTCGGCTCGGCAGACTTGCGCTTCGTCGCGGTGCTGCCGGATGGCAAGCGGATCCAGGTGGCGGAAACCACGTCGATCCGGCCATTGAGCGAGCATCGGGTGGCGCTGAGCCTGGGCCGTTTCGACAGCGCCAGCAAAGAGCTGAAACCGACCCGCGAGCTGTTCGGCCAGTTGCGCGACGTGCAATTGGGCGTCGCCGCGTCCCCGCTGGTCTGGGCCAACGGCCTCAAGCATTACCTGGATGACTACGGCTACGCCTGCACCGAGCAATTGGTGTCCAAGGCCATGCCGGCGTTGATCTGGGGCGGTAATGCACCCGAGGCCGAGCAGGCCTTCAGCGGTGCGGTGCGTATGCTGCGTCAGCGGCAGAACCAGGCCGGTGGTTTCGGTTTGTGGGCGGCCAACCCGGACGTGGCGCCGTACGCCAGCCTGTACGCCACCGACTTCCTGATCGAAGCCCGGGAACGCGGACTGCCGGTGCCGGAAGACTTGCTGCAACGTTCCAACGCGTACCTCACCGACCTGGCCAATGGCCCAAGCGAAGGCCTGTCGGAATTGCGCAACCGCGCCTACGCCAGTTACCTGTTGAGCCGTCAGGGGATTCTGGTGAGCGGCGCCTTAAGCGATATCCGCGAGCGCTACGAAAGCTACTTCAAGGACACCTGGCAGAACGACATTGGCGCCGCGTACCTGGCCGCCAGCTACAAGTTGCTCAAGCAGGATCGTCAGGCCGATGCGCTGTTCCGCAAGGTGCCATGGCTCTCGCTCTCGGATAAGTGGGACAGCGACGGCCTGTATTACGACCCGCTGGTGCACGACGCCGAGCACCTGCATTTGCTGGCCCGTCACTTCCCCGAGTTGCTCGACGACGTGCCGGCCAGCCTGCTGGATAAACTTGGCAAGCGCCTCAACGAGCAGCGCTACAACTCGCTGTCGGCGGCACTGTTGCTGCGGGCCCTGGACAATTATGGCCAACGCGCCCAAAGCGATATGACCCTCAAAGCCACCGCGTGGCTCGGCGACAAGCAGCAACAGTTGTTGCAGATGGCCGGCCAGCCGCCACGTGCAGCGGTGCCTGCCGGCACGCAAAAACTGCAGATGGAAAAATCCGACGGCCCGGCGGCGTTCTACATGCTGAGCGAAGCGGGTTATGACAAGGGCGCCAACCTCAAGCCGATCAACAACGGCCTGGAAATCATCCACGAATACCTCGACCTCAAAGGCAATCCAGTCAGCAAGGTCGCCGTAGGTGATGAATTCCTGGTGCGCCTGCGCCTGCGGGCCACCGACCGTGATCAGGTGCAGCAAGTGGCCGTGGTCGACTTGCTGCCGGGTGGCGTCGAGCCTGTGTATAACTTGCCGCCGGAACCGGAAGCGGCCAGCAGCGAGGAAAGCGAAGGTGACGATTCGGAGTACGTTGAAACCAGCGAAGACACCGAGGAAGCCGACGCCTGGCAAGCGCCGATCGGCGAGACCGACCTGAGCAACTGGCAGCCGGACTATGTTGATGTGCGTGATGACCGAGTGGTGTTGTACGGCACCGCGCTGCGGGATGTAGGCACCTTCGTGTACCGCGTACGCGCCACCAACGCAGGCACCTTCAATACGCCACCGGCCTACGCCGAGGGCATGTACGAAACCACCCTGCAAGGACGCGGCAAAGTAGGCCAGCTTGAAATTACCAAGCCTTAAACGCCTGACGCCGCTGCTGGCAGCGGCGTTGATTCTGGCGGGGCTGCGGTTGTGGCCCCACGCACCGCTGGAACAGGCGGCCACCTCCTCACGGGTGGTGCTGGCCGACGACGGTTCGCTGCTGCGCATGACCCTGGCGGCTGACGGGCAATATCGCCTGTGGCTACCACTGGAGCGGATTTCTCCGTCACTGGTTGAAGCGCTGCTGCTCAAGGAAGACCGCAATTTCTACTGGCACCCGGGGGTCAATCCCCCGGCCTTGCTGCGGGCGGCCATGGCCACCTACAGCGGTGGCCAGCGTCAGGGCGGTTCAACCCTGAGCATGCAGTTGGCCAGGCGCCTGTGGGATCTCAACACTCGTCAGGTACCCGGCAAGCTGGAGCAGATGGCCCTGGCGTTGTGGCTGGAGGCACGTTACAGCAAGCACGACATCCTGGAGGCCTACCTCAACCTGGCGCCCATGGGCGGCAATATCGAAGGCGCCGAGGCGGCCAGCCGGATTTATTTTGGCAAGTCTGCGGCGCAATTGTCGTTGTCTGAAGCGCTGGCGCTGGCAGTTATTCCCCAACAGCCCGGTCGCCGCGCGCGCTTCGGGCCATCGCTGCAAACCGCCCGGCAACGGCTGATGGCCGACTGGCGGGAAACTTATCCACAGGACCCGCGTAATGACAGTTTGCTGGACCTGCCCCTGGAAGCCCGTAACCGCCAGCAGATCCCGTTTCTGGCGCCACACTTGAGCGAACAGCTGCTGGCATCGCAAACCGGCAACGAGTTGAACAGCACCCTCAACCTGCCGCTGCAACAATTGCTGGAACGCCTGATCACCGGCTTCATCGCCGAGCGCCGCAGCAGCGGTGTGGAAAACGCCACGGCGATTCTGGTCGACAGTCGCGACCGGAGCGTAAAAGCCCTGGTGGGTTCGGCGGACTACTTATCCACAGGCATCCACGGCCAGGTCAACGGCGTGTTGTCGCGGCGCTCGCCGGGCTCCACCCTCAAGCCATTCCTGTATGGCCTGGCGCTGGACCAAGGGGTGATTCACCCCATGAGCATCCTCAAGGACATGCCGAGTAACTTCGGCTACTTCCAGCCGGAAAATTTCGACGGCAGTTTTGTCGGCCCGGTGACAGCCCGCGATGCGTTGATCCGCAGCCGCAACATCCCGGCGGTCTGGCTGGCCAGTCAGGTCCGCTCGCCGTCACTCTATGGTTTGCTGCAACGCGCAGGCATTAAGGGCCTGCGTGGCGAAAGCCATTACGGCCTGGCGCTGGCCCTGGGCGGCGGCGAGATGACCCCCGAGGAACTGGCGCGGCTGTATGTGATGTTGGCGGGTGACGGGCATTTGCGGCCCCTGCGCTACTTGCAGGAGCAGCCGCAAACCACCGGCGCCCAGTTACTCACCCCGCAGGCCACGTTTATGGTGCGCGATATGCTGCGGCGCAACCCGCGCCCGGACGGGCTGCCGGGACGCCACTGGCGCACAGCCTGGAAGACCGGCACCTCATGGGGTTTTCACGATGCGTGGAGCGCCGGCCTCGTAGGCCCGTACGTGCTGGTGGTGTGGGTAGGTAACTTCGACGGTCGTCCGAATCCGGAATTTATCGGCGCGAAAACCGCAGCGCCGCTGTTCTTCCGTATCGCCGACGCCTTGCCCCTGGCCTTGCCCAACGTGGTGATCAAACCCGACAAGCCACCCGCCGGTTTGATCCGCATCGACGTCTGCGCCGCCTCCGGCGAGTTGCCCAACCGCTGGTGTCCGCGCACCCGCAAGACCTGGTACATCCCGGGCGTGTCACCGATTCGCGTGTCCAACCTGCACCGCCCGGTGCTGATCGACACCCGCACCGGCAAGGCCGCGTGCCCGCCGTTCGATCCGCAGTACACCCGTGAAGAAGTCTTCGAATTCTGGCCCAGCGATGTGCAGCGGCTGTTCCGCGCCGCCGGGCTACCACGGCGCACGCCGCCCAATGTGCAGAAAAGCTGCCAACCCAATCGAATCGGCGACCAGAGCGAAGCGCCGCAGATTCGCTCGCCGCTGACCCAGGTCAGCTATCACCTGCGCCTGTCGCAACCCCAGGAAAGCATCCCGCTGAACGCCAACGCGGCCAGTGATGCGCTGACGCTGTATTGGTTTGCCGACCAGACCTTGATCGGCCAGGGCCCGCCGCAAACCACGCTGAACTGGCGGCCGGGTAAATCGGGGGAGTACCGGCTGCGGGTCACTGATGATCAGGGGCGCAGCGCGAGCCGGGGCTTGAAAGTGGAGTTCGTGCCCTGATCAGGCGTCTTCGTCGCCGAAACTGGCGGCGCCTGCGTCTTTTGTAAAATGCTTGTACGCCGCGCCGAGCTTGCGTTGCTCAAAGATCGAGAACACCAGGGTGCCCAGCAGAATCATCATCCACACCAGGAACACCTTCATGGTGTCCACCTGGGCCACCACCAGCAACAAGGTCACCACGCCGCCAATCACCATGCCCAAGCCCATCCAGGCGCCCAGCACACGGCCTACCGCCAGGCGCATGCCCTTGGGCAGCAAGAGTCGCAGTGCAAGCAACACCACAAACATCGACAGCAAGAAGCCAAACGCGGCCATGAAGGGAATCACGAAGCCGTTGTCACGGTACAACCAGGCCAGAAAACGATAGGCCGGGTTCAGCGCCGCCATTTGCTGATAAGTGGCGGGGCCCGGCAAATGCAGCTGGGCAAAATGTTCCGGGGTCATGGCCATGATGCCGACACCGATCAACCCCACCACCACCGCGTAGAAACCACCGGCGCGCCACAGCGGCGCCAGCACCCGGCGGTTTTCTACATCCTTGGTCTCGGCCAGGCCGAACACCGCGTCACGTTGCCGGCCCTGGGCAATCACCGTCTTGCCCTCACGTTCGCAGGCGTCGCCAATCAGCATCACCTGCATATCCTGGGTCAGGAGCAGTTCGCCCTGGCGGCGGGAGTTGCTGATCCACTCATGGTCGTCAGGACGCTTCTTGCCGAACAAGTCGATGCCTTCGGCAATCACCGTCACTTCACCGGTGGCGTCCTGCAGGCGGAAGTCGTTGCAGCGAGCCTCGGCCGAGACCTCGCTCCAGCTCCAGTCGCCATCCTTGTCTTTAGTGCCTTCCTCGATGATCCACACGTAGCCGGCGCAGGGTTTGCCGTTGACCGGAGAGATCAGCGGCGTGTCGACGATCACCTTGCCGTTCACCTCCACCAGGCCCATGGCCAAAGAGCGTATCTGGCTGGTGGCCAGGCGCTGTTCGGTGCGATAGAAGTTGGGGCCGAAGCTGGCCAGCAAACCGATCAAAATGCAGACGGGGAAAAACAGCGCAACCAGGATCGTCGGGGCGTAAACCATCAGGCCGATGAAGCCGGCGAGAAAGATCAGCGCCACCACGGTTTTCCAAGCCGGCTTTTTCGCGACAACACCCGCCTGCGTAGTTTTCATGCTCCCGGCACCTCAAGCTTTACGCCTTCGTAGCGGGTTTCTTCGGCACTGATGGCCAGCAGCGGGATACGTTGGTAGCCGAGCATCTTGGCAAAGAACAGATCCGGGAAAATCGCGATGGCGATGTTGTAGAGGTTCACCGACTCATTGAAGAACTCGCGGCGGTCGGCGATGCGTTCTTCCACCGCCGAGATCGCCTGCTGCAACTCGACCATGTTGGGGCCGGAGATCAGCGTCGGATAATTCTCGGCCACCGCAATCACCGACTTGAGCGCCGTATTGAGCTGGTTGGAGGCATCGACCTTATCGGTGAGGTTGCTGGCGTTGAGGTACGCGGTACGGGCGTCGCTGAGGCGGGTGAACAGCGCGTTCTCATGGTTCATGGCGGTTTGCACCACGCGCATCAGGTCGGGAATCTGGTCGGCCCGTTGCTTGAGCAGCACGTCGATGTTGGCGAAGGCTTTATCCACATCGTTGCGCCGCATCACCAGGCCGTTGTAGACCCCCACCAGCCAGCCGACCAGGCCGACGACAATAATCAGCACGACGATACCGGCGATCAGCAGTTCGATGTTCATGGTGCGGCATTCCCTGGCTAGTTATCCACAGGGCGCATTCTAGGGGTAAAGCGGGGGAATACTCCCGGAATTAGTCCACAGAAACGGCAGGAGCCGATGCTCGGTAGCCTGAAAAAGCAAAACCCCCGAATATCGGGGGTTTTGCTGGTACGGGTGAGGCTTTACTCCACCGTCACCGACTTCGCCAGGTTGCGCGGCTGGTCAACGTCAGTGCCCTTAAGCACAGCCACGTAGTACGACAGCAACTGCAGCGGGATGGTGTAGAGGATCGGCGACAAGGTGTCGTGGATGTGCGGCATGTTGATGACGTGGGTGCCTTCGCCATTGGTCATGCCGGCCTTTTCGTCGGCGAACACAATCAATTGGCCGCCACGGGCGCGCACTTCCTGCAGGTTGGATTTGAGCTTCTCCAGCAGTTCGTTGTTCGGCGCGACGGTCACCACTGGCATGTCGTCATCCACCAGGGCCAGCGGGCCGTGCTTGAGCTCACCGGCTGGGTAGGCTTCGGCGTGAATGTAGGAGATTTCCTTAAGCTTGAGCGAGCCTTCCATCGCCACCGGGTATTGCGCGCCACGGCCAAGGAACAGGGTGTGGTGTTTGTCGGCGAACAGCTCGGCGACTTTTTCCACAGTGCTGTCCATGGCCAGCGCTTCGCCCAGGCGGGCCGGCAGGCGGCGCAGTTCTTCCACCAGCTTGGCTTCGACGCCGTCTTCCAGCGTGCCGCGCACCTGGCCCAGGGACAGGGTCAGCAGCAACAGGCCCACCAACTGGGTGGTGAAGGCCTTGGTGGAGGCCACGCCGATTTCGCGACCGGCCTGGGTCAGCAGGGTCAGGTCGGACTCGCGCACCAAGGAGCTGATGCCGACGTTGCAGATTGCCAGGCTGCCGAGGAAGCCCAGTTCCTTGGCATTGCGCAGGGCGGCCAGGGTGTCGGCGGTTTCGCCGGACTGGGAGATGGTGACGAACAGGGTGTCGGGCTGCACCACCACCTTGCGGTAGCGGAATTCGCTGGCGACTTCGACCTGGCACGGGATGCCGGCCAGTTCTTCGAGCCAGTAACGGGCGACCATGCCGGCGTGGTAGCTGGTGCCGCAGGCGACGATTTGCACGTTGCGCACTTTGGCGAACAGCTCGGCGGCTTGCGGGCCGAAGGCTTGTACCAACACCTGGTTCTGGCTCAGGCGACCTTCCAGGGTGCGTTGCACCACGGCCGGTTGCTCGTGGATTTCCTTGAGCATGAAGTGGCGGAACTCGCCCTTGTCGGCGGCTTCGGCACCGTCGCGGTACTGCACGGCTTCACGTTCAACGGACTTGCCGTTGACGTCCCAGATCGACACGCTTTCGCGGCGGATCTCGGCGATGTCGCCTTCTTCCAGGTACATGAAGCGGTCGGTCACCTGGCGCAGGGCCAGTTGGTCGGAGGCGAGGAAGTTCTCGCCCAGGCCCAGGCCGATCACCAATGGGCTGCCACTGCGGGCGGCGACCAGGCGGTCGGGCTGGCTGGCGCTGATCACGGCCAGGCCATAGGCGCCGTGCAGTTCCTTGACGGTGGCCTTGAGGGCGTTGGTCAGGTCGCCCAGGTCTTTAAGCTTGTGGTTCAGCAGGTGGGCGATGACTTCGGTGTCGGTGTCCGAAGTGAAGACGTAGCCCAGGCCTTTGAGTTGTTCACGCAGCACTTCGTGGTTTTCGATGATGCCGTTGTGCACCACCGCCAGGTCACCGGAGAAGTGTGGGTGAGCGTTGCGCTCGCACGGTGCGCCGTGGGTGGCCCAACGGGTGTGGGCGATACCCAGGCGGCCTACCAGCGGCTCACCGGCCAACGCTTGTTCGAGTTCGCTGACCTTGCCCGGGCGACGCATGCGCTCAAGCTTGCCGGCGTTGGTAAAGAGCGCCACACCGGCGCTGTCGTAGCCGCGGTATTCCAGGCGTTTGAGGCCTTCGAGCAAAATGGCGGTGACGTTTCGTTCAGCGACTGCGCCAACAATTCCACACATGGTTTTTCTCCTAGATGACTGCCGCGCAAATCAGCGTGATGCCGCGGGCTTGGATCTGGTCGCGGGCCTCAAGCGGCAGGCGATCATCGGTAATAAGGGTATGGACGCTGCTCCAGGGCAGTTCCAGGTTGGGGATCTTGCGGCCAATCTTGTCGGACTCGACCATCACCACCACTTCGCGGGCGACCTCGGCCATGACGCGGCTCAGCCCCAGCAACTCGTTGAAGGTGGTGGTACCGCGCTCCAGGTCGATGCCATCGGCGCCAATGAAGAGCTGGTCGAAATCGTAGGAACGCAGCACTTGCTCGGCGACCTGGCCCTGGAACGAGTCCGAATGCGGGTCCCAGGTGCCGCCGGTCATCAACAGTACCGGCTCGTGTTCCAGTTCGCTCAGGGCGCTGGCCACGTGCAGGGAGTTGGTCATCACCACCAGGCCGGGCTGATGGCCCAGTTCGGGGATCATGGCGGCGGTGGTGCTGCCGCTGTCGATGATGATGCGGGCGTGTTCGCGCAAACGCCGGACGGCCGCACGGGCGATGGCGCGCTTGTAGACCGAAATGGGCTGGGCCGGATCGCCGACCAGTTCCTGGGGCATGGTGATGGCGCCGCCATAGCGACGCAGCAACAGGCCGTTACTTTCGAGGGCCGCCAGGTCCTTGCGGATGGTGACTTCCGACGTTTCGAAACGTTTGGCCAATTCGTCCACGCTGACTTCACCTTGCTCAGTGAGCATGGCAAGGATGTTGTGGCGACGTTGGGGTGTATTTCGTTTCGACATGGTGATGATAAGTTTCGTTTCGAAAGATAACGAAGGCAATCAAAACCTATTGGCTGAGGATCGTCAAGGGAGCGAGGTCAATTTTTGCGAAAAGTCTGGCAACAACACTAAACAACTGTGGGAGCTGGCTTGCCTGCGATAGCGGTCTGACAGCCAACGTTGATGTTGTCTGGCACTCCGTCATCGCCGGCAAGCCAGCTCCTACAGGTGAAAGTGGTGGTCAATCAGACTGTGGATAACTCAGGTCTTCTTGATCTTGACCGGGCGCTTCCAGCCGTCGATGTTGCGCTGGCGGGCGCGGGCCACCGCCAGTTGAGACTTATCCACATCCTGGTTGATGGTTGAGCCTGCCGCTGTGTTTGAACCATCACCAATGCTGACGGGTGCAATCAACGAGTTGTTGGAGCCGATAAACACGTCTTCGCCAATGGTCGTCTGGTACTTGTTGGCGCCGTCGTAGTTACACGTGATGGCGCCGGCGCCGATATTGCTGCGCGCACCAATCACGGCATCACCGAGGTAGGCCAGGTGCCCGGCCTTGGCGTCGTCGCCCATCTGTGCGTTTTTCAGTTCTACAAAGTTACCCACATGGGCCCTGGCCCCCAGCACGCTACCCGGACGCAGGCGTGCAAATGGACCAGCGTCACTGCCCTCACCCATCACCGCGCCGTCGATATGGCTGTTGGCCTTGATCACCACGCCTTTGCGCAGGGTGCTGTCCTTGATCACGCAGTTCGGGCCGATGATCACGTCATCTTCAATCACCACGCGACCTTCCAGGATCACGTTGATGTCGATCAGCACGTCGCGACCCACAGTGACATCACCCCGCACATCGAAACGTGCCGGATCCCGCAGTGTCACGCCCAGCGCCATCAAGCGGCGGCCTTCGCGCAGTTGATAGTGACGCTCCAGCTCCGCCAGTTGCTTGCGGTCGTTGGCGCCCTGCACTTCCATCGGGTCGTGGGGCTGTTCGGTGGCGACCAACAGGCCATCACTGACAGCCATCTCGATGACATCGGTCAGGTAGTACTCGCCCTGGGCGTTATTGTTGGACAGGCGGCTCATCCAGTCAGCCAGGCAATCGGCCGGCACGGCGAGGATTCCGGTATTGCCTTCGGTGATGGCACGCTGGGCTTCGCTGGCGTCTTTGTGCTCGACGATGGCCGCGACCTTGCCGTCAGCGTTGCGCACAATGCGGCCGTAGCCGGTCGGGTCATCCAGCTCAACGGTCAGCAGGCCCATCTGGCCAGGCACCACATGCTTGAGCAGGCGCTGCAAGGTTTCCACTTCGATCAGCGGCACGTCACCGTAAAGGATCAGCACGGTGTCGGCCTTGATGAACGGCACCGCTTGCGCGGTGGCATGGCCGGTACCCAATTGCTTGTCCTGCAATACGAAATTCAAGTCGTCCGCCGCCAGCCGCTCACGCACCACGTCGGCGCCGTGGCCAATCACCACATGAATGCGCTGTGGATCAAGTTGCCGGGCGCTGTGGATAACATGGCCGAGCATCGAGTTGCCGGCAACCGGGTGCAACACCTTGGGCAAGGCCGAACGCATGCGGGTGCCCTGGCCTGCGGCAAGAATTACGATTTCGAGAGACATGAATGGCTACCAATCCTGGGCGGTCAGACTTAAGACCAAAGAAGTGTTTTGCTAAAAAAGAAAAAGGGTAGCCGAGGCTACCCTTTTTAATCAATCACACATGAGGCTTGACGGCTTAGCCGCCAAACTTCTTGCGGATCTGCTGGACGGTGCGCAGCTGAGCTGCGGCCTCGGCCAGACGTGCAGCAGCAGAACCGTAGTCGAAATCTGCGCCTTTTTCGTTCAGGGCCTTCTCGGCAGCCTTGACGGCTTCCTGAGCGGAGGCTTCATCCAGGTCAGCAGCACGTTGCACGGTGTCGGCAAGTACCTTGACCATGTTCGGCTGAACCTCGAGGAAACCACCGGAGATGTAAAACACCTCCCGTTCCCCGCCCAGCTTGGTCAGAGTGATCGGACCAGGCTTCAAGGATGTAATCAATGGCGCGTGGCCAAAGTTAATACCCAGGTCGCCCAGTTCGCCGTGTGCAATCACACTCTCGATCTGACCGGAGAAGATTTCCCCTTCCGCGCTGACGATATCGCAATGGAATGTCATAGCCATCTGCTTGCCTCAACCTGATTAGCGCCCGTTACCGGGCGCCGGAATTACAGTTTCTTGGCTTTCTCGATCGCTTCTTCGATGCCGCCGACCATGTAGAACGCTTGTTCTGGCAGGTGGTCGTAGTCACCGTTGAGGATGCCTTTGAAGCCAGCAATGGTGTCTTTCAGGGAAACGTATTTACCCGAGGCACCGGTGAAGACTTCAGCCACGAAGAACGGCTGCGACAAGAAACGCTGGATCTTACGAGCGCGGGATACCAACTGCTTATCGGTTTCCGACAGCTCGTCCATACCCAGGATCGCAATGATGTCCTTCAGTTCTTTGTAACGCTGCAGAACGTACTGGACGCCGCGAGCGGTGTCGTAGTGTTCCTGGCCGATGACGTTCGGGTCCAGCTGGCGCGAAGTCGAGTCCAGTGGATCGACCGCTGGGTAGATACCCAGGGAGGCGATGTCACGGGACAGTACGACGGTGGCGTCCAAGTGGGCGAACGTGGTCGCTGGCGACGGGTCAGTCAAGTCATCCGCAGGTACGTATACCGCTTGGATCGAGGTGATCGAACCGTTTTTGGTCGAAGTGATACGCTCTTGCAGAGTACCCATCTCTTCGGCCAGGGTCGGCTGGTAACCTACCGCGGAAGGCATACGGCCCAGCAGTGCGGATACTTCAGTACCGGCCAGGGTGTAACGATAGATGTTGTCGACGAACAGCAGAACGTCGTTACCTTCGTCACGGAACTTCTCGGCCATGGTCAGGCCGGTCAGTGCTACGCGCAGACGGTTACCCGGCGGCTCGTTCATCTGACCGTAAACCAGTGCCACTTTGTCCAGAACGTTGGAATCCTTCATCTCGTGGTAGAAGTCGTTACCCTCACGAGTACGCTCACCCACACCGGCGAACACGGAATAACCGCTGTGCTCGATGGCGATGTTACGGATCAGTTCCATCATGTTTACGGTTTTGCCTACACCGGCACCACCGAACAGACCGACTTTACCGCCCTTGGCGAACGGGCAAACCAGGTCGATAACCTTGATGCCGGTTTCCAGCAGGTCGTTGCCGCCCGCTTGTTCCGCGAAGGAAGGCGCAGGACGGTGAATGCCCCAGCGCTCTTCGGTGTCGATTGGACCGGCTTCGTCGATCGGGTTACCGAGGACGTCCATGATCCGGCCCAGGGTCGCTTTACCGACCGGTACGGAGATGGCTGCGCCAGAGTCAGTGACTTCCAGACCGCGCTTCAAGCCTTCGGTGGAACCCATTGCAATGGTACGAACCACGCCGTCGCCCAGCTGCTGCTGAACTTCCAGGGTGGTGCCTGCATCGCTTTTGACTTTCAAAGCGTTGTAGATGCTCGGTACGCTGTCGCGTGGGAATTCCACGTCGATAACGGCGCCGATGATTTGAACGATACGTCCGCTACTCATAGCTGGATCCTCTGAATATTTGAACCGTTAAACCGCGGCAGCGCCGCCGACGATTTCCGAGATCTCTTGGGTGATCGCAGCCTGACGCGCCTTGTTGTAGATCAGCTGCAAATCGCTGATCAAATCACCGGCGTTGTCGGTAGCGTTCTTCATCGCGATCATCCGCGCAGCTTGTTCAGCCGCGTTGTTCTCGACCACCGCCTGGTACACCTGCGACTCCACGTAGCGCACCATCAAGCCGTCAAGCAGCTCTTTGGCGTCTGGTTCGTAGAGGTAGTCCCAGTGGTGCTTGAGTTCTTGTTCCGGGGCGGCCACCAATGGAATCAACTGCTCCACGGTAGGCTGTTGCGTCATGGTGTTGATGAACTTGTTGGATACCACGGACAGGCGGTCAATCCGGCCTTCCAGGTATGCATCCAGCATCACTTTGACGCTGCCGATCAAATCATTGATCGACGGTTCTTCGCCCAGGTGGCTGATAGCTGCAACGACGTTACCGCCGAAGTTGCGGAAAAAGGCCGCACCCTTGCTACCGACCACACACAGATCGATCTCGACGCCTTTTTCGCGGTTTACCGCCATGTCCTTGACCAGGGCCTTGAACAGGTTGGTATTCAAACCACCGCACAAACCACGGTCACTGCTCACCACGACATAACCAACGCGCTTTACTTCGCGATCGATCATGAACGGGTGGCGATATTCCGGGTTGGCGTTGGCCAGATGACCAATAACCTGGCGGATACGCTCCGCGTAGGGACGGCTAGCAGCCATGCGCATTTGTGCCTTGCGCATTTTGCTGACCGCCACTTTTTCCATGGCGCTGGTGATCTTTTGCGTGCTTTTGATGCTCGCAATCTTACTGCGAATCTCTTTTGCGCCTGCCATGTAACACCTATCAGGTTAGCAAGCGGGAGCCTCGCGGCCCCCGCTGCGGCTTACCAGGTTTGGGTGGCCTTGAACTTCTCGATACCGGCTTTGATGCCAGCATCGATGTCGTCATTGAAGTCACCCTTCACGTTGATCTTCGCCATCAATTCGGCGTGATCGCGGTTGAAGTAAGCAATCAGCGCTTGTTCAAAGCTGCCGACCTTGGTGATTTCAACGTCGGTCAGGAACCCACGCTCAGCGGCATACAGCGACAGCGCCATGTCAGCGATCGACATTGGTGCGTATTGCTTCTGCTTCATCAGCTCGGTAACGCGCTGACCATGCTCAAGTTGCTTACGGGTCGCTTCGTCCAGGTCAGAAGCGAACTGGGCGAATGCCGCCAGTTCACGGTACTGAGCCAGAGCGGTACGGATACCACCGGAGAGCTTCTTGATGATCTTGGTCTGAGCGGCACCACCCACACGGGATACCGAAACACCGGCGTTCACTGCAGGACGGATCCCGGAGTTGAACATGGCCGATTCCAGGAAGATCTGACCGTCAGTGATGGAAATCACGTTGGTCGGAACGAACGCGGAAACGTCGCCAGCCTGGGTTTCGATGATCGGCAGTGCGGTCAGGGAACCGGTTTTGCCGGTCACTGCGCCGTTGGTGAACTTCTCTACGTATTCTTCCGAAACGCGGGATGCGCGCTCCAGCAGACGGGAGTGGAGATAGAACACGTCGCCTGGGTAAGCTTCACGGCCTGGTGGACGGCGCAGCAGCAGGGAAATCTGGCGGTAAGCCACTGCTTGCTTGGACAGATCGTCATAAACGATCAGCGCGTCTTCACCGCGGTCGCGGAAGTATTCGCCCATGGTGCAACCGGAGTACGGTGCCAGGAACTGAAGTGCAGCGGATTCGGAAGCACTGGCGGCCACGACGATGGTGTTAGCCAGGGCGCCGTTTTCTTCCAGCTTGCGAACCACGTTGGCGATGGTCGATTGTTTCTGACCGATAGCTACGTAGACGCAGAAGATCCCGCTGTCTTTCTGGTTGATGATCGCGTCGATCGCCAGAGCGGTTTTACCGATCTGACGGTCACCGATGATCAGCTCACGCTGGCCACGGCCGACAGGAATCATGGCATCGACAGCCTTGTAGCCAGTCTGTACAGGCTGGTCTACCGACTTACGCCAGATCACGCCTGGAGCAACTTTCTCGACCGCATCGGTCTCGGTGTTGTTCAGCGGACCTTTGCCGTCAACTGGGTTACCCAGTGCGTCGACAACGCGACCCAGCAGTTCCTTACCAACCGGAACTTCCAGGATGCGGCCTGTGCACTTGGCGCTCATGCCTTCGGCCAGAGTCTGGTAGGAGCCCAATACAACGGCACCTACAGAGTCTTGCTCCAGGTTGAGGGCCATACCGTAGACGCCGCCCGGAAACTCGATCATCTCGCCGTACATTACGTCGGCCAGACCGTGAATCCGCACGATGCCGTCAGATACGCTGACGACAGTGCCTTCGTTACGGGCTTGGGAGGTCACATCGAGCTTGTCGATGCGGCCCTTGATAATTTCACTTATTTCGGAAGGATTGAGTTGCTGCATTGCTCTGCTGCCCCTTCAAACTCAAGATTTCAATGCTTCGGCAAGATTCGCGAGTTTGCCGCGAATCGAGCCATCGATAACCAGGTCGCCGGCGCGAATGATGACACCACCAATCAGGGTGGCATCCTCCGCAACTTGCAGGCGCACTTCCCGGTCGAGTCGTGCACTGAGAACCTTGGCGAGTTTGTCTTGCTGTTCTTGGTTCAATGCAAAAGCACTGGTCACTTCAACATCTACCGATTTCTCTTGTTCGGCCTTGTACAGGTCAAACAGAGCGGCGATCTCCGGCAGAAGCGGGAGACGGTCGTTTTCGGCAACGACGTGGATGAAGTTCTGCACTTTTACATCAAACTTGTCGCCGCACACGTCAATAAACGTGGCGGCCTTGTCTGCGCTCGTCAGTCGCGGGGCCTTGAGCACGCGCTGCATGGTGTCGTCTTGCGACACTGCTGCAGCCAGGCCGAGCATGGCTGACCAAGAGGCCAGCTGCTGGTGGGCCTGGGCGTGCTCGAAGGCTGCCTTAGCGTAAGGTCGGGCCAACGTGGTCAATTCTGCCATGATCGCCCTCGCTTAAATTTCAGCAGCCAGTTTGTTTACCAGCTCCGCGTGCGCGTTTTGATCGATTGTGGCACCCAGGATCTTCTCAGCACCGCCGACGGCCAGAGCACCCAGTTGGGCACGCAGCGCATCTTTGACACCGTTCAGTTCCTGCTCGATCTCGGCTTGAGCCTGAACCTTCACACGGTCAGCGTCGATACGGGCTTTTTCAACAGCCTCTTCAACGATCTGGTTACCGCGTTTCTTGGCTTGCTCAATGATTTCAGCTGCCTGAGCTTTCGCTTCGCGCAGTTGTTGACCCGCTTTATCTTGGGCCAACTCCAGGTCGCGAGCTGCTCGTGCGGCAGCGTCCAGTCCGTCTGCGATCTTCTTCTGACGTTCGTGCAAAGCCGCGATGACCGGAGGCCATACGAACTTCATGCAGAAAACAACAAAAATCAAGAACGCTAAGGACTGACCAATAATGGTTGCATTAATGTTCACGCCAATACCTCGCTCGTTCGTTGCACAACACACCAATCACTCGAAAAAACGAGTGATTAACCGGCGAGTTGACCAACGAAGGGGTTCGCGAAGGTGAAGAACAGAGCGATACCAACACCGATCATGGTCACGGCGTCGAGCAGGCCGGCGACGATGAACATTTTAACTTGCAGCATTGGAACCATTTCTGGCTGACGCGCTGCGCCTTCCAGGAACTTGCCGCCCAGCAGGCCGAAACCAATGGCAGTACCCAGGGCGCCCAGGCCGATCAACAGTGCAACAGCGATAGCGGTTAGACCAACTACAGTTTCCATCTTTCCTCCCGACTTTTACGTCGTATGGTTTAGGTTTTTTAGATTTTAAAGCGGTAAAACAAATCGTTTCATAGCCCTTCAGGGCTCCCCTCCCGTTTGACCGGGAGGGACATCAGACTAGTCGAAACTGGTCTTAATGGTTCTCTTCGTGCGCCATCGACAGGTAGACGATGGTCAGCATCATGAAGATAAACGCCTGCAGGGTGATGATCAGGATGTGGAACACAGCCCACGCCCACTGCAGAACAATGCCCAGGCCGCTAAGCCAGAGCAGACCGCTGCCGAACATCACAGCGATCAGAATGAACACCAGCTCGCCGGCATACATGTTGCCGAACAGTCGCAGGGCCAGGGAAATCGGCTTGGCGACCAGGGTCACGAATTCCAGCAGGAAGTTCACCGGGATCAGCAGGGCTTGAACGAAGATGTTCTTGCTGCCGAACGGGTGCAGGGTCAGTTCGCCGATGAAGCCGCCGATACCCTTGATCTTGATGCTGTAGAAAATGATCAACGCAAACACCGACAGGGCCATGCCCAGGGTGGCGTTAGGGTCCGTGGTGGAAACTGCACGGAATGGAATGTGCTGATCGCCGGAGATCAGGATGGCCAGCTGAGGAATCCAGTCGACCGGAATCAGGTCGACGGCGTTCATCAGGAACACCCAGACGAAGATGGTCAGTGCCAACGGTGCAATCACCGCGCTACGACCATGGAAGCTGTCACGCACGCTGCCATCGACGAATTCGACCAATACTTCAACGAAGTTCTGCAATGCACCTGGCTGACCGGAAGTCGCCTTCTTTGCCGCCATGCGGAAAATCAGGACGAAAATCAGACCCAATGCGACAGACCAGCCCAGAGTATCCAGGTGGAATGCCCAGAAGCCCATTTCTTTGGCTTCTGCTGCGGTGTGGGCAAAGCCCCAGCCGCCATTGGGTAGCTGACCGAAGGTCAGGTTCTGCAAGTGGTGCTGGATATAGCCCGAAGCGGTTGTCTCTGCCATGGTTGCCTCAAACGCCCTAAGGTCTCGAAAGTCTTGTTCTCATCAGCAGGGGCGAGAACCAGCTGACCAATTGGGTCAACACGAAGACGCCGAATACAGCTAGCGGCGCCAATGGCTTCACACCTGCAAAGGTCAGTGCAAACAGCACTGCCGTCAAAATCAGTTTCCCCGCCTCGCCGGCATAAAAAGACCGGACGATAGCCTGGGCTGCTCGGGCGCCGGAAAACCGAAAGGCCCTGTGAGCAAAATACATATTGGGCAGCAAGGCTATCAGGCCTCCGCAGAGTCCTGAGTACCCGGCTACGACTCCATACCAATACCAGAGCGCCAAAGAGGCGATCAGTAAAATGACAAATTGAGCCACTAAAACCGGGAAAACGGCCAAGCGATGGAACGGCGACGTGTTTGGCGTGCGGGTTTCCATCACTCTTGCTCCTCAATAGTCGGCTGCCGGAAATCAATAACTTGGCATAATTTGTGCCGACAAAATGCGCGCAGAGTATAGGGGCGGTTCAGCCCCTATTCAACTGCCGGGTAGTGATTTCCGACTGCGCGCTACAGAAGCAATTGTTTCAGCGGATGTGGGCAAGAACGCCCTGAAGCTCATCCAATGAGTTATATCCGATGACCAATTGCCCTTTGCCTTTCTTTCCGTGGCGAATTTGCACCGCAGAGCCTAGGCGTTCGGCCAGGCGCTGCTCCAGGCGTGCAATATCCGGATCAGGTTTGGCAGTTTCGACCGGTGCAGGTTTGCCGCTGAGCCACTGGCGAACCAGGGCCTCGGTCTGACGAACGGTGAGGCCTCGTGCGACAACGTGTCGCGCCCCTTCAACCTGTTGATTTTCCGGCAAACCGAGCAAAGCACGGGCATGACCCATTTCCAGGTCGCCATGGGAAAGCATGGTTTTGATGACTTCCGGCAGTGCGATCAGACGCAACAGGTTGGACACGGTAACCCGGGACTTGCCCACCGCATCCGCGACTTCCTGCTGAGTCAGTTTGAATTCCTGCTGCAAACGCTGCAGGGCGATCGCTTCCTCGATCGGATTGAGGTCTTCGCGCTGTATGTTCTCGATCAGTGCCATGGCGATGGCGGTTTCATCCGGTACATCGCGCACCATCGCCGGGATGGTTTCCTTGCCAGCCTGTTGGCTGGCACGCCAGCGGCGTTCGCCGGCGATGATTTCAAAGCGGCCTGCACCAATCGGGCGCACCACGATCGGCTGCATCACGCCCTGGGACTTGATCGAGTTCGCCAATTCTTCCAGCGCCTGGGGATCCATGTCCCGGCGCGGCTGGTATTTGCCGCGCTGGATCAGGTCCAGCGGCAGGTGCTGCAGCTCACGCTCGTCGGCCTGCACCGCTTGCTCTTCAAGGGTCGTGACAGTCGGACCACTCAGCAGTGCATCCAGTCCACGTCCGAGACCTCGTTTCTTGACGGCCATGGGGATTCCTTAAGTTGGCTGGGCTGCAGCGGTGCGTGAATTGCGGCGTTGACGACGAACCATCTCACCGGCCAGAGCCAGATAGGCAATGGCACCGCGGGATGACTTGTCATACGCCAGCGCGGGCATGCCATAGCTTGGCGCTTCGGCCAGGCGGATGTTGCGTGGAATCACGGTGTCGTAGAGCTGATCGCCGAAGTGTTCCTTGAGCTGCGCCGACACATCGTTCATCAGGCTCAGGCGCGGGTCATACATGGTCCGCAGCAGGCCTTCGATTTGCAGGTTCGGGTTGAGCAGCTCGGCGATACGCTTGATGTTATCCACAAGGTCGCTCAACCCTTCCAGCGCGAAGTACTCGCACTGCATGGGGATAATTACCCCGTCGGCGGCAACCAATGCGTTCAGTGTCAGCATCGACAGCGACGGCGGGCAGTCGATCAAAATGTAGTCGTAATTCTCGCGGATCGGCGCCAGGGCGCTGCGCAGACGGCTTTCTTTCATCTGCATTTCCAGCAGCACCACTTCCGCCGCGGTCAAATCGCGGTTGGCCGGCAGCAGTTGGTAACCGCCGTGCTCGGAGAAGTGCATGGCCTGGGCCAGGTCGCACTCGCCAATCAGCAAGTCATAGACCGAGTTTTCCAGGCCGTGTTTATCCACACCGCTACCCATGGTGGCGTTGCCCTGTGGATCGAGATCGATCAACAGCACCCGACGCTTGGTAGCGACCAGGGATGCTGCGAGGTTGATGCAGGTGGTGGTTTTGCCCACGCCACCTTTCTGGTTCGCTATCGCGAATACCTTAGCCATTCTTGCTTGTGTTCCCAATCATGCCGTGCGGCGCAGTATCAGCAGATGGCGTTGGCCTTGGCAACCGGGTACGGCCAAGGCGTGTTCGCTATCGAGGTGGAAGTCTGCCGGCAATGCTAACAGCTCGTCGCTTGGATGAACGCCCTTCATTGCCAGCCAACGGGTGTCGCGGTCGCCGAGGTGGCGGGTCCAGTTGCTGAAGTTCTCCATGCTGCTGAAAGCCCGGGAAACAATTCCGTTGAAAGGCTGTTCAGGCGTGAAGGCTTCGACGCGACTGTGGATAACTTGCAGGTTATCCAGCTTGAGTTCGAGTTTGACCTGGGTCAGGAAGCGGGTTTTCTTGCCGTTGCTGTCCAGGCACGTCACTTGCGACTCGGGAAACAGGATCGCCAGCGGGATGCCTGGCATACCGCCACCGCTGCCAACATCGAGCCAGCGGCCGTTTTCGATAAACGGCATCACGCTGAGACTGTCGAGCAGATGGCGAGAAACCATTTCGTCCGGGTCACGCACTGCAGTGAGGTTGTAAGCCTTGTTCCATTTGATCAACAGGGCCAGATAACCCAGCAGCAACTCGTGCTGGGCTTCAGTCAGGTTGACGCCAAGCTGGCGAGCACCTGTGGATAACTCTTCGGCGTGTTGCGAGGTGACCAACGAACTCAAGCGCTTTGCTCCAACTGACGGCCCGCGCCGCGTTTTTTCAAATGAATCATCAACAGCGAAATGGCTGCCGGCGTGACGCCTGGGATACGGGAAGCCTGGCCCAGGGTCTCTGGTCGAGTTATCCCCAGCTTGCTTTGAATCTCTTTCGACAGGCCGGAAATATTTGTGTAATCGATATCCACAGGCAGCTTGGTGTCTTCACTGGCCCGCAGACGAGCGATCTCATCCTGCTGACGGTCAATGTAACCGGCGTATTTGGTCTTGATTTCGACCTGCTCGGCGACCTGTGGATCTTCTGCGCCACCACCGGTGACCGAGATCAGACCAGCGTAGTCGATTTCCGGACGGGACAGCAGGTTCAGCAAGTTGTACTCGTGGGTCAGCGGGGTGCCGAATTTCTCGGCAATCGCATCGCCTTGCTCGGTGCCCGGGCGAACCCAGGTACTTTTCAGGCGTTGCTCTTCCAGTTCGATGCTTTCGCGTTTTTTGCAGAAGGCAGCCCAACGCGCGTCGTCGACCAAGCCCAGCTCGCGACCTTTTTCGGTCAAGCGCAGGTCGGCGTTGTCTTCCCGCAGGATCAGGCGATATTCGGCCCGGGACGTAAACATCCGGTACGGTTCCTGGGTGCCGAGGGTGATCAGGTCGTCGACCAACACACCGATGTACGCCTCATCGCGACGCGGGCACCAGCTGTCTTTGCCCTGTGCACGCAGTGCGGCGTTGGCTCCGGCCAGCAAACCCTGGGCGCCGGCTTCTTCGTAACCGGTGGTGCCGTTGATTTGGCCAGCAAAGAACAAACCGCCGATCACCTTGGTTTCCAGGCTGTATTTCAAGTCACGCGGGTCGAAGTAGTCGTACTCGATGGCATAGCCAGGCCGCACGATGTGCGCATTTTCCATACCGCGAATCGACTGCACGATCTGGATTTGCACGTCGAACGGCAAGGAAGTGGAAATCCCGTTCGGATACAGCTCGTGGGTAGTCAAACCTTCCGGCTCGATGAAGACCTGGTGGCTTTCCTTGTCGGCAAAGCGATGGATCTTGTCTTCGATCGACGGGCAATAGCGTGGCCCAATGCCTTCGATCACACCGGAATACATCGGCGAACGGTCGAGGTTCGCGGCAATGATTTCGTGGGTTCGGGCGTTGGTGTGGGTAATCCAGCAACTGACCTGTTTCGGATGCTGTTCCTTGGAGCCCATGAACGACATGACCGGGATCGGTGTGTCGCCGGCTTGCTCGGTCATCACCGAGAAATCCACCGAACGGCCATCGATACGTGGCGGCGTGCCGGTTTTCAGGCGACCAACGCGCAGTGGCAGTTCGCGAAGGCGTTGTGCCAAGGCGATTGACGGCGGATCACCAGCGCGGCCACCGGAATAGTTCTGCATACCGATGTGGATAAGTCCACCGAGGAACGTACCGGTGGTCAACACCACGGATTCTGCGAAGAAACGCAGGCCCATTTGGGTGACAACACCGCGTACATGGTCCTGCTCGACGATCAGGTCATCGGCTGCCTGCTGAAATATCCACAGGTTCGGTTGGTTTTCCAGGGTTTCGCGGACAGCGGCCTTGTACAGGATCCGGTCGGCTTGAGCACGAGTGGCTCGCACGGCCGGGCCTTTGCGGCTGTTCAATACGCGAAATTGAATACCACCTTTGTCGGTAGCCATGGCCATCGCGCCGCCCAGGGCATCGATTTCCTTGACCAGGTGGCTTTTGCCAATCCCGCCAATCGCGGGGTTGCAGCTCATGGCACCGAGGGTTTCCACGTTATGCGTCAGCAACAGGGTTTTTGCCCCCATGCGTGCTGACGCCAGTGCTGCCTCGGTACCGGCATGACCGCCGCCGATGACGATCACTTCAAAACGGGAAGGGAAATCCACCACGCACCTCGTGCCTGCTTCTGTAGGTAATTAGGAATGAGCGTTCGAGATCAGGTTTTCGAACGAGTCGGCAAGTATAGGGACTTCGCCCTTCCTAAAGAACCCTTTGCACAAAATTTAACCAGCTGTGGATGAATCACGAACAATAGAAATTAAAAGAGAGAAATTTATTAAATCTTTGTTTTTATGTTTATTTCTACTGAGGCATGTTTCTGTGGATAGATCGCTACAGGCCTTTATTTACTTTATGTACAGAGATTCAAAAGTCTGTGGTTAGGTGCCAAGGAGGCCCTTGGATAAGTGGTGTAAGCCTGTGGATTAAACAAGTGGTTATCCACAGAGGGGTTTTTACTCAGGTTTTACGCCCTGTTATCAACTGGGCACAGGGGCGGTTATTCACAGGGCTTAATCCACAGAAAAGCGTCAAATGAGGCAAATCCCGGACGCAGGAAAGCCGTCGCGACGTTCGCGTTATTCAGAAAAAAGAATTGAATGCCCTGAAACGGGCAAAACAGACAGGCCCGAATGGCCTGTCTGGGGAACGGTAAACGTTATTTACCGATGCAGAAGCTGGAAAAGATCCGTCCCAGCAGATCATCGGAGCTGAAAGCACCGGTAATCTCGCCCAATAACTGTTGAGCCTGGCGCAGATCTTCTGCCAGCAGCTCACCAGCACCTGCCAGGGTCAACTGGGCCCGACCGTGCTCGAGGGCCGCACTGGCATGCCGCAGCGCTTCCAGGTGCCTGCGGCGAGCACTGAAGCTGCTTTCCGAGGTCTGCTCGTAACCCATGCAGGCCTTCAGATGGTCGCGCAGCAACTCCAGGCCATCCCCTGCCGACTTGGCGCTGAGGCTGATGGTGACGTGGCCATCGTCGCTGACTTCCAGGGCGATTGCTTCGCCCGTCAGGTCAGCCTTGTTACGAATCAGCGTGACCTTGGCGGGGTCTGGCCGTTGTTCGAGGAATTCTGGCCACAGTGCGAACGGGTCCGCAGCTTCCGGCGCGGTGGCATCAACCACCAGCAGCACGCGATCGGCTTCAGTGATTGCCTTCAACGCGCGTTCTACTCCGATCTTCTCTACCTGGTCATCGGTGTCACGCAGCCCGGCCGTGTCCACGACATGCAGCGGCATGCCATCGATGTGGATATGTTCGCGCAAGATATCCCGTGTAGTGCCGGCAATCTCGGTAACGATGGCCGCTTCGCGTCCGGCCAGGGCATTGAGGAGGCTCGACTTGCCAGCGTTGGGCCGGCCGGCAATCACCACGGTCATACCGTCGCGCAGCAAGGCTCCTTGCCCCGCTTCACGCAGTACTGTGGATAACTCGTCACGGACTTTATCCAGCATCGCGAGGACATGGCCATCGGCGAGGAAGTCGATTTCTTCCTCGGGGAAATCAATCGCCGCCTCTACGTAGATGCGCAAGCTGATCAACTGCTCGGTGAGGTTATGCACACGTAGGGAAAACGCACCCTGCAATGAGCGCAACGCATTGCGCGCGGCTTGTGCAGAACTGGCTTCGATCAGGTCGGCAATCGCTTCGGCCTGGGCCAGGTCGAGCTTGTCGTTGAGGAACGCGCGCTCGCTGAATTCGCCCGGGCGTGCCAGGCGGCAACCCAGTTGAAGGCAACGCTGCAGCAGCATATCCAGAACGATCGGGCCGCCGTGGCCTTGCAGTTCAAGCACATCTTCGCCGGTAAATGAGTTCGGGCCCGGGAAATAAAGGGCAATCCCTTCGTCCAGAACCTCTTCTTCGACGCCTAGAAAAGGCCCGTAATGCGCATACCGAGGCTTCAGCTCCCGCCCACTGATGGCCTGGGCCGCCACGCCGGCGAGCGGCCCGGAAATACGAACGATACCGACACCACCACGACCTTGAGCGGTGGCGACAGCGGCGATGGTTTCACGAGGAGCGCTCATGGCGGGTACCCGGCTAAAAGTGACGGAAAGCAAAACGCCCCACTAGGGGGCGTCTTGAGTGGTGTTATCCACAGAGTAAATTACGCCTCGGCTTTTTTGGTAGCCGCTTCGATTTTACGTGTGATGTACCACTGTTGAGAGATCGACAGGCAGTTGTTGACCACCCAGTACAGCACCAGACCAGCCGGGAACCACAGGAAGAAGAAGGTGAAGATGATTGGCATCATTTTCATTACCTTGGCCTGCATCGGGTCCGGCGGAGTCGGGTTCAGACGCTGCTGGATGAACATGGTCGCGCCCATGATGATCGGCAGGATAAAGAACGGGTCTTTGATCGACAGGTCAGTTATCCACAGCATGAACGGTGCCTGACGCATTTCCACGCTTTCCAGGAGAACCCAGTACAGCGACAGGAATACCGGCATCTGCACCAGAATCGGCAAGCATCCACCCAGCGGGTTGATCTTCTCTTTCTTGTACAGCTCCATCATGGCCTGCGACATTTTCTGCCGGTCATCGCCATGTTGTTCTTTCAGCGCGGCCAGTTTCGGGGCCACGGCACGCATACGCGCCATCGACTTGTAGCTGGCAGCCGACAGTGGGAAGAAGATCCCCTTGATCAGCATGGTCAGCAGGATGATCGAGAAACCCCAGTTACCCACAATGCTGTGGATATGTTGCAGCAGCCAGAAGATCGGCTGGGCAATGAACCAGAGAATGCCGTAATCCACAGTCAGTTCCAGACCTGGGGATAACTCTTTGAGGACTGCCTGGCTTTTCGGGCCGGCATACAGAGTAGCGCTGGCTTCAGCCTTGGCACCCGGAGCGACGGTCAACGTCGGGCCAGTAAAGCCAATGATGTAGTTGCCCTGGCTGTCTTTGCGGGTTTGAACCAGGTTCGCATCACCCTTGTTCGGGATCCATGCGGTCACGAAGTAGTGTTGCAACCAGGCAACCCAGCCACCTTGGACTGTTTCTTTCAGCGCGCCCTTGTCGATATCTTTCATCGACACTTTTTTGTACGGCTCGCTACTTGTCCACAGGGCTGCGCCCAGGTAAGTCGCGGTGCCGGTGGCGGTGCTGGAAGAAGGATCGGCGCTGTTGTCGCGCTTGAGCTGGGCAAACAGGTTGCCAGTCCACGGCTTCGCGCTTTCGTTGTCGATCAGATAGGTGACTTTCAGATCGTACAAACCGCGGGTGAAGCTGAAACGCTTGATGTAGTTGACGCCGTCGTGACTGAATTTCAGGTCGACGTTCAACTGGTTCTGGCCATCAGCCAGTTGATAAGTCTTCTGTTCGGTCGAATAAACCGGACGACCGGTAGCACGAGCATCCGGACCGTCAGTGCCGGTCAGGCCACTTTGCGCCAGATATACACGTTCGCCGCCGTTATCGAACAGCTGGAACGGAACATCCGGATGGTCTTGGCGACGTGGATACAGCGGCAGCTTCAGCTGGGCGATATCACCACCTTGTGGATCGATAGCCAGGTCCAGTACATCCGTTTTTACGTGGATGAGGTCTTTATTGGTGACGACCGGGGTTTCTACCGGGGTGCTGGTATCGGCATTCGCGCTGGGTACATCGGCACTGGCGGCAGCATTGTTACCCAGTGGCGTGTCCGGAATAGCCGGCGCCGACTGATTGGTAGCAACATTCTGAGTCGGCAGGGCAGCTTGGCCATAATCCTGGTTCCACTTAAGAACCATAGAGTAGGACACGATTGCCAGGGCGACGATCAGGATCGTGCGTTTAATATCCATGATTACTCGGCCATCGAAGAAGAACGGGAGGTAGGGATAGGTGGAACCGGGTCATAACCACCGGGATTCCACGGATGACAGCGACCTAAACGACGAAAGGTCAGCCAGCCACCGCGCAGAAGGCCATGATTTTCTATGGCTTCCAACGCGTAGCAGGAACAACTGGGGTAGAAACGACAGTGATTTGCCATCAGGGGACTAATGGCATAGCGGTAAAACTGGATCGGAACGAGTGCCAGTTTACGCATCAGTACTGTCTACCCCTACAGTTTCGGTGCTGACAGCTGGTGTTGGCTTGTTGGTACGAGCCAAACGTTTCCAGAGCTTGCCGAAATGCTGAATCAATTCGGGGTTTTCTACGTCCCCCAAGCCTTTGCGCGCGACGATAACAATATCCCAACCAACCAGAGTCTCCTGGTGGAGGCGAAACGATTCGCGCATCAGACGCTTGAGGCGATTGCGCTCAACGGAGAGCTTTACGCTCTTCTTGCCGATCACCAACCCGAGACGGGGGTGATCCAGATCGTTGTTACGCGCAAGGAGCAGGAGATTTTTCCCCGGAACCTTGCCGGTGGGGGAGTCAAAGACTGCCTTGAAATGCCGGGGGGTTAGCAGACGCTTTTCCCGACTGAAGTCCTGACTCACCACCAGTACCGGATTATCAAACTGCCAGACGCGCACGACCTTTGGCGCGGCGACGCGACAGGACAGCACGGCCGTTCTTGGTGGCCATGCGAGCACGGAAGCCGTGAGTACGGGCGCGTTTGATGGTGCTTGGTTGGAAAGTACGTTTCATGGCGTGTTACCTGGTTCGTCCACAACGGGCCGGAATGGCCCCCGTTTTAAGAGACCGGCGATTCTAGAGAAAGCAAGCCTCTAGGTCAATTTCCAACCAGCTTTTCCTTTAATTAGATCTCTGGAGGCATTTGAACCGAATCCGTGCGGTTCGGCTTTCACGAGCAATGCCATAGATATAAAAATAAAGAAGGAAGTTATTTAAAGCTTTTCTGTAAAGCTTATAAAAGCTAGGGAGGCGATCTTCTGTGGATAACTACCTTCAGCCCATATTCCACGTGATGTACAGAGAATGACAACACGGGGGAGAAACGGTGCTCTGCCTGTGCTGCGCTATCGGATAAGCTGTGTGTGGAATGGCTACTTATCCACAGGCCAGTTACCCACAGACTTTCGACCCCACTTGTACAACGGGCTTAGGGTCGCTTATCCACAGAGCTTATGCACAGACCATTTGTCGCCTTTTTTACGGTTAAGGCATTGATTCTTGGCGCCCTGTGAGCAACCTACATGTGGATAAGTGGACGGCTGGCCGCTACAATGGCGGCTGTTTTTGCCTCACCGGCTTTCAACTTAGGGGATATCCGTGTCAGTGGAACTTTGGCAGCAGTGCGTGGAGCTTTTGCGCGATGAGCTGCCTGCCCAGCAATTCAACACCTGGATCCGTCCGCTACAGGTCGAAGCCGAAGGCGACGAGTTGCGTGTCTACGCACCCAATCGTTTTGTTCTCGACTGGGTCAACGAGAAATACCTGAGCCGCGTTCTCGAATTGCTCGACGAACACGGCAACGGGCTTGCTCCGGTACTCTCCTTATTAATAGGCAGCAAACGCAGCTCGGCACCTCGTGCTGCGCCGAATGCACCGCTGGCAGCGAGTGCTTCGCAGGCTCAGGCCGCGGCGGCACCTGTTAATAACTCGCCAGCACCGGTTGCCCAGACGCCTTCGAAATCCTCGTCGCAGAAAAACGCGCCTATAAATGAAGAGCCGTCCCGCGACAGCTTTGACCCAATGGCCGGCGCCAGCTCCCAACAGGCTCCGGTTCGTGCTGAACAGCGCACCGTCCAGGTAGAAGGTGCGCTCAAGCACACCAGTTACCTGAACCGCACGTTCACCTTTGAGAACTTTGTCGAAGGTAAATCCAACCAGTTGGCCCGTGCGGCTGCCTGGCAGGTCGCCGACAACCCCAAGCACGGTTACAACCCGCTCTTCCTTTATGGCGGCGTTGGCTTGGGTAAAACTCACTTGATGCACGCTGTGGGTAACCACCTGTTAAAGAAGAACCCGAACGCCAAGGTTGTGTACCTGCACTCGGAGCGCTTCGTGGCCGACATGGTCAAGGCGCTGCAGCTCAACGCAATCAACGAGTTCAAACGGTTCTACCGTTCCGTTGATGCCTTGCTCATCGATGACATTCAGTTCTTCGCCCGCAAGGAACGTTCCCAGGAAGAGTTTTTCCACACGTTCAACGCATTGCTCGAAGGCGGCCAACAGGTCATCTTGACCAGTGACCGCTATCCGAAGGAAATCGAAGGTCTGGAAGAGCGTCTGAAGTCGCGCTTCGGCTGGGGCCTGACCGTTGCGGTAGAGCCGCCGGAGCTGGAAACCCGCGTCGCAATCCTGATGAAGAAGGCCGACCAGGCTAAAGTCGATCTGCCTCATGACGCCGCGTTCTTCATCGCCCAGCGCATTCGTTCCAACGTGCGTGAGCTGGAAGGCGCGCTCAAGCGGGTCATCGCTCACTCGCACTTCATGGGCCGCGACATCACCATCGAGCTGATTCGCGAATCCCTGAAAGACCTGCTGGCGTTGCAAGACAAGCTGGTGAGTGTGGATAACATCCAGCGCACCGTGGCCGAGTACTACAAGATCAAGATTTCCGACCTGCTGTCCAAGCGCCGTTCGCGCTCGGTGGCACGTCCCCGTCAGGTGGCGATGGCGCTCTCCAAAGAGCTGACCAACCATAGCCTGCCGGAAATTGGTGATGTGTTTGGCGGTCGCGACCACACCACGGTCTTGCACGCGTGCCGCAAGATCAACGAACTTAAGGAATCCGACGCGGATATTCGCGAGGACTACAAGAACCTGCTGCGTACACTGACTACTTGATGAACACCAGCGCAGCTTATTAAGGCAAGGGACTAGACCATGCATTTCACCATTCAACGCGAAGCCCTGTTGAAACCCCTGCAACTGGTCGCAGGCGTCGTCGAGCGCCGACAGACCTTGCCGGTGCTTTCCAACGTATTGCTGGTTGTAGAAGGCCAGCAATTGTCCTTGACCGGTACCGACCTGGAAGTCGAGCTTGTCGGTCGTGTCCAGCTGGAAGAGCCCGCCGAACCGGGCGAGATCACCGTGCCGGCGCGCAAGCTGATGGACATCTGCAAAAGCCTGCCCAACGACGCGCTGATCGACATCAAGGTTGATGAGCAGAAGCTGGTGGTCAAGGCCGGTCGCAGCCGCTTCACGCTGTCGACTTTGCCTGCCAACGACTTCCCGACCGTGGAAGAAGGTCCTGGCTCGCTGACCTGCAGCCTGGAGCAAAGCCGACTGCGCCGTTTGATCGAGCGCACCAGCTTCGCCATGGCCCAGCAGGACGTGCGTTACTACCTCAACGGCATGCTGCTGGAAGTCTCTGAAGGCATCATCCGCGCCGTCGCCACCGACGGTCACCGTCTGGCTATGTGCTCGATGAAAGCCGATATCGGTCAGCCGGATCGCCATCAGGTCATCGTGCCGCGTAAAGGTATCCTGGAACTGGCCCGCTTGCTGACCGAGCCGGACGGCAATGTCAGCATCGTGTTGGGTCAGCACCATATCCGCGCGACCACTGGTGAGTTCACCTTCACGTCCAAGCTGGTTGACGGCAAGTTCCCGGATTACGAGCGCGTGCTGCCTAAAGGTGGCGACAAACTGGTGATCGGCGATCGTCAGGCCCTGCGTGAAGCGTTCAGCCGTACTGCGATTCTTTCCAACGAGAAGTACCGCGGTATTCGCCTGCAATTGGCCAACGGCCAACTGAAAATCCAGGCGAACAACCCGGAGCAGGAAGAGGCGGAAGAAGAAGTGGGCGTCGACTACAACGGCGGCAACCTGGAAATCGGCTTCAACGTCAGCTATTTGCTCGACGTGCTGGGCGTGATGACCACCGAACAGGTCCGCCTGATCCTGTCCGACTCCAACAGCAGCGCCCTGGTACAAGAATCCGACAACGATGACTCGGCTTACGTTGTCATGCCGATGCGCCTGTAATCATGTTCAGCAGAAGCTAGATGTCCCTCAGTCGTGTCTCGGTCACCGCGGTGCGCAATTTGCACCCGGTGACCTTCTCCCCCTCCCCCCGCATCAATATCCTCCACGGCGCCAACGGCAGTGGCAAAACCAGCGTGCTGGAAGCCATTCACCTGCTGGGGCTCGCCCGTTCCTTTCGCAGCGCCCGCCTATTACCGGTGATTCAGTACGAACAACTGGCGTGCACGGTATTTGGCCAAGTCGAATTGGCGGAAGGCGGTCACAGCAGCCTGGGGATCTCTCGAGACCGGCAGGGAGAGTTTCAAATCCGCATTGACGGGCAAAACGCTCGCAGTGCCGCGCAACTGGCGGAAATTCTGCCGCTGCAACTGATCAACCCGGATAGCTTTCGCTTGCTGGAAGGTGCACCAAAGATCCGCAGACAATTCCTCGATTGGGGAGTGTTCCACGTGGAACCGCGTTTCATGGCCACTTGGCAGCGCCTGCAGAAGGCCCTGCGGCAGCGGAACTCATGGCTGCGGCATGGTACACTTGACGCCGCTTCGCAAGCTGCTTGGGACCGGGAACTGTGCCTGGCCAGCGCTGAAATAGATGAATACCGCCGTGCCTATATCAAAGCCTTGAAACCAGTCTTTGAGCAGACCTTGAGCGAGTTGCTTGAACTCGAAGGGCTGACGTTGAGCTACTACCGTGGTTGGGACAAAGACCGGGAACTGAGTGCAGTGCTCGCGACGTCCTTACAGCGGGATCAGCAAATTGGTCACACCCAGGCCGGACCACAACGGGCTGATTTGCGCCTTAGATTGGGCGCACATAATGCCGCGGATATCTTGTCCCGCGGTCAGCAAAAGTTGGTGGTCTGCGCCCTGCGTATCGCCCAAGGGCATCTGGTTAGCCAGGCCCGGCGCGGGCAGTGTATTTATCTGGTGGATGACTTGCCGTCCGAACTGGACGAGCAGCACCGCCGCGCGTTATGCCGCTTGTTGGAAGACTTACGCTGCCAGGTGTTTATCACCTGTGTAGACCACGAATTATTGAGGGAAGGCTGGCAGACGGAAACGCCAGTCGCTTTGTTCCACGTGGAACAAGGCCGTATCACCCAGACCCACGACCATCGGGAGTGAAGGCATGAGCGAAGAAAATACGAATACGTACGACTCGACCAGCATTAAAGTGCTTAAAGGTTTGGATGCCGTACGCAAACGTCCCGGTATGTACATCGGTGATACCGATGATGGCAGCGGTCTGCACCACATGGTGTTCGAGGTGGTCGATAACTCGATCGACGAAGCTTTGGCCGGTCACTGCGACGACATCAGCATCATCATCCACCCGGACGAATCCATTACCGTACGCGACAACGGTCGCGGCATTCCGGTAGATGTGCATAAAGAAGAAGGCGTTTCGGCGGCAGAGGTCATCATGACCGTGCTCCACGCCGGCGGTAAGTTCGACGATAACTCCTATAAAGTATCCGGCGGTCTGCACGGTGTAGGTGTTTCGGTAGTAAACGCCCTTTCCGAAGAGCTGATCCTGACCGTGCGCCGTAGCGGCAAGATCTGGGAACAGACTTATGTCCACGGTGTTCCACAGGAACCGATGAAAATCGTCGGTGACAGCGAAAGCACCGGTACGCAGATTCACTTCAAGCCTTCGGCTGATACCTTCAAAAACATCCACTTCAGCTGGGATATCCTGGCCAAGCGGATTCGTGAACTGTCCTTCCTCAACTCCGGTGTGGGTATCGTCCTCAAGGACGAGCGCAGCGGCAAGGAAGAGCTGTTCAAGTACGAAGGCGGCCTGCGTGCGTTCGTTGAATACCTGAACACCAACAAGACTGCGGTCAACCAGGTGTTCCACTTCAACATCCAGCGTGAAGACGGCATCGGCGTTGAAATCGCCCTTCAGTGGAACGACAGCTTCAACGAGAACCTGTTGTGCTTCACCAACAACATTCCTCAGCGCGATGGCGGTACTCACCTGGTGGGTTTCCGTTCGGCACTGACGCGTAACCTGAACACCTATATCGAAGCGGAAGGCCTGGCGAAGAAGCACAAAGTCGCCACCACCGGTGACGATGCACGTGAAGGCCTGACTGCGATTATCTCGGTCAAGGTTCCGGACCCGAAGTTCAGCTCCCAAACCAAAGACAAGCTGGTGTCTTCCGAAGTGAAGACCGCGGTTGAACAGGAAATGGGCAAGTACTTCTCCGACTTCCTGCTGGAAAACCCGAACGAAGCCAAGCTGGTCGTCGGCAAGATGATCGATGCGGCGCGGGCTCGTGAAGCGGCGCGTAAAGCCCGTGAGATGACCCGTCGTAAAGGCGCACTGGATATCGCTGGCCTGCCAGGCAAACTGGCTGACTGCCAGGAGAAAGACCCTGCCCTTTCCGAACTGTACTTGGTGGAAGGTGACTCTGCTGGCGGTTCCGCCAAGCAGGGTCGTAACCGTCGCACCCAGGCCATCCTGCCGTTGAAGGGGAAGATCCTCAACGTCGAGAAGGCGCGTTTCGACAAGATGATTTCCTCGCAGGAAGTCGGCACCTTGATCACCGCTTTGGGCTGTGGCATCGGCCGCGATGAGTACAACATCGAGAAGCTGCGCTACCACAACATCATCATCATGACCGATGCTGACGTCGACGGTTCGCACATCCGTACCCTGCTGCTGACGTTCTTCTTCCGTCAGTTGCCGGAGCTGATCGAGCGCGGCTACATCTACATCGCCCAGCCGCCGCTGTACAAAGTGAAAAAGGGCAAGCAAGAGCAATACATCAAAGACGACGACGCCATGGAAGAGTACATGACGCAGTCGGCCCTGGAAGATGCGAGCCTGCACTTGAACGACGAAGCCCCGGGCATCTCCGGTGAAGCGTTGGAGCGCCTGGTAAACGACTTCCGCATGGTGATGAAGACCCTCAAGCGTTTGTCGCGCCTGTACCCTCAGGAGCTGACCGAGCACTTCATCTACCTGCCAGCCGTCACCCTGGAACAGCTGGGCGATCATGCACACATGCAGGATTGGCTGGCCCAGTACGAAGTGCGTCTGCGCACCGTTGAAAAATCTGGCCTGGTGTACAAAGCCAGCCTGCGTGAAGACCGTGAACGTAACGTCTGGCTGCCAGAGGTCGAACTGATCTCCCACGGCCTGTCGAACTACGTCACCTTCAACCGCGACTTCTTCGGCAGCAACGACTACAAGACGGTTGTCACCCTCGGCGCGCAACTGAGCACCCTGCTGGACGACGGTGCCTACATTCAGCGTGGCGAACGCAAGAAAGCCGTCAAAGAGTTCAAGGAAGCCCTGGACTGGCTGATGGCTGAAAGCACCAAGCGTCACACCATTCAGCGATACAAAGGTCTGGGCGAAATGAACCCGGATCAGCTGTGGGAAACCACCATGGACCCAGCTCAGCGTCGCATGTTGCGTGTGACCATCGAAGACGCCATTGGCGCGGACCAGATCTTCAACACCCTGATGGGTGATGCGGTCGAGCCTCGTCGTGACTTCATCGAGAGCAACGCCCTGGCGGTGTCCAACCTGGACTTCTGATCAGGTCGTAGCGCAAAACAAAAAAGGCCAACGCTTAGCGTTGGCCTTTTTTATTGGGTGGAAGACGGGGTTTTATAAATGCTCCACGTGGAACATCTCAATCCTCGGTAGCCGCCGTTACACTCTCCAACCGATATCCATACCCATAAATCGTCAGCAACTGCCAACCCCGATCCGCTGTCAGTCCCAGCTTATTCCGCAGCCTATAAATATGCGTATCCAGCGGCCGTGATGACACCATTTCTTCATGGGTCCAGAACCGCTCATACAGATATTCCCGAGACAGCGGCCGGGCCAGGTTTTCGAACAGGCACCGAGCCAGGCGGTATTCACGTTCCGTCAGGCTGATGGGTTTCCCTGCCCTGCTCACCGTGAGTTCAGCATCATCAAAGGTCAGGTCGTTGAAGGTCAACACTTCACTGGCCGCGGTCTTTTGCAGGCCGTGACGCCGCAGAACGGCGTTCACCCGTGCCTTCAGTTCGTTGGGACGAAACGGCTTGCTGACGTAATCATCCGCGCCACTGTTCAACGCCTGGACAATATCGCTCTCGGCATCGCGGCTGGTGAGCATGATGGCGGCAGGTGGCGCTTCCATGTGCTCGCGGGTCCAGCGCAGCAACGCCAGGCCGCTGAGGTCGGGCAGTTGCCAGTCCAGGATCAGCAGGTCGAAGGTTTCCCGGCGCAGTTGGCGTAGCAGGTCTTCTCCACGCTCGAAGCAGTGCAGGGTCCATGGCTGATCCGCAGCGCTGGGGATTTGTCGCAGTGTCTGTTCCACCCGCCGCAGTTCGGCAGGTTCGTCATCCAGTATTGCGACACGCATGGCAGGGTCCTTTCTTATTGAAGAATGCGGGCGTTGAATCTGAACAATTATGGCCAGATTCTCAGGCCCTCTGAATCTCTCGGTACGCTGATATCAAATGGCCGTAAGCCATTGGAATTCGTCAATACCCAAGCTGGGAAGATACCGGCTCGAGACCTTCAGGAAAAGGATCAATGGCAATCTGGTTTTATGCTGTTTCGAGACGTGAGGCCGTTCTAGAGAAGGTTAGTGTTTGGGGACGACTGGTGTTGGTGGTAGTGGCGGCAACCCTGGGGACGGAAACGGTGGGCGCATCCAAGCCGGTAACACCAGCGCCGTTCGATGAGCGTCAAACCTTGAGTGAGCCCGGTGATGGTATGGGCTTCGCCAGCTCACCGTTTCAGCAGCTCCGCGAACAGCAGCAGACCCAACGCTGGGTATTTTAAGTACCGCCAAATCTGAACAAATGTTGCGAATCGATCCGATGCACCTATGTTGTAGGTAAATTCGCTGTCGCTGGATGACACACGGATTGGGGCGAGGGAAGTGCTCCGACACAGGGACGTGTCATCTTCAGCATGGATCCCACTCCCCAGACATTTCGGCTATCGACCGCGATACCTCATCGAGTATCGTAGACGGTACTCAAGGTCTTCCCGCTGTAAGACGCTTCCTGAACGTGCTTTCTGATGCCCCATTAGAACTAGAATCTTGACGAGCGCCATGACCTTTTTCCCCTGCCGATTCCGCTTTGCCGTTTCTACCCTGTTGGGTTCTGGCTTGATCGTTACGCTTGGCGTAGTGAGTCTGCCGGCCTTGGCACGTCCCGCCCCTCCGCGCGCGCCTTACATTGACGACAACCGGATGTGCCGCGCGCAGCCTCTTCCGGCGGTGGTGCAGCACTTGACGGGTGAAGCCTGGAAACTGGATGCCAAGGGTGTTTCCACTGTCCTGGAAGAAGGCATGCTCATCGATGAACAAGAGAGCGTAAAAACCTCACCGGCGGCGTTTGTCAGCCTGCTGCTGGGGGACGGCTCGCGTATTGTCTTGCCGTCCAGCTCCCAGGTCCGGCTGCATCTGGTCGAAGAACAATCCATCCCCCAGGTCATTCTTGAAGAAGGTCAGGTCGAGGCTTACGTGATCAAGCGTGCCAGCGACTATGACCGTTTCCAGATCATGACCCCGGTGGGCGTCCTGGGTGTACGCGGTACGCATTTCCGTGTGCGCAACGATGGCGAACAATCGCTGGTGGAAGTGCTCAATGGGCAAGTGGCGGTCAATCGTGATGATGCTCCAGCCACCCCGCGTCCCATCAAGAAAAAACCCATTACCGGTCCGGTGGCGGGTGAAGTGAAGGTCGGTGCCCGGCAGGGCCTGGCGTTCAAGAAACAAGGTGAACTCAAACCCGTGGAACTGCTTGATGCACCGCGGCTGGTCGGCCAGGACGGCCAAAAGGGTGACGCGCCTGTCTGGACTCTGTTCCTGCGGCCATTGGCCGGTGCCCAGCGTTACAGGGCTCAGGTCGCGACCGATAAGGAGTTTCTGAATATCAAGCAGGAAAACTTCTCCGATAAGCCACAAATGCGCTTCACTGGGCTGAAAGCATCGTTCTATCACGTTCGCTTGTCGGCCTATGATGAACACGGGCTGGAGGGAGAAACCGGCGTCTATGACATCTTCTATTACCCGCCTGCGACGCGTGTGCAATAGCGCTTCGGAAGCGTGCCGGTGAGGCTGTGGCACAGGGCTGAAAAGCGCCAGCCGACTCAGGCGCAGCGGCTGTTCAATGGGCTGGTGCGCGAATGGCTTTGGGTCAGCCTTTTGCTGTTGCCCATCACGGCGTTTCTGTCGCTGAGCCCAGGTCTGGCCCTCAATAATCTGTTGTATGACAGCCTGCGTCGCCTGGCACCGTTGTCGGTGGATCCCCGCATCCTGCTGGTAACCATTGATGACCGAAGCCTGAAAGAACTCGGCCAGTGGCCGTGGTCCCGGCGCGTACATGCCGACCTTCTGGATAGGCTGACTGCGGCCAAGCCTGCAGGCATTCTGTTTGATGTGATCTTCAGCGAGCCCGCCCGGGAACCGGCCAATGACCTGCGCCTGGCCGAGGCGATGTGCAACGCCGGGACCGTCCTGTTGCCCTTGATCCGTGAAGGCACGCCCCGCTACGGCCAGCCTGTGGCGCAAATCCTGCCTGTGCTGCCGCTGCGTGACTGCGCCAGGAGTGTCGGCCATATCAATGTAGAAGCGGACAGTGACGGTATCGTTCGAAGCCTGTATTTGCGCGAAGGTCCGCCAGGGAATATGACGCCGCAGCTCGCCTGGCTGGCCTTTGAACTGAGCGGCCAGCAATCCGTGATGCCGGGCGCGCCTGGTCCATCGGACAGCGCCAACTGGCAGCGGGAAAATGCCATTCGAATTCCTTTCATTGCAAGTGGCGCCGGCTTCCCCAGCGTGCCGTATACCAGCGTATTACGAGGGGAGGTGCCGCCCGAACTGCTGCGTGGCCGCCTGATTTTGATCGGCGCTACTGCACCGGGCATGGGCGACCGTTATGTCACGCCGCTGTCGGCCAGCGTCGGTACCACGCCGGGCGTGGAGATCCAGGCAAACATCCTCAATGGCTTGCTGCAAGGGCGCAGCATCGTCGATCTGCCCGTGTGGATGACGACGCTGCTGGCCACCGCGATGGTCGCCTTGCTATTGGGCCTTCTGCTACTTCGCCCGCGTTATGCCCTGTGGCTGACCCTCGGTTGCATGGGCGCCGCGCTTCTCGGTTCATGGGGCCTGTTGCGCCTGGGCCATTGGTGGTCGCCGGCGGCGAGCCTGATTGGCATGCTACTCAGCTACCTGATCTGGAACTGGCGGCGCCTGAGCGTGATCCTGGCCTACTTCGGCTGGGAACTGGCACGCCTGGACAACGAGCCCAAAGTACTCCCTGAGCGCCGCCGGGCGCCCGCCAGCCAGGGCGATGTATTGCAGGGACGAATCTTCGCCCTTGAACAGGCGGTCAGCCGTACTCGGGACACTCGACGCTTTATGGCCGATGGCCTGGAGTGTTTGCCTGTAGCGACTTTGATTACCGACCCCAAGGGCAATATCCTGCTGGCCAACCGGATCGCCCGTGATGTGTTCGGCAACGAACTGGCGGCTGAAAACCTGTTGGAACAGCTCGCCGCTTTGGGTTATCCACCGCTGCAGGGCGGCTTTCGCCCTGCCCTGGCGGCGCTGGAAATCATCGAGTTTCGTGACACCCTGAATCGCAGCCTGCGCCTCGACCTGGCCCCACTGCTACCCGCAGACGGTGACGTGGCCCTCGGCTGGCTGCTGAGCCTCACAGACCTGAGTATCGAGCGCGACGCCCAGCAGCAGCGGGAAACCTTGCTGCGCTTTCTGTCCCACGACTTGCGTGCGCCGCATTCGGCGATCCTCGCCTTGTTGGATGTCCAGGACAGCGCCGAGCCGATATTTGCCCAGATCGAACAACAGGTCCGCCGTGCCCTCAACCTGACCGAATCATTCGTGCAACTGGCGAAAGCTGAATCTGACGGTTATCAGTTCCAGCCCAGCCTGTTCGCCATGCTGGTGCTGGATGCATTTGATCAAGTCGCGGTGCACGCGCAGTTGAAAGGTATACAGCTGGTTCACGACCTGGATGAAGACGGCGACGAGATGGTCTGGGCGGATCAATCGCTGCTCACCCGTGCCTTGTTCAATTTGTTGGAAAACGCTGTCAAATACAGCCCGTCTGGAACGAGGGTAACCTTGAGCTTGAATTGCTCGGACCAAGGGCTGAGATGCCGGATCAGCGATCAAGGCCCAGGTATTGCCCCTGAAGATTTGCCCGATTTGTTCATTCAATATCGGCGCTTTGATTCAGTGAAGGATGTGGAGGGTTTAGGATTGGGGCTGACGATGGTCAAGGCTGTAGTTGACCGACATCAAGGTCGGATCTTTTGTGAGAGCTTTGTCGGTAAAGGCACGACGTTCACACTCCTGTTTCCATTGTTAGAAGGGAAAGAATGGAACTGATCATGAGGTCTTCGCCACCCAAGTGCTCTGAAATGTCTTGGAGTAACTCATGAACGGTCCACATCTGTCGCTTTCTTCGCCTGCCCTTAATGCGCCGACTAACGTTGATACGCAGCAACCTCAACCACTGTCTCAACCGGTAATAAGCAACCAGGATCAGGCCCGGGGATTTGTGGCTGCCCTTGACCTCCGTTACAAAGATCAATTTTCCGGTGCGCTTGGGGATCTGGCGGCTAAAGTCAGCAATGGGAGCCTCGACGATGACAGTTTTCTAATGCTCACGCGGGCGATGGTTGATGCCAGTCAGAATGCGCTGTCTCGGTAAGAGCTTGCTGGTTTGCAGATCGCTTTGAAAAAAGCCATAAAAAAGCCCCATATCACAGATGTGGGGCTTTTTTTTATGACTTTAAATCGTCTCTGAGCGAGGCTGGGAAAAACTTATGCACCTTTTCCGCTGTTTTATGAGCTTGAGAAATATGTAATTAAATCAGCAGCCTATAAGCTAAAAAGCTCAATTCGCCAACAAACCGTACACAGGTTATCCACAGAAACTCAAATCACCGGCGTGTCGACCACGACCGGCTCCGGCGGCAGTGAACCCATGGCCCGTTGTTGCGCTTCATTCCATGCCTGGGCACGGTCGTTCAGCGCTGCAATCGCCCGTGGGCCTTCGCCTTCGGCATACATCGGTTCGCCAATGATCACGGTGATGGTGCCTTCCCGCTTGGCCCAGCCCGTCTTTGGCCAGAACTTGCCGGCGTTGTGGGCAATCGGCAGCACCGGCAGGCCGGCGTTCACCGCCAAAGCTGTACCGCCGCGTGAGAACTTGCCCACAGTGCCGTAGGGCACCCGCGTACCTTCCGGAAAGATCAGTACCCAAACCCCGTCCTTGAGCAACTCGTCGCCCTTCTTCGCCACGTGCTTGAGTGCGGCCTTGGGGTTGTCGCGGTCGATGGCGATCGGTCGCAGCATGGCCATGGCCCAGCCAAAGAACGGCACGTACAGCAGCTCCCGCTTGAGCACCTGGCTCAGGGGCGAGAAGTACGCAGACAGGAAGAAGGTTTCCCAGGTGCTCTGGTGGTTCGACAGAATCACGCAAGGCTGGTCCGGGACGTTTTCGGCGCCCTTGATCTCGAAACGAATGTTCAGGAACACCTTGGTCAACCACAACGCGCAGTTACACCAAAAGACGTTGATGAAACGATAGCGCGCCTTGAACGGCAGAAAAGGCGCGATAAAAAAGCTCAGGGTGCACCACAGAAAGGAACTGGTGCCCAGCAGCAGGTAAAAGAAGAAGGTTCTGATGGCCTGCAAAATCGACATGGCGGCATTTACCGTTGCGGGACAACGCCCGCCTGTTAAAAGCGCGCTCCCGAACAGTCCTTGGTCAGGAAGTCAGAAGGGCTGCTAGTTGTTGATAAGTTCTGCGGCAACCGCCGCCAGATCGTCAAAAATCAAGGTACCTACCGGCAGGGTTTTAGCCTGGGTCTTTTCGCCTTTCCCGGTTTTTACCAAAACTGGCTGAGAGTCGACGGCTTTGGCGGCTTCCAGGTCACCGAGGCTGTCCCCGACAAACCATAGACCCGCCAACGGCACGTTGTAATGTTCAGCAATAGTTTTAAGCATACCCGGTTTGGGCTTGCGGCAATCGCAGCCTTCGTCCGGGCCGTGGGGGCAATACACCACCAGCCCTACTTCACCGCCCTGCTCGGCCACCAGCGTGCGCAGGCGCGCGTGCATGGCGTCGAGGGTGGCGATGTCGTAGTAGCCGCGGGCGATGCCGGACTGGTTGGTGGCGATGGCCACCGTCCAGCCCGCTTTGCTCAACTGCGCGATGGCCTCGATCGAGCCGGGCAGTGGAATCCATTCCGCCACCGATTTGATGTAAGCGTCGGAGTCGTAATTGATCACTCCGTCCCGATCGAGAATCAGCAGTTTCAACATGATCAGCCCAGTACGGAAATGTCAGCGATATTGATGAACAGGCCACGCAGACGCGCCAGCATGGCGTAGCGGTTTTTCCGCACACCTGCGTCTTCGGCATTGATCATCACCGCTTCGAAGAACGCATCCACCGGCTCACGCAAAGTCGCGAGACGCGCCAGTGCTTCGGCGTAGTTGCGCTCGGCGATCAGCGGCTTCACTGCATTTTCTGCCTTGGCGATGGCCGAGTTCAGCGAGAACTCCTTGGCATCGGCGAACAGGCCCGGGTCGACTTCGGCATTGCCGAGGTTGTCGGCCTTGCTCAGCAGGTTCGACACACGCTTGTTCACGGCGGCCAGGGCATCGGCTTCCGGCAACTTGCGGAAGGCTTGTACGGCCTGCACGCGTTGGTCGAAGTCCAGCGCCGAACCCGGTTGCAGGGCACGCACCGACAGGTAGACCGAAACGTCCACGCCTTCGTCTTCGTAACGCGCACGCAGGCGGTCGAACACGAACTCCAGCACTTGCTCGGCCAGGCCGGCTTGCTTGACCTTGGCACCGAACTGGCCGACAGCAAACACCACGGCCTGGGTCAGGTCGAGGTCGAGCTTCTTGTCGATCAGGATGCGCAGCACGCCCAGGGCTGCACGGCGCAGGGCATACGGGTCTTTGCTGCCGGTAGGCAACATGCCGATACCGAAGATACCGACGAGGGTATCCAGCTTGTCAGCGATGGCCACGGCCGCACCGGTGAGGGTGGTCGGCAGCTCGGCGCCAGCGCCGCGCGGCATGTACTGTTCGTTCAGCGCCAGGGCGACGTCGTCCGGCTCGCCGTCATTGAGGGCGTAGTAGTAACCGGCAACACCTTGCATTTCCGGGAACTCGCCGACCATCTCGGTGGCCAGGTCGCACTTGGACAGCAGGCCGGCACGCGCAGCCCAGGCCGCGTCGCCACCAATGCGTGGCGCAATGTAGGCCGCCAGCTTGGAAACCCGCACCGCCTTGTCGTAGACGCTGCCGAGTTTTTCCTGGAACACCACGTTTTGCAGGCGCAGGTTGAAGTCTTCGAGCTTCTGCTTCTTGTCTTGCTTGAAGAAGAACTCGGCGTCGGTCAGGCGCGGGCGAACGACTTTTTCGTTACCGGCGATGATCTGCTGCGGGTCCTTGCTTTCGATGTTGGCCACGGTGATGAAGCGCGGCAGCAACTTGCCGTCCACGTCCAGCAGGCAGAAATACTTCTGGTTGTCCTGCATGGTGGTGATCAGCGCTTCTTGCGGCACGTCGAGGAAACGTTCCTCGAATGAGCACACCAGCGGCACTGGCCATTCAACCAAAGCGGTCACTTCGTCCAGCAGGCTTGGCGGCACGATGGCGGTGCCTTCCTGCAGGCGGGCCAGCTCTTCGGTGCGCTTGCTGATCAGCTCGCGACGCTCATTGGCGTCCGCCAGCACGTAGGCGGCACGCAGGTCAGTGGCGTAGTTGGCCGGCGAGGTGATGCGCACGGCTTCAGGATGGTGGAAGCGATGACCACGGGAATCACGGCCTGCCTTCTGGGCGAGGATGGTGCAGTCGATGACCTGGTCACCGAGCAGCATCACCAGCCATTGGGTCGGACGCACGAACTCTTCCTTGCGCGCACCCCAGCGCATGCGCTTGGGGATAGGCAGGTCGTTCAGGGAGTCTTCGACGATGGTCGGCAACAGGCTGGCGGTCGGCTTGCCGGTGATCACCTGGCTGAAACGCAGTTTCGGACCGCTCTGGTCGATTTCGCTGAGCTCAACACCACACTTCTTGGCGAAACCCAGGGCGGCTTGAGTCGGGTTGCCTTCAGCATCGAAGGCGGCCTGGCGTGGCGGGCCGTCGAGGTTGATGCTGCGGTCCGGCTGCTGGGTTTCCAGTGCGGTGAGCAACACAGCCAGGCGGCGCGGCGCGGCGTAGACCTTCTTTGCGGCGAACTTCAGGCCAGCGGTCTGCAGGCCTTTTTCGATACCGGCCAGGAACGCATCGGCCAGGGTGTTCAGTGCCTTGGGTGGCAGCTCTTCGGTGCCCAGTTCAACCAGGAAATCTTGAGCACTCATTGTGCAGCCTCCAGCTTAGCCAACACTTCATCACGCAGGTCCGGGGTTGCCATCGGGAAGCCCAGCTTGGCGCGAGCCAGCAGGTAGGCTTGGGCGACGGAACGCGCCAGGGTGCGTACACGCAGGATGTATTGCTGGCGCGCGGTTACCGAGATGGCACGGCGGGCGTCCAGCAGGTTGAAGGTGTGGGATGCCTTCAGAACCATTTCATAGCTCGGCAACGGCAGCGGCTGATCCAGTTCGATCAGGCGCTTGGCTTCGCTTTCATAGAAGTCGAACAGTTCGAACAGCTTCTCGACGTTGGCGTGTTCGAAGTTGTAGGTCGACTGCTCCACTTCGTTCTGGTGGAACACGTCGCCATAGGTGACCTTGCCGAACGGGCCGTCAGCCCACACCAGGTCGTAGACCGAATCCACGCCTTGCAGGTACATGGCCAGGCGCTCGAGACCGTAGGTGATCTCGCCGGTCACCGGGTAGCACTCGATGCCGCCGGCTTGCTGGAAGTAAGTGAACTGCGTCACTTCCATGCCGTTGAGCCAGACTTCCCAGCCCAGGCCCCAGGCGCCGAGGGTTGGCGATTCCCAGTTGTCTTCGACGAAACGGATGTCGTGGACCAGCGGGTCCAGGCCGACGTGTTTCAGCGAGCCGAGGTACAGCTCCTGGAAGTTGTCCGGGTTCGGCTTCAACACCACCTGGAACTGGTAGTAGTGCTGCAGGCGGTTCGGGTTTTCGCCGTAGCGGCCGTCAGTCGGGCGACGACTGGGCTGCACATAAGCGGCGTTCCAGGTTTCCGGGCCGATGGCCCGCAGGAAGGTAGCGGTGTGGAAAGTGCCGGCGCCTACTTCCATATCGTAGGGCTGAAGTACCACACAACCTTGCTCGGCCCAGTATTGCTGGAGGGCGAGGATCAAGTCTTGGAAGGTACGCACGGCTGGCGTAGGCTGGCTCACGAAATTCACCTGTTACTTGGGCTGCGATTTAAAGAGCGGGAGTATACCCGATTCGGCCGCGCCACCATCCCCTGGAGCCTTATGCCACGCTGCTTTTGGTGTTCTGAAGATCCGCTGTACATGGCTTATCACGATCAGGAGTGGGGAACGCCGCTGCGCGATGCGCAGGGACTGTTCGAGTTGCTTTTGCTCGAAGGGTTCCAGGCGGGCCTGTCCTGGATCACCGTTTTACGCAAACGCGAGCATTATCGAAAGGTCTTGTTCGGTTTTGATGCGCAACGTCTGGCTCAACTGAGCGATGCCGAAATAGAGGCGCTGATGCTCGATCCGGGCATCGTGCGTAACCGCCTGAAACTCAATGCCACCCGGCGCAATGCCGCCGCCTGGCTGGCGCTGAAGGACCCAGTGGAGTTTCTGTGGTCGTTTGTGGGCGGTGTGCCCAAGGTCAATCATTTCAAGGATCGCAGCCAGGTCCCGGCGATTACACCGGAGGCTGAAGCCATGAGCAAAGCCCTGAAAAAAGCCGGCTTCACGTTCGTCGGGCCAACCATCTGCTACGCGTTCATGCAGGCCTCGGGCATGGTCATGGACCACACTCAGGACTGCGACCGTTACGCGGACCTCGCCAACGCCGGTTAGAATGGCGGCTTTGCGCACCACACACGATCAGGAGTGACCTGTGGAAAAGTTTAAAGGCGCCTTGCTGGTAGGCGCTCTTCGGTTGTTTGCCCTGCTGCCTTGGCGCGCGGTGCAAGCGGTCGGTTCGGCAATTGGCTGGATCATGTGGAAAACCCCCAACCGCTCCCGCGAGACGGTGCGGATCAACCTGTCCAAATGCTTCCCGGACATGGACCCGGCCGAGCGCGAGCGCCTGGTGGGCCGTAGCCTGATGGACATCGGCAAATCCCTGACCGAAAGCGCCTGTGCGTGGATCTGGCCGGCCCAGCGCTCCATCGACCTGGTGCGTGAGGTCGAAGGCCTGGAAGTGCTGCACGAAGCCCTGGCCTCGGGCAAAGGCGTGGTGGGTATCACCAGCCACCTGGGCAACTGGGAAGTGTTGAACCACTTCTATTGCAGCCAGTGCAAACCGATCATTTTCTACCGCCCGCCCAAGCTCAAGGCGGTGGATGATTTGCTGCGCAAACAGCGGGTGCAACTGGGCAACCGCGTGGCGGCTTCCACCAAGGAAGGCATCCTGAGTGTGATCAAGGAGGTGCGTAAAGGCGGCCAGGTGGGAATTCCTGCCGACCCGGAGCCGGCGGAATCCGCCGGGATCTTCGTACCGTTCTTCGCCACCCAAGCGCTGACCAGCAAGTTCGTGCCGAACATGCTGGCGGGGCACAAGGCGGTCGGGGTGTTCCTGCATGCCCTGCGGCTGCCGGATGGCTCGGGCTACAAAGTGATCCTGGAAGCGGCGCCGGAAGACATGTACAGCACCGACACCGCGACGTCGTGTGCAGCGATGAGCAAGGTGGTGGAGCGGTATGTGGGGGCTTACCCGAGCCAGTACATGTGGAGCATGAAGCGCTTCAAGAAACGCCCGCCGGGTGAGGCGCGGTGGTACTGATGTACGTCGATCTGTAGACCCATGCAGATCTAGTGTAGGAGCTGGCTTGCCTGCGATGGCATCACCTCGGTGTAACTGAAAGACCGAGTTGCCTGCATCGCAGGCAAGCCAGCTCCCACAGGAGTCTCTCTCAGGCCTGGCGGTCGAGTTTCTTCAGGAACACCGTCATCTCTTTTTCGGCCTGTTTGTCGCCATGAGCCTGGGCCGCTTCTATGCCCTTCTCCCAAGCGTGTCGTGCGCCGACGTTGTCACCCTGTCCCAACTGCGCCTTGCCCAACAGCTTCCACGCCGCCGAATACTTCGGATCGAACTCGACGCATTTCTGCAAATGCTCCGCTGCCTTGGCGTTGTCCTTCAGATCCAGATAACCCTTGCCCAAACCAAACCGCAGCAGTGAGTTATCCACACCCTTGGCGAGCATTTTTTCCAGGGATTCGAGCATGTCGGTCACTCCGTTTGATCAGAAAAAGCTCAGGCCCACGTGGAACAGCTTCTCCACATCGCGGATATGTTTTTTATCCACAAGGAACAGAATCACGTGGTCGCCCGTGGCGATTACCGTGTCGTCGTGGGCGATGATCACTTCTTCATCACGAATGATTGCACCAATGGTGGTGCCCGGCGGCAGACCGATATCGCGGATCGCCTTGCCAATCACCTTGCTCGACTTCGAATCACCGTGGGCGATCGCCTCGATGGCTTCCGCCGCGCCCCGGCGCAACGAGTGCACGCTGACGATATCGCCACGCCGCACGTGGGCCAGCAAGGTGCCGATGGTCGCCAGTTGCGGGCTGATGGCGATGTCGATATCGCCACCCTGGATCAGGTCGACGTAGGCCGGGTTGTTGATGATGGTCATCACCTTCTTCGCCCCCAGCCGCTTGGCCAGCAACGACGACATGATGTTGGCTTCGTCATCGTTGGTCAGTGCCAGGAAGATGTCGGCGTCGGCGATGTTTTCTTCCAGCAGCAGGTCACGGTCCGAGGCGCTGCCTTGCAGGACCACCGTACTGTCGAGGGTGTCGGACAAGTACCGGCAGCGTGCCGGATTCATCTCGATGATCTTCACCTGATAGCGGCTCTCGATGGCCTCGGCCAGGCGCTCACCGATCTGCCCGCCGCCGGCGATGACGATGCGTTTGTAGGTTTCATCCAGACGGCGCATTTCGCTCATCACCGCGCGAATATTCGCTTTTGCAGCGATGAAAAATACCTCATCGTCAGCCTCGATCACCGTATCGCCCTGGGGCAAAATCGGCCGGTCGCGACGGAAGATCGCTGCCACCCGCGTCTCGACGTTGGGCATGTGCTCGCGCAGCTGGCGCAGTTGCTGGCCCACAAGCGGCCCGCCGTAGTAGGCCTTGACCGCCACCAGCTGCGCCTTGCCTTCGGCGAAGTCGATCACCTGCAAGGCGCCCGGGTGTTCGATCAGGCGCTTGATGTAGTGGGTCACCACCTGTTCCGGGCTGATCAGCACGTCGACCGGGATCGCGTCGTTGTCGAACAGTCCGGCACGGGTCAGGTACGCCGCCTCACGCACCCGGGCGATTTTGGTCGGGGTGTGGAACAGGGTATGGGCGACCTGACAGGCGACCATGTTGGTCTCGTCACTGTTGGTGACCGCCACCAGCATGTCGGCATCGTCGGCGCCGGCTTGGCGCAGCACCGTAGGAAACGAGGCGCGGCCTTGTACGGTACGGATGTCCAGGCGGTCGCCTAAATCCCGCAGGCGCTCCGCGTCGGTGTCGACCACGGTGATGTCGTTGGCTTCGCTGGCCAAATGCTCGGCCAGCGTACCGCCAACCTGCCCTGCGCCGAGGATGATGATTTTCATCCGGTCACTCCCTTAAAACCATTCAGCCGCGAGCGGCGGCAATCTTGATCAGCTTGGCGTAATAGAACCCGTCGTGGCCGCCTTCCTGGGCCAGCAACTGCCGGCCATGAGGCTGCTTGATCCCGGCCTGGATGTCGAGGTCCAGTTCCCGTGCACCGCTGGTGCGGGCGAGGAAGGCTTCGATGACCTCGGTGTTTTCGGTCGGCAGTGTCGAGCAGGTGGCGTACAGCAGGATGCCGCCGACTTCCAGGGTTGGCCACAGCGCGTCCAGCAACTCACCTTGCAGCACGGCAAGCGCTGCGATGTCGTCAGGTTGGCGGGTCAGCTTGATGTCCGGGTGGCGACGGATCACGCCGGTGGCGGAACACGGCGCGTCCAGCAGGATGCGCTGGAACGGCTTGCCGTCCCACCAGGTGGCGGTGTCGCGGCCGTCGGCGGCGATCAACTCGGCGCTCAGGCCCAGGCGGGCGAGGTTTTCCCGCACGCGCACCAGGCGCTTGGCTTCCAGGTCCACGGCGACGACGCCGGCCAGGTCTGCCTGCACTTCCATGATGTGGCAGGTCTTGCCGCCGGGGGCGCAGCAGGCGTCCAGCACCCGTTGGCCCGGGGCCAGGTCCAGCAGGTCGGCGGCCAGTTGGGCGGCTTCGTCCTGCACGCTGATCCAGCCTTCGGCGAAGCCTGGCAGGTTACGCACATCGCCTGGCTCTGTAAGAACGATGCCGTCCTGGCTGTAGACACAGGCCGTGGCCGCGACACCGGCTTCGCTCAGCAAAGAGAGATAAGCATCGCGGGTGTGATGGCGGCGATTGACCCGCAAAATCATTGGCGGGTGGGCGTTGTTGGCGGCGCAGATGGCTTCCCATTGCTCGGGCCAGAACGCTTTCAGGGATTTTTGCAGCCAGCGCGGGTGGGCGGTGCGCACCACCGGGTCATGTTCCAGCTCGGCCAGCAGCGCTTCGCTTTCGCGCTGGGCGCGGCGCAGTACGGCGTTGAGCAGGGCCTTGGCCCAAGGCTTTTTCAGCTTGTCGGCGCAACCGACGGTTTCGCCGATGGCGGCGTGGGCTGGCACGCGGGTGTAGAGCAGTTGATACAGGCCTACCAGTAGCAGCGCCTCGACATCGGCATCCGCCGCCTTGAATGGTTTTTGCAGCAGCTTGGCCGCCAGCGCCGACAACCGTGGCTGCCAGCGGGCGGTACCGAAGGCCAGGTCCTGGGTAAAGCCGCGGTCGCGGTCTTCGACTTTATCCAGTTGGATCGGCAGCGAACTGTTGAGGGAAGCCTTGCCGTTGAGTACGGCGGCCAGGGCCTTGGCGGCGGCCAGACGTGGGTTCATTGGGCGTCTACCGCTTGGCCGAGGATGATGCCTGCGGCAAATTTCTCACGGCGGCTGTTGAACAAATCGCTGAAGTTCAGCGCCTTGCCGCCGGGCAATTGCAGACGGGTCAGACACAGCGCCTGTTCACCGCACGCCACCAGCAGGCCGTCCTTGCTGGCGCCGATGATCTCACCGGGTGCGCCCTTGCCTTCGGCCAAGGTAGCGGCGAGTACTTTCAAGGCTTCGCCATTGAGGGTGCTGTGGCAGATCGGCCATGGGTTGAAGGCCCGTACCAGGCGCTCCAGCTCCACGGCCGGGCGGCTCCAGTCGATACGGGCTTCATCCTTGTTCAACTTGTGGGCGTAGGTGGCGAGGCTGTCGTCCTGTACTTCGCCTTCCAGGGTGCCGGCGGCCAGGCCGGCGATGGCCTGGACCACAGCCGGCGGGCCCATTTCGGCGAGGCGATCGTGCAGGCTGCCGCCGGTGTCTTCAGCGGTGATCGGGGTGGTGACTTTCAGCAGCATCGGGCCGGTGTCCAGGCCTGCTTCCATGCGCATTACGGTCACGCCGCTTTCGGCGTCGCCGGCTTCGACCGCACGCTGGATCGGCGCCGCACCGCGCCAGCGCGGCAGCAACGAGGCATGGCTGTTGATGCAGCCCAGACGCGGGATATCCAGCACGGCCTGGGGCAGGATCAAACCGTACGCCACCACCACCAGCAGGTCCGGCTTCAGCGCCGCCAGTTCCGCCTGGGCATCGGCGTTGCGCAGCGTCGGCGGCTGCAACACCACAATGTTGTTTTCCAGCGCCAGCTGCTTGACCGGGCTGGGCATCAGTTTTTGCCCACGACCGGCCGGGCGATCGGGCTGGGTGTAGACCGCCACGATTTCATACGGGCTGGCGAGCAGGGCCTTGAGGTGTTCGGCGGCGAATTCGGGGGTGCCGGCAAAAACGATGCGCAGTGGCTCGGTCATGGGAAACGTCTCACAAAAGAAAAAGGCTTGCCGGAGCAAGCCTTTGAAAGAAGGGAATCAAGCTTGCTGGCGATGCTTCTTTTCCAGCTTCTTCTTGATCCGGTCGCGTTTAAGCGTGGACAGGTAATCGACAAACAGCTTGCCGTTAAGGTGGTCGCATTCGTGTTGGATGCACACCGCCAAAAGGCCTTCGGCAATCATCTCGAACGGCTTGCCGTCACGGTCCAGGGCCTTGATCTTGACGCGCTGGGGACGGTCGACGTTCTCGTAGAAGTCCGGCACCGACAGGCAACCTTCCTGGTACTGGCCCATCTCGTCGGTCAGGGTTTCGAACTCAGGGTTGATAAACACCAGAGGCTCGCTGCGGTCTTCGGACAGGTCCATGACCACGACGCGCTGATGCACGTCGACCTGGGTCGCGGCGAGGCCGATACCCGGGGCTTCATACATTGTTTCAAACATGTCATCGACCAACTGACGAACCTTGGCGTCCACTACGGCCACTGGCTTGGCGATGGTGCGCAGGCGTGAGTCCGGAAATTCGAGGATGTTCAAAATAGCCATAAGCGTAATTGCTGCACATGTGAGGTAAAGGCAAGTCGGCGCCGGGGATGGATCCCTGCTGTGCCGGTGTAAGTGCCGTGGGAAAACGTCCGGAAGCCGCGATGGCTGTGGCGTTTCACGCGAGTGCACATAATAAAGGAGATTCACCCCATGAGGAAATCGCTACTCGTCTTGCTGCTGTGGGCCCAGGTCGTTGCTGCCCAGGTTCCCGCCAGCTTTCCACAGGCCGGTCAACCGCTGGCGCTTCATACCCAGCAAGCCATCCAGCGCTTTTTACTGCACAACCGCGTGCTCGATACGCCCCAGGAACTGGACCACGCTCCCTATATTGTTGCTGCAGATGCCAGGCGCGTATTGGGCGCCAACGGCGAGCGCGTTTATGCGCGGGGCGCCCTGGACCCAGCCGTCCAAACCTACGGGATCTTTCGCCGGGGCAAGGCCTACACCGACCCTGAAAGCCAGGAATTGCTGGGCATCAACGCTGACGACATCGGCACCGCGCGTTTTGTGACCGCGGGCGATGTCAGCACATTGGGCGTGCAGCGGGTGACCCAGGAGGTGCGTCCCGGGGACCGACTGCTCAGCCCCCAAGCGCCCACCGATCTCACGAGCCTGGTGATTCAGTGGCCTGCCGAGGCGATTGCCGGGCGCATCATCGACGTGCCCCGAGGCGTGACACAGATCGGGGTACTGGACGCGGTGACGTTGAACAAGGGCCGGCGCGACGGCCTGATGGAAGGTCATTTGCTGGCCGTGGTGAACACCGGGGAAACCATTCGGGACAGGGTGACCGGCGCCCCGGTGAAGATTCCCGACGAGCCTGTCGGAACACTCCTGGTGTTTCGCAGCTACGAAAAGCTCAGTTACGGCCTGGTGATCAGCGCGTCGCGCTCCCTGGCGGTGGGGGACCGTTTTGAGGTGCCTGATCGAAGGCAATAATTAGGTTGCTAAATAAGTTACCAACAGAGTTATCCACAGCTTGTTCCGATCAAGGACGATCAAATGTTACCGACGAATGACCGTGAAATTTCCCCGGCAGAACTGGAAGCCCGACTACGCTTGCACAGGCTGCCGGAGCTGGGTCCCAAGGGCTTTAAAAAACTCATCGAGGCATTTGGTTCTGCGTCAAAAGCCATCAGCGCACCGGCCAGTGCCTGGTGTTCCCTGGGACTCAAGATGACCAGTGCCGATGCCCGGCGCAGCGAGGAAGTGCGTGATGGCGCCAGCGTCGCGTTGCGCTGGCTGGAGCGTCCGGCCCAGCATTTGCTGATGTGGGACCAGCCAGACTACCCCGCATTGCTTGCCGAACTGGATGACGCGCCCCCGCTGTTATTCGTTGCCGGCAACCCGGCGATTCTGGAAAAACCGCAACTGGCGATGGTGGGCAGCCGCCGTGCCTCCAGGCCAGGAATGGACACCGCCGCCGCGTTTTCCCGCAGCCTGGCGAGTGCCGGTTTTGTCATCACCAGTGGCCTTGCCCTGGGTATTGACGGTGCTGCTCACCAGGCGGCTTTGGATGTCGGGGGGCATACAATCGGCGTGCTGGGCACCGGGCTCGAAAATTTTTATCCACAGCGCCACCGACGCCTGGCCGAGGCGATGATTGCCCAAGGCAGTGCGGTGGTTTCCGAGTTTCCGTTGGACGCTGCGCCCCAGGCCGGCAACTTCCCAAGGCGCAATCGAATTATCAGCGGCCTGTCCCTTGGGGTGCTGGTAGTGGAAGCCAGCATGGCCAGTGGTTCGCTGATCACCGCGCGGCTGGCGGCTGAGCAAGGGCGCGAGGTTTACGCGATTCCCGGCTCGATCCATCACCCAGGCGCCAAAGGTTGCCATCAGTTGATTCGCGATGGCGCCGTGCTGGTGGAAACCATTGAACACATCCTCGAAAACTTGCGTGGCTGGCAGGCACTGTCCCGCCCGGCGCCAGTGGCGGTCACTCATCCGCTGGTGGCGCTGTTGCACGCCGCGCCGCACACCAGTGAAGCCTTGGCGATTGCCAGCGGAAGGGCCTTGTCCGAGGTGCTGGCCAGCCTCACGGAGCTGGAACTGGAGGGCCGGGTGATCTGCGAAAGCGGACGCTGGCTTGCGCGCGGCTAGGTTTTGTAACGAAGATCGGTAAACTGCGCAGAGCTTTAGTCCGGAGAGTGAGCAATGGTCAACAGGTGGCGTGTGCGAGAAGCCGCACGAGAAATTCGCGCAGGCGCGGTGATTGCCTATCCAACCGAGGCAGTCTGGGGCCTGGGCTGTGACCCTTGGAACGAGGAAGCGGTGGATCGGCTGCTGGCGATCAAGGGCCGGTCTGTGGATAAAGGCCTGATCCTGATTGCCGACAATATCCGCCAGTTTGATTTTCTCTTCGAAGATTTCCCGGATGTGTGGATGGACCGCATGGCCAGCACTTGGCCCGGCCCTAATACGTGGCTCGTGCCCCATCAGGATTTGTTGCCCGAATGGATTACCGGGGTGCATGACACGGTGGCGTTGCGGGTGACCGATCATCCGCAGGTGCGGGATTTATGCTCGCTGGTCGGGCCGTTGATTTCCACCTCGGCCAATCCACAAGGCCGCCCGGCGGCGCGCACACGGATTCGTGTGGAGCAGTATTTCCGTGGGCAGGTGGATCGGGTGTTGGGCGGGAACCTGGGGGGGCGCAAGAACCCGAGTCTGATTCGGGATCTGGCGACGGGTGAGGTTGTGCGCCCGTCTTGAGACCGAGTCGCGGCCATCGCGGGCTTGCCCGCGATGGGGCCCTTACAGGTGCCAGAGACCCAAAGCCTTACGGCAACAAAATGGTCGACCCAGTGGTGCGCCGCGCCGACAACTCCGTCTGCGCCTTCGCCGCATCCCCCAACGAAAACCGTTGGTTAATATCAATCTGCAGCTTCCCGCTGATGATCATCGAAAACAGGTCATCCGCCATCGCCTGCAGGTTTTCCGGGTTGTTGGCATAAGTCGCCAATGTCGGCCGGGTCACATACAGCGAGCCCTTGGCCGCCAGAATCCCCAGGTTGACCCCATCCACCGCCCCCGAAGCATTACCGAAACTCACCACCAATCCGCGTGGCGCAACGCTATCCAAGGATGTGAGCCAGGTGTCCTTGCCTACGCCGTCGTACACCACCGGGCACTTCTTGCCGTCAGTCAGTTCCAGTACGCGCTGTACGACATTTTCCTTGCTGTAGTCGATGGTTTCCCAGGCGCCGAGGGACTTGGCCAACGCGGCCTTTTCCGGCGAGCTGACGGTACCGATCAGCTTCACGTCCAGGGCCTTGGCCCATTGGCACGCCAGCGAACCGACACCACCGGCAGCGGCGTGGAACAGAATGGTTTCGCCACCCTTCAACTCATAGGTCTGGCGCAGCAGGTATTGCACGGTCAGGCCCTTGAGCATCGCACCGGCGGCCTGTTCGAAGCTGATGTCGTCCGGCAGGTGCACCAGGTTGGCGGCAGGCAGCACATGCAATTCGCTGTAGGCGCCCAATGGGCCGCTGCCGTAAGCCACGCGATCGCCCACCTTGAATTGAGTCACTTCGCTACCGACGGCATCCACGACGCCGGCACCTTCAGCGCCCAGGCCCGACGGCAAGGCCGGTGGCGCGTACAGGCCGCTGCGGAAATACGTGTCGATGAAGTTCAGGCCAATGGCCTTGTTCTGCACGCGAACCTGCTGCGGGCCGGGTTCTGCCGGGGTGTAGTCCACATACTCAAGCACTTCGGGGCCGCCATGGGCACGGAACTGGATACGTTTGGCCATCTGCACTCTCCTCAAGTCAATTTCGCGATAGTGCCCTGTCTCGCCAATGCGTTCCTTTTGGGCGAGTGGCTGTTGTCGTCAGACAAGGCGCCGCGACGACTCATAGCGTGCTATGGGGAGGAGCGGCAACGCAGTATGACGGCAACAGACGCCGCCCAAAAGGAACAGCATTGGTGGGACAGGGCACTTTTCTATCGGACTCCTAAGCTTGATCTTCGTCAACTGCGGCAGTAGTGGGTGCAGTGGTATCCTGTGCGCCCATTTGCCGCCGACGCCCAATGGCCTCGTGTAGCTTTGCCCGATTCAAGGTGATGTCATGACTACCCGCACCGAGGCTGTCAAAGCCTACCTGCTTGACCTGCAAGACCGCATTTGCAGCGCCCTGGAAACCTTCGAGACGGACACTCGCTTTATCGAAGACGCCTGGACCCGGCCTGCCGGCGGCGGCGGTCGCACCCGTGTGATCGAAAACGGTTCGGTGATCGAAAAAGGCGGCGTTAACTTTTCCCACGTGTTTGGCAGCGGCCTCCCACCGTCCGCCAGTGCTCATCGCCCGGAATTGGCCGGTCGCGGTTTTGAGGCCCTCGGTGTGTCGCTGGTGATCCACCCGCACAACCCGCATGTGCCGACGTCCCACGCCAACGTGCGCTTTTTCATCGCCGAAAAAGAAGGCGAAGAGCCGGTGTGGTGGTTCGGTGGCGGCTTCGACCTGACGCCCTACTACGGCAACGAAGAAGACTGCATCCACTGGCACCGCGTGGCCGAGCAGGCCTGCGCGCCGTTTGGCCCGGACGTCTACTCGCGCTACAAGGCCTGGTGCGACACCTACTTCCACATCAAGCACCGCAACGAACCCCGGGGCATCGGCGGTTTGTTCTTCGATGATTTGAACGAGTGGGACTTCGACACCAGCTTCGCCTTCATGCGCGCCATCGGCGATGCCTACATCGACGCCTACCTGCCGATCGTGCAGCGCCGCAAGGCCATGGCCTATACCGAGCAGCAGCGCGAGTTCCAGGAATTCCGCCGTGGCCGCTACGTCGAGTTCAACCTGGTCTACGACCGCGGCACCCTGTTCGGCCTGCAATCGGGCGGGCGCACCGAGTCGATCCTGATGTCGCTGCCACCGCAAGTGCGCTGGAGCTATGACTGGAAAGCCGCCCCCGACAGCGAAGAAGCGCGCCTCACCGACTACTTCCTGCAAGACCGCGACTGGCTGGGCGTGCTGCCCAAGGCGGGGGTCTGATGGATCGTTATGTCGTCTTCGGCAACCCCATTGGCCACAGCAGGTCGCCGCTGATTCACCGCCTGTTCGCCGAACAGACCGGCGAGCAACTGGACTACAGCACCTTGCTCGCGCCGCTGGAGGATTTTACCGGCTGCGCCCGTGAATTTTTCCGACAAGGCCGTGGTGCCAACGTCACCGTACCGTTCAAGGAAGAGGCCTATCGCCTGGCCAACACCCTGACCGAGCGCGCCCAGCGGGCCGGCGCGGTGAACACCCTGAGCAAGCTCGCCGACGGCAACCTGCTGGGAGACAACACCGACGGCGCCGGCCTGGTGCGGGATTTGACGGTGAATGCCGGGTTCAGGCTGCAAGGCAAACGCATCCTGCTGCTGGGGGCCGGTGGCGCCGTGCGCGGTGCCTTGGAGCCATTGCTGGCTGAGCAACCGGGTTCGCTGATCATTGCCAACCGCACCGTGGAAAAGGCCGAATTGCTCGCCGAGCTGTTCGACGACCTCGGCCCGGTGTCTGCCAGCGGTTTCGACTGGCTGCGTGAGCCGGTGGACCTGATCATCAACGCCACGTCCGCCAGCCTGTCAGGCGATGTACCGCCGATTGCCGGCAGCCTGATCGAACCCGGAAAGACTTTTTGCTACGACATGATGTACGGCAAAGAGCCTACGGCTTTCTGCCGCTGGGCCAGTGAGCAAGGCGCTGCGGTGGCGATGGATGGGCTGGGGATGCTGGTGGAACAGGCGGCGGAAGCGTTCTTCCTGTGGCGCGGTGTGCGCCCGGATTCGGCGCCGGTTTTAGCTGAGCTGCGCAGGCAACTGGCCTGACGCAAATCCAAATGTGGGAGCTGGCTTGCCTGCGATAGCGGTGGGTCAGCTACACACTTGGCACTGATACACCGCTATCGCAGGCAAGCCAGCTCCTACAGTTTCAACCGCGTTCAGTCTTCGAAATGGAGGGGGCATTTGTCGGCCCCTTCCAGTTTCTTCAACTCCTCCACCACCTGTGGCCGGGCCTTGCGCAATGCCAGGCTGCGCCCCAAACCGTTCAATCGGCGCGCCTCCTGGTGCAGCATCTCCACCCCGGAATAGTCGATAAAGTTGATCTGCTGCGCCTCGATCACCACCCGCTGGCCGTGCAGGCTTTGCAGCCGCACTTGCAGGTAATGGCTGGCGCCGAAAAAGATCGACCCGCCCACCCGCAGTACATCGTCCTCACCGTCCCGCCATTGCTGGATTCGCGGCTGCGAAGTGCGCTTGAGGTAGAAAAACAGCGACGCCAGCACTCCTGCGTAAATCGCGGTCTGCAGCTCCAGCAACAGCGTGGCGATGCAGGTCAGGCTCATCACTACGAACTCCGCACGGCTGACCCGGAACAACGCCCGAATACCACGGTGGTCCACCAACCCCCAGCAAATCAGCAGGATGCTGGCGGCCATGCTCGGGATCGGGATATGCGCGATCAGCGCCGCGCCGAACAGCGCAAACAGCGCCACCCACAGCGCGGAAAACACCCCCGCCAGCGGCGAACAGGCGCCCGCCTCATAGCTAAGGCCGGAGCGGGTGAAGGAACCTGCCGACAGGTACCCGGAGAAAAATCCGCCAACGATGTTGGATAAACCCTGTGCGCGCACCTCCTGATTCGCATCGAGCAATTGCTGGGAGCGGGCCGACAACGAGCGCGCAATCGACAGGCTGGTCACCAGCCCGAGCATGCCCACCGCCACGGCACTCGGCAGCAGGCGCAGGACCATGTCCAGGTCCATCGGCAGCGGGCTGAACGGCGGCAACTTGCCGACAAATGAACTGACCAACGCCACCTGCCCGAACATCGCCGGCCACAGCCACGGGATCAGGCTGCCCAGGGCCAGCGCGATCAACAGTGTTGGCCAGCGCGGTACCCAGAGTTTCAGCAGCACCCCCACCAGCAAGGTGCCGAGCCCGAGCACCAGTGAAGGATGATTCCACTCCCCGGCATGGTTGATCAGCGCTAGCAGGCTGTTGATTGCGGTGGCCTGGCTGGGCAGATCCAGCCCCAGCAGGTTGGGCAGTTGCCCCAGGGCGATGACCACAGCTGCGCCGAGGGTGAAGCCGAGTACCACCGAATGCGAGACGAAATTCACCAGGGCGCCGAAGCGCAGCATGCCCAGCAGCCATTGGAAGACGCCGGCCAGGAAAGTCAGCAACAGGATCAGCGTGATGTAGTCCTGGGAGCCGGGCACGGCCAGTGGGCTGACGCTGGCGTAAAGCACGATGGAAATCGCCGCCGTGGGACCGCAGATCAGGTGCCAGGAGGAGCCCCACAAACAGGCGATCAACACCGGGATGATGGCGGCGTACAGGCCGTACTCCGGTGGGAGACCGGCGATCAGCGCGTAGGCAATGGATTGCGGCAATGCCAGGACTGCACCGCTCAGGCCGACGATCGCGTCTCGCCCGACGCTGGCGCGGGTTTGGCGCGGGAGCCAGCTGAGGAAGGGGAAGAGTGTATGGCGGTTGGGCCGGGGCATTTAGGGCTCGGATTGATAGGTTTGAATCAGGGTATCAGGACAAACGCCGGACTGTGGGAGTCCGCTGACTGTGGGAGCCGGGCTTGCCCGCGATGCAGGCGCCTCGGTCCTACAGGGACACCGCGGTGATGCTATCGCGGGCAAGCCCGGCTCCCACAGGGTGCGGCGTCAGCCGTTAGAGCTTGGCTTTTACAGCGGCCAGCGCATCCTGCCCATCGACGGTTTTAACCCCATCGAGCCACTTGTCCAGCACCGTCGGATTCGCCTTGATCCACGCCTTCGCCGCCTCGGCATTGCTGACCTTCTTGTTCACCACCTCAGCCATGATGGCGTTCTCCATCTCCTGGGTGAAACTCAGGTTGGTCAGCAATTTGCCCACATTCGGGCACGCCTGGGCATAGCCCTTGCGGGTCAACGTATACACGCTGCCGGTGTCACCGAAGTACTTTTCCCCGCCCTTGAGGTAATGCATCTTCAACTGCACGTTCATCGGGTGCGGCGTCCAGCCGAGGAAGGTCACGAACTTCTGCTTCTTCACCGCCCGGGACACTTCGGCCAGCATCGCCTGTTCACTGGACTCGATCAGCTTCCACTGGCCCAGGTCAAAGTCGTTTTTCTTGATGATTTCCTGCAACGAGATATTCGCCGGTGCACCCGAACCGATGCCGTAGATCTTCTTGTCGAACTTGTCGGCAAACGTGTTCAGATCGGCAAAGTCGTGCACCCCGGCGTCCCACACATAGTCCGGCACGGCGAGGGTGAACTCGGTGCCGTCGAGGTTCTTCGCCAGTTGCACCACATCGCCATTGGCCACGAACTTGTCGTAGAAGCCCTGCTGCGCCGGCATCCAGTTACCCAGGAACACATCCACCTGGCCGTCCTTGAGCCCGCCAAAGGTGATCGGCACCGCAAGGGTATCGACCTTGGCCTTGTAGCCCATGCCGTTCAACAAAAAACCGGTAATGGCATTGGTCGCGGCGATATCACTCCAGCCCGGATCGGCCATCTTCACGGTGTCGCAGCTTGAGTCCGCGTAGGCGCCGGCACTGCTCAGTGCCAGCAGCGCAACGCTCACCACGGTGGATAACTTTTGCATGGCCTTCCCCTCAGTTTTATTGGTTTTGGCAGGGTTGTGGAAAACGTGCCTTGCGCTCCAGATCGTCGAGGTCGATATGGTTGCGCATGTATTGCTGACTGGCGTCTACCAGTGGCTGGTGGTCCCAGCTCTTCAGCTTGCCTTGGGTCAGCGCCTCGAATACCAGGCGGCGACGGCGTTGGCTGGCGAGCACCTGTTGGTGAATCGCCGGGATGTCCCATTTGGCCCGCGCCTCACTCAAAAACGCCTCGAACAGTGGCCGGTGTTCCGGTGACTGGCTGAGGTTCTCCCGCTCGTGCGGGTCGTTTTTTACATCAAACATCAGGCAAGGGTCGTCCTCACTGTAGATGAACTTGTAGGCGCCACGCCGGATCATCATCAGCGGGCTGATGGTGCCTTCGGCCATGTATTCGCCGAACACTTCGTCGTGGCCGCCCTGCCCTCGCAAGTGCGAGACCAGCGAGCGGCCATCCAGCGCAAGCCTCGGGTCCAGCTCGCCGCCGGCCAGTTCCACCAGGGTCGGCAGCAGGTCGGCGGTGGACACGGCGGCGGTCACCCGGCCGGCGGCAAACTGCCCCGGCGCGCTGATCAGCAGCGGCACCCGGGCGGCCATTTCAAACCAGTGCATTTTGTACCAGAGCCCGCGCTCGCCGAGCATGTCGCCGTGGTCGCCGGAGAAGATGATGATGGTGTCGTCGGCCAGCCCCGTGTCTTCCAGGGTTTGCAGCAGCTTGCCGACGTTGCTGTCGATGTAGCTGCACGCGCCGAAGTAGGCGCGGCGCGCATCGCGGATCTTGTTCACCGGCAGCGGCTTGTCCCACAGGTCATAGACCTTGAGCAGGCGTTGGGAGTGAGGGTCGAGATCGGCCTGTGGCGGGGTTGTGGGCAACGGGATGTCGTTGTCGTCGTACAGGTCCCAGAACGGCTTGGGAATGGTGTACGGGTCGTGTGGGTGAGTCATGGAGACGGTCAGGCAGAACGGCTGGTCGCCGTCTTCGCGGATATGGTCGAACAGATATTGCTGGGCCTTGAACACCACCTCTTCGTCGAAATCCAGCTGGTTGGTGCGCACGCACGGCCCGGCTTGCAGCACCGACGCCATGTTGTGGTACCAGGTGGGGCGCACGTCTGGCTCATCCCAATTCACTGCCCAGCCATAGTCGGCCGGGTAGATATCACTGGTCAGGCGTTCTTCATAACCGTGGAGTTGGTCGGGGCCGCAAAAGTGCATCTTGCCCGACAGCGCCGTGCGGTAGCCGAGGCGACGCAGGTAGTGGGCATAGGTCGGCACATCGGCGGGGAAATCGGCTGCGTTGTCGTAGGCGCCGATCTTGCTCGGCAACTGGCCACTCACCAGGGTAAAGCGCGACGGTGCACACAACGGGCTGTTGCAGTAAGCGGCGTCGAATACCACGCCCTCGGCGGCGAGGCGGCTCAGGTTCGGCAGTTTGATAGGCGAAGGACCGTAGAACGGAAGCATCGGCGCGGCCATCTGATCGGCCATGATGAAAAGAATGTTCTTGCGCTTCATGGTTTCGCGGCATTCCATAGTCGATGTTTATGCGAATGAGCATGCAGGCCATGGAAAACGTGGTAAAGCCCATGAGAAGCAATGTCTAGGATAAGCACAGCTTATGTATGAATCCCTCGGTAACCTGTCACTTGATCTGCTTCGCGCGTTTGAAGCCGCCGCGCGCCAACGCAGCTTTACGGCGGCGGCCATGGAGCTGGGCACCACCCAGCCGGCCATCAGCCAGCAGATCAAGCGCCTGGAAGAACGGCTGAAAGTGCGCCTGTTTGATCGCATTTACCGGGGCATCGAGCTGACCGATGCGGGCGCCTTGTTGTTCGAACAGGTGCAGGCCGGCTTGCAGAGCATCAACCAGGGCCTGAGTGCGATTGCCGAGCAGGACCAGCACGAAGTCCTGCAGGTGGCGACGGACTTTGCCTTCGCTGCGTATTGGCTGATGCCGCGGCTGCACCGTTTTCATGAAGCCAACCCGCAGGTGGACGTGAGCCTGGTCACCAGTGAGCGCAATCACGCCACGTTGCGCAGCGATATCGATGTGGCGGTGCTGTTCGGTGATGGCCGTTTCAAACAGGGCGACAGCCATTGGCTGTTCAACGAGGAAGTGTTCCCGGTCTGCAGCCCGCAGCTCATCCAGGACCGCGACGCGCTGCTGCCGTTGCAGAGCCTGCTGGAGTTTCCCTTGTTGCACCTGCGCCAGCAAAACAACAACCAGTGGTTCGACTGGGGCGGCGTGTTCCGCGAGCTGGGTATCACTACCGCGCCCACCCCGGGCCAACTGCGTTTCGACAACTACACCCTGTTGATCCAGGCGGCGATTGCCGGCCAGGGCGTGGCCATTGGCTGGCGCCATCTTGTGGATAACTTGCTGGAGCAAAACTGGCTGTGCCGGCCGATTGGCGACACGGTGATCTCGCGCTTCGGCTATTACGTGGTGCTGCCCCAGCGCAAACGTCGCAGCCAGTTGATCGAGCGTTTCGTCGACTGGCTGATGGCCGAGCAGGCCAGCAGCGCACAATCGTTGACCGGCCTGGCCCTGCCGTCCATTGCGGTCTAGGATTTGCCGATCATTGAGCCCGGAGCCTGTCATGCAACGTATCAAGGGCTACCACGCCCATATCTACTTCGACGCCAACACCATCGACCAGGCGCGCAAACTCTGCGAAGACGCCGCGCAGATGTTCCCGCTGCGCATGGGCCGCGTGCATGAGCGCCCGGTAGGCCCGCACCCGGACTGGAGCTGCCAGCTGGCGTTCGACCCGGAATACATCGGCGTCGTCCTGCCGTGGCTGGCGCTCAACCGCAACGGCCTGGTGGTGTTCCTGCACCCCACCACCGGTGACGACCTCAAGGACCACACCGACCATGCGATCTGGATGGGGGCGATGCGCACGCTGGACTTGTCGATATTCTGAGTGTTTGTATTCCCTATATATGGGACTGATATTTATATATTGAGACTTTAACGGTCTTGGGTTTATATTCGCCTCATCCGCTCAGAACACTCAGGTGAAGCGATGCAGGCGCAATTGATCGCGCTCGATTGGGGAACCAGTTCCCTTCGTGCTTACAAGCTCGGCCCGGCAGGCGTCGTTATCGAACGACGCGCCCTGGCGTCGGGGATCATGCACTTGCCCACCGAACCCCGGGACATTGCCGGCGTTCGCAGCAGCAACGGTTTCGAGCTGGCATTCGACGCGGCCTGCGGTGACTGGCTCGAGGCCCAGCCCGGTCTCCCTGTCATCGCCTGCGGCATGGTCGGCAGCGCCCAGGGCTGGAGCGAAGCGGTTTACCGCGACACCCCGGCCGATGTCGCCACCCTTGGCCAGGCGCTGCATGTTGTGCGCAGCCTGCGGGGCACCGCGGTGCACATCGTTCCCGGGGTGATTCAACGCGGCGCGTTGCCTAACGTGATGCGCGGCGAAGAAACCCAGGTCCTCGGCGTGCTGCAAAGCCTGTCCGCCAATACCGGGCGCGACGTCTTGATCGGCCTGCCGGGCAGCCATTCCAAGTGGGTCGAGGTGGTGGAAGGCTGCATCACCCACTTCGACACCTTCATGACCGGCGAGCTGTTCGCCGTGCTCAGCCAACACAGCATTTTGGGTCGCACCCAACGTCCTTCCGAACAGTTCCAGGCCGTCGCTTTTGATCGCGGCGTGCAGGTGGCACTTTCGGCGGATGGCCAGGCCGGTTTGTTATCGACCTTATTCAGCGCCCGCACCCTGGGCTTGACCGGCGAACTGGCGCCCGACGAGCAACCGGACTATCTGTCCGGCCTGCTGATCGGCCACGAACTCATGGGCCTGCGCACCCGCCAGCAGGCCCAGGCGCGCGACATCGTCCTGGTGGGCGCAACCCAACTCTGCACCCGCTACCAGCGTGCACTCCAACTCTGTGGTTTCCCCCACGTGACCCTGGCGCAGGAGGCTACCGAGCGTGGCCTTTGGCAGCTGGCCATGGCGGCGGGGCTGCTGCCTGCAACCTGACGAGAGGCCCGACATGCTCAAGCAAGCACTGACACACAACGGTTTGATCGCGATCCTGCGCGGCCTGCGACCGGACGAGGCGCTCGCGATCGGCGAGGTGCTGTACACAGCGGGCTTCAGGGTGATCGAGGTACCGCTCAACTCGCCGGATCCCTACGCCAGCATCCGCATCCTGCGGGACAGCCTGCCCGCCGATTGCCTGATCGGCGCGGGCACGGTGCTGACTCCGGAACAGGTCGATCAAGTCAAAGCGGCCGGCGGCCAGGTGATCGTCATGCCCCACAGCGATGCCAAGGTGCTGCGTGCCGCCAAGGCTGCGGGCCTGTACCTGTCGCCGGGTGTGGCCACGCCGACTGAAGCGTTTGCTGCGCTGGCCGAAGGCGCCGACGTGCTGAAACTGTTCCCGGCCGAGCAAATGGGCCCGGCGGTGGTCAAGGCCTGGCTCGCGGTACTGCCCGCAGGCACGGTGTTGCTGCCGGTGGGCGGCATCACCCCGGACAACATGCAGGTATTTTTCGACGCGGGCGTCAAAGGCTTCGGCCTCGGCTCCGGCTTGTTCAAGCCAGGCATGAGCGTCGCCCAGGTGGCAAGCAATGCCCAGGCCTACGTCGCGGCCTGGAATGCCTTGGGCTGATTAGCGTTCTCCATCTACAAGAGAGACAAGAAGATGAAAATCACCAAACTGACCACCTTCATCGTCCCGCCGCGCTGGTGCTTCCTCAAGGTTGAAACCGACCAGGGCGTGACTGGTTGGGGCGAGCCTGTGGTCGAGGGCCGCGCCCACACCGTGGCGGCCGCTGTCGAAGAGTTGTCCGACTACTTGATCGGCAAAGACCCACGCAATATCGAAGACATCTGGACCGTGCTCTACCGCGGCGGCTTCTACCGTGGTGGCGCGATCCATATGAGCGCCCTCGCCGGTATCGACCAGGCGCTGTGGGACATCAAGGGCAAGGCCCTCGGCGTGTCGGTCAGCGACCTGCTGGGCGGCCAGGTGCGTGACAAGATCCGCGTGTATTCGTGGATCGGTGGCGACCGCCCGGCAGACACCGCCCGCGCCGCCAAGGAAGCCGTGGCCCGTGGTTTTACCGCGGTGAAAATGAACGGCACCGAAGAGCTGCAATTTCTCGACAGCTTCGAAAAAGTCGACCAGGCCCTGGCCAACGTCGCCGCCGTACGTGATGCGGTTGGCCCCAACGTCGGCATCGGCGTGGACTTCCATGGCCGGGTGCACAAGCCCATGGCCAAGGTGCTGATGAAAGAACTCGACCCCTACAAACTGATGTTTATCGAAGAGCCGGTGCTCAGCGAAAACTACGAAGCGCTGAAAGAGCTGGCGCCGCTCACCAGCACCCCGATAGCCCTCGGCGAGCGGCTGTTCTCGCGCTGGGACTTCAAGCGCGTGCTCAGCGAAGGCTACGTCGACATCATCCAGCCGGATGCTTCCCACGCCGGCGGTATCACCGAAACCCGCAAGATCGCCAACATGGCCGAAGCCTACGACGTGGCCCTCGCCCTGCACTGCCCGCTCGGCCCGATTGCCCTGGCGGCTTGCCTGCAGCTGGACGCGGTTTGCTACAACGCGTTCATCCAGGAACAGAGCCTGGGCATTCACTACAACGAGAGTAATGACCTGCTGGATTACGTGCGCGATCCGGGGGTTTTCGACTACGACCAGGGCTTTGTGAAGATCCCTAACGGGCCGGGCCTGGGCATCGAGATCAATGAAGAATACGTGATCGAACGTGCGGCCATCGGGCATCGCTGGCGCAACCCGATCTGGCGGCATGCCGATGGGAGTTTTGCCGAGTGGTAAGCCTTTATTCCTGACGGAACACGGTCTCTGTAGGCGCTGGCTTGCCTGCGATAGCGGTGTGTCAGCTTGCATCCGCGGCACTGACACGCCGCCATCGCAGGCAAGCCAGCTCCCACATGAACCGCGGTTTCTTCAGTAAGACCCGTCCTCAATAATCATAAGAAGAGGCAACCCCATGCAATCCGAGTCCTTCACCGGGCAGGCTTCTTTAGTCACGCCCAGCCGAAAGCGTTTCTTCATCATGGTGCTGCTGTTCATCACGGTGGTGATCAACTACCTGGACCGCAGCAACCTGTCGATTGCCGCCCCGGCCCTGACCAGTGAGCTGGGGATTGACCCGGTGCATGTCGGGCTGATCTTCTCCGCGTTCGGCTGGACCTACGCCGCCATGCAAATCCCCGGCGGCTGGCTGGTGGACCGGGTGCCGCCGCGCATTCTCTACAGCGTCGCCCTGCTGCTGTGGTCAATCGCCACGGTGATGCTCGGCTTCGCCGCCAGTTTTATCGCACTGTTCGTATTGCGCATGGCGGTCGGTGCCCTCGAAGCCCCGGCTTACCCGATCAACAGCCGGGTGGTCACCACCTGGTTTCCCGAGCGTGAGCGGGCCACGGCGATTGGGGTCTACACCTCCGGGCAGTTTGTCGGGCTGGCGTTTCTCACGCCGGTACTGGCGTGGCTGCAACACACCTTTGGCTGGCACATGGTGTTTGTCGCCACCGGCGGCGTGGGCATTGTGTGGGCGTTGATCTGGTACGCGGTGTACCGCGAGCCTCGGGATTTCAAGGGTGCGAATGCGGCGGAAATCGAGCTGATCCGCGCAGGCGGCGGGTTGGTGGATATCCAGGCGCAGGCGGCCAAGGCGCCGTTCAGTTGGGTCGACCTCGGCATCGTGCTGAGCAAGCGCAAGTTATGGGGGATCTACCTGGGGCAGTTCTGCCTGAACTCCACGTTGTGGTTTTTCCTGACGTGGTTCCCCACCTACCTGGTGAAATATCGCGGCATGGACTTCATCAAATCCGGCCTGCTGGCGTCGCTGCCGTTTCTCGCGGCGTTTGTCGGCGTGCTGTGTTCGGGGCTGTTTTCCGATTGGCTGATTCGCCGGGGAACGTCGGTGGGGTTTGCGCGCAAGCTGCCGATCATTGGCGGGCTGTTGATTTCCACGGCGATCATTGGCGCCAACTTTGTTGACTCCACGGCGTGGGTGATTGCCTTTCTGGCGGTGGCGTTTTTCGGCAATGGCCTGGCGTCGATCACCTGGTCGCTGGTGTCGACCCTGGCGCCGGCAAGGCTGCTGGGGCTGACGGGTGGGGTGTTCAATTTCATCGGCAATCTGTCGGCGATCACCACCCCGATCGTGATTGGCTTTCTGGCCACCGGGGATTCGTTTGCGCCGGCGATTACGTATATCGCGGTGCTGGCGTTGCTGGGGGCGCTTTCCTACATCCTGTTGGTGGGCAAGGTCGAACGTATCGAAATTTAGGCGACTGTTGAATGCCTGTGGTGAGGGAGCTTGCTATGGCTAGGGAGCTGCTGTGGCGAGGGAGCTTGCTCCCGCTGGGCTGCGCAGCGGCCCCAAAATCCTGGGAGCGCTGCGCACTCCAGCGGGAGCAAGCTCCCTCGCCACAGCAGCTCCCTCGCCACAAAAGCAGTCCGGCTCTAGTACAGCGCGCCATCCAGAATCTGATAGACGATGCTGGTGCCCACGGCGATCAACACGATGTCCCCGCCCGAGCGGCGCCATTCGTAACCTGGGTATTGCGGCAGATGGCCCAGCGCCCGAGGGTCCAGGCGCTCGCCGTAGTAGTTTGGCGGCAGGCGCTGGCCGCGCTCCAGGTGGATACCGGGAGGCGGTGGTGCGCCACGGCGGAAGTCGCCATGGTTGTCGCGGATGACCTGTCTCACAGGACCAAAGTCCTGAGGAGGACCGCCACGGTGGTTGTCCTGCGGCCCGCGATGGTCATCGCCACGTTGATCGTGCTGGCCTTGTGGCCCACCACGGTCAGGTCCGCCACCCTGGTCATAGGGCGCAGCTTGGACCAGGGCGCTGGCGCCAAGCACCAGCACGCCTACACCTGCAATCAAACGTTTGGGGATTTTCATGGGGCTGTTTCCTCAGTACTGCACGAACAAAAAAGGGATTTCGAACCACGTTCGAAATCCCTTGGTCTTGTTAGCTTAGGTACTGATTTGCCAGCATGATTCCTCTGTATCAGGAACTTTACCTACCGCTTACGAGCCGCTTACTTACGGGCGTTGCGCACACCTTCCGACAGCGCCGAACACAGGGTCAATACACCGTCGATGGCCTGCTGATCATTGCTGGCATTGGCGATGTGATCGATCAGTGCCGACCCCACTACCACACCGTCTGCCAGGCGGGCGATTGCAGCGGCCTGCTCCGGGGTACGGATACCAAAACCGATGCTGATCGGCAGGTCGGTGTGGCGACGCAGGCGGGTCACGGCTTCTTCGACGTGTTCCAGGGTCGCGGCACCGGCACCGGTCACACCGGCTACCGACACGTAGTACACAAACCCGGAGCTGCCGTTAAGTACGGTCGGCAGGCGCACGTCGTCGGTGGTCGGCGTGGTCAGGCGGATAAAGTCGATACCGGCGGCCTGGGCTGGGTCGCACAGCTCGCCGTTATGCTCGGGCGGCATGTCGACCACGATCAGGCCGTCGACGCCGGCATCTTTTGCGTCACTGATGAAGCGCGGCACGCCGTACATGTGGATCGGGTTGAAGTAGCCCATCAACACCAGTGGCGTGTCGCTGTTGTCCTTGCGGAACTCGCGGACCATTTGCAGGGTTTTCGTGAGGTTCTGCTTGGCAGTCAGCGCGCGGATGTTGGCCAGTTGAATGGCCGGGCCATCGGCCATCGGGTCGGTGAAGGGCATGCCCAGCTCGATCACATCGGCGCCGGCCGCCGGCAAGCCCTTGAGGATCGCCAGCGAGGTGTCATAGCCCGGGTCGCCGGCGGTAACGAAGGTCACCAGGGCGGCGCGGTTTTGTTCTTTCAGTTGCGCAAAACGTGTTTGCAGGCGGCTCATCAGTGTTTCTCCTGCTGGGACTGTTCCATATGGTGCATCACGGTTTGCATGTCTTTGTCGCCACGGCCGGACAGGTTCACCACCATCAGGTGATCTTTCGGCAAGGTCGGTGCGCGTTTGAACACTTCGGCCAGGGCGTGGGCGCTTTCCAGTGCAGGAATAATCCCTTCCAGGCGGCAGCATTTGTGGAACGCGTCGAGCGCTTCGTCGTCGGTCACCGAGGTGTACTGGACGCGGCCGATGTCGTGCAACCAGGCGTGTTCAGGGCCGATGCCGGGGTAGTCGAGGCCGGCGGAAATCGAGTGGGCGTCGATGATCTGGCCATCGTCGTCCTGCAGCAGGAACGTGCGGTTGCCGTGAAGTACGCCCGGTACGCCGCCGTTGAGGCTCGCCGCGTGCTTGCCGGTTTCGATGCCGTAGCCGGCCGCCTCAACGCCGATGATGTCGACGCTGGTGTCATCCAGGAATGGATGGAACAGGCCCATGGCGTTGGAGCCGCCGCCGATGCACGCCACCAGGCTGTCGGGCAGACGACCTTCCTGGGCTTGCAGTTGGGTACGGGTTTCTTTGCCGATCACGGCCTGGAAGTCGCGAACCATCGCCGGGTACGGGTGTGGGCCGGCCACGGTGCCGATCAGGTAGAAGGTGCTGTCGACGTTGGTCACCCAGTCGCGCAGGGCTTCGTTCATCGCGTCTTTCAGGGTGCCGGTACCGGCGACGACCGGGATCACTTCGGCGCCCAGCAGCTTCATGCGGAACACGTTGGCCTGCTGGCGCTCGATGTCGGTGGTGCCCATGTAGATCACGCATTGCAGGCCGAAGCGCGCGGCGACGGTGGCGGTGGCCACACCGTGCATGCCGGCGCCGGTCTCGGCGATGATGCGTTTTTTGCCCATGCGCCGCGCCAGCAGGATCTGGCCGATGCAGTTGTTGATCTTGTGGGCGCCGGTGTGGTTCAGCTCTTCGCGCTTGAGGTAGATCTTGGCGCCGCCGCAGAATTCCGTCAGGCGTTCGGCGAAGTACAGCGGGCTTGGACGTCCGACGTAGTCGCGCTGGAAGTAGGCCAGTTCTTCGTTGAACGCCGGATCGATCTTGGCCGCTTCGTATTCGCGGGCCAGATCAAGGATCAACGGCATCAGGGTTTCCGCCACGTAGCGGCCGCCGAACGAACCAAACAGGCCATTGGCATCTGGGCCGTTGCGTAAATCGGTCTGGGACTGAGTCATGGGACGCTCCAGGTAGAAAATGTGTAAGAGACAATGAGGGTCACTCTACCCCTGACGCTGGGCGCTGAAAACCGATAAGATCGCCACAACCTGTCAGGAAAACTCACAGATGAGCCGAGATCTTCCCCCGCTGAATGCCCTGCGCGCTTTTGAGGCGACCGCTCGCCTGAACAGCGTGAGCCAGGCTGCCGAGCAACTGCACGTCACCCATGGGGCGGTCAGCCGGCAGCTCAAGGTGCTGGAAGAGCATCTCGGCGTCAGCCTGTTCGTCAAGGACGGACGCGGCCTCAAACTCACAGATGCCGGTATCCGCCTGCGGGATGCGAGTTTCGAGGCGTTCGAGCGTTTAAGGGACACTTGCGCCGAACTCACCCAAAGCAGTGCCGACGCGCCATTTGTGCTCGGCTGCTCCGGCAGCCTGCTGGCGCGCTGGTTTATCCCGCGCTTGGGACGCCTGAATACGGATTTGCCGGATTTACGCCTGCACCTGTCCGCAGGCGAAGGCGATCTTGACCCGCGCCGCCCGGGGCTGGACGCACTGCTGGTGTTCGCGGAGCCGCCGTGGCCGGCGGATATGCAGGTTTACGAATTGGCCAGCGAGCGCATCGGCCCGGTCATGAGCCCACGTTTTGCCCATTACGAACGATTGCGCCAGGCGCCTGCCGAGGCACTGCGCAATGAAACCCTGTTGCACACCACCTCGCGCCCACAAGCCTGGCCCAGCTGGGCTCAGCACCACGGGATCGACGCCGGCGCGTTGAAGTACGGCCAGGGTTTCGAGCATTTGTATTATTTGCTGGAGGCAGCGGTGGCAGGGTTGGGGGTGGCGATTGCGCCGCAGCCGCTGGTGGCAGAGGACCTGCGAGCGGGCCGCCTGGTTGCGCCGTGGGGTTTCAGTGAAACCCCGGCGCAACTGGCGTTGTGGCTACCCAAGCGCGCCGCAGATGGGCGCGCCGGGCAACTGGCGCAGTGGCTCAAGGCTGAGCTGGCGCGCCAGGACGTTTAGTCGCCGCGTTTGCACAGCAAGTAAGCCGCCAGCAGGCCCAGCGCACCAACGGCGACACCGGCGGTAGTCCATGGGTGCTCTTGCGCGTAGTCCCGTGTTGCAACACTGGTTTCGCGGATTTTGACTTTGCTTTCTTCGTAGGCATCGCTGATCAGGTGACGGGAATGCTTGAGGGCGTTCTCGGCATTGCTTTTCAGGGCCTTCAGGGTTTTGCGCGACTCGTCAGACGCATCGTCCTTGAGGCTTTCCAGAGATTTGAGCAGGCTCGAAATCTCGGCTTCCATGCTTTCCAATGACGCTTTGCGTAAAGAGGTGTTGGCCATGTGGGCTCTCCTGGAGTGATTGAGTGGCGTGTGTTGTTTCCGACTGCGGCGGTTTCAGAAAGTGCAGTAAATCTGAACTTTCGCGTGGGAATGGTCGCCAGAAGCAGTACGAGAATTCACTGCTAGGCTTCATAAACCACCCAGGAGAAAAACCTTATGAGTGATCATCACACCTACAAGAAAGTCGAACTGGTGGGCTCTTCCACGACCAGCATCGAGGAAGCCATCAACAATGCCCTGGCGGAAGCCAGCAAGAGCATCAAGCACTTGGAGTGGTTTGAAGTGACCGAAACCCGTGGCCACATCAAGGATGGCAAGGCCGCGCATTTCCAGGTCACCCTCAAGGTAGGGTTCCGTATTGCCAGTAGTTGATCCAGCCGGTTGAACTTGCGCGCTGGCCGATTGCCATAAACTCCGCTACAACCTTTAGGTACGTCGACGTGACGAGCGTCGGCGTGCTTCCTTTCGATCAACCCAAGGAAAGTGACGGATGAAGAACTTTTTGTTGGCGGTAGGTTTGTTGAGCATTGCGGGCACAGCCCTGGCGGCGGGCAAGCCTTGTGAAGAGCTGAAAAGCGAGATTGCGGCGAAAATCGACGCTAAGGGCGCTTCGGGCTATTCCCTGGAAATCGTGGACAAAGGTGCTGCACCTGGTGACCACACGGTTGTCGGCAGCTGTGAAGCCGGTACCAAGGAAATTGCCTACAAGCGCGGGTGATCCCGTGTTGCAGACATAAAAAACCGACGCAAGTGCGTCGGTTTTTTTATGCCTCGGGTTTAGCCCTTCATGATCTGCGCCAGCAACTCGTAGGAATGAATCCGGTCTGCGTGCTCGTACAGGTCACAGGTAAAGATCAGCTCGTCAGCGCCGGTCTGCTCCACCAGCACCTCCAGCTTGGCGCGGATCTTCTGCGGGCTGCCCACCATGGCCAGGCCAAGGAAGCTGCCGACCGCGTCTTTCTCATGGGGCAGCCACAGGCCGTCCATGGTCTTGACCGGCGGGCGCTGCACCAGGCTTTGCCCACGCATCAACGCGAGGATTCGCTGGTACACCGAGGTCGCCAGGTAATCGGCTTGCTCATCGGTATCGGCGGCCACCAGCGGGATGCCGAGCATCACGTAAGGCTTGTCCAGCACGGCTGACGGCTTGAAGTGGTTGCGATAGACGCGAATCGCTTCATGCATCAGGCGCGGTGCGAAATGTGAGGCAAAGGCGTAAGGCAAACCGCGTTCGCCCGCCAGCTGCGCACTGAACAGGCTTGAACCCAGCAGCCACACCGGGACGTTGGTGCCGGTGCCCGGCACGGCGATAACCCGCTGGTCTGGCGTGCGTGGGCCCAGGTAGGCCATCAGCTCGGCCACGTCTTCCGGGAAATCGTCCGCGCTGCCGGAGCGTTCACGGCGCAGGGCGCGGGCGGTCATCTGGTCGGAGCCCGGCGCACGGCCAAGGCCCAGGTCGATGCGGCCCGGGTACAGGCTTTCCAGGGTGCCGAACTGCTCGGCGATCACCAACGGTGCGTGGTTGGGCAGCATCACACCCCCGGAGCCGACGCGAATCGTCGAGGTACCGCCGGCCAGGTAACCCAGCAAAACCGAGGTCGCCGAGCTGGCGATGCCGTCCATATTGTGGTGTTCGGCCACCCAGAAACGGTTGTAGCCGAATTTTTCCACATGCTGGGCCAGGTCCAGGGAATTGCGCAGCGACTGCGCCGGGCTGCCGTTGGCGCGCACGGGCACCAGGTCGAGGGTCGAGAACTTTACGTCGGACAGCGATTTCATAAGCCTGCTTCTCCAATAGGGGCGCAGGCTTCTTAGAGGAACCAAAACCTGTCGCTTCATGTGCATGTCCTATGCAATGAGGGCATATACCCGAGATTCAATAGCGAAGCGCAAATTTCCTACTTAATCGCTAGGTTTCTCCGACAAGATGAACTTTGCCGGGGCGTCTATCCTCAGAACCCTTACTGACGCAAAACCACCGTTCGAGGAGACCGCTATGAGTATCGTTAAAAAAGCATCCGCGCATTGGGAAGGCGACCTGAAGACTGGCCTGGGTTCCATCTCCACGGAAACCGGCGTGCTGCGCGAAGCGCCCTACGGCTTCAAGGCCCGTTTCGAAGGCGGCAAGGGCACCAACCCTGAAGAGCTGATCGGTGCGGCCCATGCCGGTTGTTTCTCCATGGCCTTTTCCATGATTCTCGGCGACGCCGGGCTCAAGGCCGACAGCATCGACACCCAGGCCGAAGTGACCCTGGACCAGGTGGACGGTGGTTTTGCGATCACTGCAGTGCACCTGATCCTCAAGGCCAAGATCCCGGGCGCGAGCCAGGCGCAGTTCGATGAATTGAGCAAAAAGGCCAAGGAAGGATGCCCGGTGTCCAAGGTGTTGAACGCCAAAATCACCCTGGACGGCACCCTCGTTAGTTGATCAACCCTTGTAGGAGAGAGCTTGCTCGCGAAGAGCTCAAAGGCGCCGCGCTCTTCCAGGCGGTGCGCGTTATCGTTGACGTTTTTCGCGAGCAAGCTCGCTCCTACACGTTCAGGTATGGTCGAATAGCCGATTGCAGACTCAGCGCACACCCGTGCGCATGCATTCAGGGAGCTTCACACATGAAACGTATTGCCTTGGCGGTTATCTGCGGTGCGCTGGCCACGTCGGCACTGGCCGCGCCGAAAGACTGTGAAGAGCTGAGGAAAGAGATCGAGGTCAAAATCCAGGCCAAAGCGATTCCGTCCTACACCCTGGAAATCATCACCGCAGAAGAGGCCAAAAATCATGACAGCGCCATGATCGTGGGCTCTTGTGAAAACGGCACCAAGCGCATCATCTACCAGAAGAACAACGACTGATCAGATGCAGTTGACGCTGCGTTCTTCTGCCAGCAACTGACCCGCTTTGTTGTACAGCCGGATATTCGGGTTGTAGCCCAGTGACCGCCCTTCCAGGCGATAACGCTGGCCGGCCTCGAAACGGTCGTATTGCAGGGTCATGAAGCAGGTGCGGTCAGTGGTTTGGCCAAACCCGCCGAAGCTGCCGCCGGTAGGCACCTCGAAATCAAAACGCACCATTAATTCATGGCTGCCAGGCGGCACCTGGAAAAAGCGCCCGTCGTTCAGGTTCTTTCCGTCCAGGCGTTGCGCCATCACCAGCTTGGCACCGGGTGTCGGAGTGGCGAAATCGACCCAGGCTTGTTGCGGGTCAACCGCAGGGAGCGGCGTCGACGCGCAGGCACTGAGAAAAATCGCGGCGACGGGAAGCAGTAGCTGACGCATGTTAAGCACTCAACTGTAGGAATGGTTTTGAGCGGCTGCGTTCTGCAGCAAGCTCCCTATGAGTATAAACACGCCACGCCATGGAAAAATTCCCCCCAGGCGAGATAGTCTGGCGGGATGATTACCTGCGAGAGGTTCGAATGGTCAGGCGTTTACTTCCCGGGTTGATGCTGCTGTTGCTCGGCGGCTGTTCCAGCGTGAGTTATTACAGTCAGTTGGCAGACGGCCAACTGCAATTGCTGCGGGCCCGGGAGCCGGTATCTAAAGTCATCGCCGACCCCTCGCGCCCGCAGCTGCTGCGCGAGCATTTGGCGCAGTCGCAAAAAGCCCGCACCTTCGCCAGCGAACACCTGCACCTGCCGGATAACCAGAGTTACCGTCTGTATGCCGATATCGGCCGCCAGTACGTGGTCTGGAACGTCTTCGCCACGCCTGAATTTTCCCTCTCGCCCCAGACCCACTGCTTCCCGATTGCCGGTTGCGTGGCCTATCGCGGTTACTACAACCAGGGCGCCGCGCGCGGCCAGGCGGCGTTGTTGAAGCAGCAAGGCATGGACGTGTCGATTGGCGGCGTCGAGGCCTATTCCACCCTGGGTTGGTTCAACGACCCGATCATGAACTCGATGATGAATTGGGGCGATGAGCGCCTGGCCACGCTGATTTTTCATGAGCTGGCGCACCAGCGGTTTTATGTGAAGGACGACACCGAGTTCAACGAGTCGTACGCCACCTTTGTCGAGCAGGAAGGCACCCGCCAGTGGCGTGCAGCCCAGGGTTTGCCGCCTGCCAGTGAGTCGACGTTGAAGCAGCGCGACCAGTTCACCCGGCTGGTGCTCGACACCCGCAAGCGCCTGGAACAGTTGTACACCCAGCCGCTGGCGGCAGATGCCATGCGCGGGGCGAAGGCGGCCGAATTCGAACGCCTGCGCCGTGACTACCGGCAAATGCGCGATAGCCAGTGGGCCGGCGACAAGCGCTATGACGCATGGATGAACCTGCCGATGAACAACGCAAGGTTGTTGCCGTTTGGTTTGTATGACCAGTGGGTGCCGGCGTTTGCCGCGTTGTTCCGGGAGGAAGGCGGGGATTGGGTGAGGTTTTTTGTAGCGGTGGAGAGGCTGGGCGGGTTGCCGGTGGATCAGCGTAAGGCGGCACTGAGGGCGTTGGAGGGGGCCGGGCAAGTGGTTGGCCGGTAGGGCCTCATCGCGGGCAAGCCCGGCTCCCACATTTGACTGAGTTGTCTTGGCCAACCGTGATCAAATGTGGGAGCTGGCTTGCCTGCGATAGCGCTCTCAAGGCCGCTGCAAAAACGCCTGATGCATCTCGGCCAACGTTTCAAAATGCCAGGTCGGCGCCTCGGCACTCAGTTCCTCATGGCTGCCAAATCCATAACCCACCGCCGCCGAATCCAGCCCATTGCTGCGGGCACCAATCAGGTCGTGCTTGCGGTCGCCAATCATCAAGGTGCTGGCCGGGTCCAGGCCTTCTTCTGCCATAAGGTGCGCAATCAGCTCGACCTTGTTGGTGCGAGTGCCGTCCAGCTCGCTGCCGTAGATCACTTTGAAGTGCCGGGCAAAATCAAAGTGTCGGGCAATTTCCCGGGCAAACACCCAAGGTTTGGACGTGGCCACATACAGCTGGCGGCCCTGGCCGTTCAGTGCCTCCAGCAGCGGCATCACGCCGTCAAACACCCTGTTTTCATACAGACCGGTGACCTTGAAGCGCTCGCGGTAAAAATTCACCGCCTCCCACGCCTTGGCCTCGTCGAAGCCGTAGAACTGCATGAAGGCTTGCAGCAGTGGCGGGCCGATGAAGTGTTCGAGTTTGGTCAGGTCTGGCTCATCAATCCCCAGTTTGGCGAGGGCGTACTGGATCGAGCGGGTGATGCCTTCGCGCGGGTCGGTGAGGGTGCCATCGAGGTCGAACAAAACGGTTTGGTAATGCATGGGGATCCTTGTCATTGGTCGAAGCCCTCGGCCAGGTGCAGGTCTTTGAGCTTCACGTAGTTCGCCGCGCTGTAGGTGAAAAACGCCCGTTCCTTGTCAGTCAGCGGGCGGATTTGTTTAACCGGGCTGCCCACATACAAAAAGCCGCTCTCGAGTTTCTTGCCCGGCGGTACCAGGCTGCCGGCACCGATGATCACGTCGTCTTCCACCACGGCGCCATCCATCACAATGCTGCCCATGCCGATCAGGATGCGATTGCCCACCGTGCAGCCATGCAACATGACCTTGTGGGCGATGGTCACGTCGTCACCGATCAGCAGCGGGAAGCCATCAGGATTGAAGGGCCCTGCGTGGGTAATGTGCAGCACGCAGCCGTCCTGCACGCTGGTGCGCGCACCGATGCGGATGCGGTGCATGTCGCCGCGGATCACTGTCAGCGGCCATACCGAGCTGTCGGCGCCGATTTCGACATCGCCGATCACCACCGCCGACGCATCGACGAAAGCCCCGGCGGCCAAGGCCGGCGTGTGATTCTGGTAAGTGCGAAGGGTCACGATAGGCTCTCTCTCTTCTGCTGATAGCTGCGGTGGGCGTTGATTGTAATTAAGATGGCCCCATCTTTGTTCTTACATGTTTCTTCAGCCAAGGTGCCAACCGTGAGCGCGAACAACCCTCTTCTGCAGTCCTACGACCTGCCGCCGTTCTCGGCGATCCGTGCCGAGCACGTACAGCCGGCCATCGAACAGATCCTCGCCGACAACCGTGTTGCCATCGAAGGCATCCTGCAAAGCCAGGGTAAAAATCCGACCTGGGCCGGGCTGGTCCTGGCCATGGACGAACTCAATGACCGTTTGGGCGCCGCCTGGAGCCCGGTCAGCCACCTGAACGCCGTGTGCAACAGCGCCGAACTGCGCGAAGCCTACGAGGCGTGCCTGCCGGCGTTGAGCGCCTACTCCACCGAGATGGGCCAGAACCGCGAACTGTTCCAGGCCTTTGAAGCCCTGGCCAGCAGCCCGGAAGCCGCCGGCTTCGACGTGTCGCAAAAAACCATCCTGGAACATTCCCTGCGTGACTTCCGCCTGTCGGGTATCGATTTGCCGCCGGAGCAGCAAAAACGTTATGCCGAAGTGCAGAGCAAGCTCTCCGAGCTGGGCAGCAAGTTCTCCAACCAGTTGCTCGATGCCACCCAGGCTTGGACCAAGCACGTCACCGACGAAGCGACCCTCGCCGGCCTGACCGATTCGGCCAAGGCACAAATGGCCGCCGCCGCCCAGGCCAAGGGCCTCGATGGCTGGCTGATCACCCTGGAATTCCCGAGCTACTACGCGGTGATGACCTACGCCCACGACCGCGCCCTGCGTGAGGAAATCTACGCGGCCTACTGCACCCGCGCGTCGGACCAAGGCCCGAATGCCGGTCAGAACGATAACGGCCCGGTCATGGAACAGATCCTCGACCTGCGTCAGGAGCTGGCACAACTGCTGGGCTTCGCCTCGTTCTCCGAACTGAGCCTGGCCACCAAAATGGCCGAGTCCAGCGACCAGGTGCTGAGCTTCCTGCGGGACCTGGCCAAGCGCAGCAAGCCGTTCGCCACCCAGGACCTGCAACAGCTCAAGGCTTACGCTGGCGAACAAGGCTGCCCGGACCTGCAAAGCTGGGACAGCGGTTTCTACGGCGAAAAGCTGCGTGAACAACGCTACAGCGTCGCCCAGGAAGCCCTGCGCGCCTACTTCCCGATCGACAAGGTGCTCAGCGGCCTGTTCGCCATTGTTCAACGCCTGTACGGCATCGAGATCGCCGAGCAGAAAGGTTTCGACACCTGGCACCCGGACGTCCGCCTGTTCGAAATCAAGGAAAACGGCCAACACGTCGGCCGTTTCTTCTTCGACCTGTACGCCCGCGCCAACAAGCGTGGCGGTGCCTGGATGGACGGTGCCCGGGACCGTCGCCGCACTGTTGACGGCGTGCTGCAAAGCCCGGTGGCCAACCTGGTGTGCAACTTCACCCCGGCCGACAGCGGCAAGCCTGCCCTGCTGACCCACGATGAAGTGACTACCCTGTTCCACGAATTCGGCCACGGCCTGCATCACCTGTTGACCCGTGTTGAACACGCTGGCGTGTCCGGCATCAACGGCGTGGCCTGGGATGCGGTGGAGTTGCCGAGCCAGTTCATGGAGAACTGGTGCTGGGAGCCCGAAGGCCTGGCGTTGATTTCCGGTCACTATGAAACCGGTGAGCCGCTGCCTCAGGACCTGCTGGAAAAAATGCTCGCGGCGAAGAACTTCCAGTCCGGCCTGATGATGGTGCGCCAGCTGGAATTCTCGCTGTTCGACTTTGAGCTGCACGCCACTCACGGCGACGGCCGCAGTGTGTTGCAGGTGCTTGAAGGCGTGCGTGACGAGGTCTCGGTGATGCGTCCGCCGGCCTACAACCGCTTCCCGAACAGCTTCGCGCACATCTTTGCCGGCGGTTACGCGGCGGGTTACTACAGCTACAAGTGGGCGGAAGTGCTGTCGGCCGATGCCTTCTCCAAGTTCGAAGAAGATGGCGTGCTCAACGCCGAGACAGGCCGGGCGTTCCGCGAGGCGATTCTGGCCCGTGGCGGCTCCCAGGCGCCGATGGTGCTGTTCGTCGATTTCCGCGGACGTGCGCCGTCGATTGACGCACTCTTGCGCCACAGCGGCCTGAGTGAGGACGCGGCAGCATGAGTGAAGCACCTGTGAAAACCAAAAAACGCTTTATCGCCGGGGCGGTCTGCCCGGCGTGCAGCGAGCCGGACAAGTTGATGATGTGGAGCGAGGACGACGTGCCGCACCGCGAATGCGTGGCCTGCGGTTATTCCGACACGCTCAATGAGCAAGGTCTGTCAGTGCCCAAGGAATTGGGTACGCGGGTGAATACCTCGGCCCTGAAAGCACCGGATCCCAAGGTGCAGGCGGTGCAGTTCTTCCCTAATCCGAAGTTGAAAAAAGACTGACGGGTTTACGCCCCCTGAGCGGATGGCTCAGGGGGTGATCACCAAGGCTGTTTTTTCTGCTGTCGCGTCTTTGGCGGTGTCCGCGGTATTCAGCCAGCTTTTCATCGAGCACAGTGCAAAGGCGCTGGTGCTGCACTCACCGTTGGCCAGTGCCGTGCGTAACTTGTCGACATCGGCCTTCATCATGTAGCGAACGCCGTCTTTAAAGCCGCTGCTTGCGCCAAAGCCACCCAAGGTCATTTCGCTCAGCGCCTCCTCCTTGCTCCACCCCTGAACCACCACCCGATACATCGCCGCCATCAGGCCGGTGCGATCGGAGCCGTGTTTGCAGTGCATCAGCACCGGGCCGCTGGCTTCGGCGTCCTGAATGGCACGCAGCGCCGCGAGCACATCGGCGTCGTCGACGTGGTTGGTGCGATAGGACAACTGCACCTGATTGATTCCCGGTGTTTTCAGCCAGCTGGCATCGGACTCCGGTAGAAAGTTAATCACCGTACCTATCTTGAGTTTTTCCAGTACAGGAACAGCGCCGCTATCCGGCAGAGCGCTGCGATAGAGCGTGGGCGTCATTTGATACAGGTTGTATTGGCTTCCCACTGGCTGAGCCCATTCCAGTGAACGCATGGGCGTGAGCTCTTCGGCGTGGGCCTGCACGGTGGAAAACAGCGCCATGAACGCCAGGCTGAGGGCAGGCAGTAATTGATGGTTGAACATGGGCGATGTAACCGAATAGGAAAGGGCTGATGGGGCCCAGATTCGCCCAAGGGGGGTCAATGCCGCGTGAGGCTCTCGTCAAAGAATCGTGAACGGCTGCTGTTTTTTCCGGCTGAATCGATTCTCCTCGATCCTTAGCCTGCTATCCTTTGTAACTATTGATTGCTGCTGTGTTCTATCCCTTTGGGTCCTTTGGATCCCATTTTCTGCCAAAACTAATAAGTTGCTCCTCGAAGCGACTGATAAATCCGTGACCACATGATGAGGTGCCACCATGTCTGATCAAGATCAAGACAACCCCCGGCGTGAGTTTTTGCGCAAATCCTTGACCTTGATCCCGGTGGTCACTGTCGCCAGCACGGGCCTGGGCGGTTCGATGCTGATGGCGGTTCCCGAGCCGGTTCAAGCCAGTTCCGAAAAAGCGCCAGTCAGCAGCAAGGTCTATGAGCCGAGCTATTTCACTGCCGAGGAATGGGCCTTCATCAACGCGGCAGTTGCCCGCTTGATCCCGGCAGACGACCAAGGCCCAGGCGCCCTGGAAGCCGGAGCACCGGAATACATCGACCGTCAGATGAACACGCCGTATGCGGCTGGCGCCCTGTGGTTCATGCAGGGCCCGTTCAATGCCGACGCGCCGCCTGAAATGGGCTGGCAGAGCAAATTGGTGCCCAAGGAGATCTATCGCCTCGGCATCGCCGCCACGGATGCCTGGTCGAAAGCGATGAACGGTAAGCTATTTGCCGAGCAAGACAGCGCTACCCAGGAAAAATTGCTCCAGCGTCTGGAGGCTGGCGACGCGCAGTTCGACAGCGTTCCGCCGAAGATTTTCTTCAACCTGCTGCTGCAAAACACCAAGGAGGGGTTCTTCTGCGACCCGGTCCACGGTGGCAACAAAGGCATGGTCGGCTGGACCATGATCGGCTTCCCCGGCGCCCGCGCCGATTTCATGGATTGGGTTGAACGCAACGAGCAATACCCCTTCCCGGCTGTTTCGATCCGTGGCGAGAGGGCATAAACGTGGCGACCATCATGAAGAAAGTGGATGCAGTGATCGTCGGCTTCGGCTGGACCGGCGCGATCATGGCCAAGGAGCTGACAGAGGCGGGCCTCAACGTGGTAGCGCTGGAGCGCGGCCCGATGCAGGACACTTATCCCGACGGCAACTATCCCCAGGTCATCGACGAATTGACCTACAGCGTGCGTAAAAAACTCTTCCAGGACATCTCCAAGGAAACCGTGACCATTCGCCATAGCGTGAATGACGTGGCGATGCCGAACCGCCAACTGGGCGCTTTCCTGCCCGGCAACGGCGTCGGCGGTGCCGGCCTGCATTGGTCGGGCGTGCACTTTCGGGTGGACCCGATCGAGTTGCGCATGCGCAGCCATTACGAAGAGCGCTATGGGAAAAACTTCATTCCCAAGGACATGACCATCCAGGATTTCGGCGTCAGCTACGAAGAGCTGGAGCCGTTCTTCGACTATGCCGAGAAAGTCTTCGGCACCTCCGGCCAAGCCTGGACGGTGAAGGGCCAGCTGGTGGGCGAAGGCAAGGGTGGCAACCCTTACGCGCCGGATCGCTCGAATCATTTCCCGCTGGAATCGCAGAAGAACACCGTGTCCGCACAGCTGTTCCAGAAGGCCGCTGCCTCCGTGGGGTACAAACCCTACAACCTGCCTTCCGCAAATACATCGGGGCCATACACCAACCCCTACGGCGCGCAGATGGGCCCGTGCAACTTCTGCGGCTTCTGCAGCGGTTACGTTTGTTACATGTATTCCAAGGCTTCGCCGAACGTGAACATCCTGCCGGCGTTGCGCCAGGAGCCCAAGTTCGAACTGCGGCCCAATTCCCACGTGCTGAAGGTCAACCTCGACAGCACCAAGCGCAAGGCCACCGGCGTGACCTACGTCGACGCCCAAGGCCGCGAATGCGAGCAGCCGGCGGACCTGGTGATCCTTGGTTCATTCCAGTTCAACAACGTGCGCCTGATGCTGCTGTCGGGCATCGGCAAACCCTACGACCCGATCTCCGGCGAGGGCGTGGTGGGGCGGAACTTTGCTTACCAGAACATGGCTACCATCAAGGCGTTCTTCGACAAGGACGTGCACACCAACAACTTCATCGGCGCCGGCGGCAATGGCGTGGCGATCGATGACTTCAACGCCGACAACTTCGACCATGGGCCTCACGGTTTCGTGGGCGGCTCGCCAATGTGGGTCAACCAGGCGGGCAGCCGACCGATTGCCGGTACTTCCAACCCGCCGGGGACGCCAGCCTGGGGCAGCGCCTGGAAGCGCGCCACCGCCGATTACTACACCCACCAGGTGTCGATGGATGCCCACGGCGCCCATCAATCCTACCGTGGTAACTACCTTGATCTTGACCCGGTTTACCGCGATGCCTACGGCTTGCCGCTGCTGCGCATGACCTTCGACTGGCAGGAAAACGACATCAAGATGAACCGCTTCATGGTCGACAAAATGAGCAAGATCGCCGAAGCCATGAACCCCAAGGCGATTGCCCTGCTGGGCAAAAAAGTCGGTGAGCACTTCAACACCGCGGCCTACCAGACCACTCACCTCAATGGTGGCGCGATCATGGGCACCGACCCGAAAACCAGTGCCTTGAACCGCTACTTGCAGTGCTGGGACGTACACAACGTGTTTGTCCCGGGCGCCTCCGCGTTCCCACAAGGCTTGGGCTACAACCCTACGGGCCTGGTGGCGGCGCTGACCTACTGGTCGGCGCGGGCGATTCGCGAGCAGTACCTGAAAAACCCCGGCCCACTGGTTCAGGCATAAGGAGCGATGACCATGAAAGCATTTGTTATCGCGTCCCTGGCCTTGTTCAGCAGTTGCTCGGTGAGTGCGGCTGAAACCGACCTGGTCAAACAGGGTGAATACTTGGCCCGCGCGGGTGACTGCGTGGCCTGTCACACCGCCAAGGGTGGCAAGCCGTTCGCCGGTGGCCTGCCGATGGAAACCCCGATCGGCACTATCTACTCCACCAACATCACCCCGGACAAAACCGGCCTGGGCGACTACAGCTTCGAAGACTTCGACAAGGCCGTGCGCCATGGCGTCGCCAAGAACGGTAGTACCCTTTACCCGGCAATGCCCTACCCGTCTTATGCGCGGGTGAGCGAAAGCGACATGCAGGCGCTGTATGCGTACTTCATGAAGGGCGTCGAGCCGGTGGCGCAGGTGAACAAGGACAGTGACATTCCCTGGCCGCTGAGCATGCGCTGGCCGTTGGCGGGATGGCGCTGGATGTTTGCGCCCAAGGTCGAGGATTACAAGGCCCAGGCGGGTGCCGATCCGGTGACCAGCCGTGGCGCGTATCTGGTGGAAGGCCTCGGCCACTGTGGCGCCTGCCACACGCCACGGGCGCTGACCATGCAGGAGAAGTCCCTGAGTGCGACAGATGGCAGTACGTTCTTGTCCGGCAGTGCGCCGCTGGAAGGCTGGATTGCCAAGAGCCTGCGGGGTGATCACAAGGATGGCCTGGGGAGCTGGAGCGAGGAACAGCTGGTGCAGTTCCTCAAGACCGGCCGCAGTGATCGTAGTGCAGTGTTTGGTGGCATGAGCGATGTTGTAGTCCACAGCATGCAGTACATGTCCGAAGAAGACCTGACGGCTATCGCCCGTTACCTCAAGAGCCTGCCGGCGGTGGATCCCAACGATCAGCCGCACCAGTACGACAAACAGGTCGCCGACGCGCTGTGGAAGGGCGATGACAGCAAGCCGGGGGCCTCGGTGTACATCGACAACTGCGCGGCCTGCCACCGTACTGACGGCCATGGCTACACCCGAGTATTCCCGGCGTTGGCGGGTAACCCGGTGTTGCAGACAACGGACGCCACTTCGTTGATCAACATCGTGTTGAACGGCGGCACGTTGCCGGCTACGCATACGGCGCCCTCGACCTTCACCATGCCGGCGTTTGCCTGGCGGTTGTCGGATCAGGAAGTGGCAGATGTAGTGAACTTTGTGCGAGACAGTTGGGGTAATAAAGCAAATGCGGTGACAACTTCACAAGTTGCAACACTGCGAAAAAATACTGCGGTTGTCAGGGAGGAATAAACTTCCGATGACACTGTAAGTGTGCCGGCCTTGTAATTATTTATATATAAGGCCGGCACCTAGTCTCTAATTATCGGCGAGCACAGGTTTTCGCAAAAGTATTGGCAAGGATCAAGAATAGAGCTTTGTCTTCATCATCATAATCCCCGTCATTGTCCAGGTCTGTGGGCGAGGAAGTCGTGTCGTAGTGCCCGTCTTTATTGGAAGAAGAGGCATACATCGCGTACGAAAGTTTACCTTCGGTAAAGCGTTCCAGCAGAACTTCCGGGCTGTTGTCTTTTTCAAAGTCTTCGCACGTCAAACGTAGTTCATCCTGAGACATAAATATCCTTTGGGTGTGGAGTGAATTAAGGCGCTGATCATAGCGATGTACTTAAAGCTAAATCCATGCCTCATATGTGGCGATTTATTTCATATTTAATTAGAAGTAGGAAGTTGCGTTTTTGCCTGTGTGAGGACTGTTATGGCTCTCGCCTGCTGAACGGTGCTGGCCGAACACATGATCTTCGAATACTGTATATGCATACACATATCGAGGTCTGACCATGAGCATTCCTTTGCCGCCTCGCGGGCGCGGCACGGCCACCAACCTGCACAACCGTTTTGCGCCCACCGTCAGCGTGGCTGAAGACGACGGCTGGTATCAGGAAGTGCCACAGACCCAGGGCACCGAAGTCCGTATCGAAACCGCGAAAACCATCATCACCCGCAACAGCTCGCCGGATATCCCGTTTGACCGGGCAATCAACCCGTACCGCGGCTGTGAGCACGGCTGTATCTATTGCTATGCGCGGCCCAGTCACGCCTATTGGGACCTGTCGCCGGGGCTGGATTTCGAAACCAAGCTGATCGCCAAGACCAACGCTGCCGAAGTGCTGGAGCAGCAATTGTCGAAACCGGGCTACACCTGCGCGCCGATCAACCTGGGCTCCAATACCGACCCGTATCAGCCCATCGAGCGCGAGTACAAGATCACCCGGCAGACCCTCGAAGTGCTGCTGCGCTATCGTCATCCGGTGACGATCATTACCAAGGGCTCGCTGATCCTGCGCGACCTCGACCTGCTGACCGAGCTGGCACAGCAGCGGCTGGTGGCCGTGATGATCAGCCTCACCAGCCTGGACGATGAGCTCAAGCGCATTCTCGAGCCACGCACCGCGGCGCCCAAGGCCCGGCTGCGGGCGATCCGGGTGATGCGCGAGGCAGGGATTCCGGTAGGCGTTTTGTGTTCGCCGATGATTCCGATGATCAACGACAGCGAGCTGGAAAGCCTGCTTACCGAAGCCCATGCCGCTGGGGCACAAAGCGCGGCGTACATGATGCTGCGCCTGCCCCTGGAGGTGGCACCGCTGTTCGAGGAGTGGCTGGCGGCTCATTACCCGCAGCGGGCGGCCCATGTGATGAGCCTGGTGCGCCAGGTGCGCGGCGGTGAGGTCTACGACAGTCGCTTCGGTGTACGCATGCGCGGCGAAGGGCCGTTTGCCGATCTGTTGGCGCAACGTTTCGCCAAGGCGATCAAACGCTTGGGGCTGAACCGCCGGGAAGGGTTTAATCTGGATTGCACGGCGTTTTGTCCGCCGGGCAGGCAGATGGCATTGTTGTAGACTGCTGGGTAAAAGCGCATTGCCTTGCAGGCATGGTCGCGTTTTGACATCACTGAGAGCCCCGATCTAGAGCGGTTCATTCAGTTTCAGTTAAGTTTCGGCGGGTACCTTGTTCATCGAGTGACTAATGAGTCGGCGCCATGGTCTGCGCGCCAACCGCACTGGAAAACTCCCCTGCTCCAACCAAGAGGATGAATCATGAGTGACAAGGATAAACAGCCGTTGGCTGTGTCGGCTTCAGCCCCTCACGAGGCGGAGTCCGCCGATGCAGCGCTGCAGCACATCGTTGAAGGCTTTTTGCATTTCCATAACGAGATCTTTCCCCAGCAGGAAGAACTCTTCAAAAAACTCGCCACGGCCCAGAGCCCACGGGCGATGTTTATTACTTGCGCCGACTCGCGCATCGTTCCCGAGCTGATCACCCAAAGCTCCCCGGGCGACTTGTTCGTGACCCGTAACGTCGGCAACGTCGTGCCGCCTTATGGGCAGATGAACGGCGGTGTTTCCACGGCCATCGAGTACGCGGTGCTGGCCCTTGGCGTGCAGCACATCATCATTTGCGGTCACTCCGACTGCGGCGCCATGCGCGCGGTGCTCAACCCCTTGAGCCTGGAAAAAATGCCCACCGTAAAGGCTTGGCTGCGCCATGCCGAGGTCGCCAAGACCATGGTCCAGGACAACTGCGATTGCGCCAACGAGCACGAGAGCATGCACGTGCTGACCGAAGAAAACGTAATCGCCCAGTTACAACACCTGCGCACCCACCCGTCGGTGGCCTCGCGCATGGCCAACGGGCATCTGTTCATCCATGGCTGGGTCTATGACATCGAGACCAGTGAAATCAGGGCCTACGATGCGGATCAGGCAGCGTTCCTGCCTTTGAACGGCACCCAGCCGATCCCATCCGCGACGCCTAAAGCGCGCTTCTAAAACAATCCCCCTGTCGGGTAAAGCGATGGCTGCCATTCGAGCAGCCAGGCCTTGCCACGCCCGGCGAATGCCTCGGGAGAGTCATCATGCGTGCTGCTCAATTAAAAGCTGTACTGCCACGGGAGCTGCTGGCCTCCGTGGTTGTGTTTCTGGTCGCCCTGCCGTTATGCATGGGGATCGCGATTGCTTCCGGGATGCCACCGGCCAAGGGCCTGATCACCGGGATCATCGGCGGTTTGGTAGTGGGTTGGCTGGCGGGATCGCCGCTGCAAGTCAGCGGGCCGGCGGCGGGTTTGGCGGTGCTGGTGTTCGAGTTGGTGCGCCAGCATGGCATGGCCATGCTCGGGCCGATCCTGTTGCTGGCGGGCTTCCTGCAACTGGTAGCCGGGCGTTTGCGCCTCGGCTGCTGGTTTCGCGTCACTGCGCCGGCGGTGGTGTACGGGATGCTGGCGGGGATCGGGGTGCTGATTGTCCTGTCTCAAGTGCATGTGATGCTCGACGGTGTGCCAAAACCTTCCGGGCTGGATAACCTCGCCGGCTTTCCGGCGGCGTTGGTCCAGGCGATACCCACCCTCGGCGGCGGCCTCGGCTGGCAGGCCGGTTTGCTCGGGCTGTCGACGATTCTGGTGATGTGGCTGTGGGACAAGTTTCGCCCGCAAAAACTGCGCTTCGTGCCGGGCGCCCTGCTCGGCGTGGGCTTGGCGACGGTTACCAGCCTGGTGCTGGCGCTGCAGGTCAAGCGTGTGGAGGTGCCGGAAAACCTCGCCGATGCCATCGACTGGCTGCGCCCCAGCGACCTGCTGAACCTGGCAGATCCCAACCTGTTGATCGCCGCGTTCGCCGTGGCGTTTATCGCCAGCGCTGAAACATTACTTTCGGCGGCGGCGGTCGACCGTATGCACGCCGGGCAACGTTCCGATTTCGACAAGGAATTATCGGCACAAGGTGTGGGTAACATGCTGTGTGGCCTGGTGGGCGCCCTGCCGATGACCGGCGTGATCGTGCGCAGCTCGGCCAACGTCCAGGCCGGCGCCACCACGCGGCTGTCGGCGATGTTCCACGGCTTGTGGTTGCTGGCGTTCGTGCTGTTGCTGTCCAGCGTGCTGCAAAGCATTCCGGTGGCAAGCCTGGCGGGCGTGTTGGTGTACACCGGGATCAAGCTGGTGGACATGAAGGCGTTTCGTGGCTTGGCGCGTTACGGACGGATGCCGATGTTCACCTACGCGGCGACTGCCCTGGCGATCATTTTTACCGACCTGCTGACGGGTGTGTTGGTGGGCTTCGGGCTGACGCTGGTCAAGCTGGCGTTCAAGGCTTCGCGCTTGAAGATAAGCCTGATCGACCTGCCGCCGGAGGGCGAGATGGAGCTGCGCTTGACGGGGGCTGCGACCTTTCTCAAGGTGCCGGCGTTGACTCAGGTGTTGTCGACGGTACCTGCCGGGACGACCGTGCATGTGCCCCTCAGTAACCTGAGTTACATCGACCACTCCTGCCTTGAGCTGCTGGAGGAATGGGGGCGGGCGAATGCGGCCAAGGGCTCGACGCTGGTGATCGAGGCGCGAGGGTTGAAGCGCAGGTTGGAAGGCAGAGTCAGGACAACGACCGGGATAGGTTCAGCTGCTGTGTGATCCCTGCATAACCCCGTGGGAGCCGGGCTTGCCCGCGATGGCGTTAGATCAGCAAAGAATGTATTGGCTGATACACCGCTATCGTGGGCAAGCCCGGCTCCCACATTTGATCTATGTCGGTCGGGAGATTTAGGCCGGCTGGTCCAGCTCAAGCCCCACACCCAACTGCCGCGACAGGCACGGCCAGCGTTTCCACGCGGCTTCCGTGTCCGGGCTCTTGAGCTTGTCGCGGTAAGTCTCGACCGACTCCAGCGCAAAGCTGTCTTCGTTGAGCATCTCATCCACCGCGTGGTGCACCGCTTCATCCAGCTGGTTGGCAAATGTCTCGCCGATCAACTGGTGGGCAATCACGTTCGCCACGGTGGTATCCAGCGGGATCAACGGCTGGCCGAAGTGCTTGATATACAGATCGTTGACCTCTTCCACCAGTCGATGCGCCAGGTAAGCCTCGTCCAGCAAACCGTCCAGGCCCTCATGCCCGGCCAGGATCGCTGGCGGCTGCAGGAAGAAATGCTCGGCGATTTTCAGTACCGGTTTGATCTGGCTCTCAATGCCGGCTTCACGGGCGACATCGTTGGCCGCGTCCAGCAAATCCGGGACCTGGTCGATGTAGGCGCTGACAAAACGCGTCATCACGCCCTTGGCGTCGACATCAGGCAGGGCGATCGCCGGGTGCAAGTGCGGTAACTGAACTTCCAGCTGCTGAGCAAGCTGGCCAGTGCTGGATTCGTGTTGATGGGCACGGGAAATCTGCTCGCGCAATGCGGCGGTGTTCATGAAAGCTCCAGTGGTGCAGGCGTAGGAAATAGGGAGAGCATAAGGTAGCTCGTTTATACGAGAGCCTAAGACGCATTTGTCATAATTATTTCATGGTTATGCACTGCTGTTATATCAAATCGCCATCGTTCGTCGGATAAGTCACTCCGCTTGTCCTGTTGTGTGGTCGGTTCGTCCATTTTCGTTCATTTGCCCGATCACATTGCGGGGTGGCGGTCGCTGTCTATACTCGGTTTTGTACGCAATTAGCTGATGACGCCCGACTGCATGAGCAGGCAAGGCTTAGCGGTTGTAAGCAGTATGGAAGCCGCTCCCTTGGCCGCAGGTGCAAACCGGCGGGATAACAAGAACGATAAGGGGAACCCGCAATGACGCGACATCCACATGTTTGGATGGGCCTACTGTTGTGGTCAGTATTCGGCCAGGCGCAAGCCGCCTGGACAACGAATATGGCGCCAGGGGCCACTGAAGTCAGTCACGCCGTGTTTGACCTGCACATGACCATTTTCTGGATTTGTGTGGTGATCGGCATCGTCGTGTTTGGCGCGATGTTCTGGTCGATGATCGTTCACCGGCGCTCCACGGGCCAGGTGGCGGCCAAGTTCCACGAGAGTACGACGGTGGAGATTCTCTGGACCGTGGTGCCCCTGTTGATCCTGGTGGCGATGGCCATTCCGGCCACCAAGACGCTGATCAACATCTACGACAGCACCGAGTCGGATATCGATATCCAGGTCACCGGCTACCAGTGGAAGTGGCACTACAAATACCTGGGCCAGGATGTCGAGTTCTTCAGCAACCTGGCCACGCCCGCCGAGCAGATCCATAACCAGGCCGTCAAAGGCGAGCATTACCTGCTGGAAGTCGACCAGCCGCTGGTACTGCCGGTGGGCGCCAAGGTGCGTTTCCTGGTGACGGCCGCCGATGTGATCCACTCGTGGTGGGTGCCGGCGTTTGCGGTCAAGCGCGATGCGATTCCCGGCTTCGTCAACGAGGCCTGGACCCGGGTCGAGAAGCCCGGCATCTACCGCGGCCAGTGTGCCGAGCTGTGCGGCAAGGACCATGGCTTCATGCCCATCGTGGTGGAGGTCAAGTCCAAGGCCGACTACGACACCTGGCTCGGCGAGCGCAAGGAAGAGGCGGCCAAGCTCAAGGAGCTGACCTCCAAGGAATGGACCCTGGATGAGCTGGTGGCCCGTGGCGACAAGGTTTACCACACCACCTGCGTAGCCTGTCACCAGGCCGAAGGCCAGGGCTTGCCGCCGATGTTCCCGGCGCTCAAAGGCTCGCCGATCGCCACGGGAGCCAAGGAAGACCACCTGCACCGCGTGTACTTCGGCAAGCCCGGCACCGCCATGGCGGCGTTCGGCAAGCAACTGTCGGAAGTCGATATCGCGGCGGTCGTGACCTACGAACGCAACGCCTGGGGCAACAACAAAGGCGACATGGTCACTCCTAAAGACGTGCTGGCTCTGAAACAGGCGGAAAGCAAATGACTTCCTTCATTGCGTATTCCCTGAACCGTCCCGCCCACTCGTTCGCAGGAGAAAGGCCATGAGCGCTGTGATCGATGACCACGGTCATGCCGGTGACCACGCTCACGGCCCCGCCAAGGGCCTGATGCGTTGGGTGCTGACCACCAACCACAAAGACATCGGGACCATGTACCTGTGGTTCAGCTTCGCCATGTTCCTGCTCGGCGGCTCGTTCGCCATGGTGATCCGCGCCGAGCTGTTCCAGCCGGGCCTGCAGATCGTGGAGCCGGCGTTCTTCAACCAGATGACCACCATGCACGGCCTGGTGATGGTGTTCGGGGCGGTGATGCCGGCATTTGTCGGCCTGGCCAACTGGATGATCCCGTTGATGATCGGCGCGCCCGACATGGCCCTGCCGCGCATGAACAACTTCAGTTTCTGGCTGTTGCCGGCGGCGTTCCTGATGCTGGTGTCCACCCTGTTCATGCCCGGCGGCGGGCCGAACTTCGGCTGGACCTTCTACGCCCCGCTCTCCACCACCTATGCGCCGGAAAGCGTGACCTTCTTCATCTTCGCCATCCACCTGATGGGCATCAGCTCGATCATGGGCGCGATCAACGTGGTCGCCACCATCCTCAACCTGCGCGCTCCCGGCATGACCCTGATGAAAATGCCGCTGTTCGTCTGGACCTGGCTGATCACAGCGTTCCTGCTGATCGCGGTGATGCCGGTGCTGGCGGGTTGCGTGACCATGATGCTGATGGATATCCACTTCGGCACCAGCTTCTTCAGTGCCGCCGGCGGCGGTGACCCGGTGCTGTTCCAGCATGTGTTCTGGTTCTTCGGGCATCCCGAGGTGTACATCATGATCCTGCCGGCCTTCGGCGCCGTCAGCTCGATCATCCCGACCTTCTCGCGCAAGCCGCTGTTCGGCTACACCTCGATGGTGTACGCCACGGCGAGTATCGCGTTCCTGTCGTTCATCGTGTGGGCGCACCACATGTTCGTGGTGGGCATCCCGCTGGTGGGCGAGCTGTTCTTCATGTACGCCACGCTGCTGATCGCGGTGCCCACGGGGGTGAAGGTGTTCAACTGGGTGAGCACCATGTGGCAAGGCTCGCTGACCTTCGAGACGCCGATGCTGTTCGCCGTGGCCTTCGTGATTCTGTTCACCATCGGCGGGTTCTCCGGGCTGATGCTGGCCATCGCCCCGGCTGACTTCCAGTACCACGACACCTACTTCGTGGTGGCGCATTTCCATTACGTACTGGTGCCTGGCGCGATCTTCGGGATCTTCGCCTCGGCCTACTACTGGCTGCCGAAATGGACCGGCCACATGTATGACGAAACCCTGGGCAAGCTGCACTTCTGGCTGTCGTTCGTGGGGATGAACATGGCGTTCTTCCCGATGCACTTCGTAGGACTTGCCGGCATGCCGCGTCGGGTGCCGGACTACAACCTGCAGTTCGCCGACTTCAACATGGTCTCCTCCATCGGTGCCTTCACCTTTGGCGCGACGCAGATCTTCTTCCTGTTCATCGTCATCAAGTGCATCCGTGGCGGCCCGCCCGCGCCGGCCAAGCCGTGGGATGGCGCCGAAGGGCTGGAGTGGAGCATCCCTTCGCCCGCGCCGTATCACACCTTCACCACGCCGCCGGAGGTCAAATGAACACCTCCCTACCCTGTGGGAGCTGGCTTGCCTGCGATGGCATCACCTCGGTGTGCCTGAAAAACCGAGTTGCCAGCATCGCGGGCAAGGCAGCTCCCACAGAAAAGCCATTCACAGAGCATTCATTCGTAGGTGGCCGCCATGCTTGAGTCCGTGCCCATCAAGCGCCTTGTCACACGGCTGCTGATCCTGGTGGTGGCGATGTTCGCCTTCGGCTTTGCCCTGGTGCCGATCTACGACGTGATGTGCAAGGCGTTCGGCATCAACGGCAAGACCGCCGGGCAGTACGAAGGCGAGCAGGTGGTGGACCCGACGCGCCAGGTGCGTGTGCAGTTTTTGTCCACCAATGCCATCGACATGGTCTGGGAGTTCCACTCCAAGGCCGACGAGGTGGTGGTCAACCCTGGCGCGGTCACCGAGATGCTGTTCGTGGCCTACAACCCCACCGACAAACCGATGACGGCCCAGGCGGTGCCGAGCATTTCGCCCGCCGAGGCGGCGATGTACTTCCACAAGACCGAGTGTTTTTGCTTCACCCAGCAAGTGCTGCAGCCAGGCCAGCGCATAGAGATGCCGGTGCGCTTCATTGTCGATCGCGACATGCCCAAGGATGTGAAGCATTTGACCCTGGCGTACACGCTGTTCGATATCACCGCGCGCCAACCGCCCGTGGCTGTCCATACCGGCGGCTAGGCGTTGCTTGCGGGCTCGATTAGGAGAACGAATACATGTCGACTCATGATACGTACTACGTACCAGCGCAAAGCAAATGGCCAATAATTGCCACGTTGGGCATGCTGATCACGGTGTTCGGGCTGGCTACCTGGTTCAACGACCTGAAGGCCGCACGCCCGGAATCCCACGGCCCGCTGATCTTTTTCGTCGGCGGCCTGCTGCTGGCCTACATGATGTTTGGCTGGTTTGGCGCGGTGATCAAGGAAAGCCGAGCCGGTTTGTACAGTTCGCAGATGGACCGCTCGTTTCGCTGGGGCATGACCTGGTTCATCTTCTCCGAGGTGATGTTCTTCATCGCCTTCTTCGGTGCGCTGTTCTATGTGCGGCACATGTCGGCGCCCTGGCTGGCGGGCGAAGGCCACAAGGGCATCGCCCACATGCTGTGGCCGAACTTCGAATTTGCCTGGCCGCTGCTGAACAATCCTGACCCGAAACTGTTCCCGGCGCCCAAGGGCACCATCAGCCCGTGGGGCCTGCCGCTGATCAACACGATCTTGCTGGTGAGTTCCAGCGTGACCATCACCATCGCCCACCATGCCTTGCGCAAAGGCCATCGCGGCGCGCTGAAGATCTGGCTGGCGATCACCGTGCTGCTGGGTTGGGCGTTTCTCGGCTTCCAGGCCGAGGAATACATCCATGCCTATAAAGAGCTGGGCCTGACCCTGGGTTCCGGCGTGTACGGCGCGACCTTCTTCATGCTCACCGGTTTCCACGGCGCCCACGTGACCATCGGCACGATCATTTTGTTTGTGATGCTGATGCGCATCCTGAAGGGGCATTTCAACAACGAGCACCAGTTCGGCTTCGAGGCGGCCAGTTGGTATTGGCACTTTGTGGACGTGGTGTGGATCGGGCTGTTTTTCTTCGTTTACGTGCTTTGAGGATTTTCACCAGGGTGCATGAGACACCAGCTGGCCGCTGAAGAACCCCCAGGTGATCAACCCCAGGGTGATCACGGCCAGCACCACACGCACGGTCAAGGCAGTGACGAGGCGATTGGAGTTGCCCTCGTCCTTGACCAGGAAGAACAAGCCACTGAACAGGCTCACGACGGTAGCAATCAGCATCAGGGCAATGGCTGCTTTGAGCATGGTGGGCTCCGGGGCTCTTTTTTTGGAGGGGGCGAGCAATGAGATTCAGTATAGCCAGCGCAGCACCGACCTCTGCGGCAATGCCATGAAACCCTTTCGCCCCGGTATTGCGCCGACGCTGGTGGTGCTTGTGCTGCTGCCGTTGCTGGTGTTTCTCGGCTTCTGGCAGCTGTCCCGTGGTCACGAAAAACAGGCGCTGCTGGCAACCTACGCCGAGCGCCGTGCTGCCGAGCCCATGAGCAGTACGCAATTGCAGGCCACCGAAGATCCGGCGTTCCGACGTGTGCATTTGCGCGGGCAGTTCGACGCCGAGCACAGCGTGTTGCTGGATAACCGCTTTCGTGACGGCAAGGTCGGCGTCGAGTTGCTGCAACCGTTCCATGATCAGGCCAGCGGCCAGTGGCTGTTGCTCAATCGCGGCTGGCTGCCCTGGCCGGACCGGCGCACGCCGCCCGCTTTCAATACCCCCGAACAACCGCTGAATGTCGACGCTTGGGTCTATGTAGCCCCGGGCGAGACCTTCCAGCTGCACGCCGATCCGGCGGGCGCAAAGTGGCCGCGATTGCTGACTGCACTGCATCCCGAAGCATTGTGGGCCGAGTTGGATCGCAGCGGATTCGCCTATGAAGTGCGGGCTGAAGCGGGCCCGGCCACCTACGAAACCAACTGGCCCGTGGTTGCCATGGGCCCGGAAAAACACCTGGGCTATGCCGTGCAGTGGTTCGCCATGGCGGTGGCGCTGTTCGGTCTTTACCTCTACCTCGGATGGCACAACACAAAAAAGGAGAAGCGCCATGGGAGCGGCCATGAATCCACTCAACATGTCTGACGCGCCAGCAGCGCCCAATCGGCGCAAGGGCCGCTGGCAACTGATCCTGATCCTGCTGATGGTGATCGGCCCGATGGTGCTCGCCACCTTCATGTACAAGCTGCAGTTCTGGGTGCCGGACAGCCGCAGCTACCACGGCGAGATGATCGGCAATGGCCAGACCCGCGCCGACATCGGCGTGCAGGCCGACGAAGACCGCTGGCAACTGCTGGTCACCGCACCCACGGCCTGCGCCGCCGACTGCCAGCAACTGGTGTACCTCGCACGCCAACTCCAGATCGGCCTGGGTCGTGACGCCTCCCGCGCCAGCCACGCCCTGGCCAGCGCGCAGCCGGTAAGCACTGCCTACGACGCCAAGCTCAAGGCCGAATACCCGCAACTGCAGCGTTATTCCCTGGACCTGTCGACCTTCAATAAAGACGCCGCCGCCCAGGGCAGCGGTGATGCCCAGCTGTGGATCGTCGACCCCCACGGCAACCTGGTGCTGCGCTACGACGCCCGGGTCAAGGGCAAGGACCTGCTGAACGACCTGCGCCTGCTGTTGAAACTGTCGAACATCGGATAAAGGACACCGTCATGGCCAAACCTGGATTTCGCCTCGCGCTGTTTGCCACCCTGCTGGCCCTGATCGTGGTGCTGCTGGGTGCCTATACCCGGCTGACCCATGCCGGCCTTGGTTGCCCGGACTGGCCGGGTTGCTATGGCTTTATCAGCGTGCCGAAAAGCGAAGCCCAGTTGGCCCATGCCGAACTGCATTACCCGGACACGCCGGTAGAGGCGGACAAGGGCTGGAACGAGATGACCCACCGTTACTTCGCCGGCACCCTCGGGCTGCTAATCGTGCTGCTGGCGGCGCGCGCCTGGACCCATCGGCATCATCCGGGGCAGCCATTGAAGCTGCCGTTGTTCCTGCTGGCGGTGGTGTTTGCCCAGGCGGCGTTTGGCATGTGGACGGTGACGCTGAAGCTCTGGCCGCAGGTGGTCACCGGGCATTTATTGGGCGGGTTCGCGACGTTGAGCCTGCTGTTTTTGCTGACGCTGCGATTGTCCGGCGTGCTGCCGGCGCTGATCGTTCCCAGGCGTTTGCAGTACTGGGCCACGGCCGGGCTGGTGTTGGTGATCGGCCAGATTGCGCTGGGTGGATGGGTCAGCTCCAACTACGCGGCGGTGGCCTGTATCGACCTGCCGACCTGTCACGGCCAATGGTGGCCGGCGGCGGATTTCGCCAATGGTTTCCACCTGACTCAACATATCGGCCCCAATTACCTCGGTGGCCAACTGGACAGTGATGCGCGCACGGCGATTCACCTGACTCACCGGATTGGCGCGCTGTTGGTTACCGTCGTGCTGCTGGGCCTGGCCTGGCAACTCAAGGTAGTCGGCATGACCCGCCTGGCCGGCCTGTTGCTGATCGCCCTGGCGGCGCAAATCTGCCTGGGCCTGAGCAACGTTTACTTCCACTTGCCACTGCCGGTAGCCGTTGCGCATAACGCCGGCGGTGCAGCGTTGCTGCTGTCGCTGGTGCTGGTCAATTACCACGCCCGCACCAGCCTGGTCCGGGTGCGGCACCAGTTGCCGTTCGGCTGGCGCTTCAGCCCGCGTAAACACGTGTCGGGCCTTATAACCCTCAAAGGAGAGATGCCATGGCGACCTTGATCGGCGAGCGTCATAGCCAGGCGATCTGGCGTGACTACCTGGAGCTGACCAAGCCAAAAGTAGTGGTGCTGATGCTTATCACCTCGCTGGTGGGCATGTTCCTCGCCACCCGCGCCGGGGTGCCATGGCCGGTGCTGATTTTCGGCAACCTGGGGATCGCCCTGTGTGCCGGTGGTGCGGCGGCGGTCAACCATGTGGTAGACCGGCGCATCGATGCATTGATGGCGCGCACCCATAAACGCCCGCTGGCGGAAGGGCGTGTATCACCTGCTGCTGCGCTGACGTTCGCGATGGTGCTGGCGGTGGCCGGGCTGGCGCTGCTGCTGGCGTTTACCAACCCACTGGCCGCGTGGCTGACCCTGGCTTCGCTGTTGGGCTATGCGGTGATCTACACCGGCTTCCTCAAGCGTGCCACGCCGCAGAATATCGTCATCGGTGGCCTCGCCGGCGCTGCGCCGCCGTTGCTGGGCTGGGTCGCCGTCACCGGCCACGTCAGTGCCGAGCCGTTGCTGCTGGTATTGATCATCTTCGCCTGGACCCCGCCGCACTTCTGGGCCCTGGCGATTCACCGCAAGGAGGAATACGCCAAGGCCGACATCCCGATGCTGCCCGTGACCCATGGCGAGCATTACACCAAGGTGCATATCCTGCTCTATACCTTCGCCCTGCTGGCGGTCAGCCTGATGCCGTATGTGATCCACATGAGCGGCGTGCTGTACCTGGTGTGCGCGCTGGTTCTGGGCGGGCGCTTTCTGCAATGGGCCTGGGTGCTGTACCGTGGCAGTCGGCCGCACGCGGCGATCAACATCTTCAAGTACTCTATCTGGTACCTGTTCGCGCTGTTTATCGCCCTGCTCGTAGACCATTACCTATTGTTGAACCTATGACTCGAACTCAAAAAACTGTCTTCATTCTGGTGGCCATTGTCGCGTTGATCATGGGCCTGACCGTCAACAAAGTACTGAGCGGAAAAGGTCAGGGCGACCCGACGGCCTTGATCGACGCGGGCATCATCCTGCTGCCCCAAAGCCGCCAGCTGCCGGCGGTGACCATGACCAACCAGGACGGCCAGCCGGTGGTGGTCAATGAGTTGAAAGGCAAGTGGAGCGTGCTGTTCTTCGGCTACACCTTCTGCCCGGACATCTGCCCGACCACCCTCGCCCAACTGCGGCAGATCAAGAGCGAGCTGCCTAAAGACGTTGTGGACAAGTTGCAGGTGATCCTGGTCAGCGTCGACCCCAACCGCGACACCCCGGCGCAGCTCAAGCAGTACCTGGGTTACTTCGATCCGCAGTTCGAAGGCCTGACCGGCGCGAATGTTGAGGAGGTGCAGAAGGTTTCGAACGCAGTGAGCATTCCGTTTATTCCGGCGGACACCAGCAAGCCCAACTACACCGTCGACCACAGCGGCAACCTGGCGCTGATCGGACCGGATGGGACGCAGCGCGGGTTTATCCGAGCGCCGTTGAACAACCAGAAGCTGGTGGCGCAATTTCCGGGGTTGCTGCAGCGTAAATAAGCCTGGCGACAATTCCCTGAGCGACACAAATCAAATGTGGGAGCTGGCTTGCCTGCGATAGCGGTGTGTCAGCAGCAGATATGTGACTGGCACGGCCCCATCGCAGGCAAGCCAGCTCCCACAGGGTTATGTGCACAGCGCATGAATGTGTGTCGTCGGACTTTTCCCGCAACGTGTAGCGGTGGGCGCGAACTTGTTTGGCATGCGTCGACTGACTAGTCTTTGCCCTGTCGCTGCAAATTCAGTGACAGGGTGTGGAAGCCCTTATA